>NZ_BOOG01000020.1 GCF_016863115.1 Sphaerimonospora thailandensis
CATTCACGAGGTCGGCTACCCCAGCAACTCGCGGAGCCGGCCGCGCGCGCGGAAGATCCAGACCTTGACCGTGTTGAGCGGGACCTGCAGCACGGCCGCCGTCTGCTCGTACGTCAACCCCCCTGCCCACAGCAGCAACGCGTCCCGATGATCCACGATCAAGGCGAACCGCCGCTGAACCACCGCGGCCGTCGCCCCCGATGACCGCGGCAACAGCGTTGGCTGGTCATTGCCGCCGTTCGACGGCCAGTGGACGGTCATCCGCCGCGTGCCGGCTTTGAGCCGGTCAGGACACCGACGTCGGTCCGCCACCCGGTTCTTTCCGAGTTGGCCGTAGCCACGCCCGCCGCTTCCAGGCGGTGCAGAGCGCGCTCAGCGGCAGTCCGGCTCAGCCCGGTGCGTCGTGTCACCCCGTGGACGGTGATATAGCCGATTCCGCCCCCCATGGAATAGCCCATCTCGTGGTCACGAACGGCGTTGTCGCTGGACAACACGATGGCGGCGAACGCGACCAGGCAGTCTCGGTCGGCAAGAACGGACAGATCGTGATGCATTCCAGCGAGCGTAGTGCCAGGTGGTCGTTACGCCCTGCGGCCCGAGCGGTCAGATCGACGCCGGGCCAGCGGCCATCACGCTCTGCGCACCGGCTGGTTGTTCACGAGAGTATGACCGGAAGCTGTGGAACTCTCTGAATAGGAAAGCGGCTCCCTCCGGCCCAGAAATGAGTCCGATTATCCCATGCCGGGACAAAGTCGCCGTGACTTTCGACGGCGAGGAGGCGATGCCGGGCGATCAGCTTGTCGTGGCGAGGACCAGGGGGAGGACGGCCGGGGCGCCCGCGTTGCGTACGTGGGCGGCGGCCAGCGTCATCGTCCAGCCCGTGTCGACGCGGTCGTCGACGAGCAGCACCGGGCCGCCCGCCGCCGGGATCCTGGCGGCGAGCTCGCGCGGCATCGCCAGCGTCCCGCGCACAGCGGCGACCCGCTGAGCGCTGTTGTACTGCCGCCCCGGCGGCCCCTGCCGGTATCCCAGCTCGCCCAGGTAGGCTAGCCGGCCGATCCGCGCGATCCCCTCAGCGAGGCCGCGGACCAGGGTGGGCCGGGTCGCGGACGGCACGCTGACGACGGCGACGGGACGCTCCGCCCAGTCCCACGCCTTGAGCACCGCCACCACGGCGTCGAGCACATCCCCCGGGACCGGGCCGTCGCCCGCCGCGAGAAGCTCGCGCAGCCGCGTACCCCAGCCGATGTCGGTGAGGCGGCCTAGGGCGCGTCCCGGCTCCGCCGACAGCTCCGGCTTGATCCGCCCCTTCAGGTCCGGCAGTCCGGTCGGCCACTGGCGGCGCGGCTCCACCTCGACGCCGGGCCGGGCCAGCCGTTCGCCGGCGGCACGTACGGCCTCCGCGTCGACGTCGGCGGAGCGGTCGACGCCGGTGCAGTTGTCGCAGCGTCCACACGGTCGCGCCGCCTCGTCGTCCAGGTGACGCCGCAGGTACTGCTCCCGGCACTCGGTCGTGGTGAGGTAGCCGAGCATGGCCTCCTGCTCGGCCGCGCGCTCGGCCGACACCCGGGCGTAGCGGTCGGCGTCGTAGCTCCACGGCTCGCCGGTCGCCTCCCAGCCGCCCTTGACGCGGCGGACGGCGCCGTCCACGTCGAGGACCTTCAGCATCATCTCCAGCCTGCCGCGGCTCAGGTCGACCCTGCTCTCCAGCGCGGCAGTGGACAGGACGCCGGCGCCCGTCAGCGCGTCCAGCGTCGCGCGCACCACCGTCTCGGGCGGGAAGGCGAGCGAGGCGAAATAGGCCCAGATCTCCCGGTCCTCGGCACCGGGGAGCAGGATCACCTCGGCCCGCCGCACGCCGCGGCCGGCCCGGCCGACCTGCTGGTAGTACGCCACTGGCGAGGCGGGCGCACCTACGTGGACGACGAATCCGAGGTCGGGCTTGTCGAAGCCCATGCCCAGGGCGGAGGTCGCGACCAGGGCCTTCACCCGGTTGGCGAGCAGGTCCTCCTCGGCGGCCAGCCGGTCGGCCGGCTCGCTCTGACCGGTGTAGGCGACCACCTGGTGCCCCTGCTCCCGCAGGTAGGCGGCGATCTCCTGGGCCGCCGACACGGTCAGCGTGTATACGATGCCGGAGCCCGGCAGCTCGTGCAGCGCGCCCGCCAGCCACGCGAGTCGCCGTTCGGAACCGCCGAGCCGTACGACTCCGAGATGGAGGCTGTCCCGCTCGAGCGGGCCGCGTAGGACGAGCACGCCATCATCGGGTCCGCCGGGGGCGCCGGGAGCATCGGAGAAGCCGTCCTGCTCTGACCCGGCGGCGAGTTGCTCGGCGACGTCGCGGGTGACGCGGGCGTTCGCGGTCGCCGTCGTGGCGAGCACGGGGATTCCGGGCGGGAGATCGGCCAGCAGCGTGCGCAGCCTGCGGTAGTCGGGGCGGAAGTCGTGGCCCCAGTCGGAGATGCAGTGCGCCTCGTCGATCACCAGCAGGCCGGCGGCCTCGGCCAGCTCGGGCAGCACCTGGTCGCGGAAGTCTGGGTTGTTCAGCCGTTCCGGGCTGACCAGCAGGACGTCGATCACGCCCTCGGCGACCTGGCCGTAGATCTTCTCCCACTCCTCGGGGTTGGCCGAGTTGATGGTCGCGGCGTGGATGCCCGCCCGCTCCGCGGCCGCGATCTGGTTGCGCATCAGCGCCAGCAGCGGCGAGACGATGACCGTGGGCCCCTCGCCCAGCTCGCGCAGCAGTGCGGTGGCGATGAAGTAGACGGCCGACTTGCCCCAGCCTGTGCGCTGCACGACGAGCGCACGGCGCCGGTCCATGACCAGCGCCTTGATGGCCGCCCACTGGTCGTCACGCAGGCGCGCGTCCTCACCCGCGAGCGCCCGCAGCCGGGCCTCCGCCTCTTCTCGCAGCGTCTCTTCTTCCGTCACATGCTCCTTGCTACCAAATTTCGTGGGCCTTGCTGAAACAATCCGCTCCCCGCGCCCATCTACCGTGCTGATAACCCGAACATCAGGATCAACCCCGTACGACAGGGAGACGGCTATGGACACCTTCGGCGACGCCGGAAGCGAGTGGGTCGACACCAACGCGGACGGCATCTACGAGACGGAGCTCGTCGACGTCGACGGCGACGGCATCACCGACGCCCAGTTCACCGACACCAACCTCGACGGCGTCGCGGACGTCGAACGGTACGACACCGACGGCGACGGCATCGCCAACACCGAGTACATCGACGTCGACCACGACGGGGTGGCCGACCAGGAACTCTTCGACACAGACGGCGACGGCGTCAACGAGGTGTCGGTGACCAGCTACACGGTGGGTAGCGACGGACCGCTGTTCCCCGACGCCGTGTGATGAGGGGTCAGCAAGGACAGTCTTCCGCGGGATGTCCTTGCTGGCTCCATCAGCTCACATCAGCTCACATCAGCTCACATCGGCCCACATCGATCCACTCCCCGGACCTGCTCCGCGGCCACGTCCTTCACACCAGATCCCGACAGGAGAAAGCGGTCATGCAGCGGATCGGCCCGGCGGCCAGGCACCGGTACGGCGCAGTGCCGCTCCTCATGCTCGTCACCGTGGCGGCACTGACCGCGCTCACAGGCTGCACCGCCGAGCAGACCGCGCGGCCACCGGTGATCGCCGGTCCGGCCTCCGGCACTCACAGGCGGCCGCACCATGAGGCGGCCCCGCCAGAGGACGGCTCTGTTATGGATCTGCTGCCCAGATTCGAAGCAGGCGGCCTGCCGTTGTGGGCGATCGGTGCGGCGGCCGCCCTCGTGCTCGGCGTGGCCGCAGCGGTCGCGCTCGCGCTCACGGTGTCCCAGAGGGGCCGGCGGCACCAGGCCGGGCCGTACCCGATGCCGGCCGGGCCGTACACGATGCCCGCCGGAGTGCCGGCGCCGGCTGAGCCCCCGGCGTCACGCGACGAGCGTGCACCGTTGGTCCGGGCCCTCGCGGGCGTCGCCGCCGACGGAGCGAGCCAGGCCGTCACCCAGCAGATCGATCGGCTTCTGTCGGCGGGCTCTGTGGACCGGGACGCCCTCGTCCATGCCTGCGTACGCCACCGGGACCAGCTCTCCGAACGCTTTCCCCACCTGGACGAACAGCTGTGCGCCGCCCTCGAGTCCGTGGGTGTGCTCGAGGTCCGCGTCGACGGGCAACGTTTCGACGCACGCGTCCACGAGGCCGTGGACCTGTCGCCCACCGCCGATCCCGGCCTGCACGACATCGTCGCCAGGACGACACGCTGCGGTTACGTCGACGGGGACCGCGTCCTGCGTGTTCCCCGAGTCGTGGTGTACCGGCTGGAGGACCCGCGCTCGTGATCTCTGCTCGACCCCGTCAGCTCGCGCAGGCTCCCCCTGGCCCGGTAGATCCAGACCTTGATGGTGTTGACCGGGACCCCGAGCACCGCCGCGGTCTGCTCGTACGTCAGCCCGCCCGCCCACAGCAGCAGCGCCTCCCTGTGCGCGGGGACCAGCACCGCCAGCGCCCGGCGCAGGTCCACGAGATCGGCCACCGTCTCATCGAAACCGGCCTCCGGCGGGGGCTGTGCGGTCTCGAGGAACAGCAGGTCCTGGTAGGAGGGACGGCGGCAGATCAGGGCGAGAGCGGCGTTGCGTGCGATCGCCAGCACCCACGCGCCGAACTGCGCCCTGCCCTCGAACCCGTCCAGCCCTCGCCACACCGCGATCTGGGTGTCCTGCAGCGCGTCGAGCGCGTCCGCCCGGTTTCCCGTCAGGTGGAGGCAGAGGCCATAGGCCCGTCGCTCGACCACCGCCCAGAGGGCCCGGAAGGCCTGGGTGTCTCCGGCCCGGGCCGCCGTGAGAAGCACGCCTTCGTCGACATCGGCAAGAGGAGAAGCCATGTGCGCGCTTCCTCTCAGGTAGTACTGATCTGGGCAGATGAGATCATGTCAAGCGGTTTCTCCGGTATGGAATGGGACGGCATGATATTGGACCGTAACAATGGCCGAAGCGGCACCGCCGGTGGTCACGGATGAGGCCCGGCCCCGCTGAGCGGCTCAGGGATCTGTGCGGCGAGACCGCCGCCGGGCTGGCAGACCCCGTGCTGCGGCACCGTGTCGCACTGGTCGGCGACCGGCTCCGCGCGCCGCTGAAGGTCGCGGTCGCCGGAGCTGTGAGCAGCGGCAAATCCACGCTGGTCAACGCCCTCCTCGGACTCCCGGTCGCCCCGGTGGACGCGGGCGAGTGCACCCGGCTGGTCACGCAGTACGAGTACAGCGGGGACGACGGCCGGATCGACGTCGAATGCGAGGACGGCCGGGTCGTGGTCACCCGGTTGCTGCCCGGCCACCGTCTGCCGCCCGACCTCGGCGTACCGCCAGAAGAGGTGCGGCGGGTCCGGGTCGGGCTCGCCCTGGACACGCTGCGGACCATCACGGTCGTGGACACCCCGGGCATGAACACGGTCACCGTCGAGAACGAGCGGGCCGCGCGGCGCATGCTGTTCGGGACCGATGAGGACGACGATCACGCTCAAGCGCTGATCTACGTCCTCCGCTACGTCCAGCGGTTCGACGACGCCACCCTCGGCGAGTTCCGTTCGCTCACCGATGCCTGCGGCATGACCTGTGTGAACACGCTCGCCGTACTCAGCCAGATCGACCGGCGCGGCGACGAGGAGGATCCCTGGCCCACCGCCCGGCGCCTGGCCTCCCGCGCCTACGAGGACCTGCGCACGTCGGTCTTCGACGTGGTTCCCTTGGCCGGGCTGCTCGCGGAGGCGGCCCGCGCACCCGTGCTCGGACCGGAGGAACTGGCCGCCCTCGCCGCGCTCGCCGAGTTGGACGACGCCGATCTGGACTTCCTCCTGCTGGACCTCGACGACATCCCCGGGCCGCCCGAGTCGCCGATCCCGGCGGAGATGATGCGGCGGCTCGTCGGGCGATTGCACCGGTACGGCCTGCGGGTCGCGGTCGCCGCGGCACGGGACGGCGAACAGGCGCTCCGCCGTACGCTGCTGGAGAAATCGGGATTCGGCTCCGCGGCGCAGCCCGGCACGGTGGCGGCCGGCCTCGCCCACTTCGCCCGGCGGGCCGAGCAGCTCAAGGCGTTGGCGGCGATCACCCAGCTCCGGCGGCTGGCCCGCGAGGAAGCCCGCGGCCCCGACCGCGCCGTGCTCGACGTCCTCACGGCCGAACTCGACGAGACCCGGCCCATCGCCGCCGGGCTGAGCGGGCTTCGGATCTTCGCCGCCGTCGAGGCCCTGGGCCGGGGGCAGCTCATCCTGCCGCAGGAGATGCAGGCCGAGCTGTTCCGCATGGCCCGTACCGACGACCCGGCCGAGCAGCTCGGCCTGCCCCCGGAGGCGTCCGCGCAGGATGTGGCGGAGGCCGCCCGAGTCGCGTCCGGGCGCTGGCGCGCGCAGGCGATGATCAACCAGGGCCGCGTCGGTGGCCAGCGGGCACGCGACGTTCTGCGGGTGCTCGAGGACGTCGCGATCGGTGCTGTCATGCCACCGGCACCGCCCACGCCATCGGCGCCGACCGCGCCGACCGCGCCGACCGCGCCGATTCCACCCGGGACGGCGATAGGACCCGCCGCGGTCCCGGCGGAAGCCGTCGTCAGGCTCCTGGCATCCCCGCTGGTCCCCGCTGCGGACAAGGAGGCACTCGGCCGTCTGCTCTCGGGTTCCGGCGCCGCGGCCCAGGTCGGCGCCCTCCCCACGGCCTCACCTCGGGACATCTCGACGCTCGCGGCGGAGCTCAGCACTCGGTTCCGCTCCCTCGGCCAGTTCCTGACGTCCGTACTGGACCGCCGGGCGGCCCAGAGCGTGTGCGACACGTACGTGCTCATCGCCCTGGAAACAGAAGCAGCGCAAGGAGACCCCCCGCATGCAGGCCACCGCTGATCTCATTCGCAACGTGCTGCGCCTGGCCAACGAGGTGAACGCGTTCGCCAAGCAGGCCGGGCGCGCCGACCTGTCCGAGGTCCTCGCGCAGGTCGCGGCGAGGTGGAAGGAGACGGAGACGACGCTCGTGATCGCCGGAGCGCAGAAACGCGGCAAGAGCCGGCTGATCAATGCCCTGGTGGGCCGTCCCGGGCTGCTTCCCGTGGACGCCGACGTGGCCACGAACTGCCACCTCACCCTGCGGCACGGACCTGTGCTGGCGGCCACGGTCAACCGGGCGGACGGCGATCTCGCGATCGACCCCGAGGAGATCGGCGAGTACGCGTCGATGACCGGCGATCCCGCCAAGCGCAGGGAGGTCGTCGGAGTGGACGTGACCATGGACCACCCGTTGCTCGACGGGGTGCGGCTGCTCGACACCCCGGGGGTGGACAGCCTCACCATCGGGCACCGCCAGGCGACGGTGTCGATCCTGCATCGGGCGGACGCCCTGCTGTTCGCGCTCAGCGCCCAGGACCAGCCTGTGCTGCGGCACGAGCTGGAGTTCCTGGCCGAGGCGGCGGAACGGGTGCAGGCGGTCGCCTTCGTCCTGACGAAGGTGGAGGACTCGGCGAACTCCCAGGCCCTGCTGGAGGAGAACCAGCGCAGGCTGGCGACCTTCGTCACCGAGGCCCGGCAGTCCTCGCCCGACTCGGCCGCCGCGCTCGCCGGACTGCTGGAGGCGCCCTGGCTGCCGGTCAGCGCCAAGCTGGCCGAGGCCGCCGCCGCCCAGCGGTCCCTGGGCCGGGATGACCGGGCCGACCGCCTCCACGAACGCAGCGGCATGGCCCCCCTGGAGGAGTACGTCCGGGCCTGCGCGAGCGGGCGGGAGCTCACCCGCAGCGCCACCGTGGTGTCGGCCTGCCTGTCGGTCCTGTCCGCGCTCACCGCAGTGGCCGAGGACCACGTAGCCGGCGCCTCCGACGACGACGTCGAGGCCGGACGTCGGCTGGCGGAGGTGGAGAAGGCACTGGAGGAGCTGACCCACACGATGCGCGACCGGCGCCGTCGCGGGGTGGGCAACCAGTTCCTGGGCCGCGAGGTGGGCTCGATCGTACGGGCCCGGCTCGCCCGGGTGCGGCAGCCGTACGAGCAGGCCATCACCCAGCTCGGCACGCGGGCGGCGCTCGAGCAGTACCTCGCTCAGCTTCCGGAGAGCGTCGAGCGGTCCATCCAGGCGGCCTGGGAGGACATCCTCGCCGAGGTGTCCAGGCTCGTCGGAGCGGAGCTCAACGAGTTCCTCGCCGCCCTGGGCCTGGAGCCGATGGAGATGGACCTCGCGAAGGTGTCGATGCCCAGGGTGTGGTCGCACGAACTGTCCAGCGAACCCGCCGACAACGCGAAACTCGACCTGCTCCGCGAGGGTGTGCCAGCGGCCACCATGGCGGTCTCGATCGGGATGGTGCTCGCGCACCTCAACCCGATCGGCTTCCTCGTCGGCCCGGCGCTCGCGGTCGCCGTGATGAGCCGCCGGCGCGAGTGGGACCAGGTGCACCGCAACCAGGCGGCGCTGCGCAGGCTGGTGAACGACCAGTTCAACCAGGCGACGAGCGAGATCACGCTCGCCCTGGAGCGGGAGGTCGCGACCTGGCGGGTGGCCGTCGAGGAGAGCGCGGACACCGCGCTCGCGGGGCAGCGCCGCGAGCTGGAGGCCCGGCGCGCCGAACTGCGGGCACCGGCGGCGCGAGCCGGCGGCGACCGCGACCAGGCCCGTCGGCAGGCCGCCGACCGGCTGGCCGCGGCCAGAGCGTTGACCGAGCGCGCCCTCGCGCTGCGCACGGAGATCGGGGTGGAGGTCAGCCGCCTGGCGTGAACAGGCAGAGCGTGGCGGGTCCTGCCCGTCCCGGCCCCGGCGCGGCGTCGGGACGGTGCAGCACGAGCAGTCCTCCGGGCACCGCCGCCGCCGGTTCGATCCAGCCACGCTCGCGCAGCGCCTCGGTCACCCCGTCAGCGGTGACGCGCAGAATCCGGGAGGTCCCCTGGTCGCCTGCCACCCCCATCCACAGCGTCTCGCCATCGGCGATCATCCGCGGCCGCTCGGCGGGATGGCTGGAGGTCAGATGTCCCAGCAGCGCGGACGACGGCTCGTGCAGCAGCACGCGCAGTTCCCCGGTGGTGCGGTCGCAGTGCGAAACCGACCAGCCTCGGGAGGGCAGGACCGCGTCCATGCCCACCGCGTACATCTCCCGGCCCGCGGGGAACCAGCGCAGAGCGCCGGCTGGCGACCGGCGCATCATCAGACGCGGCGGGTTGGGAGCGGCGTCGATCTCCAGGCCGGTCGTCGTCGACATGAACCACACCGACTCGTGCAGCACGATCTGCTGCACCCAGTTGGGCGGGCGGCGTTCGACCCGCCGCACCCTGCCGCCCGGATCGATCGTGCACAACACCTGCCAGGGGTCGAATCCCTGCTGTGTGTTCTGGAACATCCCGGTCTTCTTCTGGAACTGGCCGAGCACGACCACGCATCCGGGCGATCCGACGGCGAGAGCCGGCTCCCCGCCGGTCGGGCTGCCCTGATCGCGCAGGCGACGGCTGCCGTTCCCCTCGTTCACGAACCACTCCGCCGAGGAGCCGAGAGGCAGCCTTGCCGTCTCGCCGACGAACCCCTTCAGCCCGACCTCCAGCACGGCCAGGCCCCCCGTCTCGCCCCACGGCAGGCCCTTCGAGTTGTCGACCGGGACCGCGACGCGGTGGAAGGCCCAGCCGACGGCCCCTTTGGCGAGTGTGCGGATCTGGGTCGTCGCCGGCAGCGCGAAGACCGACTGGACGACCAGCTCGGGCGTGAGGGTGCGCAGCGCGGGCTGAGGCGAGGCGATCTCGGCGATCAGCAATCCCTCATCAGCTGCCGCCCAGTCGACGATCGCGCCCAGGGCCAGCTCACGGGTGACCCGCAACGCCGACGGGTCAAGCCGGCGAAGGACGTTCCCCTCGCACAGCGCGTAGACGCCGTTGGCCGTCACCTGGACGGAGAGCACGTCGTCGAGGACGGCCCGCAGGGGGGACGCGAGGACCGGCGGGGGTGCGGGGACCGGCGGGGGTGCGGGGCTGGGAACCGGCCGCGTCGGCACGCGCGGCTCGCGCTGCCGTTCCTGGATGCTCCAGGCCAGCCGGGCCGCGCCCAGTGCTACCACGATCTTCGGGTCGTCATAGGTGCGCACGAGGCTCCCGTGCCGGGCTCGCAGCGTCTCATGCACGAGGGGTGTGCGGCTCGCGCCACCGGTCAGGAAAATGCCGGCAAGCCGCTTCTTGTCGATCCTGGCTTGTTCGATGGTCCTGTCGAGGATGTCGGCCGTACGCACGATGTCCGTCCCTATGAGGGTGTACAGATCGGTACGGGAGATCTGCACATCGATGTCGGCGCCGCCCACATACTGGCTCGCGGTCTCGTATGCCGACAGCGTCTCCTTGGCCAGCCGCGCCTCATCGAGCAGGTCCGCGGCGGCGGCCCGATACTTCCGGTCCGGGTTGGTGCTGACGTCGGACCACCAGCCTGCGGCGGAGCGTTCCAGCTGTGCGCCGAGGAACGCGTAGACGCGCTCGTCGAACACCTCTCCGCCGATCATGTCGTCGCCGTCGGGCTCTCCGACGACGTTGAAATCGCCGCCCGCGGCGACCAGCACCGCCGTGTCGAACGTGCCTCCGCCGAGGTCGTAAACCGCGACATTGCCGCCGCCGCTCACGTCATGCATCGAGGCGTAGTGCAGGGCGGACGCCACCGGCTCCTCGACGACGAGGACGTGTGCCTCCGGCACCACCGATCGGCCTACCTCGGTCAGGACCGAACGGCGGTCCTCCCCCCAGGCCACGGGGCAGGTCAGCACCAGCACGGAGGGAGGGACGCCGTCGAAGCGGATGCGCCCCTCCGCCACGAACAGCTTCAACAGGGCGATGAGCGCGTCCTTCACATCGACTGCGTTCCCGCCCAGCAACATGCTCGGCCGGCCGACGTAGCGCTTCGGGTTGCGCTCCACGCGCTCCGGGTATCGCATCATCCCCCGGTGGGCCACCCTGCCCGCGACCAGGACCCCCTGCTCGTTGAGCAGCACGGTCGAGGGGACTCGTCGCTCGCCCTCGACCTCGAGGACGTCCACCCGGCCGCCGGTCGCGATGGACCCGGCGGAGAAACTCGTACCAAGATCCACGCCAAGGGACCACTGCACCATCCGACCGCTCCTTCCGCTCCGATATTGGCGTATATCGGCTGGTTGGACAACAAATGTTGCGGAAGTGAAGCAGTGGCGGACGTCGAGCGTCGAGCAGGCTCGGGCCACTTGGCGAGAACCTGGAGCACACTCCCTAGACAATCGGTGCGAACTTGAGCGGAAGCTGGGCGCCGAGCCGGGTGTACAACTCCAACTGGTCGAAGTAGACGCGCTGGCTGAGGATGTAGTCGCTTTCCACTGTGACGAGCCAGGAACCGCGCACGCTGATGCTTCTGCCGGTCGCCTCCAGGACGTCGCCACCCGCCACCAGGTAGGGGCCGGTGTGCGTGCCCGTCGCCAGCACCTCCGCCGCGATCATGTCCCGGCGGGCGATCTTCTCCCACACCGTCAGGTGATGGTCCGGGAAGCCCTGCCAGATATGCAGGTGGTACGAGGCGATCTCATCGAGGTTCTCCGCCCCCATCTCCGGCCCCACGACGACCGCGTCCGCGACGTAACAGCGCATCACCGCATCGAGATCATGGGCGTTGAGCGCGCCGATCAGCCGGTCCACGACGTCAGGCATCGCGAGAATCCCCCCTTCTCGCAGATGAGAGCCACACTACCCGGATCACGGCAAGAGACGGATCAACCGATCCCGAAATTCGCGGATCGTCAGAAATGATCCATTTCCATCCGAGGCGGGCTGTATTCGGGCGGGAAACCACGTCCGGTCGCGACTGCTCTCAGTCATCGGCACAATGTTCGATATGGCCCGACGCACAACCACCCGCACGCCCGATGAGGACTTCGAGGAGCGGATCGTCGACATCGACGTCGCCACCGAGATGCGCGCCAGCTATCTGGAGTACGCGTACTCGGTGATCTACCAGCGTGCGCTCCCGGACGCCCGCGACGGACTCAAGCCGGTCCAACGCCGCATCCTCTACTCGATGAGCGAGATGGGCCTGCGCCCGGAGCGGGGCCACGTCAAGTCCTCCCGTGTCGTGGGCGACGTGATGGGCAAGCTGCACCCGCACGGTGACGGCGCCATCTACGACGCCCTGGTGCGCCTGGCGCAGCCGTTCTCCATGCGGCTGCCGCTGGTCGACGGGCACGGCAACTTCGGCTCGCCGGACGACTCGCCGGCGGCGATGCGGTACACCGAGGCCCGTCTCGCCCCTGCCGCCATGCTCATGGTGCAGTCGATCGACGAGGAGACGGTCGACTTCAAGCCCAACTACGACGGCCAGGAGACCGAGCCGTCGGTCATGCCGTCGGCGTTCCCCAACCTGCTGGTCAACGGCGCCAGCGGCATCGCCGTCGGGATGGCCACCAACATGGCGCCCCACAACCTCGTCGAGGTCGTCGCGGCGGCCCGGCATCTGATCAAGAAGCCGGACGCCACGCTCGAGGAGTTGATGCGCTTCGTCCCCGGCCCCGACCTGCCGACCGGCGGCATCATCATCGGGCTGTCGGGCATCCGGGACGCCTACGAGACCGGCCGCGGCACGTTCCGCACGCGCGCGAAGGCCACGATCGAGTCCGTGACGCCCCGGCGCAAGGGCATCGTCGTCACCGAGTTGCCGTTCAACGTCGGCCCCGAGCGGGTGGTCACTAAGATCAAGGAATTGGTGAACGCCAAGAAGCTCACCGGCATCGCCGACCTGAAGGACCTGACCGACCGGCACAAGGGCCTGCGCCTGGTCATCGAGGTCAAGAACGGCTTCAACCCGGAGGCCGTCCTGGAGGAGCTCTACCGGCTGACGCCGATGGAGGAGTCCTTCGGCATCAACAACGTCGCGCTCGTCGACGGTCGGCCCCGCACGCTCGGCCTGCGCGACCTGCTGCAGGTCTACGTCGAACACCGGATCGACGTGGTGCGCAGGCGGTCGGCGTTCCGGCTGCGCAAGCGCGAGGAGCGCCTCCACTTGGTGGACGGCCTCATCATCGCGCTGCTCAACATCGACCAGGTCATCCAGGTGATCCGCGGCTCCGACGACTCGGCGCACGCGCGGACCCGTCTGATGGAGACCTTCGAGCTGAGCGAGGTCCAGGCGGCGTACATCCTCGACACGCCGCTGCGCCGGTTGACCCGCTACGACAAGCTCGAACTCGACCGGGAGAAGGAGACGCTGCAGAGCGAGATCGCCGAGCTGTCCGCGATCCTCGGCTCGGAGGACCGCCTGCGCAAGGTCGTGTCGGCCGAGCTCGGAGAGATCGCCAAGACGTACGGCACGCCGCGCCGCACCGTGCTGCTGGAGTCGTCGGAGGCGGCCAGGGCGGTCACGGTGCCGCTGGAGGTGGCCGACGACCCCTGCCTGGTGCTGCTCTCCTCCACCGGCCTGCTCGCCCGGACGGCCGACGCCACGCCGATCTCGGCTGAGGGCGAGCGCGCGGTCCACGACGTGCTGGTGTCGGTGGTCCGCTCCAGCGTCCGGGGCGAGGTCGGGGTCGTCACCTCCAAGGGGCGGTTGATCCGGGTGTCGGTGGTCGACCTGCCCACGTTGCCGCCGACGGCCAACCCGCCGTCGCTCGCGGGCGGGCATCCGGTGTCCGAGCACGTCGCCCTGGAGCCGGAGGAGAAGGTGGTCGGCCTGGGCTCGCTCGACCCCGACGGCCCGGGGCTCGCGCTCGGCACGACCGGCGGGGTGGTCAAGCGGGTCGTCCCCGAGTATCCCGCCAACCGCGACGATTTCGAGGTCATCGGCCTGCGCGAGGGCGACGCCGTGATCGGCGCCGTCGAGCTCTCCTCCCCCGACCACGACCTGGTCTTCATCACCTCCGACGCCCAGCTCCTGCGCTTCTCCGCCTCCGCCGTACGGCCACAGGGCCGCCCGGCGGGCGGCATGGCGGGGGTGCGCCTGAACGACGACGCGAAGGCGATCTGGTTCGGCGCCGTTGATCCCGCCCGCGAATCGCGCGTCGTGACGGTGGCGGGCTCTTCGACGGCCCTGCCCGGCACCCAGATGGGCGCGGGCAAGGTCTCCGACTACGCCGACTTCCCGCCCAAGGGCCGAGCCACCGGCGGGGTACGCGCCCAGCGCTTCCTCAAGGGCGAGGACGTGCTGCTGCACGCGTGGGCCGGACCGGTCCCCGCCAAGGCGGCCTCGCCCACGGGTAAGCCGGTGCCGCTTCCCGAGGAGCTCGGCCGGCGTGACGGCTCGGGCGAGCGGCTCGTGCACGCCGTCGCCGCCATCGGCGGCGGCCTCGACGGGAGTGCCGACGCCCGCGAGACCGGTCAGGAGCCGGACAACGACCATGGAGAGTAGCGGCTCTGGGAAGTGTCTTGACAACCCCCTCGTGCTCGCGGGTGAGGCCGTACGGCAACATTTATCGCATGAGCGATGCCTTCGATGATCTACTGGCGGCGAACGAGAAGTACGCCGCGACGTTCTCACACTCGGGGCTGTCCGGCCAGGCCGGTCGCGGCCTCGCCGTGGTGACCTGCATGGACTCGCGCGTCGACCCGCTGGGGCTGCTGGGCCTGCAGGCGGGCGACGCCAAGATCCTCCGTAACGCGGGCGCCCGGGTGACCGATGACGTGCTGCGGACGCTCGTGCTCGCCGTCTATCTCCTCGGCGTCCACCGGGTCCTGGTCATGCCGCACACCGACTGCCGGATGTCCAAGTCCACCGACGCGGACGTGCACGAGGTGATCGCGGCGGAGCACGGCGTGGACACCCGCAGCCTCGACTTCAAGACCGTGCCCGACCAGGCCGAGGCCCTGCGGCACGACATGGTCAGGATCAAGGCCAGTCCCTACCTGCCGGACACCCTCGCCGTCGGCGGCGCGGTGTACGACGTGCGGACGGGGCGGCTGCAGCCGGTAGAACTCTGAGAGATCACGCGTTACGGCCGGCCGCGCGGGATCAGGAACCCGGCGCGGCCGGCCGTACGTTGCCCTGCTGACAACGTCACATCGCACACACTCCGCGGCCGCCCCCGTGCCGCCCCCCGAGGAGAGTTCGCAGATGCCCACCCGCACCTCCACCGGCTCCGGCTCGTTCCGCAAGATCCTCGTTCTGGTGGTGATCGCGCTCATCGTCGCCGCGGTGCCGACCGTGATCGGCGCGTTCCGCGGATTCGAACGCACGACCGGCGGCGAGGTCGCCGTCATCCGCAACGGCGGCCCACTCGACGACAACCAGGTCCGCCAGGTCATCGACCCCGGCTCCAGCGTGACCTGGACCGGCTGGTGGTCCCAGATTCACCGCTATCCCGCCCAGCAGCGTTTCTACACCATCACCTCCGATGCGGGTCACGGCGAGCGCTCGGGCGTCGACGTGGTCGTCGTACCGAGCAGCGACGGCGTGAACATGGGCATCGAGGGCACCCTCTACTTCGGTCTCAACCTCGATCACGCCACGCTCAAGGCGTTCGACGACAAGTTCGGCACGCGCAAGTTCCGCAGCATGGACGGCAACACCTACTACCCCTGGGAGGGCGACGAGGGCTGGTCGGCCTTCCTCGACCAGATCATCCGCCCCGTGATCGACAACGACCTCCGCGCCCAGATCAACAGCTTCCGCTGCGCGGAGATGGTCTCATCCTGCTCCCTCGTGCAGAACAACACGGCGCAGCAGGCCTCACTGCAGCCGCAGGGCAACAACGCGAACATCGCGAAGATCCAGGAAGCGGTGAACACCAGCCTCGCCGAGGACCTGAAGTCGACGCTCGGCGCCGACTTCCTGACCGACATCCACTTCAACCTGTCCAAGGTCACGCTGCCCAAGCAGGTCCAGGAGGCCGTCGACCAGGCGCAGGCCGCCTTCGCCAAGGTCACCGAGGCTCAGGCCAAGGTCGCGCAGGCCCGCGCCGAGGCGGACGCCAACAAGGCCCGCCAGGACGGGTACGACAAGTGCACGACCTGCGCCGAGATCGAGAAGCTGAAGGCCCTGCCCCAGGGCATCACCGTGTACGCTCCGGGCAATGGCGGGGGGATCGCCATTCCCACGAAGTGAGAGGGTCCGCACCGATGCGACTGCTCGCCCTCCCGGTGACCCTGATCGTGGTCGCCGCGCTCATCTACCTGCTGGTCGTGCTGCTGCGCCCGTCCCCGCGCGACGGGCGGCGTGTCACGGGCGCGGCCGCCAAGCCTCGGTGGGAGGTCGACACCGTCATGGAGGACGGCTGGACGCTGGTCGTCGTACGGAAGGTCGCACCGGGGCGGAACGGACCGGTCGAGCTGACGAAGCAGACTATCCGGGCGATCCCCGACAATGATCCGAACTGGGATGAGCTCTACCGGGAGGCCATGACGGAGGCTCGCTCCAGGGTCAGCACCCTGGAGATCGAGTCCTTCTGATCGGGCCCGGGTGAGGGGCTGTCAGGCGTCGATGTGCTCGCGGTCGACCTCGGCCGCACTGCTGACGATGAACTCACGGCGGGGGGCGACCTCGCTGCCCATGAGGAGGTCGAAGATGCGCTCGGCCTTCTCCACGTCCTCGATCCGCACCCGGCGCAGCACGCGGTGGCGCGGATCCATCGTCGTCTCGGCGAGCTGGTCGGCGTCCATCTCACCCAGGCCCTTGTAGCGCTGCACAGGGTCCTTCCAGCGCTTGCCCCGCCGCTCCAGATCGCTCAGGACCCTGTGCAGCTCGGCGTCCGAATAGGTGTAGATGTACTTGTCCTTGCCCCGCCCGGGGTTGGTGATCTCGATGCGGTGCAGCGGCGGCACCGCGGCGAACACCCGGCCCGCCTCGACCATCGGCTTCATGTACCGGTGGAAGAGGGTCAGCAGCAGGCAGCGGATGTGCGCGCCGTCGACGTCGGCGTCGGCCATCAGGATGATCTTGCCGTAGCGGGCCGAGTCGATCTCGAACGACCGGCCGGACCCGGCCCCGACGACCTGGATGATCGCGGCGCACTCGGCGTTCTTGAGCATGTCCGCCACGGACGCCTTCTGCACGTTGAGGATCTTTCCCCGGATCGGCAGCAGCGCCTGGAACTCTGAGTCCCGGGCCAGCTTGGCCGTGCCAAGCGCGGAGTCGCCCTCGACGATGAACAGCTCACTGCGGTCCACGTCGTCGCTGCGGCAGTCGACCAGCTTCGCCGGGAGCGCCGAGCTCTCCAGCGCCGACTTGCGTCGCTGGTTGTCGCGGTGCTCCCGAGCGGCGATGCGCGCCTTGGCCGCCGCCACCACCTTCTCCAGAACCGCCCGCAACTGCTGCTTCTGGCCACGCCTGGGGCTCGCGAACAGTTCCTTCAGCTCACGGGTGACCACGTGGCCGACGATGCGGGCGGCCGCGGCGGTGCCGAGGACCTCCTTGGTCTGGCCCTCGAACTGGGGCTCGGGCACCCGTACGGTCACCACGGCGGTCAGCCCTTCGAGGACGTCCTCCTTGGTGACCGGCTCGTCGCCGTTCTTGAGCAGGCGGGTCTCACGGAGCTGGTCGTTGACCGTGCGGATGAGCGCCTTCTCGAACCCGGCCACGTGGGTGCCGCCCTTGGGGGTGGCGATCACGTTGACGAACGAGCGCACGGTCGTCTCATAGCCCTTGCCCCAGCGGACCGCGACGTCGACGCTGAGCTGCCGCTCGATCCGCGTCGACGTCATGTGGCCCTGTTCGTCGAGCACGGGCACGGTCTCGTGGAAGTGGCCGTCGCCCCGCAGCCTGAGCACGTCGCAGACGGCCTCGTCACGCGCGAGGAACTCGGTGAACTCACCGATGCCGCCGTCGAAGCGGAAGGTCTCCTCGGCCGGCTCCGCGCCCCGGCTGTCGCGCAGCACCAGCTCGAGCCCGGGGACCAGGAACGCCGTCTGGCGCAGCCGAACGTGGATCTCGTCGACCGAGACCTCCGCCTCGGGCAGGAATATCTGCCGGTCGACCCACCAGCGGACCCGGGTGCCGGTGGCCTGCCCGGCCACCTGGCCGCCGTCGCGCACGCCGGACTTCTTGCGGAACTTCGCCGTCGGCCCGTCGCCGTCGAAGTGCCCGGGGACGCCTCGGCGGAAGCTGATCTGGTGGACACGGCCGTCCCGGTCGACATCCACGTCCAGCCGGGACGACAGCGCGTTGACGACCGAGGCGCCGACACCGTGCAGGCCCCCGGAGGCGGCGTAGGACCCGCCGCCGAACTTGCCGCCGGCGTGCAGCTTCGTGTAGACGAGTTCGACGCCGGCGAGCCCCGTCTTGGGCTCGATGTCCACCGGGATGCCGCGACCGTTGTCGCGTACCTCGATGGAGCCGTCCGCGTGCAGTTCGACCTCGATGCGTGAGCAGAACCCGGCGAGGGCCTCATCGACGGCGTTGTCCACGATCTCCCACAGACAGTGCATGAGACCGCGGGTGTCCGTGGATCCGATGTACATCCCCGGGCGCTTGCGCACGGCCTCGAGGCCTTCCAGCACCGAGAGATGGCGAGCCGTGTAACCCGCCTCCGCGCCAACCGCCGTCACGCCCAACTCCTACTACCGGTCAAGGCTCCTACTGCCCACCAATCGAACACTCGTACGCAGCTTATCGCCACTCATGTTTCTACGCGTAACAGCTTGCCAGGCGCACCGGGATACCGCGGACTCTTACTGTGATCTGCAGCACAGCACATCCCAGCTTTTCGGGCGCATTCCGCTCTGGGCGTAGCCAGGGGGTGATTGGGAACGCCGTTATCCGGTTAGATGTTGTCCCAAGTGACTGACGCCAACGTCCCCGCCACGGTGGGGCGACCCGAAAGGCGATACGTGACTGGAGCTCTCGCCCCCGCCAAGCCGCTGACCGCCCTGGACCGCTGTGACCGGTGTGGTGCTCAGGCCTACATCCGCGCGACCCTGCCAGTGGGTGGGGAGCTGCTGTTCTGCGCCCACCACGGGCGTCAGCACGCAGCCGTACTACGCGACAGAGGCGCTGACATCCAGGACGAGTCGGCCCGACTCAGCCAATCACCGACGTCCGACCAGAGCGGGCGCTGACCATAGGACGGCGTGCCGGAGCCCCCATCGAGGCTCTCCGGCGCGCCGTCGCCGTACCCGGAGAAGACACCGGTCAGGGTGCGACCCGATAGTGATAGCGCCCGGCGACGGTGAAGCCCTCTCGCTCGTACAGCGTGCGGGCTCCGACGTTGGGCTCCGTCACCGCCAGGTAGGCCCGCTCCGCGCCGCGTTCGCGCCCCCAGGCGAACAGCGTCCGCAGCACCGACCGGCCGAGCCCCCGGCGCCGGGCCCGGGGCTCCACCGCCATGCAGTAGACGCCCAGCCATCGCCCTTGGACCACGCCTCTGCCCACACCCGCGCCCGTGTCTCCCTCCAGATGGGCGTAGCCCGCCGGGACCCCGGTCATGATCCGCCGGGCCCACTCCATGGCAGGGGTCTCGTCGTCGTCGCGGTGCCGCCCGCCGTCCACCCGCCACCAGGTGCGCAGCCACCGCTCGGACGGTTCCGGCGCGACCTCTCCGGCCGGTACGGCGTCCCGCGGCAGCGGCGCGGTCATGATCAAAGTGGGGTCCACCATCCGGTAGCCCCGGCTGTCGAGCTCGGCGTCGAGTCCGTTGACCGCGCCGGGCCCGACCGAGGACACCCCGACCGAGGGCACCCCGACCGAGGACACCCCGATCGAGAAAACACAGCGCAGGCCGAGCCCCGCGTAGAACTTCTCCGCCCGCTCCACGGCACTGTCCACGTCCCCGGCCGGGTCGGCCCGCGCCGAATCCACGCTGTCGGCCGGCGGCAGGACGGAGTTGGCCCGCTTGGTCACTCCGCCCGCGTGCCGGTAGATCCAGCCGTCGGCCGTCACCCGCCCCGGCGCCGGCCATGCCTGGTCCACCAGCCGATCGAAGAGTCCGCTGTCTTGATCCACTTCGACAGCCTAACCGACGGCCAGGACCTGCGACGGAGCCGACGCCGGGGCCGATACCAGGGCCTTGTAGGGTCGGGATTCGTGCTGATCCTGCTTCCGCCTTCGGAGGGGAAGGCCGCTCGGGGCACCGCCAAGCTCAGGCGGCTGAGCTTCGCCGAGCTGGCCTCCCCGCGCGACAAGGTGCTCGATGCCCTGGTCTCGCTGTGTCACTCGCCGCAGGCCCAGGCGGTGCTCGGCCTGTCCGACGGGCAGGTCGGCGACATCGAACGCAACCGCGGTCTGCACACCGCGCCGTCCCTGCGCGTCGCCGACCTCTACACGGGCGTGTTGTACGACAACCTGGGCCTGGCCACGCTCTCCCCCGAGGCCCGCCGCAGAGCCGACCGGCGGATCGTGGTGTTCTCCGCGCTGTGGGGGCTGCTGCGGCCGTCCGACCGCGTCCCGCCGTACCGGCTGTCCATGGGCGTACGGCTGCCGCCCATGGGCAACCTTGCCGCGTTCTGGCGGCCGTCGATCACGGCGGCGCTCGAGTCGGCGAAGGGACTCATCGTGGACATGCGGTCGACCGCTTACGCGGCCGCGTGGCAGCCGGGCGAGCGGGCGGTCGCCGTACGGGTCCTGAGGGAGGCCGGGGGGAAGCGGACGGTGGTCAGCCACATGGCGAAGACGACCCGAGGGGCGGTGTCCCGCTCGCTCGTGGAGATCCCCGACAGGCCGGGGAGCCCACGGGAACTCGCGAAGACGTTGGCCGGTCTGGGGTACCGGACCGAGCTGTCGGGCCCGCCCGCATCGGGCAGGCCGTGGACGCTCGACGTGATCGTCACGTGACCGCCGGGGGCCCGAGGCCGATCGCGGCGCGTGACCGCGCCGCCCTCCCGAGATGATCGGACCTCGGTGTCGACGACATCTACTTGGCCGGCGTCCGCTCAGTCGAGGTAGTCGCGCAGCACCTGGGACCTGGACGGGTGGCGAAGCTTCGACATGGTCTTGGACTCGATCTGGCGGATCCGCTCGCGGGTCACGCCGTAGACCTTGCCGATCTCGTCGAGGGTCTTCGGCTGCCCATCGGTGAGGCCGAACCGCATGGACACCACGCCCGCCTCGCGCTCCGACAGCGTGTCGAGCACGGAGTGCAGCTGCTCCTGCAGCAGCGTGAAGCTGACGGCGTCGGCCGGGACGATGGCCTCGGAGTCCTCGATCAGGTCACCGAACTCGCTGTCGCCCTCCTCGCCGAGAGGCGTGTGCAGCGAGATCGGCTCACGGCCGTACTTCTGGACCTCGATGACCTTCTCGGGGGTCATGTCCAGCTCTCGGGCCAGTTCCTCCGGCGTCGGCTCACGGCCGAGGTCCTGCAGCATCTGCCGCTGCACCCGGGCCAGCTTGTTGATCACCTCGACCATGTGGACCGGGATGCGGATGGTCCGCGCCTGGTCGGCCATGGCCCGGGTGATCGCCTGCCGGATCCACCACGTCGCGTAGGTCGAGAACTTGTAGCCCTTGGTGTAGTCGAACTTCTCGACCGCGCGGATCAGGCCCAGGTTGCCTTCCTGGATCAGGTCCAGGAACAGCATGCCGCGGCCGGTGTACCGCTTGGCGAGCGAGACGACCAGCCGGAGGTTGGCCTCCAGCAGGTGGTTCTTGGCGCGGCGACCGTCCTCGGCGATCCACTCCAGCTCGGCGCGGACGTCGACGGGGAGACCGTCGCCGTCGCCCGCGAGTTGCTCCTCCGCGAACAGGCCCGCCTCGATCCGCTTGGCGAGCTCGACCTCCTGCTCGGCATTGAGCAGGGGCACCTTGCCGATCTGCTTGAGGTAGTCCTTGACGGGGTCTGCGGTGGCGCCGGCCGCGGCCACCTGGGCGACGGGCGCGTCGTCATCGTCGTCGCTGAGGATCAGCACCTCGTCCTCGGACTGGCCGGCGGCCTTACCCTTGGACTCGCCCTCGGCCTCGGCGTCCCCCTCGGTTTCGGTGTCGGCCTCGGCCTCGAGCTCGTCGTCCTCCGCCTCGATCTCGAAGTCCTCGATCTCGACGTCGCCCTCGAGATCGATGTCCTCCTCATCCTCGGCGAGGTCGGCGGACTTGGGCTTCGGATCCGCCTTCGGCGCCTTCAGTGCGGGGCCGGTCGCAGACGCCTCGGACCCGTCCTGGGCAGCGGGCTCACCTTTCTTGGCGGGCACGGCCTTGGCCGGCGCCGCCTTCGCCGCCGCGCCCTTGGCCGCGGCGGGCTTGGCCGTGGTCTTCTTCGAAGCGGACTTGGCCGCGGCGGGCTTGGCCGCCGGCTTTGCGGCGGGCTTCGCAGCCGGCTTGGCGGCCGGCGCCGCGTCGGTCACCACGGCGGTCACCGTCTCCGGCTGCGAGTCCTTCGCGGCCGCGGATTTGGTGGTCTTCTTGACGGGCGCGGCTGTACGGCGCTTGGCTTGACCTCGAGACCGCTTGGGCGCCGCGGAGTCCGCCGCCGTCACCACGACGGTCACGCCCTCCTTGCTGAGGCTGCGCAGGAATCCAGCGGCGTGCGACAGCGGGATGTCCGCTTCCTCGAAGGCCTTGCGGACATCCTCGGACTCGAGGAAACCCTGCGAGCGCCCACGCTCGAGGAGCTGCTGGATCACTGGCTCGTTCAGCTCCGACGGCTTCGAGCGAGTCGAACTTGCAGGCGACACGAACACCTCTCGAACGAACGCATGGCGAGAATGGACCCAGGTGTTTCTTCTTTTTCCGGTGGTGAGGTCGCGCGGACCGCGACATGCCATTGTGGCACGCCACGGCTCGTGATACGGCCGCGTCCCGCCGGTTGCTTCTCCACCCTAGGCCGCCTGAGACACTGGTGCGTACGGAAGACGGTCACTGATACCCGAAAGCAACCGTTATGACTGTTTCATTCAGTCACTCTTCGTGGTCGGCGGCACGTGTACCGCGAGAACCGTTACATCGTCATCTTGTTCATACCCGCCCAGCATGCGCTCCACCAGGAAATCCAGCAGCATACTCGGATTGCTCAGCACCTCTTGGGATGCTTCGGACACCACGGACGCGAGCTCCCGCAGGCCGGCGTCCAGCCCGCGTCTACGGTTCTCCACCAGGCCGTCGGAGTACAGCACCGCCGTGTGTCCGGGCGGCACGCAGAAGCGGAACTGCTTGCGGCTCGTGGCCCAGCCGAGCGGGGTGCCCGGCTCGGTCTCATGCAGGATCGCCGTACCCTGGGGCGAGACGAGCAGTGGCGGCGGGTGACCCGCCAGGGCGAGCGTGCCCTCCCCGGTCCCCGGCTCGACGACCATGTACGCCAGGGTCGTGACCTGCTCTTCCTCCTCGGTCGCCTCGAACACCCGGTCGAGGCCGGTGAGGACCGCCGCCGGAGGCGGGTTGGTCAGCGCGAGGGCCCGCATGGCGTTGCGGATCCGGCCCATGCCCGCCGCGGCCTTGACGCCCTTGCCCATCACGTCGCCCACGACGGCCGCCACCCGTCCGTCCTGCAGGACGAACCCGTCGTACCAGTCGCCGCCGACCTGGACGTGGCGCGAGCCGGACAGGAACAGCTTGGCCAGTTTCAGCCCGTCGACGTCAGGAAGGCGTTCGGGCAGCAGGCTGCGCTGCAGCGTCTCGGCGGTGCGGTGCTCCCGCTCGAACAGCGTGGCCCGCTCGACCGCGAGCGCGCACTGGCCGGCCAGCGCCTCGTAGAAGACCCCGTCCTCCTGGGAGATCTTCTGCGACCGCAGGAACGAGAACCGCAGCGCGCCGAGCGCGCGACCGGCCGCCAGCAGCGGCAGGCCCACCCAGGCCCGTTCGTCGGTGTGGGCGAGGAAGTCGGCGATCCTGGCCTCGTCGGCGCCCGCGTCGACGAGCTGGGCCCGCAGGCTCTCCGGCGACTCGGCGAAGACCGGACGCCGGCTGTTGACCGCCATCGTCATCACGTTGGAGTGGGAGAGCTCGATCTCGTCGCCGGTCACGTCCGGGAGGCCGCCGCTGTTGCTCAGCTTGAGCGTGCCCCGCTCGGGGTCGAGCAGGGCCACCGCCGAGTGGTCGGCGGCCAGCGCCGTACGGCCGACGTCGATGATGACCTGCACCACCTGCTCGACCGTGAGCGCCTCGGCCAGCATGGCCGTGGCGCCCTGGAGCCTGGCGGTGCGCAGCGCGGCGGCGCCGAGTTGGTCGGTGAGGCGGCCCCGCATCTCCTCGGCCTCGCGTTGCGGGGTGACGTCGGTGTTGGCGCCGACCCACTCAACCACCCGGCCGTGCCTCATGATCGGCACGGCTCTGACCTCGAAGTGCCGGTAACCGCTCGCGCGGGTGCGCACCCGGTAGCTCCACTCGAACATGGTCCGGCCGCGCAGGGCCTCACGCCACGCCTCTTCCGCGCCGGGGCGATCGTCGGGGTGGACGGCCTCCAGCCAGCCGTGGGTGAGATACTCCTCCAGCCCCTGACCGGTGATGGCCCGCCACTGCGGGGCGTCCTCGGCGACCGCTCCGCTGGGCGACGTGATCCACACAAGCTGCTGCTGGGACTCCACGAGCGAGCGGTAGCGCTCCTCGCTGCGCTGCAGGAGCTCTCTGGACATCTGCTGCTCGGTCAGGTCGACACCGAACATGGCGACGCCCACGTCACCGTTCTCGCCACCTCGCATGGGAAAGAACGACACCGCCCAATGGCGGGCGTCGTCGTTCTCCGCGCGGGTCCTGATCCGCTGGTCGGTGACGGGCAGCCCGTCCTCACCGACCCGGCGGAGCGCCGCCTCGATGGCGGCGGTCAGATCGGCCGGCAGCAACTCCGCCGGAAGTCGCTCCAGATGCCGGTCGACAGGATGACCGGTCATCTCGGTGAAGGTGGCGTTGACCCGGACGAAGCGACCGGACGCGTCAAAGAAGGCAAAGGCGAACGGCGCCTCCGACATCAGACCTCTGAAGAGGTCGGAGTCTGAGATGTCCACACCGGACTCCCGGGGCCGGGGCACGGAGGTTTCGGCGCTCATGGTCGGCACCTCCGTCGCGTGCCAGGCTCTCCCACGAGGCACATCTCCATAACTGTGATTGGTAGCGCAGATCTGCCCTACATCATGGGCGATCCGCATGGGCGGACGGAAGCCCCGTCAGCCATGCGGTCAACGCATCCTGTCAAAGACCGGCACCTCCCGCAGGAAGATATTCGGTCGACTTTCCGGTCGCCGCCTCGCTTCCCGCCCGGTGGTGCGGACATCCCTCCTCACCGTACGGCCCGGCATCGCCGCGGTCATCTTCCCATACCTTTCCGGTCGGGCCATCGTAGTGCTCTTGGAAGCGGAGCCGCGAGCCGCTGGAACACGACCCGGTCACGGATCGGCACGCGTAACGGGTCGGCGACGGAAGGTTGACAGTCGCCGGGAAAGTTGTGGAATAAGGGGCGGCAGGTCCCCATACAGCGAGGAGGCGTCCATGCCCGCACTCGCAGTTCGTATCGGTGGCGGCCCGCAGCCGGAGCAGCGGCTCCGCGATCTCGTGATCGCCCGGCTGGCCGCCGAGTTCGTGACCGTCCCCGCCGCAGTCCTGTCCCGTCTCGTCGCGGACGTCTGGGTGTGCGCCGAGCACCTCGGGCTCGACGTCACGCCCGAGATCGTCGAACGCGTCGCCCGAGAACGCCTGCTGGGCCTGGTGAACTCGACGCCGCCGCGGCGATCGCGCGCATAACGGGGAAGTCACCGGCCCGCGTTCCTGATGCGGTTCCCGTTGGGAATGCGAGAAGGTGGAGACCGTGAGCGAGCGGAACGAGACGCCGTGAGTCGCGGGCATCGGCGAGAGCGCGGCCATCGGCGGGAGCACCGGGCGGCCCGGCCGCCGGATGACGTGTTCGCGGAGATGTTGCTGGCGGCCCGGGAACTGCTCGCCATGCGCAGCCCGCTGGACGCCGAGCTCATGGTGTCCGACATGCTCGGCGCCTGGTGGGGCAGGCGGCTGCGCGGCGGCGACGTCGAGCAGATCCTCGGCGAGGGTCTGGTGGACTACGCGGCCAAAGCGGGCACTCCGGCCGCGCTGACTCTGCTGATCTCCATCGCCTATCTGGGCACGGCCCGGCAGGCGGCCAAGGCCGAGGGCGCGGCCCTGGCACTGATGGAATCCGACGTGGCCCGGCCGCGCTGGGCCGACCGGGTCGGCGCGGTGAAACCGGCCGGTTGCTATGTGTCCAGGGACGTCTACGGCGACCAGGACACGGTGGTGTGCACGTTCGCCTACAACGGGGAGGACACGCACGCGCTGGTCATGGTCGTCGACTACAACATGGGCGGCATGGCCCGGGACGCCTGGGTCTCCTCCCAGGTCGACAGGCTGCTGGAGCAGGCCGGGACGGAGGCGGCGGGCAACCCGCTGCTGCGCTTCGAGGAAATCGAGCCGCAGCAGGCACGGGCATTGCTGGAGTTCGCGATGAGGGCCGCCGCCGCGGCCCACGGGCGCAAGGGCCCCCGACTGGTGAGTGACGGCTACAGCGCCTACCACGCGTTCGCCCGGGCGCGGATCAGGGCGCTGCCGCCGGGCCGCATGCGCCCGGCGCCCGCGCACGCCGAAGCTCCCTACAGCAGGGACCGGCGGGCGATGCTGGCCGCGGAGTTCCTCGCCTCCGACGCGGCGGAGAACCTCTCCGACCCCTCCGCGGCCTCCCGGTGCGCGGACCACATCATCGACTACGGCTGTGACCGGGACCTCGGCCGGCCGCTGCGGGTGAGCCCGGTCAAGTGTGAGACCTTCCTGCTGGACTGGCTGCCGCGCAAGGTGCTGCTGACCCCGGCCGAGCAGGACGCCATGCCGCATGTGCTGGCGGCGTGGGTGCGGTTCGCCGGACCCCGCGTCGGGCTGCCCGAGCAGGGCGTCCGCGCCACGCTCGACGCCGTCTGGGAGGCGACCTCGCGATTCAGCGAGGCCTACCGGGATCCGACGACCTTCGGCCTGGACCGTGCCCTCGTCGAGCGCTTGCTGCCGGACGGGGACCTGTCCGCCCTGGCTCGCCGTGCCTTCGCGTTCCCCCTGCTGGAGGGCATGCGGGGCTCGACCAAGCTGGATCTGCTGAACCCGGCGGACGACGCGGACCGGCGGATTCTGCTGGAGATCGACCATGCGGGCGAGCTGGACCGTCCTGACCTGGAGGAGCATCTGGCCTGGCACGAGGAGATCGCCGGCCGGTTGTGGGTGGGCGACCCCCCGCAACTGTGGGAGGCCGCCCAGCGCCTGATCGATCTCGGCCACGACCGGCACGACGTGCTGCACGTGCTGATCGAGATCGCAGAGCGGATCGGCGACCATCCCGGCGATCTCGCCGCCGCCCTGGACGACATCGCCGACATCCCGGATGAGCCGCCCTTCTGACCTCGGGAGCTCACCCGCGGACGCGCCGGACGGATCAGGAGGCGTAGCCGATGTTCTCGTACTTGAGGTCGTAGAGGCCGTTGGCGCCGATGTTGGCGAGAGAGGACCGTACGGCCACGTTCTGGGGCACCTGGTAGAGCGGAAGGACATTGACCTGCTGCCAGACCAGCTTGTCCGCCTCGTTCAGCAGGTCGGTCACCTGCGTGTCGTCGAGCGAGCTGCCCGCGCGGTACATCGCCTGGTCGATTTGCCGGCTCCCACTGCGCCCCAGGTTGGAGTACCACTTCACGTCGTCACCCTTGACGTTCTCGCCGTCGGCGAAGATGTCGAACGAGTTCGACATGGGGAACGGGGTGCCCGGATACGAGAACGCGGTGATGTCGAAGTTCCCGGGGATGAGGTACTTGCCGAAGAAGGCGTTGAACGGCACGGCCTGGACGACCACGTTCACCCCGATCCGCTGGAGCATCAGGCGAGTGACCTGTGCCTCGGAGTCGGTCGCCTTCACCCCGGCCGGGACGACGAAGCGCAGGGTGAGCGGCTTGCCGTCCTTCATCCTGACCTTCCCCGGCTTGCCGTCCTTACCGGTGAGTTTCCAGCCCGCCTGGTCGAGCAGTTCGCCGGCCCGCTTGGGGTTGTAGACGCCCAGCTCTCCGGCGTTGCCCCGGTAGCCGCGCTGGCTGTTCATGAGGAAGTGGTTGTCCAGGGTCACGGTCGGCCAGCCGAGCCCCTTCAGATCGAGCTCCATCAGGGCCCTGCGGTCGAGACCCGTCGCGATGGCCTGGCGGACCCTGACATCCGCGAGGCTCCCGCTCTCGGCGTTGAAGGTGAACTGGCGGTACTCGGGCCCGGCCGCCTGCCTGACGACCGCGTCCCACGCGTCCCTCACCTGGGCGTAGTTGTCCGGGGACGGGCCCACGTCGAAGACGTCGACATCGCCCTTGGTGAACGCCCGGACCAGGCCGTCCGGCCGCACCCTCCGAAAGACGATCTTGTCGAGCTTGGCCCGGTCGCCCCACCAGCCGGGGTCGCGAGCGAGCGTGAGGGTGCCGCCCTTGGGGTCGAGCCGTTCGACCCGGAACGACCCCGCGGTCACCGGGATCTTGTTGATCCAGTCCGCGCCGAACGCCTCGGGAGAGGAGTTGGTGGAGGCGGGATAGAGAGGGGAGAACAGCGACTGCCACTCGTTGTACGGCTGGGTGAGCGTGACCACCACCTCGCGGTCGCTCGCTCCCCTGGTAACGCTCTGGATGTTCTCGTAGGCGATGTGGGAGTCGACGCGATAGGCCCGATCCCGGCCGCCCATGGCCTTCCACTGGGCGGCGAAGTCCGCCCAGGTGATGGGCTTGCCGTTCGACCAGCGTGCCTTCGGGTTCAGGGTGTAGGTGATGACCTGTCGCGGCGAGTTGGCGGTGACCCGCGCGTTCGTCACGTAGTCGGTGTCGAGGGAGACCCGCCCCCGCTCGTCCGACCTGAACACGCGCGGCAGCAGCGCGTCCATCACCACGTCCACGCTGTGGGTGTCGCCGTCGATGTGGTTCTGGTTCCACTGGACGGGGAAGTCGATGATCCCCCATCGCAACGTGCCGCCGTCCTTCACCTTCACCCGGGGCAGCGGGTTGATGTCCAGGGCCTTGACGGGAGACGGAGGCAGGGCGCCATCACGCCCGTCCTTGACCGGCGTGCCGCTGCAGGCGCCGGAGGCCATCAGGGCGATCAATGCGACCAGGGCAAGCGGCCATCGTGCTCTCACCTGCGTCTCCGATCCGTTCAGCCACTTTATGCATTAGATCAGTAGCTGAGTGTAATCATCCCTGGCCATCGACCCGGCCCACCGGCAGAACCGGAGGTTCCGGACAACTATCCGGGTCTCACGACAATTCGTCGACCGCGCTGCGTACGTCCGCGCTGGTTATCGTCGTGAGTTCGGCCGCGTTCGCCGATCCCTGGTCGGCCAGCCGTACGTCACGCCGCAGGGCGGCCCGCTCGTAGAGCGACCGGGCGAAGCGGCCGTTGCCGAGGCCGTCGATCAGCCCTTCCCGGCAGACCCAGTCGAAGACGTCGGCGAGGTCCCGTGCCGCCGCCGCGTCGAACCGGTCACCCGCGCGGGACGCCAGCAGCCTGGCGATGTCGGTCAGTTCGGGCGGACTGTAGGAGGGGAACGCGACCCGCTGGTTGAATCTGGAGGCGAGCCCGGGGTTGGTGGACAGGAAAGCGTCCATCTCCCGTTCGTAGCCCGCCAGGATGATCACCAAGCGGTCGCGGTCGTCCTCCGCCCGCTTCAGCAGCGTCTGCACCGCCTCGGCCCCAAAGGCGTCACCACCGGAGTAACCCGCGTTCACCAGGCCGTACGCCTCGTCGATGAACAGCACGCCGCCGAGCGCCCGGTCGACCAGCTCGTTGGTCTTGATGGCGGTCGCCCCGAGATGCTGGCCGACCAGGTCGGCGCGGGACGCCTCGACCACGTCGGGACGGGCCAGCAGGCCGAGCGCGGAGAAGATCCGGCCCAGGATGCGGGCCACGGTCGTCTTGCCGGTCCCCGGCGGGCCGACGAACACGAAATGCCGCATCTGCGCCTGAACCGGCAGGCCTTGCTCCTGGCGCATCCGCGCCACCTTGAGCTGCGCCGTGATCGCGTGCACCTGCCGCTTGACCGGCTCGAGCCCGGCCATGCGGTCGAGGTCGGCGAGCGCCTCCTCCAGCGTCGGGGTCGCCTGATAGCCGCGATATCGCGCGGTGATCTCGTCGAACGCCTTGGCGACGTCACCCATCGTGACGGTGACCAGGTCCTCGCCGCGGGGGGCGCCCCCCGCGCTCACCACCCGCACGTCGCGCGCCTGCGCCGCGGCCTCGGCGAGGCTCCGGGCGAACCTGGCGTTGCCCAGTTCGTCGACGAGGCCGCGGCGGTGGACGTCCTCGTACATCCCGCGCAGCACGGGACGGGCGTCCGCGGCGAGCCGGTCCCCCCGTCGCGCCTGCAGCGCCTCGGTGATCTCCAGCAGTTCCTCCGGCGGATAGCCGGGAAAGCGCACCCGGCCGGCGAACCGGCTCGACAGCCCGGGGTTGGACGACAGGAACTCGTTCATCTCCCGCTCATAGCCGGCAAGGATGATGATGAACTGGTCGCGGTCGTCCTCCGCCCGCTTCAGCAGTGTCTGAACCGCTTCGGCACCGAACCTGTCGGGCTGGCCGTCCCCGGAGTTGATCAGCCCGTAGGCCTCGTCGATGAACAGCACGCCGCCGAGCGCCCGGTCGATGAGCTCGTTGGTCTTGATGGCGGTGGCCCCCAGATACTCCCCCACCAGGTCGGCCCGCTGCGCCTCGACCACGAACGGCGTCTCCAGCAGGCCGAAGGCGTAGAAGATCTTGGCCACCGTACGGGCCACGCTCGTCTTGCCGGTCCCCGGCGGGCCGACGAAGACGAAGTGCCGCATCGGACGCTCGTTGGCGAAACCCGCCTCCCTGCGCAGCCGCGCCGCCTCGATGGACGCGGCGATCGCCCGGACCTGCTCCTTGACCGGCTCGAGCCCGATCATGGCCTCGAGCTCGCCCAGCGCCTGCTCCACCGTGATCGGCGGCGGCGCCCCCCGGTCGCCTCCGGCGGCCTGATGGCCGCCCGACCTGACCCGCTGCTGGACGGTCCGCTGCTGCCCGCTCCACTGCTGGGACTGGACGGCCTCACCTGACTGCCGGCGCTCGATATCGGCGCGGACCCGGCGGGCCAGCACGAGACGGTAGACGAGCACCGCGGCGGCCACGCCGTACGCGCCCCACAGCGCGCCCGACGGCGACCACGAGGCGATCGCGATGGCCACCACTCCCGCCGGCAGCAGTGCCGACAGCGTGGTCAGCCACGGCGGCACCCACCGGATCAGGTGCGCGGCGACCGCGACCGGGATGGCCAGCGTCATCAGCCAGGGCATCACCGACTGGGCGTCCACCATGGGAAGCAGCGTCGGCACCGCGAGCCCCCAGCCCCCGACCACCAGCACGGTGGCGGCGGCGCGCGGAAAGCTGAGTGCGAGCGCGAGGAAGCCCAGCACCACGACGGCCCCGACGAACGTCGGGACCAGCGACCAGTTCAGAGCGGCGGCCAGGCCCATGGTCGCGACGAGCAGCATCGCGAAGACGGCGCGCCGCGCGAACGGCGGCAGATGGAAATAGCGGAAGCGCACCCGTTCGAACAGCTCATGGGCCGCGGTCCGGTTTAAGCGGCCCGCCGCCCGTGCCCTGTCGGAGTCCCGCATCGCTGCCTCCCCGCTTCGCCCCCCGGTTATACCGCAAGCAACGGCGGAATGGGTGGACCCGGCATGCTCGTGTGCGCCCCGGAGCGCTCCCGCACCCGGCCCGTCGAGAGATCCGGCGATATGTACCGGACATCACCCGAAGGGCTGAGAGATCCGCTTCCGATGGCCTAAGCTGCCACGCATGTTCCGGCGGGCCCCCTCAAATGCGGAAGGAGGAGCACTGAACGGCCTATGATCATAGTCGGGGTTGAGACCGAGTCCGGCGCTGTCCGCGCTGGAGGCGCCGTGCGCGAACGCCGGGTGAGCCGGTGGTCGGTTCTTGGGCTGCTCTGTTTCAGCCTGCTTCTGATCGCCGTCGACACGACCGTGCTGCACATCGCGGTGCCCGCGCTGACCGCCGCGCTGGAGCCGTCCGCCGTGCAGCTTCTGTGGATCATCGACATCTACTCGCTGGTCGTCGCGCCGTTGCTGATCACGTTCGGCACGCTGGGCGACCGGTACGGCAGACGGCGCTTCGTGCTCGCCGGCTACGTGGTGTTCGGCCTGGCCTCGCTGTCGGCCGCGTTCGCGGGCACCCCGCTCGCACTCATCGTCTCCCGCGCGTTCCTCGGCGTCGGCGGCGCCATGATCATGCCGGCCACGCTGTCGATCATCAGGCAGGTGTTCACCGACCGGCGGGAGCGGGCCATTGCGCTCGGCGTCTGGAGCGCCGTCGCCGCGGCCGGGGCCGCCGTCGGCCCGTTGATCGGCGGCGTCCTGGTCGAGCACCTGTGGTGGGGCGCCGTCTTCCTCATCAACGTGCCGCTCCTCATCGTCATCCTGCCCATGGCCGTACGGATCCTCCCCCCGTCGCCGAAGCGCCCGGACCGGCCATGGGACGCGGTCAGCGCGGCTCTGTCGACCCTGGGCATCCTGGCCGTGGCGTTCGGGCTCAAGGAGGCCGGCTCGGGGCACACCATCGGCCGTGACGCCTCGGTCGCCATCCTCTTCGGCGGAGCGGGGCTGCTGGTCTGGTTCGTACGGCGCCAGCGCCGGCTGGCGTTCCCGCTGCTCGACATCGGGCTGTTCCGGCAACGGGGGTTCTCCACCGGCGTGACCTGCGTGGCACTGGCGATCTTCGCGCTCGTCGGGTTGGAGCTCATGCTCGCCCAGTACCTCCAGCTGGTGCTGGGCCTGTCACCGCTGGCGGCCGCCGTCCGCATGCTACCTCTGATGATCGCAGCCATCGCCGGGGGCCTGGCCGCCGCACACGTGCTGCAGCGTGCCGGTGTGCGAGCCACGATCAGCGGCGGGCTGGCGCTCACCGCCCTGTCCCTCACCCCGGTCCTCACCTGGGGTACCGAGCCACATCCCGTCCTGCTCACGCTGTGCTTCGTGGGCATCGGGTTCGGAGTCGAGGTCGCGCTGCTCGGCGCCTCCGACGTGATCATGGCGTCGGCGCCGGAGTCGCGGGCCGGCGGCGCGGCCGCGATCGAGGAGACGGCCTATGAGCTGGGCGCCGGGCTCGGCGTCGCGGTGCTCGGCACGATCACCGCCATCGTCTACGCGCCGGCCCTCGGCACCGTCGCCGGTGTGCCCGATCGCCTGATGGCCCAGGCACGCGAGTCGCTCGCCTCCGCCGCCCACGTGGCGAGCGAGACGGCACATGACGGCTCGGCGAACGAGGCGCTGCTGAACGCGGCCCGCTCCGCGTTCGTCACCGCCCTGCACTCCACGGTCCTCGTCAGCGTGGCGATGCTCGCCCTCACCTCGCTGGCCGTGGCCGTGCTCGTCCCCCGCCCGCCCACCGCCGAGGAGCCGCAGCACGTTCCCGGCTGAAGGCACGCCCCCCACCCCCAGGGATGAACGACCGTGAAGAGAAGCCTGCAGGACCTGGCCACGCTGGCCGCCCGACTGGGCGTCGGCGGGATCTTCTTCGTCAACGGCTGGCACAAGCTCGAAGCCGGCCTCACCTCGACCGGCGCGCAGTTCGCCGAGCTGCAGGCCCCGATGCCCGGCCTGTGGGCGGCCGCCACCATGCTGATCGAGCTCGTCGGCGGCACGCTGTTGATCGCGGGCCTGGCCGTACCGGCGGTCGGGCTGCTGCTGTTCGCCGAGGCGCTGGCCGTGTTCGTGCTGACGGCCGGTGACACGGGCCTTCCGCTTACCGGTGGCGACGTCAGGCTGATCGTGGCGCTCGGGGCAGCGTCCGTGCTGCTGTCCGTGACCGGCGGCGGGCGCGCGTCGGTCGACCACATGGTGGTCATCAAGCGGCGTGAGTCCGGGGAGACCGACGGCCTCGCCGCCGACACCGCGGCTGACACCGAGGCTGACACCGAGGCTGACGCGGTCATCGCCGCACTACGCGGCCTCCGGGACAACCCAGGTGAGTCCCGTGACGGGACGGGCGAGCCCCGTGACGGCACAGGCCGCCCCGGTGACGAGGAACCCCCGAAGAGTGGACCCGCGAAGGTCGGACCGGCGAAGGCAGGGCCCGCCAAGACCGAAGCCGTGAACGACGAGCCGGGTGCGGGCGAACCACCGCAGAAGCCGCGTACCCGAAAGAACAAGCGCGCCGACGGCGAGGCGACCGGGCCATGATCAGGCCCTGCTGTCTCGGACCATGGGCCCAGTGCTGGGCCCAGCACTGGGCTCACTGCGGGGCGGGAAGGCGGCCGGAGTCGACCGAGTCCAGCACCAGGGCGGCCGCGCCGTACCCCAGGGTACGGGCCGTCGGGCCGATCCCCGACGGCCCCCGACGTACGGCTACCGGCTGCCGGCAGCCGTGACCTCCCTGTCCACGATGCCGGTCGCTCCGGACTCCCGGGCACAGTGGGCGCAGCAGTACCACCGCCCGTCCACCTCGGCACCGTGGCCCACGATGCGGCATCCGCAGTGTTCGCAGACCGGCGCCATCCGTGTGATCGCGCACTCGAAGCTGTCGAAGACGTGCACCGCCCCCTGGCTGTGGACCTCGAAGGCCATGTCGTACTCGTTGCCGCAGACCTCGCAGGTAGCCATGGTCCCCTCCATCGGCTGATAGTCGAGTGGTGGCATACCCGCCCGATTCGGGGCGAACACTCCCTAGCCCAGCACGGCCTTCATCACGGACGTCGCCCCGGCGGCCGCCTCCTTCGGGTCCATCAGCAGCGAGTCGGGTGCGTTGATCGGCGCGTTCTCCGGCCGGTCGCTCCCCGAGAACAGCACCCACACCACCTTCGTCCCGTCAAGGACGTAGATCTCGTAGCGGTTCGCCTGCGCGGTGTCGGTGCGCTGCCGGACGGCCTGGCCGAACGAGTCCTGCCCCAATCTCGGCAGCTTCCGCAGCCTGCCCCACCGGATGCCGCCGATCCCGCTGCCGGCCGTCGTCTTGGCCTTGGCGCGCTCGTCGATGAAGTGATAACGGGCGGACTCCGCGTCGGCGAAGGAGTGGATGCTGATCCGGAGGTTGCGCCAGCGCACCTTGCCCTGTCCGATCGGCAGCTTGTCGTTCCACCACTGGCACTGGGTGACCGTCGCACCCCCCTCCACGCTGCGGGCCGCCGCTCCCTCGGTCTTCGGCACCAGCGTCTTGACCAGCGGCTGAACGCTCACGCAGGGCGCAGGCAGCGCGATCAGGGTGGGCGTGGGCGACGGGGTCGGGCTCGGCTTCGGCCGCGGCTTGAAGGGCATCGGCTGCCCGGACTGCCACGCCGTGATCGACTTGGCGAGCTGGCCCAGCAGGCTCTCCACCTCGCGCAGCGCGTTCTCCTCGTTGATCGACTGCGTGGTGTCCGTCGACAAGATCTCGGCTTCCTTGTCCTGCTGGTTCGCCTCGTACTTCACCTGGAACACCACGTTGCCGATCCGGCCCGCCCCCTGCCCGAAGGAGTACCAGTAGTTCTTCTCCCGGGTCCACTGATACTGGGCGGCGGCCTGCTCGGCGATCTCGGGAAACTCCCTCGCCTTCGAGTAGTAGCGCTCCTTGGTGGACACGCTCGCCTGGTATTTGTACTGCCTCAACTCGCCGTCGAACTGGATGCGCGCGGACTTGTTCGCCGTGGTGTTGCCGACCGCCTCATACCGGGACACGTTCACCGTGATCTCACGGATGCGCCGTTTGTCCTTGTAGGAGATGTTTCGGTTGACCCAGCTGCAGGTCCACCTGACATAGCTGACGATGCTGTCGTCGCGGTTGTCACTCATCGACGAGTCGATCGTCGCGGCGGGCACCAGCCGCTCGGCCTCCGCCGGGTCGAGCATCGCGCACACGTCGGTCTTGGACGCGTCGGCCACGGCGGATGTGGCCGCCGGAGAGGCCACGGCCGCGGTAGCGGCAGGCGTGGGCCTCGCGCCGTCATCGCGCACCTTCATCACGGCGAACGTCCCGCCCGCCACCGCCAGCACGGCGGTGATCGCCACGGCCGGGATCACCCAGCCGCGACGCCGGGGCTGGGACGGCTGCGTCGGCGCCTGCCACAGCGGGGCGGCCGGTGGAGTCGGCCCCTGCCAGCCACCGCCCGATCCCCGCCACGCCCCTCCCGCCGAAGTCCCGTCCGGCGGACCCTGCTGCCAGCCGTACGGCTGGTCATAAGGCTGGTCATAAGGCTGAGCGGGCTGCTGACCGTACGGCTGAGGGTACGGCTGGGCGGGCTGCTGACCATACGACTGCCCGTACGGCTGTGGAGGCTGCTGAGGGTACGGCTGGGCGGGCTGCTGACCGTACGACTGGCCGTACGGCTGAGAATACGGCTGGGCATGGGGGGTGCCGTACGGCGACCGGCTGTGCTGCGACGCCTCAGGAGGAACCGGGAGGGCCGGCGGGTCGATCGGCTGCCGAGGCGGGGGTGCCGGGTCGCCGGGCCCGGGGTATCCGTCGCCACCGCTGGACATATCGCCTCCTGGAGTTGGGAACGTCATCCGAGCCCGACGCCGACGAGCTCCGCCGCGCGGACGGCCGTTCGCCGGTCGTCCCGGGTGACCGCCGCGTCGCCCGAACGGCGGTAGGCGACCTCGACGATGAGATTGCTGCGGCGGAACCAGACCGTGGCCCCGGTCGTCCCGCCATCCGGGTCGGGCTCGTCGCGCGAGAACGCCTCATCCCCGATGCCCGGCTGGTCGCGGACCTCGCCGCCCGTCGCGGCCTGAGCCGCGCGCTGCCCGGCCAGTTCCAGGGCCGCCGCGTCGGTCCCCGCCGCCCCCCGGCTCCCCTGCTCCGGAAGCCGATAGGTCACGGTTATCGTCCGCTGCCGGCCGCTGGCGCGCTCGCGCCATCGGCAGCCCGAAACGAGCTGTTGCGTGGAGTGTTCAGCGGACTCTTCCGGGGTGGCTTCGGCGCCGAGCAGCTCGCGGATCGCCGTGGTCGTCAGGCTCCGGCAGGGGTCCGGGGCCGCCGTGAAGCGCCCCGAACCGGCGCCGGCCCCCGACTCGCCCGCCAGCCGCCAGGCCAGCAGCCCGGCCGCCACCCCGACCACCGCCACAAGCGCGGCGCCCAGCACGAGGCGCGCCGTACGGCCCTGCCGTACGGCGACGGGCTCGGGCGCGGCGGCCAGCGCGTGCAGAACCCGCCGCACGGCCTGCGGCGGCAGGCGGCGGGCGGGATCCTTGTCGAGCAGACCGTGCACGAGCCAGGCCAGCTCGGGCGAGGCCCTGACCATCGGCCTCGGCTCCTGCAGCAGCACGGCGGCGACGAGCGCCGCGGCCAGAGGTCCGTCGAAGGGCCGTCGCCCTTCGACCACCGTGTACAGCGTCGCGCCCAGCGACCACAGGTCCGAGGGCGGCCCGTCCGGCTCAGCGCGAAACCGCTCCGGCGCCATGTACGCGGGTGAGCCGGCGGAGCTGGACGGCGCGGCCCCGGCCCTGCCGAAGGGCGCGGCGATGCCGAAGTCGGTGAGCAGCGCACGACCGTCCGGCGCGATCAGCACATTGGCAGGCTTCACGTCGCGGTGCAGGATCCCGTGGGCGTGCGCCGCCTCCAGCGCGTCGAGCACGGAGAGTCCGATCTCGGCCACCCGCCGCACCGGGAGCGGCTCGTCCTCCCGGATCACCTTGTCGAGCGACCGGCCGGGCACCAGGTCCATCACGATCCACGGCCGCCCGTCGTGCCGGATCACATCGTGGATCATGACGATCGACGGATGGCTGAGCCGGCCCGCGGCCCGGGCCTCGTGGATCGCCCGCTCGGTGAAGTCGGCCAGCTCCGCCCCGCCCAGCCCGGACGGGACTCGCACCTGCTTCATCGCGACCTCGCGGCGCAGCAGTTCGTCGACGCCCCGCCAGACGGTGCCGCCGCCGCCCTCGCCGATCTCTTCGACGAGGCGGTAGCGGCCGGCCAGCAGGTCCACCTACGCCAGCCCTCGCAGCCCCTCGGCGGCCAGTTCGGCCGCCTCGACCGCGCGCCGCCGTACGTCCGCCATGGATCCGGCGTCGAGATCGGCGTACTGGAGGCGGGCCACGAGATCGCCGAGGCGGAAGTACACCTCGGACGCCTGGGCCCCGCCGCCCGGCTCCGTGATGTCGGCGGTGAACGCCTCGTCGCCCACGTCGGCCGCGGGCCGGGCGCCGGACACGATGACGGGAACCTTCCTGTCGACGCCGATCTCGTACCAGATCCAGTTGCCGTCGCGGGGCGCCGAGCCGTACTGCCGCCGCAGGCCGGACATGAGGGTCCGAGCGGACTCAAGGGTGAGCGACCAGGGCTCGGGAGTGTCGGAGTCGGTCTCCGCGGCCAGGGTGAGCCCGGCGCCGGTCACCGTCCACTGGCATCCGTCGTCCGACGCGCGGCCCTTGGGCGGCGTGGTGGCGCCGAGCAGCCGGCCCACCTGGTCCGGGGTCAGCGCCCGGCACAGGTCGACCTTCCGGTCGAACGTCGGCGACACCGGGCGGGGCCGGGCCACGGCCTCCTCCCCGCCGTCGTCGAGGACGACGACGGCGGTCGCCGCGACGGCCACCACCGCCACAGCCGCCATCACCATGATCCGGGTGCGCCTCGCGCCGGGCCTGCACGCCGGCGCCTCTTTGATCTTCGGCGCGGTCTTCGGCCTTATCTCCGGGCTGATCTCGGGGGCGCCGCCGGCCGCGATCCGCCGCAGGAGATCCAACGTCGTGGCCGCGTCCGGCCGGGCCGCCGGGTCCCTGGCCAGCATCCAGGTCAGCAGCGGCCCGAGCGGGCCCGCCAGGTGCGGCGGCCGGGGATCCCGCGTGAGCGTCGCGGCGATCACCTCCGCGTTCGACTCCTGCGGGGACGACCGGTACGGCGAAACGCCCTCGACGGCGGTGTAGAGCGTGGCCGCGAGCGACCACAGGTCGGCGGCCGGCCCGCCCGGATCACCCGACAGCCGTTCGGGGGCGATGAAGCCCGGGGAGCCGACGAGCAGCCCGGCCTCGGTCAGCGCGGTCTGGTCGGCCGGGCGGGCGATGCCGAAGTCGGTGAGCACGACGCGGCCGCCCTCGGTCAGGAACACGTTGCCCGGCTTGACGTCCCGGTGCTGCACGCCCCGGGAGTGCGCCTCCGACAGCGCCTCGAGCACGCGGGCGCCGATGTCGGCCACCAGCGGGGGCGGCACCGGCCCGTAGGTCGCGATCTCCTTGGACAGGTCCCGGCCGTGCAGCAGCTCCATGACGATCCACGGCCTGCCGTCATGGACGAGCACGTCGTGCACGGCGACGATCCCGGGATGGCGGATGCGCGCGGTGACCTCGGCCTCCCGCATGACCCGCGCCACCCGTTCCGCGCGTTCCCGCTCGGGCAGCCCGTCGGGCACCCGCAGCTCCTTGACCGCGACCTCGCGATCCAGCAGGTCGTCCCTGGCCAGCCAGACCGTGCCCATGCCTCCGGAGCCGAGGGGCCGCAGCAGGTGATATCGCGAGGCCGGCGTCTCCCCCAGCGATTCGGCCATATCGGGGAGAATAGCGAACCTTTGATCAACCCGCTCTCTGACGGGATTTCCGTTATCTCCCCTTTGCACGCGGACCCATCGGCGTTCACCCCGCGAAGGAGGTCAACCGATGAGGACCGGGACGCCCGGGCCGGTGAACTCGACGCCGGCGATCCGCTTGAGCCCCTCTGCGCTGACGAGCAGTCGGTCGCCGTCCCTGACCGCGGTGACGGTCGTGTCCCCGTCGAGGTCCCGGATCGTCGTACGGCTCTCACGCTCGGGCACGCCGCACACGACGAGCGTGATCAGTGGGTCCGTACGGCAATCGCGGCGGAAGCCCGACCCCAAGGATCTGGGTCATTTGGGGCGATATATTCCCGTTTGTGCCCGATTAAGGTAATGTTGCGGCAATATCCCCCAGCGACTGGAGGTCACATGGACCGCTTCGTGCACGTGATCCCACTGGATGACGTGATCAGCCACGAGGGTACGCCGCACTGCGTCTGCGGACCGGGCGGCGAACCGGTGACCGCCACCGATCTCGACGATTCCGACAGCATGGGCCTCGGGTGGTCCAGCCCGACCATCGGCGTCATCTACCGCCACTACTCGCTCACTCCCTGCCGCCAGTGGGAGGCCGTCCCCGAGGCGTGATCCTCCAGCCGCGACCCCGTTGACCCTCTCCCCCGTGTCCGACTCCGCCGCGGCGAACCTGCGCGCCTTCGTCGAGCGGGACGGCACGATCGTCGTCTCGCTCTTCAGCGGTGTCGCCGACGAGCACGGCACCCGCCTGGACGACGTCGACCTGCCGCCCGGCGGCTTGGCCGTCCGCCGAGAGGACCGGCAGGAACCGTGACGAACGACGTGTAACACACTGGAGGAGTTCTCGTCCGCCATATGTGAACGAGCTGAGATCAAGGCGGGAACGAGGCTCTCAGAGAGGGGATCGGACATTGCAGAGAATCGACGTCAGCCGACTCGCTCCGGAGGCGTACCGGGCGATGCACGCACTGGAGAGGTTCCAGCGCGAGAGCGGGGTGCCGCACAGCACCCTGGAACTCATCAAGCTCCGGGTCAGTCAGATCAACGGCTGCGCGTTCTGCGTGGACATGCACAGCCATGACGCCAAGAAGGCCGGGGAGACCGACGAGCGGCTGTGGTCCGTGGCCACGTGGCGCGAGGCCCCCTTCTACACGGAGGCGGAGCGGGCCGCGCTGGCGCTCGCGGAGGAGACGACGCGGCTGAGCGACCGCCCCGACGCGGTGCCCGACGATGTGTGGGCGGAGGCCGCCAAGCACTACGACGACGAAACACTCGCCGCGCTCGTGGTCGCGATCGCGACGATCAACGCCTGGAACAGGATCGGCGTGGCCACCCGGTTGGTCCCGGGCTCCCGCCGCTGATCGCGGCATGACCGGGGGTGGAGCCGGGCAAGTCAAGTATCTGTAAAGCGAAAACCAGGAGACGGCAGGCGGCGCGGCGCATAATCTGCTGATGTCACGGAAAGGAGGAGCCATGAGACGCACCAGGATCCCCAGGACCCCCAGGACCCCCAGCACGCGCCGCACCGAATACACCACCGGCCTCGTCGACCCCGTCCTTGATCGGAAGAAGACCGCCGGAGCCGACGAGACCTTTCGCCGAGCACTGCCAGACGTCTCGATCTGCGCTCCCCCTCCGGCCGTCCGCTCCCCTACTGATCGTTTCTTTACGGCGGCTTTAGCAGATCATCGGTAGTTATCTACCGTGTAGGTAACAAAATCATCACGTCGGGGGGACGAGAATGCTCAAGGTGGTGCCACCGATCGGCCAGGTAAGGGACATCAGGTCCGCGCTTCGCCGCAGGCCCGGCCGGATCCGCGACAGGAAGATCGTCGATTTGCGGGCCTACACCGGTGCCAATGTGATCCGGTTTCCCCGGACCTCAGGGCCGACCTCGGCGGCCTGACCCGGCAGGGCTCCGGTCGCCCATGCCGCATTGGGCCGGACCACGCTCGAGGCCGCCGACGCGAAACAGGCCCGCGTCGGCGGTCGGCCGTGTGAAAACTGGTTGAATGTCACTTCGTGAGCGATCTGTCGACAACCGAGCGCACGCGGCATCGGCGGCTGCGAGAGCAGGGCCGTACCGACCGGGAAGCCCTGTTCGAGGTGCTGCGGGCGGGCTTCGTCTGCCACCTCGGCGTGGTGGTGGACGGCGACCCGATGGTCGTGCCCACCGTGTACGGGTTCGACTCCGGTCATCTCTACGTGCACGGATCGGTCGCCAGCCGCAGCCTCGAATACGGCATCCGCGATGGCGAGAGCGGCGGCGACGGCCAGGGTCACGGGTCCGCTGTGTGCGTGACCATCACCCACGTCGACGGCCTCGTCCTGGCCCGGTCGGTGTTCGAACACGGCGTGAACTACCGCAGTGCCATGATCTACGGCGTGCCGCGCGTCCTGGAGGGCGACGACAAGCTGGCCGCTCTCCGCTGCCTCACCGAGCACATGGCGCCCGGCCAGTGGGAGTACGCGCGGCAGCCCAATCGTAAGGAACTGGCCGCCACCAAAATCCTCGCGATCCCCCTGGACGAGGCCTCCGTCAAGGTACGGCAGGGCCACCCGGACGACGCGGACGATCCGCATGACGTATGGGCAGGGGTGCTGCCACTCGCGACGACATGGCAGGCCCCGATCACCGATCCCCTGGCGACCCGTCCTGTCCCCGAACACATCCGCCGCCACTCCGGCCCCCTTCCCTGAGCGGCGCCGCGACCCTCGACCACCTGATCACCCGCTGGCGGCGAGCGGTCGACGGAGTGATCGACGGGGCGATCGAACAGGCCGGGCGGACCCGGGAGATCCTCGATTTCGCTTTCCTCACCGCCCCGGCATCCACGCTTTCCACAAGCGCCACCCGGATGCCGGATGGATGGTGCAGGATGTATTCGTGAGGCCTTCCTCAGCGGTCGTGCAGCCGGATCGAGAGCTCGTCAAGGAGATTCTTGACGAGCTGGAGCTCGATCCCACCTTCGACGAGCACGGCGATCTGGCGATATCCACCCCCCAGCTCACGATCTACTTCCTGTTCGGATCCGCGGGCGACATATTCACGGTTCGCACGTTCTACACCAGGCGTTACTCAGTGGACGAGAAGCGGGTCCTGCTGACCGCCCTCAACGAGTGGAACGCGGACCACATGTGGCCGAAGGTCTACACGTTCACCCGGGACAACGGGGTGACCCGGGTCATCGGCGATTCGGAGCTCTACATCGGCGCCGGAGTGACCGGGGAGCACCTGACCACCGTGATCGCGCACTGGGTGAGATTCGCGATCAAATTCCACCGCTGGCTGACCGATCGCCTCGCCTACCAACTCGACTGAGGCCCCGGTCGGTTGAGGCCCCGGTCGGTTGAGGCACCGGTCGGCAGCGCCGATAAGGTGATGCTCCGCATCCCCCGCCCCCGCGCACGACCTGGCCGGAGTAGGACCAGTTGCCTGAAGGACACATCATCCACCGGCTCGCCGCCGAGTACGGCAGGCACTTCTCAGAACCGGGAACCCCGATCGGAGCGAGCAGCCCCCAGGGCAAGTTCTCCGATGGCGCCGCGCTGCTCGACGGGCAGCGCATGGACGCGACGGATGCCCACGGCAAGCATCTCTTCCTGGGTTTCGGCCCGATGGGCTGGGTGCGGATCCATCTCGGCCTGTATGGAAGGGTCGCGTTCGGCCCTGCTCCCGTCCCTCTCCCGGTCGGCGCCGTACGGCTCCGCCTGACGAACGGCGCGAGCTACGCCGACCTGCGCGGCCCCACCGCCTGCGAGCTGATCACTCCTGAGGAGAAGGAGACGGTGCACGACCGGCTCGGCCCGGACCCGCTGCGCGATCAGGACGATCCCGAGCGGGCATGGCGGCGGATCTCCCGATCCCGCGGCCCGGTCGCGGCCCTGCTCATGGACCAGAAGGCGATCGCGGGCGTGGGCAACGTCTACCGGGCCGAGGTCCTCTTCCGGCGCGGCATCGACCCCTACCGTCCCGGGCGCGACCTCGACCGCGCCGAATGGGACGCCATCTGGTCGGACCTGGTCGCCCTGATGCGCGAGGGCGTACGGCACGGCCGGATCGACACGGTACGACCGGAGCATACGCCCGAGGCCATGGGCCGGCCGCCTCGGGTCGACGACCACGGCGGCGAGGTCTACGTGTACCGCCGGGCCGGGCAGTCGTGTCACGTCTGCGGCGGCGAGATCCGCACCGCGGACCTGGAGTCGCGCAACCTCTTCTGGTGCCCCGCCTGCCAGCCCCGCTGACGAACCGGTGACACGCGGATGGGGCGGAGCCCCGGCCCTCGCCGGTTCTCCGCCCCCTCCGTCGGCTCGCTCAGCTGCAGCCGCTGGTGCTGCCGCAGCCCTCGCAGACGTAGCAGCTTCCCGCCGGACGCATCTTGGTCCCGCAGGTCATGCACAGCGGGGCGTCGGCCGTACGGCCCTGGTGGCTCTCCAGAGACGTGCGAGACTCCTCCGTGGATGGTGACTCGGCCGTCCGTGCGGGCTTCTTCTCCTCGATCGGCGCCGACTGGGCCAGGGCCGCGGTGTCCACGACCTCGCTGAGGGCGGCCGGGTCCTCACCGCGCTGCTCGGCCATACGCTCGGCCGCCGACAGGACGCCCAGCGCGGCGCGGTCCTCGTACGACAGGTAGTCGAGGGCCAGCCTGCGGAAGATGTAGTCCATGACCGACTGCGCCATCCGGACGTCCGGGTCGTCGGTCATCCCGGCCGGCTCGAACCGCATGTTGACGAACTTCTGGACGTAGCTCTCCAGCGGCACGCCGTACTGCAGGCCGATCGAGATGGCCACGGAGAACGCGTCCATCACGCCGGCGAGGGTCGAGCCCTGCTTGGACATCTTGAGGAAGACCTCGCCGAGGCCGTCGTCGGGGTAGGACGAGGCGGTCATGTACCCCTTGGCGCCGGCCACGGTGAAGCGGGTGGTGATGCTCGGCCGCTGGTTCGGCAGCCGGCGGCGGCGCGGACGCGGCACCTCGACGACCTGGACGGCCGGCTTCTCGTCCTTGGCCTCCGCCTCATCGGACGTCTTCTTGGCGGCCGAGAGCGGCTGTCCGACCTTGCAGTTGTCCCGGTAGACGGCGAGCGCCTTCAGCCCGAGCTTCCAGCCCTCCAGGTAGACCTGCTCGATATCGTCCACACTGGCCGATTCGGGAAGGTTGACCGTTTTTGAGATCGCGCCGGACAGGAACGGCTGGGTAGCCGCCATCATCCGGACGTGGCCCATCGGGGCGATGGCCCGCTCGCCCATCGCGCAGTCGAACACCTCGTAGTGCTCCCGCTTGAGGCCGGGGGCGTCCACGACGTGGCCGTGCTCGGCGATGTACTCGACGATCGCCTCGACCTGCTCCTTCTGGTAGCCCAGCTTCCGCAGCGCCCGCGGGATCGTCTGGTTGACGATCTGCATGGAACCGCCGCCGACGAGCTTCTTGAACTTGACCAGCGCCAAATCGGGCTCAATACCCGTAGTGTCACAATCCATCATGAGCCCGATGGTGTTGTGGCTCACCATGCCGTTCGCGACATACGTGACGTTGTCCGGAACCGAGAGGTCATAGGTCGGCTGCACGCCGCCGTCCTCGTTCACGGCCACGGTCTCGAACGCATAGCCGAGCGCATGGGCCAGCCTGGAGTCGAGCGTCTCACTGAAGAGGAGCTTGGCGGTCATCCGGGGAACGCCGGCCGTCCTGCGGATCGACTGGAGCACCGCGTCCCGCGATCGGTGCCCCTTGGGGACCAGTTCCTCCCAGACCACCCTGGGGAGATGCACGTAGTCCTTCTTCGCCGAACGGTCCGGCTCCAGGAAGGCCAGAAGGCTCGCCTTCCGCTCCCCGATGAAGCCGATGATCTCGTCGAAGTTCAGGGCATGGTCGACGTTGCGGAGCCGTACCTGGAAGATGTCACCCCCGAACCCGCTGACGGTTTTACGGGTCGTCGTGATCAGCCCGAGCGCGAGCAGCAGCGTCCGGATCTCGCCGGCGAACGACTGAGACGCGGTCGAAATGCTGGGCACTCCCTCAAGGACGGTCCCGTCGGCCTCGAACAGCCCTCGGAGGAACGCGGCGTAGGTGGCCGCGTCATTCGTCTCGAGTACGGCGGACGGCACACGAGGAGTCCAGCCCTTCCCCGAGTGGTCCACCCCGGGAAGGTCCTTGGCGAAGCCGGACGCCTGCCACCAGCGCGCCAGCCTTACGGACTGGAGGACGACCTCGCGGTACCCCTCCCTCTGGGTGACCACGGGCTCCAGGTTGAACAAGCCCTTGGAGAGGATCCGCAACCGCTCGACCACGTCGAGGTCGGTGTCAGCCACGCAGAGGCGAATGCCCTTAGCATGCAGGCTGCCGTCGCCCATGAAGTAGCCCACCAGTTCGGCGAGCTCGTCCGTCACCACGTCAGGCACTGTAAGGTCGCGGTCCCCCGCGTAATAAGCCTGGTCGAGCACGGGCAGTGGGACCTCACGAGGATCTCCGACCAGCGTCCGGAGCTGCATCGGCAGCACGTCCCCCTCGGCGAGGTCGGCGAGCCGCTTCCAGACCCATTCGCCGCTGGCCCGATCGACCACCTTGACGCGGTGGGTGAGCGTGCCCTGGATCCGGTATCCGCCCTCCGTCCGGATCAGCCGTGTGGGCTCCTCTCCGTTGACGAAGAACTTCGTCGCACGACGAGGCCCCTCGTCGGTGGAGACCGTCATGTCGAGGTCCTGCCAGCGGTCACCGTACACGTTGCCGATCTCCGACAGTCGCGCCAAACCGCGGTCTGTAGTGACCAGAGTGTCGCCCGTGAGGCAGCCGGTGGGCGCCAACAATGAGGCTTGTGCGTTCCTATATCCGTTTTTCTCTCCGATGCGCAGGCAGTCCTGCCACTGGCGGGTTGCCTCGCCATGGATGGCCTTGTCCATGTCGTCGAGCGTGCGCAGGTCGTCGTTGGCCGCCGCGTGCTTGCGCATGACCCGCTTGTGCGGCTCCGCGTTGCGCTGGTAGCCGTCGTACGGCCCGACGATCCCGGCGAGCTCGGCCGAGCGACGGTAGGACACGGCGGTCATCAGCGAGGTGATCGCCGCGGCGATCGCCCGGCCGCCTTCGGAGTCGTACGCGTGGCCGGTGGCCATGAGCAGCGCGCCCAGGTTGGCGTACCCGATGCCGAGCTGCCGGTACGCCCGGCTCGTCTCGGTGATCTTCTCGGTCGGGAAGTCGGCGAAGGTGATCGAGATGTCCATCGCGGTGATGATCAGCTCGGTCAGCTTGACGAAGTCCGCGATGTCGAAGGCGCCGTCGTCACGCAGGAACTTCAGCAGGTTGATCGACGCGAGGTTGCACGAGGAGTTGTCCAGGTGGAGGTACTCAGAGCAGGGGTTGCTCGCGGTGATGCGCCCGGTCTCCGGACAGGTGTGCCAGTCGTTGATCGTGTCGTCGTACTGCAGGCCGGGGTCGGCGCACTCCCACGCGGCCTGGGCCATCTTACGGAAGAGGCCCTTGGCGTCGACCTCCTCGATGACCTCGCCGGTCAGCCTGGCCCGCAGGCCGAACCCGTCACCGGCCTCGACCGCCCGCATGAACTCGTCCGAGACGCGGACCGAGTTGTTGGCGTTCTGGTACTGCACGGACACGATGTCCTTGCCGCCCAGGTCCATGTCGAAACCGGCGTCGCGCAGGGCGCGGATCTTGTCCTCCTCCCGCGCCTTGGTCTCGATGAACTCCTCGATGTCCGGGTGGTCGACGTCGAGGACGACCATCTTGGCGGCCCGGCGGGTCGCGCCGCCCGACTTGATCGTGCCGGCCGAGGCGTCGGCGCCGCGCATGAAGGAGACCGGGCCGCTGGCCGTGCCGCCGCTGGACAGGAGCTCCTTCGACGACCGGATGCGGGAGAGGTTGATCCCGGAGCCGGAGCCGCCCTTGAAGATCACCCCTTCTTCCTTGTACCAGTCGAGAATCGCCTCCATCGTGTCATTTACGGACAAAATGAAGCACGCCGATACCTGCTGAGGGGAGGCGGTGCCGACGTTGAACCACACGGGGGAGTTGAAGCTGAAGACCTGGTGGATCAGGGCGTGCTTGAGCTCGTGATCGAAGATCTCCGCGTCCTCGTCGGTGGCGAAGTAGCCGTGCTCGACGCCGGTCCTGGTGTAGACGCCGACCACCCGGTCGACGAGCTGCTTGAGGCTCCACTCGCGCTGCGGGGTGCCGACGGCGCCGCGGAAGTACTTGGTGGTCACGATGTTGGCCGCGTTGACCGACCAGAAGTCGGGGAACTCCACACCGCGCTGCTCGAAGTTGACCGAGCCGTCGCGCCAGTTCGTCATCACGACGTCACGGCGCTCCCAGCGGACCTCGTCGTACGGATGCACTCCGGGAGTGGTGAAGACTCGCTTGATCTTCAGCCCCTTGCGCGAACGCCTGCTCCCGCGATCCCCCGCGCCGGTCGCGGTGCCGTTCGCGATCTCCGTCATGACTTCCCCCTTCTAGGGGCCCGTGGAGCCCCTTCGTGTCGGACCACGTGCCTGCCCTGTTCAGACTGCTCAACCACTGAGACTGCTCACCCGCGCTGCCCAACCACGCCATGACCACATCGTCGCGCTGCCCTGCGGCCTCGGATCGGGCTATCGCCCGTCAGCGGCGGCTCGCGCGACTCTGAGCTGCTCGATCTCCGCCTCGAAGTCGGCCAGCGTCTCGAATCCGCGGTAGACGGAGGCGAAGCGCAGGTAGGCGACCTCATCGAGATCCCGTAGTGGGCCGAGGATGGCCAGTCCCACCTCGTGCGAGGGGATATCGGCCGCTCCCGTGGCCCGGATGGTCTCCTCCACCCGCTGCCCGAGTTGGGCCAGCGAGTCCTCGCTGACCGGCCGCCCCTGGCAGGCCCGCCGCACCCCCGCGATGACCTTGTCGCGCGAGAACGGCTCGGTGACCCCGCTGCGCTTGCTCACCATCAGCAGCACGGTCTCCTGCGTGGTGAACCTGCGCCCGCACTGGGGGCAGGAGCGCCTGCGGCGGATGGCCGCTCCGTCCTCTGTCGATCGGCTGTCGATGACCCGCGTGTCCGGATGACGACAGAACGGGCAGTACACGCCATCGCCTCCCTCAACGCGTCCCTTGGCACCACATAGCGTGAAACCACAGGTCTGAAACCACGGGTTCAACCACAAGGTCTAGGGAACTTACACCGATGTGACTACTAGATGTTGTGGTCCAACCGTAGGAGTGCCCGACCTTGAACGCAAGTTGGCGAGCACATCGGAATCGAAGTCCCTGTTCACCTCGGCGTGTCGCGGCAGACCCCCCGGACCGGCCGACCATACCCCGGCCGCGCCCCCGCGACATCCCCGACGGCACTCCCGGCCGGCGCCACGGGCGGACTCCCAGGCGGCCCGGTCGTCGAGGCCGCGAAACACTCGAGACGCGAGTCCGGAAATCACCGCGACGCTTTCCTTATCCCTCCCGACATCCCTCCCCTTCGCGAACGAATGCTCAGAAGAAGGGAAATCTAGAAAGTCGAACACGATGTCGATCGAACTCCCGTACGATGTGACGGAACGCCAGGATCTGCGATTTAGCCAAAAATCGAACAATTGTTTGATGATGATCTTGAATCGCGGTACGGTCGCCCTGAGCAGTGCAGAAACCCTGAGCAACGCAGGGAACACGGATTGAGAGGTGGCATCGTGAGTGACCGAAGCGCCAAGGCGGATGACGCAGGCGACCTCGCGGTTCGCAGGCGTGACTCGCTTGGCCTCACCCCGAGGCAGCGCAAGATCCTTGAGGTGATCCGGGATTCGGTCCAACAGCGCGGCTATCCGCCGTCGATGCGGGAGATCGGGGAAGCGGTCCATCTGACCAGCACCTCGAGCGTGTCACACCAGCTCACGGCGCTCCAGCGTAAGGGGTATCTGCGCCGTGACCCGCACCGCCCCAGGGCTCTGGAGGTCCGGCTGCCCGGCGAGCCGGTCCTGTGGGTCGACCCGGACGCCGCCCAGGAGGAGGGGGGCTTCAACCGCCCCACCGCCGCCTTCGTACCGCTGGTCGGCCGGATCGCCGCGGGCGGGCCGATCCTCGCCGAACAGAGCATCGAGGACGTGTTCGCGCTGCCGAAGCAGCTCGTCGGCGAGGGCACGCTGTTCCTGCTCCAGGTGTCCGGCGATTCCATGATCGAGGCGGCGATCGCCGACGGCGACTGGGTCGTCGTGCGGCAGCAGCCGGTGGCGGACAACGGCGACATCGTGGCCGCGATGATCGACGGCGAGGCCACGGTGAAGACCTTCAAGCGCAAGGACGGGCACGTGTGGCTGATACCGCACAATCCGAACTACGAGCCCATCCCCGGCGACGAGGCCACCGTCCTCGGCAAGGTCACGGCGGTCCTGCGCAAGCTCTAGGCACTCCCCGGCCGTTTTCCCTTGGACTTCGCGGTGCGAGCGCGCCGCGAAGCAACGGATTAGGGTGGTCCCGTGACTTATGAGTGCGATGTGCCGGATGACGTGGATCGGCATGGCCGGGATTTACATGGCCTGGACTCGCTCAATGTGACCGCCTGCCGTACCCGTGACGGGATCAAGTGGGGGGTCGTTCCCCCGGATGTGATCCCATCATGGGTGGCCGACATGGACTTTCCGATCGCCGATGTGATCAGGGAGGCCATCGCACGCCGCGCCGCCACCGACCTCGGCTATCCCACCTGGCTGGAGCAGCCCGGCTGTGGCCCGCTGGCGGACGCCTTCGCCGAACGCATGGAGAGCCGGTACGGCTGGCGCCCCGACCCCGCCCACGTCAGGACCTACACAGATCTCAACCAGGCGCTTCAGGTGCTGCTGCATCTGACGACCCGGCCCGGCGACCCGATCGCGCTGCACATGCCGGCCTACAACTCGTTCCTCGAGACGCTCCGAGACATGGGCAGGCGGGTGCTGCCGATCCCGATCGGGCCGGACGGCCGATTCGAGGTGCCGGACGAGCCCGCGCCCGTGCTGCTCCTGATCAACCCCCAGAACCCCTCGGGCCGTGTCTTCACCCAGCCGGAGTTGGCCGCGCTGGCCGAGTACGCCGAGCGTCACGACGCACTTGTGATCTCCGATGAGATCCACGCCGACCTCGTCTACTCCCCCGCCCGTCATATCCCCTTCGCCACGATCCTGCCCGAGCGCACGGTCACGCTGACCTCGGCGTCGAAGGCCTTCAACATGGGCGGCGTCCACTGCGCGATCGCCCACATCGGGGCGGAGGCCGTACGGACGGCCCTGGACGGCCGGCCTCCGCACATCTACGGTGCGCCGGGCGCGCTGGACGTCGAGGCGACGGTCGCGGCCTGGCGGCACGGCGATCGGTGGCTGGAGGAGGTCCTGCGGATCCTGGACCGCAACCGGCAGCTGATCGCTGAGCGGCTCCCCTCTCGAGTCGGCTACCGGATGCCCGAGGGGACCTATCTCGCGTGGCTGGACCTGTCCGCGTACGGGTCCCCGGTGGCGACGGACGCCGCGGGTTTCCTGGAGCGGGAGGCCCGGGTCAAGGTCGGCCCGGGCCCCCTCTACGGCGGCGGCGATGCCTTCGTCCGCCTCAACTTCGGGACGTCAGAGGCGATCCTGGAGGAGATCCTGGCCAGGATCTCCTCCGCTCTCGCCTGACGGGTCACGGCAGCGGCGGCAACTCGGGCGGGGTCGCCGGTTGCCTGTCCTCCAGCGCCGCCAGGGCCAGCTCCACCGCCCGGGCCAGTTGCGGGTCCCGTCCGGCGACCAGGTCCTGCGGCGTCACGATGACCTCGACGTCCGGGTCGACACCGTGGTTCTCCACGCCCCACCCCTCGCCCTCCAGCCAGAACGAGTACCGCGGCTGGGTGACGACGGTCCCGTCCACCAGCGAGTACCGCGAGTCGATGCCGATCACACCGCCCCAGGTCCGCGTGCCCACGAGCGGCCCGATGCGGCGGTTCTTGATCCCGGCGCTGACGATGTCCCCGTCCGACCCGGCGAACTCGTCGGTGACGGCCACGACGGGCCCGCGAGGTGCGTCCTCCGGGTACCGCGTCGGCTCGTACCCCCGGGCCAGCGACCACCCGGTCACCCGCCGCTGCAGCTTCTCCAGCACCAGCTCGGAGACATGACCGCCGCCGTTGTCGCGGACGTCCACGATGAGCCCGTCGAAGTCCATCTCGGCACGCAGGTCCCGGTGGAACTGCGCCCACCCGGTGGCCACCATGTCCGGCACGTGCAGGTAGCCGAGCCGCCCGCCCGACGCCTCACGCACGAACACCCGCCGTCCGGCCACCCAGTCGTGGTACCGCAGCTGCGTCTCGTCGGCGATGGGCGTGACGACGACCCGACGGGTCTCGCCGCCGGAGCCGGGCCGGACGGTCAGCGCCACGGGCCGCCCCGCCGTACCGGACAGCAGTGCCAGCGGCCCGCGGACCGGATCGACCGGGCGCCCGCCCACGGCGACGATCGCGTCGCCCTCCCGGACGGCGACGCCGGGCGCGAGCAGCGGCGAGCGGGCCTTGTGATCGGAGGACTCCCCGGGCAGGATGCGGCTGATCCGCCATATCCCGCTCTCGCCCCGGGCGAGGTCGGCGCCGAGCAGGCCCTGACGGCGCCTGGGATCGCGGGCGGTGCCGTTTGGCCGCGCATAGGCATGGGAGGTGGCCAGCTCGCCCTGGACCTCCCAGAGCAGGTCGATCAGCTCGGAGTAGGCGCCGATCCGCTCCACGAGGGGGGCGTAGCGGTCGAGCGTGCCCGGCCAGTCGACGCCGTTCATGTCCGCGCGCCAGAAGTGGTCACGCATGAGCCGCCCGGCCTCGTGGTAGGCCTGCCGCCACTCCGCGACCGGGTCGATGGTCACGGCCACCCGGTCCAGGTCGATGGTCACGACCTCGTCGTCCTCTCCGGTGGCGCGGGTCTGCAGGCCGCCGCCGCCGGTGGCCACCAGGCGCGTGCCGTCGCCGCTCACCTCGAAGGCGCCGAACTCGCCGTCCAGCTCGGTGACCTTGCGCTTGGCCAGGTCGTAGCGTTCCAGGACCGGCGCTCCGGGCTCGGTGCCGTCGCCGAGCTGCCCGCCCAGTGGGTGGCACAGCCACAGCAGGCCGTCCTTGGCGGCACGCAGGTTGGAGTAGGTGCCGGCGGGTACCGGCACGGGCACGATCCGCGCCGCCAGCCCGTCGGCATCCACCTCGGTCATCGGCGGCGCCTCGGACTTGCCGTCGTTCTTGGCGGCCTTCCTGCCGTCGTTCTCGGCGTCCGAAACGGCGTCGTCCTCCCCGCCCCAGCCACGGCCCGCGAGGGAGGGGGCGAACGGCGAGGGTGTGGTGGCCTTGAGCGGCACCAGGTACGGCCGGCAGCCGGCGGGGAAGGACAGATCGAAGACATGGGCGTCGTAGACCGGGTCGAACGTGCGGTCCGACAGGAAGGCCAGGTATCTGCCGTCCATGGTGAAGGACGGGCTGTAGTCGTTGAAGCGCGGCGGCGTCACCTCGATCGGCGGCACCGCGATCGAGGTGCCGCCGTCCACGCGGGCCAGCTTGAGGTGGCAGCGCTCGGCCTGGTAGGCGTGCGCCCAGGCGAGCCAGGCCGAGTCCGGCGAGAACGTCAGGCCCTGCACGTCGCCGTGGGTGGTGCGGTCCAACTCGCGGACGTTCCCGGAGTCGAGGTCCACCACCAGGAGCCGCCCGTCGTGGGTGGCGACCGCGACGTGCTCGCCGTCCGGGGCGGCTGCCAGGTCGAGCACCCGGCCGATCTGACCGGCGCCCAGCGTGCGGATCTCACCGCCCGGTGTTCCGAGTTCCAGTGTTCCGGTTTCCAGGGTGCCGATCTCCAACGCGTCCTCTCCGGAGGCGTCCGACACCCAGACGGCCCGGCCGGCGTTGCCGAGCGGCCGCGGCAGCCGTACCCGGACTCCGGGCTCGGCGCGCAGCACCCCCGCGGGGCCGTCGCGGTGAGTCAGCCAGTGGGCGGTGCCGCGGATCTCGACCGCGCTGGCCCGCCCGGTGCGGTCCGGCGCGAAGCCGCCGACCCTGCTCGGCGCCGGCCGCCTGGCCCTGGCCGGGCGCGGCCCGCCCAGGGTGATGTCCAGCTTGTACGGCTCGGCTTCCAGGCTTTCCAGCAGCCAGAGGTCGCCGCCGAAGCCGTAGACGACGCGTGAGCCGTCTGATGCGGCATGGCGCGCGTAGAAGCCGCGGTGCGTGGTGTGCCGCCGCAGGTCCGAGCCGTCGGGCAGGCAGGAGTAGAGGTTGCCGTCGCCGTCGGTGTCGGCGAGGAAGGCCATCCGCTCCCCCACCCACATGACCGACCAGTGCTGGGCGGGGTTGTCGGCGAACAGGCGGGTGAACTCGCCGTCGCCCGTGGCGTCCACCCAGATCTTGGCCGCGGTGCCGCCGCGGTAACGCTTCCACTGCGACGGCTCGCGCCACACCGCTGAGACGGTCGCCACCCTGGGGCCGCTGACCGCGGCCTCGCTGACCCTGCCGTACGGCAGCGCCGTCGCCGGGCCGCCGTCCAGCGGAACCGCGTGGGCCCACAGCCGGGAGCGTGAGCCGTGGCCCGCGGCGGTGACCGCCAGCACGTTCCCGTCCTCGGTCCAGCCGCGCACACCCGTCGTGGCGTTGCCCCAATGTGTGAGCCGCTCGCTCTCGGCGCCTTCCAGATCGGCGGAGAACACCTCGGGCTCGCCCTCGCGAGTGCTCGTCCACGCGATGCGCGTGCCGTCGGAAGAGAACCGCGGGTGAGCGACCGCGACCCGGTCGGCCGTGAACCGCCAGGCCCTGCCACCGTCCACGGGCGCCAGCCAGACGTCGTCATCCGCCACGAAGGTGAGAAGGTCACCATTCAGGTGGGGGTATCTCAAGTATGCGCCATTTCCCACATCCGCACTTTACGCGGCGTGGGAGGTCCGGCGGCGACCACTTCCGGCGAGCTGTGATGTCCGCGGAGCGCGCGGCCGCGCCGTACCGGATCTTCCCGGGTACGGCGCGGCCGCCCTTTTCAGCAGGTCGCAGGGGTTGGCAGGTCGCAGCGCTCAGCGGGTCACAGCGCTCAGCGGGTCACGGGACGATGTTGACGAGCTTCGGCGCGCGGACGATGACCTTGCGCGGCGCCCCGTCCAGGTACGGCCGGACCTTGTCGGAGGCGAGGGCCAGCGACTCCAGCTCGGCCTCGGCGATGTCCGGTGCGACGTCCAGCCGGTCGCGCACCTTGCCCGCCACCTGGACGACGCAGGTGACGGACTCCTGGACCAGCAGCGCGGGGTCGGCGACCGGCCAGCCCGCCGTGGCGACCGACGGCGCGTGGCCGAGCCGCTCCCAGCCTTCCTCCGTCGTGTACGGCGCGGCCAGCGAGAGCATGACGGCCAGGGTCTCGGCGGCCTCGCGCACCGCGGGGTCGGCGGCGCCCGGCCCGGAGTCGATCGCCCGGCGGGCGGCCGTGGTCAACTCCATCATGCGGGCCATCGCGACGTTGTAGCGCTGCGACTCGATCAGCCGGGTGACCTCGTCGATGGTGCGGTGGGTGACCTTGCGCAGCTCCTGGTCGCCCGCCGCGAAGCCGGCTCCCGGAGCGGAGGCCGCGCCGGCCTCGGCCATCACGCGGTAGGCGCGGGCCAGGAACTTCTGCGAGGCGGCCGGGGAGACGTCGGCCCAGTCGATGTCGTCCTCCGGCGGCCCGGCGAACAGCATCGTGAACCTGACCGCGTCCACGCCGTACGCGTCGATCTGCTCGCCCAGGTCGACACCGTTGCCCAGCGACTTGGACATCGCCTTGCCCCGGTTGATCACCTGACCCTGGTTGAGCAGGCGCAGGAACGGCTCGGTGAAGTCCACCATGCCCATGTCGTACAGGACCTTGGTGAAGAACCGCGAGTACAGCAGGTGCAGCACCGCGTGCTCGACGCCGCCGACGTACTGGTCGATCGGGCCCCACTCGCGTACGCGCTCGACGTCGAACGGGCCGTCGGTGTAGTCCGGGTCGCAGTAACGCAGGTAGTACCACGAGGAGTCGACGAAGGTGTCCATCGTGTCGGTGTCCCGCCTGGCGGGGCCGGAGCACTTGGGGCAGGCGACGTTGACCCACTCCTCGGCGCTCGCCAGCGGGGAGACCCCCTTGGGCGCCAGCGCCTCGCCGCGCATGTCGGGCAGCGTCACCGGCAGTTGGTCGTCGGGGACCGGGACCTCGCCGCAGTCGGGGCAGTGGACGATCGGGATCGGGGTGCCCCAGAACCGCTGCCGCGACAGCAGCCAGTCACGCAGCCGGAAGTTGACCGTGGCCCTGCCGGTGCCCCGCTCACCCAGGATCTCGATGATCTTCTGGATCGCCTCGACCTTGGGCAGACCGTCCAACGGCCCGGAGTTCACCAGCGTGCCCTCGCCGGGCGTGGCGACGCCGGTCTCTCCCGGGTCGGCCAGGCCGGTGTGCACGACGACCTTGACCGGCAGGCCGAACTTCCGCGCGAAGTCGAGGTCGCGCTGGTCGTGCGCGGGCACGGCCATGATCGCGCCGTGGCCGTAGTCGGACAGCACGTAGTCGGCCGCCCAGACCGGGATGCGCTCGCCGTTGACCGGGTTGATCGCGTAGGTGCCCAGGAAGACGCCGGTCTTCTCCTTCTCCGTGGACAGCCGCTCGATGTCCGACAGCTTGGCGACCTGCGCCTTGTAGGCGGCCAACGCCTCCCGCTGCTCCGGCGCGACGATCTCCTCGGCCAGCGCGGCGTCCGGGGCGACCACGAAGAAGGTGGCGCCGTACAACGTGTCGGGCCGGGTGGTGTAGACGGTGACCGGCTCGTCGCGGCCCTCGATCTCGAACTGGACGTCCGCACCGGTGGAGCGGCCGATCCAGTTGCGCTGCATGGTCAGCACGCGCTCGGGCCAGCCGCCCTCAAGCTGCGCCATGTCGTCGACCAGCCGGTCGGCATAGTCAGTGATCTTGAAGTACCACTGGGTCAGCTCGCGGCGGACCACCTCGGCGTCGCAGCGCTCACACCGCCCGGCGACGACCTGCTCGTTGGCCAGCACGGTCTGGTCGACCGGGCACCAGTTGACCAGGCCGCCCTTGCGGTAGGCCAGCCCGCGCTCGAAGAAGCGGATGAACAGCCACTGGTTCCAGCGGTAGTACTCCGGGTCGCTGGTGTGCAGCCGACGCGACCAGTCGAAGGACACGGCGTACCGCTTGAACGAGTTCGCCTGGGTGTCGATGTTCGCGTACGTCCACTCGGCGGGGTGGGCGTTGCGCCGGATGGCGGCGTTCTCCGCGGGCAGGCCGAAGGAGTCCCACCCGATCGGGTGCAGGACGTTGTAGCCCTTCTGGAACCAGTAGCGGGCCAGGACGTCACCGATGGCGAACACCTCGCCGTGACCCATGTGAAGGTCACCGGAGGGGTAGGGGAACATGTCGAGCATGTACCGGCGCGGCCTGGGGTCCACGGGGCCCTCGACGGCGGCGAAGGTGTCCAACTCCTCCCACCGCGGCAGCCACTTGGCCTGCAGCGCCTGGGGGTCATACACCGGTTCGTCCACTTCCACTCCTCGCCCGGCGGCTGGTACATCAGCTGTCACAGCATCAGATGTTCGGATCCCCGCTCCGCGAGATCCCCGCTCCGGCACGGGGACACGTCGGCGGCCCGAGATCGCGGGCTGCCCGAACAGGGTGGCGGAGCGTCAACAAAGACTAGCGCAGGCGGCAACCGGATCGCCGACGACCAACCCGGGCTGACGTCGCAAGTCAAGCTACGATACCCGATGGTGACAGATCCGTTGTGACCTCTTATGTCCCATTAGTTTACTGTCTTCGCTGTGGCCGATACCTACCCGCCGTCGGGCCTGCCGATGCAGGACCCGCCCACCGACCCCTCGGGCGAGCAGTTTCGCGGGGCATTCTCCGGTTTCCCCGCGACACCCCCCTCGTCACATGAGACCATGCCAGGCACCCCTAATCCGGGCATGATCGCGGGAGGTAGCATGCCGCCGGACCACAGCGAGCCGCAGCGAGCACCCGCGTGGCCCGAGATTCCCCGCTCGGACCCCGGCGGCTCGCCCTTCACGCCCACGGTCCGGTCATTCATGGCGGCCTCACCCCACTCCGGCCCGGATCAGTCCGGGCCAGGTCAGCACGGGCCAGGTCAGCACGGGCCAGGACGGGCCGGGGACCCCGACCGCACCGCGCATATCGACTACCAGGGACACAACGGCTACCAGGGACACGACGACCACCGGCGGCACAACGATCACCAAGCCACCCGCCCTCGGCCACGCCCCCAAACCGGCCAACCGCAATCCGGCCAACCACAATCCGGCCACCCCCAGACTGGCCACCCCCAGACTGGCCACCCCCAAACCGGCCAACCGCAGGCCGCCCGGCCACAGGCACCTGCCGGACCGCCGATGGCGCCACCGCCTCCCCCGCCGCCGGATGATCCGTACAAGCCGTTCGTGACGGCGGGTCAGATCAGCGGGCCGAAGACCCCGCCCGCGCACCGGCAGCAGGAGCTGTGGAACACGGTCTTCGGGGAGAACTACGACGCCATCGACGAGTACGAGGACGACGAGGGCGGCCGTCCGGTCTGGCTGTTCGCGCTGGGCGGCTCGGTGCTCGTCGCGCTGGTCGGAGTGCTGGTATGGGCGTTCGTCGCCGGCCCGCTCAGCTCGTCCAGCGAGGCCGACGCCGAACCGGCCAAGCCGTCCGCCAAGCCGTCCCCCTCGGTGGTCGCGAAGCCGCAGTCGCGCTTCCCCACCCTGCCGAGGTTCAAGGGCACGGCCTCGCCCGTCAGCGGCGTCATCGCCGACCAGACGGGCCGGATCATGGTGCCCAAGCTCGGCGGAAAGTGGCGGCTCGATCCGGACAACCAGACCGTTCAGACCAAGTACGGATTCACCGCCAGGCAGTACGTCCCGGGGGTCCCGGGAGACCAGGAGGCCCAGGTGATGTGGGGCCCGCTGTCGCAGTCGCTGGCCGCGAAGTACACGACGCCGGACAAGCTCGGCCCGGTCGTCAACGCGGTGGCCAAGTACGCGCGGCAGGCGCTGCTCCCCAGGGGCAACCGGGCCACCAAGATCGCCCAGCAGAAGCTGACACGCAAGGGCAGGACCGGCCTGCTGTCCGCCTACAAGATCACTTCGGGAGTCGATGAGACGACCATCGTGGTGGCGGTGCTGGACACCGGCGGCGAGTTGCCCGCCGTCGTCTACATGGCGGTCCCCGAGACTCAGGGCGACCTGCTGCCCGACATCAACACGATCTTCCGGTCGATTCGCCCGACCGGGCAGTGAGCAGGGCGGAGTAGGGCGGGGGCAGGGCGAACCTTTCGGCGAGTTGAGCCGTCCAACCCTGTGTTGACGCCGAAAGGAAGAATTGATGAACTCGCGCATCCTGCCCGGCCTCGCGCTGGCCGCCGCGCTCACGATCCCTGCGGTGGTCACCCCGGGGGCCGCCCTCGCCGGCACTACCTCCGCTCACACCTCCGCTGCCGGTGCGGCGGCGCCGAAGCCGCTCGCGGGGGTCGCCGTCTACCTGAGCTACGGCAAGGGCTATCCGATCAGCCGCTACGAGCCGGGCAGGGGCTTCACCAAGCTGGGCGGTGCGCCGGACACGTTCCAGTTCGCCGCCTCCCCGGACGGCGAGAAGCTCGCCTGGATCACGATGGACGGCAGGGTTCACGTCAAGGCCGGGCGCTCGGCCAAGGTCGTGGCCAAGGGCGCCGGCGCCGGCGCCCCCTGCGCCACGCCGGTCTGGTCGCCCGACTCCGCGCATGTGGCGTACCTGGGCAGGAGCAACGCCGACGCCTCGCCACTCATGATCGCGAGGGCGGACGGGACGGGCGCCCGCAAGGCGGGCAAGACGCGCGGCGTCTGCCATCTCGCCTGGTCGGGTGACGGGTGGCGTCTCGCGGGGTACGCCGGGACGACCGAGGGCGTCTACACGCTCGACCTGAAGTCCGGGAGATCCGTGCGAGCCAAGGGCGTCAAGCTGGCCAACCACGTGCAGAGCCTGTCGCCCGACGGCAGGAAGGTCGTGGTGCACGCGCTGTCGCCGGCCGCGCCCGGGGGCGACGGGGTCTGGCCGACGGCCTTCAACCCGACGATCGTCGACACCGTCACCGGCAAGCGCGTGCCCATCCCGGTGAAGGGGACCAAGCTGGGCGCGTTCTACCTGGAGGACGGCCGCCTGGTGGTCCGCGTCGCGGGCCGCGCGCACAACACGTGGGTCGTGCTCGACTCGGCCGGCCGGGAACTGCAGCGGCTCGCCGAGCCCGCCCAGGCACGGAGACTCGGCCTACTCCAGATCGTTAGGTGACTTGCATCACAGAGTGTGATACCTACCGGTAGGTATGGGCCATACGGCACATAGCGCCGGAATACGGGCCTGCCGAAAGCGAACCCGAAAATCGAAAACGAGGAGGGGCAGATGCTGAACCTGTCCGTCGTGCTGGAGGACAGCGCCAGGGAGCACCCTGACCACACGGCCGTCGTCTACGGAGACCTGCGTCTGCCCTACTCCCTCGTCGATTCCATGGCCAACCAGGTCGCGAACCTACTGGTCTCACGCGGGATCGGCCGCGGCGACAAGGTCGCGCTGGCCTGCCCCAACCTGCCGTACTTCCCGTTCGTCTACTTCGGGATCCTCAAGGCGGGGGCGATCGTCGTTCCGCTCAACGTGCTGCTCCAGGCCAGGGAGATCACCTACCACCTGGACGACTCCGAGGCGAAGGCGTTCTTCTGCTTCGAGGGCACGCCGGAGTTGCCTCTCGGCGAACGCGGCCTGGAGGGCTTCGAGGGAGCGGCGGGCGCCGAGCACTTCTTCGTGCTGCCCGCGACGCCGCTCGCGACCGAGTCCCCGTACGGCGAGAGCGTGTGGGCGGCGCTCGACGGCATGCCGGGGACGTTCGAGACCGCGGCGACCTCGGCGGAGGACACGGCGGTGATCCTCTACACCAGCGGAACCACCGGGCAGCCCAAGGGAGCCGAGCTCAGCCACCAGAACATGCTGCTCAACGCGATGGTCAGCGACGAGATGTTCCCCAGTCACGAGCGGAACGTCTACCTCGCCACGCTGCCGCTGTTCCACTCGTTCGGGCAGACCGTGGTCATGAACACCGGGTTCCGGCGGCACGCGACCGTGGTTCTGATGCCGCGGTTCGAGCCGGCCGCGGCCCTCGAACTCATGACCGGGGAGAGCGTCACGTCGTTCGCGGGGGTGCCCACCATGTACTGGGCCATGCTCACCGCGGTACGCACCGGGCAGGCCGACGTGCCGAAGTCCCTGGTCACCGCGGTATCCGGTGGTTCCGCGCTGCCGGTGGAGGTGCTCAAGGACTTCTCCGCGACGTTCGGCGTCGGCATCCTGGAGGGCTACGGGCTGTCGGAGACCGCGCCGGTGGCCTCGTTCAACCAGCCGGGCAGGCCCGCCAAGGCCGGCTCGATCGGCACTCCGATCTGGGGCGTGGAGATGCGGCTCGTCGACGCCGACTGGAACACGGTCGACGACATCGGAGAGATCGCCATCCGCGGGCACAACATCATGAAGGGCTACTACAACCGTCCGGAGGCGACGGCCGAGGTCATGCGGGACGGCTGGTTCCGCACGGGCGACATCGCCCGCCGCGACGAGGACGGCTACTACTACATCGTCGACCGGGCCAAGGACATGATCATCCGAGGGGGTTTCAACGTCTACCCCCGAGAGATCGAGGAGGTCCTGATGACCCACCCGGCGGTCTCACTCGCCGCGGTCGTCGGGGTCCCCCACGACTCCCACGGCGAGGAGATCAAAGCGTACGTCATCCGCGGCCCGCAGGCCTCCGTCTCCGAGGAGGAGCTGGTGGCCTGGTGCCGGGAGAACATGGCGGCCTACAAGTACCCGCGGATCGTCGAGTTCCGCGACGCCCTGCCGATGACCGCCACCGGAAAGATCCTCAAACGCGAGCTGCGGTAGGGCAGCGGTCAGGGCCAGCCGAGGGACGGGCGCAGCGGAACCTGTGACCGTCCCTCGTCGTCGAGCCTGACCCCGAGCACCTGGTGGAGCTGCACCTTGTTGCGCTCGAACCCGACCACGCAGCCGGCCATGTAGAGCCGCCAGACCCGGGCGGTGCCCTGGCCGACCTCCTCGACCGCCTCGTCCCAGTGCTCGTCGAGGTTCTCGCACCACTCGCGCAGGGTCAGCGCGTAGTGCTCGCGCAGGTCCTCCTGGTGGCGGATCTCGAAGCCGATGTCCTCCATCTGGCGGATCAGGTGGCCGACGGACTCCAGTTCGCCGTCCGGGAAGACGTACTTGTTGATGAAGCCGCCCTTGTTGAACGTCTTCTCGGTCCCGGTCGGGCGGGTGATGCAGTGGTTGAGCAGCCGCCCGCCCGGCCTGAGCATGCCGTACAGGAAGGAGAAGTAGGACGGCAGGTTGTCCTTGCCGATGTGCTCGGTGAGGCCGATCGAGCTCACCCGGTCGAAGTCCGTCTCGGGCACGTCGCGGTAGTCCATGTGGCGGACCTCGGCGAGGTCGGTCAGCCCGGCCTCGGCGATCGCCTTCTGCGCCCACTCGGCCTGTTGCCGGGAGAGCGTGACGCCCAGGGCCTTCACGCCGTACTCCTTGGCCGCGTGCATGACCATGCCGCCCCAGCCGCAGCCGACGTCGAGCAGCCGCATCCCCGGCTGGAGGTCCAGCTTCTTGGCCACCAGATCGAACTTCGTGTACTGCGCCTCCTCCAGCGTGGAGTCGTGGCTGGGGAAGACCGCGCAGGTGTACGCCATGGAGGGACCGAGGACCCACTCGTAGAACCGGTTGGAGACGTCGTAGTGGTGCTGGATCACCTCGGCGTCGCGCTGCTTCGCATGGCGGCTGCCCAGTTTCGCCAGTGTGCTCTGCCGCATCTCCTGCGGCGGCGGCTGGACGCGCATCATCAGCGGCTTGACGCCGAGCGACCGGACCGCGTCGATCTTCGCGCGCAGCGGCAGGTCGTTCAACGTCAGCGACCACATGCGGTCGAGCAGGGTGTACGTGTCGCCGTGGATATCGATGTGCCCGGCGATGTAGGCCCGGGCCAGGCCGAGCTCTCCCGGCGCCTGCGCCAGGTAGGCCACCGCGACGGGGGTCTTCACCTCGATCGTGACGTCGGCGTCCGCCGGGCCCGTCGCACTGCCGTCGTAGGCGGTCAGGCGAATGCCCGTGTCGGCACCGACGATCTTCTCGAAGATCTTCGCAAGAGACAATCTGCACCTCTCCCGGCTGTTGGGGTCCCGGCTGTCGCGTTACCGCCTATCTACCCCGGACGCACTTGTCATACAGGTCGAGCAGCCGCTCGCCCGGGTCGTACGCGCGCTTGACGGGCCAGTAGGCGTCCCCGTTGTACAGCCGCCAGAACTCCTCCCGTTCGTAGAACGAGGTCGAGTACAGCGACTTGTGGCCGTCGAGCCGGTGTACGGCATGCTCGATCAGCCTGTTGTAGTAGCCGTCGAACTGGCCGCGCGGCAACGGGACCATGCCCCAGAAGCCGAAGTTGACGTAGAGGCGGCCCGGCTCCAGCGGATACAGCGACCATTCGGTCGCGGCCTTGAGCGGGCACATCCACACCGGCGTCATGCCGACCTGACGCTGGAAGAAGTCGAGGAACTCCGCGCCCCGCTCGACCGGCACCTCCACATCCTGGATGACCGACTCCTGCACGGGGTTGCCGCGCCAGCGGTCGACGCGGGCGGTGAGGCCATACCGCTGGTCGAGCCCCACGAGTTTGCGGTAGACGTCCGAGCGGAGCAATCGGCGCGGCACCAGCGAGCGGACCAGCGGCTGCTGGACGCCGAACGCCCGCGAGCACCAGAACCAGTCGGTGTCCCATCGCCACAGGTAGTCGCGGATGGTCAGCCAGTCGCGGGAGCGGTTGCGGATCGACTGGTAGTAGATCCGCATGCCGGTGTAGTCGGAGGTGTAGGGCGCGCGGTCCGAGAACGTGCCAACGGTGACGTACATCTCGTTCGGCCCGAAGTACGTGCCGTCGACGAAGTCGACCGGCTCGCCGTCGTGCACCCGGCTCTCGCAGATCTCGTGCATGGTCAGCATGCACTTGTCCGCGTCGGCGAACCGGATGTGGGTCAACCGTACGAACGGCTTGACCGGGAGCAGCTTGATGCGGATCCGCAGGGCGTAGCCGAGCGTGCCGTAGGAGTTGGGGAAGGCGCGGAAAAGGTCGGCGTGCTCGCCCTCGGCCCGCGCCACGACGACACGGCCGTCGCCGGTGAGGATCTCCAGTTCCTCGACGGACTCGTGCGGCAGGCCGCGGGCGAAGCTGGTCGACTCGATGCCGAGGCCGGTGACCGCGCCGCCCAGCGTGATCGTCTTGAGCTGGGGCACCACGTACGGCATGAGCCCGTACGGCAGGGTCGCGTCGACCAGGTTCTCGTACGTGGTCATCCCCTGGACCTCGGCCGTCATGCTCGCGGGATCGACCTGGATCACCTGGTCGAGGTCACGGGCGGACAGTGCGGCCGTCTTCGTGGGCGTACGGAAGCGGAACAGGTTCGTGGTGGCCTTGGCGAGGCGGGGCGCGGCATCCTGCGGGATGGCCGCGTAGGACTCCCTGATCTGCTCGACTGCCTTCGTATGGGCGGTCATACTGGCCGTGCGGTCTGGCATGGAACCACCCCCTGGATCGCGAGATCGCCTCTTGAACGCTATCCCCCGAGAACTTCGCAGACCAGAGCTGACACGTTACGCCCGTGAAAACTCTCCGGATCGCCTGCGAACCAGGGGGATCCGGGTGATCGTATCTCTTTTCGACTCGCCGGCCGGTACCGGGCCCGGATCTACAGACCCGATCACCGGGATCCGTATGACCCGGGCCGACCGAAGCATGTTCTACTGGGCGCGTTGGAACACGACCCGGAGCAACCGAGCGCGGAGGACATCATGGAAGAGCCCCGGAGGGGCCCGCTGGCCGGGGTGCGCGTGCTGGAACTGGCCGGCCTGGCGCCCGGGCCGTTCGCCGGCATGATGCTGGCCGACCACGGCGCGCGGGTGCTGCGGATCGACCGGGTCGGGGCGGTCGACGACAGACCCCGCCGGGACGTCATGGACCGCGGCAAGCGCACGATCGGGCTCGATCTGAAGTCACCCGCGGGCGTCGCGGCCTTCAAGAAGCTGGCCGCCGGGGCCGACGTGGTGATCGAGGTGTTCCGGCCGGGCGTCGCCGAACGGCTGGGGATCGGCCCGGCCGACCTGCACACGGTGAACGAGCGGCTGGTCTACGGCCGGATGACCGGCTGGGGTCAGCGGGGGCCCCTCGCGCCGGCCGCCGGGCACGACATCGACTACATCGCGATCTCCGGGGTCCTGTCGCTGCTGGGCCGGGCGGGCGGCAAGCCCACTCCGCCCATCAACATCCTCGGCGACTTCGCCGGCGGGGGCCTCATGCTGGCCTACGGCGTGCTGCTCGCCCTGTTCGAACGCGAGCGCACCGGGCGAGGCCAGGTGATCGACGCCGCGATGGTGGACGGCGCCGCGCTCCTGTTCGCGATGTTCTACGCCGGCGTGGCCGGCGGCCACTGGGGGCCGCGCGGGACCAACCTGCTGGACACCGGTGCGCCGATGTACGACACGTACGAGACGGCCGACGGGGGGTTCCTCGCGGTCGGGCCACTGGAACCGCAGTTCTGGGCGGAGATGCTCGACCGGATGGGTCGGCTGGTGGACATGACGGAGCTGCCGAACCGGGACGACCCGGCGAACTGGCCGAAGCTGCGCGAACGGCTCACCTCAGCCTTCCGGTCCAGAACCCGGGCCGAGTGGGAGCAGGCCTTCGAGGGCTCGGACGCCTGCGTCTTCCCCGTCCTGGACATGAACGAGGCCGCGGCGCATCCGCACAACCGGGCACGGGAGACGTTCCTGGAGATCGGCGGCGTCCTGCAACCGGCCCCGGCGCCGCGCCTGCTCGGCAGTGAACGACAGGGGGGACACGGAGACCATCTGGCCCCGGCCATCCGGCTCCACGACCTGACCGAGTGGGGCCTGCCGGACGACGAGGCCGAGGCACTGCGCGCGGCCGGAGTGCTGGCCTGATCAGGATTCTCGGTCAGGACGCCGGGTCAGGGTTTCGGGTCAGGATTCTCAGAAAGACGGCAGGACCGCGACGTAGAGGTCGACACCCCCGGGATGATGCACCTCGAGGTCGGTGGTGTGGGCGCGGGCGGGGGCGCCGCCCGACTCCGTGTGCTTCCACACCTGCTGCCACGTCTCGAGCAGCGCACCCGGCATCGGGCCGCGCGCCTCGAACAGCATGGCCGGAACGCCGGGGACCCGCACGGCGACCATGCCCTCGGGCAGCCGCGCCGCCGTGCGCACGGCGATGCCGACGATCTGGGTGTACGCCCCGTGGTGGTCGCTCTCGTAGTCGGTCAGCACCGCGTAGAGGTGCTCGTCGACCCGGCCCGGCACATGTGCGAACGCTCCCGCGGCCCCCGCGCGCGCCCACAGTCCCGGCAACTGGGCGCGGGCCGGGTCGGCCTCAGCGACGTTGGTCGTCCGTACGGCGTAGCCGACGACGAGCACCTCCGCCCGGTCAACGATGATCACGGTTTCTCCTCTCAAGCGAGGTCAATGTATCCGGTACCCGGGGCTCCCCTCGTTCCGGGCCGGGAATGCCGGATTACGACCGCTCACCACATAGGCTGGACAAACGTGCGATTCCTAAATGATGTGACGCCGCCCTACGATCTCACGTACAGCGATGTCTTCATGGTGCCGTCCCGATCGGCGATCGGGTCACGCCTTGCCGTGGATCTCTCGACGAACGACGGCACCGCCACCACGATCCCTGTCGTGGTGGCCAACATGACCGCCGTGGCCGGACGCCGCATGGCGGAGACCGTGGCCCGCCGCGGCGGCATCACGATCATCCCACAGGACATCCCGATCGACGTGGTGGCCGAGGTCGTCCAATGGGTGAAGGCCCGAGACCTGGTCCATGACACCCCGATCACGCTGACGGCCCACCGCACGGTCGGCGAGGCGCTGAGCCTGCTGCCCAAGCGGGCGCACGGCGCGGTGATCGTCGTGGACTGGCAGAACCGCCCCGTCGGCGTCGTCACCGAGGCCGACTGTCAGGGGGTGGACATGTTCACCCAGCTCTCCCAGGTCATGTCGGCCTCGCCGCAGACGCTGCCGCGCGGGATCGACCCGCAGGCCGCGTTCGACGCGCTGCACGAGGGCCGCCACCGCCTCGCCCCGGTCGTCGACGAAGACGGCAGCGTGGTCGGCATCCTCACCCGTACGGGAGCGCTGCGCTCCACGCTGTACCGGCCGGCGGTCGACGCGGAGGGCCGGCTGCGCATCGGCGCCGCCGTCGGCGTGAACGGCGACGTCGCCGCCAGGGCCAAGGAACTGCTGGAGGCGGGCGTGGACGTGCTCGTGGTCGACACGGCCCACGGCCACCAGGAGAAGATGATCTCCGCCCTCCGGGCGGTCCGCGCGCTCGGCCCGGACGTACCGGTCGCGGCGGGCAACGTCGTCACCGCCGAGGGCGTGCGCGACCTGGTCGAGGCGGGGGCCGACATCATCAAGGTCGGCGTCGGGCCGGGCGCGATGTGCACCACCCGGATGATGACCGGCGTGGGCCGGCCGCAGTTCTCCGCCGTGCTGGAGTGCGCCGCGCAGGCCCGCGCGCTGGGCCGCCACGTGTGGGCCGACGGCGGCGTGCGCCATCCGCGCGACGTCGCGCTCGCGCTCGCGGCCGGCGCGTCCAACGTGATGATCGGCTCGTGGTTCGCCGGGACGTACGAGTCGCCGGGAGACACCCGGATCGCGCCCGACGGCCGCGCCTACAAGGAGAACTACGGCATGGCCTCGGCCCGTGCCGTACGGCTGCGCACCGCCGAGGACTCGCCGTTCGAGCGGGCGCGCAAGGCGCTGTTCGAGGAGGGCATCTCGACGTCGCGGATGTACCTGGATCCGATGCGGCCGAGCGTCGAGGACCAGATCGACGCCATCGTCGCGGGCCTGCGGTCGTCCTGCACCTATGCCGGCGCGGCCGACCTGGAGGAGTTCCACGGGCGGGCCGTCGTGGGCGTGCAGAGCGCCTCCGGATACAGCGAGGGCATGCCGCTCCACCAGAGTTGGTGACCCCGCCCTCGCGGCCGGGACAGGCGTGACCATCCCCTGACGGGTAGTGCGGTCAGGCAACGACCGCACTACCCGTGGACGTTGACGAACCCGCCATCGGACGACTACCTGATGCTAGCATTGCTATCAGGAGGTGACCTGGATGGCTGCACTCAGCATCCGTAATCTCGACGACGAGGTGAAACGTCGTCTGCGCATGCGAGCGGCTCGCCACGGTCGATCGATGGAGGCTGAAGCCCGCGCCATCCTCGAAGAAGCGGTGGCCGAGCCGGAGACCCCGGAGAACCTGTTCACCACGCTGCTGGACCGCTTCGCCGCCCTCGGGGGCATCGAGCTAGAACTGCCGGCCCGGGCGACGCCGCCACGCGCAGCCGACTTCGCGTCATGATCGTCATCGATACCACCGTGGTGTCGGAACTTATGAGGCCGGCACCGGCGCCGACGGTGGTGCAGTGGATCCGATCACAAACCGGACGTGATTTGTACACCACCTCGATCACTCTGGCGGAGATCCGCTACGGCATCGAGCGACTGCCCGACGGGCGCCGCAAGAAACTGCTGGCGGTCACCGCGGAGGAGGTGTTCGACGCCTTCGCCGACAAGGTACTGCCCTTCAACGCACCGGCGGCCCCGCTGTACGCGGCAGTCGTCAGCGCCCGGGAACGGGCAGGCACGCCGATCGACGGGTTCGACGCCCAGATCGCCGCCATCTGCCGCGCCCACCGGGCCACCTTGGCCACCCGCAACCTCAAGGACTTCTACGACACCGGGATCGAAACCATCGACCCCTGGGGCCAGAGCTGACCCGGCCGGGATGGGCGCGGCGGGGCGGGTCCGACCGGTAGAGTCGATCTCCGCCGGAAGCCCCCGGCGCGAGAGGACAGGAGACGCACGTGACAGCGGAGAAGCCCGAGATCGACTTCCCCGAGGGCGCACCGCCCGCCGACCTGGAGATCGTCGACCTCGTCGAGGGAGACGGACCCGAGGCCCAGGCGGGGCAGAACGTCACCGTGCACTACGTCGGAGTCGCCTTCTCCACCGGCGAGGAGTTCGACGCGTCATGGAACCGGGGCCAGCCGTTCCAGTTCCCGCTGGGCGGCGGCCGCGTCATCGCCGGGTGGGACCGCGGCGTGGTCGGCATGAAGGTCGGCGGGCGGCGCCGCCTCACGATCCCCCCGCACCTCGGGTACGGCAACCGCGGCGCGGGCAACGTCATCAAGCCGGGCGAGACGCTCATCTTCGTCGTCGATCTGCTCGGCGTCGGCTGACAGTCCGCAGGCCCGGCCGGATCCAGGCCCGATCGAACCCGCCCGATCGAAGCCAAGCAGACGGGCTCCGGCATGGCGGGACCTTGGTTTGGCTGGACCTTGGTTTGGCGGGACCCGGTCTGGCGCGGGCGGGCTCCTGGCGTCGATGATGTTCCGATGACCACGGCCGCCGACCTCGCCCCCGCCATCCGTCAGCTCCCCCCGTTCGCCAGGCGTCCGATCGCGGTGATCGCGCTGACGGTCGTCGCGGTGCTGCTCGCCGTCAGTCCCTGGTACGGCTACCACCGCGACGAGCTGTACTTCCGGCTGCTGGGCGAGCACCCTCAGCTGGGGTACTTCGACACGCCGCCGCTCACTCCGATGATCGCGCGGGTGTCCACGGCGGTCTTCGGCGACACCGTCGTCGCCCTGCGGATCTTCCCGGCCCTGGCGGCCGGGGTCATCGTCGTGCTCGTCGCTCTCATCGCCCGCGAGTTCGGCGGGAGCCGTACGGCACAGCTCCTGGCCGCCGCCGGCACCGCCACCGGGGTCTTTCCCCTGATCGCCGGGCACGCGCTGCTGACGCTCACCCCGGACATGCTGGTGTGGGCCGCGGCCGCGCTGTGCCTGGCGCGGGTGCTCGTGCGGGGCGACGGGCGGTACTGGCTCGCGGTGGGCGTGATCGCGGGTGCGGCCACGTACAACCGCGACCTGATCGTGCTGCTGCTGGGCGGTGTCGGCGTGGGCGTCCTGGCGGCCGGCCCGCGCGAGGTCCTGCGGGACCGGCGGCTGTGGATCGGCGCGCTGCTGGCGATCGTGATCGCCGCGCCCAATCTCGTCTACCAGGCGACGCACGACTGGCCGCAGCTCCAGATGGCCGACGCCCTGCGCGGCGTCGAGGGCACGGACAACCGGATCGCCTTCGTGCCGCTGCAGCTCGTGCTGCTCGGCCCGCCCCAGGCGGTGATCTGCGTCGCGGGCTGGCTCAGGTTATGGCGCGGCCGCACGACACGGGCGTTCGCGATCGCGTACCCGCTGGGCTGCGCGCTGACGCTGTACTCCGGCGGCCGCCCCGACTACACGGCGGGGTTCCTGCTCTATCTGTTCGCGGCCGGCTGCGTCGTCGCCGCCGACTGGCGTTGGCGGCGGACGCTGGTGACCGCGTTGGCCGTCAGCGCGGTGATCGCGGTCGTGACGGCGCTGCCCGTCATCCCGGCCGCCTCACTCGGCGGCACCCCGGTCGCCGCGATGAACGAGGTGGCCCGCGAGTCCGTCGGGATGCGCGACCTCGCCCGGCAGGTCGGCCGGGTGGTGAGCGAACTTCCCGCGTCGGAGCGGGCGGATGCGGTGCTGCTGGCCTCGAACTACGGACAGGCGGGGGCGCTCGACCGGTGGGCGGGCGAGTTCGGGCTGCCGCCCGTCCACAGCCCGCACAACGAGCTGTGGTGGTGGGGTCCGCCGCCGGAGAGCGCCCGGACCGTGATCGTCGTCGGCTTCAATCCGACCGATGGGTTCGCCCGCTGCTCGGTCGCGGCAAACCTGAACGGGATGCCGGGCGAGGAACAGGGCAGGCCGATCACCATCTGCCGTGATCCCCTCCGGCCATGGCATGAGCTGTGGCCGGCCATGCGCCACTACAGCTGACCCCCACCCGCCATGGCCGGATCGGGCGGTCGTGAGGCAGGATTACTTTGTGTTGCTGATCGACCTCGCCCGCACGTCGGCGGCCGTCGCCGCGGACCGAGCGCGCACGGCCAAGATCGGGCACCTGGCCGAGCTGCTGGGCCGGGTCGGGCCGGACGAGGCCGAGATCGCGATCGCCTATCTGTCCGGCGAGCTGCGGCAGCGCCAGATCGGCGTCGGCTGGCGCAGCCTGCGTGATCTGCCCGAGCCTCGTCAGGTCGCGACGGCGACCCTCACCCAGGTAGACGCGCTGCTCGAACGGATCGGGTCCCGGTCCGGCCCCGGCTCGCAGGCCGCGCGCCGGGACCTGCTCAATGAGCTCTTCGCCGCGGTGACCCGGCAGGAGCAGGCGTTCCTGAAACGGCTGCTGATGGGTGAGCTCCGCCAGGGGGCGCAGGGCGGTGTGATGGTCGAGGCGATCGCCAAGGCAGCGGACGTGCTCGCGGCCGAGGTCCGCCGCGCGCTGACCCTGCGAGGCTGGCTGCCGGCGGTGGGAGCGGCCGCGCTGGGCGGCGGCGTGACGGCGCTGCGCGCGTTCCGCCTCGAGGTCGGCCGCCCGGTCGCGCCGATGCTCGCGCAGAGCGCGCCGAGCGTCACCGCCGCGCTGGAGAAGATCGGCGGCCCGGCCGCGATCGAGTGGAAGCTCGACGGCGTGCGGGTGCAGACCCACCGGCGAGGCGACCAGGTGACCGTGTTCACCCGCGGCCTCGACGACATCACCTCTCAGGTCCCCGAACTGGTCGAGGCGGTCGCCGCGCTGCCCGACACCGACCTGGTGCTCGACGGCGAGGTGATCGCGCTACGGCCCGACGGCCGCCCGGAGCCGTTCCAGGTCACCTCAGGCCGGGTCGCCGGCAAGATCGGGGTCGACGCGCTCCGAAAGACCGTGCCGCTCAGCGTCTTCTTCTTCGACGCGCTGCGGGTCCGGGGGACCGACCTGCTCGACCTGCCGGACGAGGAGCGGCACCGCGCCCTGGAGGCCGCCGTGCCGGCCGAGCTGATCACCCCGCGCCTCGTCACCGCCGACGCCGACGAGGGCGAGGAGTTCTTCGCCGACGCGCTGCGGCGCGGCCACGAGGGCGTCGTGGTGAAGTCACCGCGCACGCCGTACGCCGCAGGCCGACGCGGAGCCGGTTGGGTCAAGGTGAAGCCGCGGCACGCCCTGGACCTCGTGGTGCTGGCCGCCGAATGGGGCAGCGGCCGGCGCCAGGGACTGCTGTCCAATCTCCATCTGGGTGCCCTCGATCCCGAGACCGGCGGCTTCGTGATGCTCGGCAAGACCTTCAAGGGCCTGACCGACGAACTGCTGAGCTGGCAGACCGAGCAGTTCCTGCGACTGGCCGAGGGCCCCGCCGACGACTGGGTGGTCACGGTCAAACCCGAGCTCGTCGTGGAGATCGCCTTCGACGGCGTCCAGCGCTCGAGCCGCTATCCGGGCGGGATGGCACTGCGGTTCGCCCGCGTGCTGCGCTACCGGCCGGACAAGCGGCCCGATGAGGCCGACACGGTCGAGACGGTCCGCGCGCTCCTGCCCTGAGCGGTGCTCATTTCACAGGTTCATTTCACGAGTCGGATCGTCAGGGGGTAGCGGAACTCACCTCCTGACAGAGCCGACACCCCGGCGACGATGGACAGCACGAACCACAGGATCCAATAGACCGGTATCAGGGGGATGCCGATGATGGTGAACGGCAGCAGGATCGTCGCGCCGAACAGGGTGAGGTGGAAGTTCAGCGCCTCCACCGCGTGTCTCCTGACATAGGGCGAACTGCTGCCCGCCGCCAGCATGATGATCAGCGGACCGATCACGAACAGGCCGGCCAGCGACAGCAGATGCGCCCCGGCGCCGAGGAGACGGTCGCGGGATTCATCACTCGGCCCCGTGTACGCCGACGGGGGCGGCACATAGGCGGGACGCGTGCCGTAAAGATCGGCCATTATCGGCGTGAGGTCCGCATGCGTGCGCGCGGTCATGGCACGATCCAGCCGTTCATCCATCTCGATCTTGTCGAGTCTGCCCGCGGCGAAGGCCGCCTTCACGTGCTCGACCACCTGATCGCGGTCCGCGTCGGTCACGCGTAGCTGGGGGTGCGGCACGGGCCCGCGCCCCTGCCAACGTGGTGTCGCTGCCGCCGGCATCAAAGCATCGCCTTCCGTCAGTGGCCGTCAATGGCCCTACATCAAGTCTGCATCCATCTTCGGGCCGGCGGGGCGGAGCAGGCATCAGGGAAATCCCGGACCTGGCCCCGAGAAGTCCATGGGAGACGAACTTAACGCGTTCGTGATCGCGAAGCGGTATAAAAGCGCTATGGGATGGCGAGATCGCTATGGCCTCAGGCGACGGCGCGGGCCACGCGTGGCCAAGTTCGACCGCGCGGCGACCGATGAGGACATCGAGGCGCTCATCGAGTTCGCCAAGACGCGGCGCGGCGTCGAGTTCTACGTCGAGCCGGAGACCTTCGCGACCGAGACCACGGCAGTCGCCGTGGCCCACGACGGGGAATGGACCCGCCGCCGCGTCGGGTCACCCGCGGTGATCGGCAAGGTCGCCCGGGATCTCGCGCTGCCGGTCTACGACGTGCAGCTCACCGGCTATCCCGCGCGGATGCGCGCCTACAACGAACGGCGCCGACAGGCCGAGAGCGACGAGCTCGCGTAGCACGCGCCGGCCTGCAGAGCGGCGGCTCAGCCCGCCAGCGCGGTCGGCTCCTCTCCCAGCAGGGCGCGTAACGGCATCAGCCATCGCGAGTTCGGCGGACCCATCTCGATGTCGATCTCCTCTGGAGTGGGCATGCGGTCGCGCAGCGCGGCGGGTGGCAGCAGATGCGCCAGGGCCTGCCGCAGCAGGATCGCCATGGAGTAGCCGGGGTCGGCGGCCAGCGCCCGGTCCACGGCCATGCTCGCCAGCGCGCAGTCTCCCTCGCGCCAGGCCGCGGCGGCCAGCAGTGAGGCGGCGGGCGCGACGTATCGCGGCTCCAGCCTCCGGGTGAGGTCCCGCCACAGGGTGAGGTGGGAGTCGCGGTCGTCGAGCAGCGCCCACGCCTCGTCGCGTATGCGGATGACCGTGAGATCGAAGCCCAGGCGGGCCGCCTCGTCGTCGTCCAGCCGGCCGCCGGAGGCGTACCGTTCGATCGCGGCGCGGACCCGGGCCAGGCCGTCGGCGACGAACCGGGCGGCGAATCCGTCGGTGGACACGCCTGTCCCGGCCAGCCTGGCTCGCAGCTCGGTCGCGACGCGCCCGGTGAGCTCCCGCATCGCCGGTCCACCGGACGGCTCGAGCGAGCGCCGCAGGCTGCCGCGGTCTGGCAGCGCGACCAGCCCGTGCATGACGGCCTCGGCGGCCACCCGGCTGAACGCGGGGTCGTACGGCGTGCCCTCGGCTGGGCAGCAGGCGGTGTCGGCACACGCGTACGACCAGTAGCGGCCCTCGTCGGCCCGCAGAGCCTCGGCCAGGCCGATGCCTGCCGCGGCGAGCAGCCGCATGACCTGGTCGACGGCGGGGGTCACGAGGTGGCCCGGGCCGTACCCGACCAGGAGGGCCACCGTGACCTGCTCCCGCCGCAGCAGCGGGACGATCCGGTCGAGGTCCCCCGGCCGTGGCGGCAGGTCCCACCGCGTGCTCAGCCGCAGCGCCTTCCCGGCGAAGCCGGTGACGACGAGGCTGTCGGCGGGATGGAACCCGATGAGGTACGGCACGGCGGCGAGGATGTCCGCCGGGGTGGAGAGCACGAGCTTCGGCATAGCGGTCATGGGGCCAAAGCGTGCCCCACCCGCTCCCCCCGCCTCCCCACCGAACGCCGCTCTGTGGAAAACCGTGTTACCTCAACCAAACAAATCGGTCAGAATCGCCCGCGCCCTGGGGGAGATTTCTTCTCCAGGAAAGAACCGCTCGCATAGCCGGATCGCATCCTCGGCAGACGTGACGTCGGCAAGTTCTGCGAGATGCCGAAGATCATCCACATCACGGGTCCGGGCGGCCATCGCCTTCATCGCGAAGATTGTTCCGGCGACGCCGCCATAACCCGGAGACCCGGGTGGTCAAAGACCCTTCTTTTTCCCGGATCGTCCTTCCCCGAAATGTAGACACTGGCCTGCTCGTTCAACCACCACGGGGGCAATCCAAGGTCCTCAGCAACGTGGCGAGCTTCCTCCAAAACCACTCCATGCGGCACAAACAGAGCATCGACGTCGCGAGTGACCCGGACTGCGTCATAGGCAAGCGCCATGGCAGCCCCACCCACCACGAAGAGATCCGCTATGACGCCCCGGCGCATCAACCGCTCTCCCAGCGCGGTGAAAGCCCGCTCGAGTTCTGCTCTGCCGAGCAGAGCATCGTTTGTCTCGGTCATGCCGCCTCAAGATCTCTGCTGGACAGGTAGACCCCATGCTTGCGAAACGCGGCCGGGGCCCTCACGAGCGCGTCCATGCGCTGGCTGACCAACTCCGCAGGGAACCAGGGATGACGCAGGACCCGTAGCACGGTCCACGACGGCGGGGCGAGGTCATGCTTTGCGGCGAGATGCTCGGCGATCGCGGCCAACAAGGCGTCCCATCGTTCGTCGCCCACGGTTTCCGGCTCGGCGTGAAGCAGCGAAGGTTGGACATCTGGAGTCTCCCAGCGGTATTCCTCCAGGAACTCCCACACGAGCTTCCAGCGGATCTTGACATCCGCGCTCGCAACCAGACGTGTTGCCAGGTCAGCCAGGGTCATCGGGCTGTACGCCATGTCATCCTCCTCGCCCCGCTCTGGTCGGCTTCGATGCTAGCGCCCCGTTACTCACTCTGTTCGCGTTGGACGAACGGGCAATCAGCGCACCAGGCCTTGGTCGTAACACGAACGTTACGTTTATTTCTCCGAGGGTGAGTCGATGCGCAGTCTGTTCTGGGAGGACCTGCAGCGAGATTTGGAGGATCCCGGGGTTCTGAGAGAGTACCTCACGGAGTCAGGCAAGATCGCGGCCATCGATACGATCGTCAATGGAGCCTAGCGGCGTGCCAGGTGCAGGCGGACGAGCATGGCGGCGCCGGCCACGGCGGCCGGCATGATGATCACGCTGACGAGCGGCACGAGGAAAGCCAGGAAGATGGGGACGCCGAAGCCGAGCGACACCGCCTTGTTCGAGCGGAGCAGGGCGAACCGCTCCCGGCGTGCGAGACCCCGGCGTTCCATCGCCAGCGCGGTGAGCTCCACGGTGAGGAAGAAGCCCGAGACGATGGCTCCGAGCACCGGCACGACGGTCTGACCGATCACCGGCACGAACCCGAGCACGAACAGCGGGATCGTGAACATCAGGACGTACCCGAGCGTGATGAGGCTGTCGCGGATGGACCGGAGGAACGACCGCCAGAACGGCTGATCCGGCCCGTCGGGCAGCCCGCCGAGATCCTCCTCCACCTTCTCCGACAGATTCTCGTAGAAGGGCTCCCCGATGGCCAGCGCGACCGCGGTGAAGGTCAGTACGGCGAGGCCGAGTCCGGCCACGAAGACGACGACGCCGACGAGGACCCGGAACACGTCGCGCCGGCCCCAGCCGTCGGCGAACGGCGTGGCCCAGGCGGCGATGTCACCGGCGTGCGTGCCGAGCCATACCAGTGCGACGACGTAGAGGACGAGCGCGATCAAGGCCGGGATCAGCCCGAACAGCCACCATCCCGGGTGCCTGGCGACCCAGCCGAGCCCCTTGAAGCAGTAGCCGACGCCGTCGGCGAAACCACCCGGACCGCCCCGTCCAGTGGCAGGCCGCCCAGTAGAAGACCGCCCAATAGCAGGCCGGCCGGTCTCACCGGCGCTGTGCCGATCATTCCCGTTCACGCCGGGCAGGCTACCGCCAAAGGCTCGTGACGGACACTCCGAGTTCGGCGAACAGGCGGCGGAGCAGGGGCAGCGAGATCCCGAGCACGTTGCCGTGATCGCCGTCGATGCCGTCGATGAACCAGCCGCCGAGGCCGTCGAGGGTGAACGCCCCCGCGACGCGCAGCGGCTCCCCGCTGGCGACGTACGCGGCGATCTCGTCGTCGGCCGGGGTGCCGAACCGCACGACGGTCGATCCCACCGCCTTGACCGTGCCGCCTCCCGCCACGTCCTTGACGCAGTGTCCGGTCAGCAGCCTGCCGGTCCTCCCCCGCATCATCCGCCAGCGGCGTACCGCCTCCTCCGGCGAGCCGGGCTTGCCGTACGCGACGCCGTCGAGCTCGAGCACGGAGTCGCAGCCGATGACGAGACCCTCGTTGAGGGTCCGGGACACGGCGACGGCTTTGGCTTCGGCAAGGGCGAGGCAGAGTTCTTCGGGAGAGCCGGCGGTGACGGCCTCCTCGTCCACCCCGCTGACGATCACCTTGGGGTCGAGCCCCGCCGCGCGCAGTACGCCGAGTCGGGCGGGTGATGCGGAGGCAAGCACGAGCTCGGTCACACCGGAAGCCTACCGGCCCGGAGTCCCGCCTCAGTCCTCGTTCTCCTGCGGCAGCACGTGGAGGGAGGACATCACCTTGTAGATGTCCTTCCAGTACTTCTTCTGGCTGTCAGGGATCGAGATGAACACGAGGCCGGGCTTCTTGTCGGGGACGTCGAGGAGCGCGAGCGCCGCCGACGACGTCCGTTTCTTGCCCTTGATCGTGTAGTTCACCCGGTATCCCAGCAGCCAGCCGTCCCGCTTGCTGACCTTGAGCGGCTGGGAGGCCGACCAGGTGATCGTCGCTCCGGAGGGTTGGTGGTTGAGCGTCCAGCGCGCCGCGAGGAAGGCGGTGTCGCGCAGGCTCTCCTGCACCGGGATGGGAACGGGGCAGGAGACCAGCATCCCGCGGAACCGCGAGCCCTTGGCCGCGGGCAGCATCTGGCGCGAGGCGAACGGGTTGCCCCTGGCGGCCTTCCAGACCTTGGCGAACCGCGGGAAGGCCACACCGGAGCGCTGGTCCTTGACCAGTCCCCGGGTGGTGGTGGTTCGGCCCGGCAGCGCACGCAGCTTACGGGTGCTCGTCGTCAACGTCGGCACCCTCGGGTCGGACAGCGCGGCGTCCATCGCGCTGCGCGCGCCCGACGGCGAGCCGGACGCCGCAGGACTCGACTGCGCACTCGACTGGGCACTCGACTGGGGGCTCGGCGTCGAGCCGTCCGGACCTGCCGTGGCGGCGAGGGCTTCGGCGGTCGGCCCAGAGGTCGGCCCAGAGGTCGGCCCAGTGCTCTCGCCTGTGCTCTCCCCGGTGGTCGGCATCGCGGTGGGCTGGACGCCCGCCGGAATGTCCGCGGCCTGGACGCGGGAAGCGGCGTCGTCCCGGTTGAGCAGCACGACGGTGGCGACCGTGCCCACCACGACGACGGCGACGGCACCCGCGATCACCCGGTAGACCACGCGCATCGGCAGGTCGCCGAGTCCTCTGCCGGAATTCGGCGGCGGCGGCGCCTCTGGGACCGTGATCTTCGGTAGAGGTGTCGTCTCCGCCTCGGCCGCGATGTATGTGGGAACAGCCTTATTCCCATAGTCCCCAGGTGCCACGTTCGGGAGCGTACGGCATATGCCGGTATTTCCGGGCACGATCCCTGTCACACTTCGGGAACGCCCGCCTCCGCTGCGGTACGGATCACCGGGCCAGGACGGCCGATCGACGGCTCTGCCGTACGTTCGTGACGATCCGGGCCGACATGAGGGCCGCGAGCAGGCACAGCGCGCCCGCGCCGTACCAGGCGGCGTCGTAGGAGCCGAGGCGGTCCCTGGTGACGCCGGCGACCGTGGCGACGATCGCCGCGCCGACCTGGTGTGAGGCGAAGACCCAGCCGAAGACGATCGAACCGTCGGCCCCGAAGATCTTGCGGCAGAGCGCCACCGTCGGCGGCACGGTCGCGACCCAGTCGAGGCCGTAGAAAATGATGAACACGAGCATGCTCGGCTGGGTGGTCGCCGCGAACAGTTGCGGCAGGACCAGCAGCGACAGCCCGCGCAGCACGTAGTAGACGGCGAGCAGCACCCGCGAGTCGACCCGGTCGCTGAGCCAGCCGGACAAGACGGTCCCGGCGATGTCGAAGATCCCGATGACCGCGAGCAGCGAGGCCGCCGTCGTCTCGGGCATGCCGTGGTCGTGCGCGGCCGGGATGAAGTGGGTGCCGACCAGGCCGTTCGTGCTCGCGCCGCAGATCGCGAAGCCTCCGGCGAGAAACCAGAACGACCTGGTCCGCGCCGCCTCCCGCAGCACCCGGACAGCCCGCGCCGCCGCGCCGCCACCCGCCATGCGGACGGTGGGCGTACGGTCGACCTGCTCGGCGGCGCCGAGCGCCGTCAGGCCGATCTCCTCGGGGCTGTCGCGGAGCAGGAACCACACGAGGGGGACCACGGCGAGCGCCGCGAACGCGACGGTCAGCGAGGCGACCCGCCAGCCCTGCCCCTCGGCCAGGTGCGCGAGCACCGGGAGGAAGATCAGCTGTCCGGTGGCCCCGCCGGCCGTCAGGATGCCCGTGACGAGGCCGCGGTGCCGTACGAACCATCGGTCGGTGAGGGTCGCGGCGAAGACCAGCGCCATCGAGCCGGTGCCGAGCCCCACGAGCACGCCCCAGAGCGCGACGAGTTGCCAGCTCGCGGTCATCAGCACGGTCAGGCCGCTGCCCGCCGCGACCAGCAGCAGCGCAGCCGAGACCACCCGCCGCATGCCGAACCGGTCCATGAGCGCCGCGGCGAACGGAGCGCACAGCCCGTACAGCATGAGGTTCACCGAGACCGCGAGCGAGATCGTGCCCCGGCTCCAGCCGAACTCGTCCTGCAACGGGTTGATCAGCACGCCCGGGGTGGCGCGGAAACCCGCCGCCCCGATGATGGCGACGAAGGCGACGGCGGCCACGATCCAGGCGCGATGCAACGCTCTAACCCGATGAAACGCTCTCATGACGGTCAATCCTGGCGGCTGTGACGCTCGCCGACGAGTGGCCGTAAAGCCAATATGTGAAAGGATCGGGCCATGAAGTCCGTGCCACCACAGCAGCCCAGGCACCGCGTCGCTGTACTGGTCCTGGACGACTTCGCCACGCTGGACGTGGGCATCCCCGGGCAGGTGTTCCGGGTCGCCGCCAATCCTGATGCCACTCCGGACACCGATCCGGACGCCGCCCCCGTCCGGCTCTACGACATCGTCACCTGCACGCCGGACGGCGGCCCGGTGACCTGCCGGGCGGGTTACCGGCTCGTCCCCGACCACGACCTCGGCGTGCTCGCCACCGCCGACACCGTGATCGTCCCGGGCGTCCACGGCGGTTCCGCGCTGGAGGAGGGCAGGATCCCCGCGCCGCTGCGGGCCGCCCTGCGCGCGGCCGCCGGCCACGCCCGGATGATCTCGATCTGCACCGGCGCGTTCGTGCTGGCCTCCGCCGGACTGCTGGACGACCGGCCGGCGACGACGCACTGGTGGCACGCCGAGAGGTTCCGGTCGCTGTTCCCGCGCGTACGGCTCGACCCGAATGTGCTGTTCGTCGACGACGGTGACGTGCTGACCTCCGCCGGGGTGGCCGCGGGCATCGACCTGTGCCTCCACGTCGTCCGGCGCGACCACGGCAGCGACGTGGCCAACCGCGTGGCCCGGCGCTGCGTCACACCCCCGTTCCGGGAGGGCGGCCAGGCCCAGTTCATCGAGCGCCCGTTGCCGGCCGCGTCCGGTGCCTCCACTGCGCCGACCCGCGCCTGGATGCTGGAGAACCTGGCTGAGCCGATGGACCTGGCGGCCCTGGCCGAGCACGCCCGTATGAGCGTGCGGACCTTCACCCGCCGGTTCCGGGAGGAGACCGGGCTCAGCCCGGCCAGATGGCTCACCCGGCAGCGGGTGGAGCACGCCCGTCACCTGCTGGAGACCACGGACCTGCCGGTGGACGAGATCGCGAGAAGGTCCGGGTTCGGCACGGCGGTGTCGCTGCGCCAGCACCTGCACACCGCGGTCGGGGTCTCCCCCCTGGCCTACCGCCAGACCTTCCGTACGCCTGCTTGAAACTGGTGGAGCTATGGGGACTCGAACCCCAGACCCCCTCCATGCCATGGAGGTGCGCTACCAGCTGCGCTATAGCCCCGCGCACCGCCGCGATCGCGGTGCCACGCCAGTGTATAGGACTTCGGGACCGCAACCCAACGCGCGCATCCCGACGTCTGCGGGATCACGTCCCCGCGGAGGCGATCTCGGCGGGCAGCGGCATCGCGAACCAGACGGTCTTGCCTCCGGCGACCCGGCTGGTCCCCCAGCGTTCGGCGAGCTGGCTGACCACGTACAGCCCCCGGCCGTCCTCGTCCAGCAGGCCGGGCTCGTGCAGCGCCGGCATCCGGTAGTCGTCGTCGCTCACCTCGCACAGCAGTACGTCGGTGCGCAGCAGCCTGATCGTGATCGGGCGGGAGGTCCGTCGCACCGCGTTCGTCACGAGCTCGGACGCGAGGAGCTGAGCCATCGGGACCATCGATTCGAGCCCCCAGGAGACCAGCGTCCGGCGGACCAGGCCGCGAACCCTCGCCGGGGCCATCGCCTGGGGTTCCACCAGCCACTGCGCGACGTGCTCGCCGGGGATCCCCCGGAACCGGATGGCCAGCAGCGTGACGTCATCCGAATTGACCGTTGGCAGCACCCGGTCGCACATTTCCTCGAGCGGACCGGGCTGCGTGAGCTTGCCGCGTAGTTCCTCGACGCTCTGGCCGATGTCCCGGCCGCGCTCCTCCACGAGGCCGTCGGTATAGAGGACGAGCATGCTGCCGTCCGCCACCGGGATCTCCATCGTCTCGTAGGGCGTACGGCCGAGCCCGATCGGCGGGCAACGGGGCGGGAACAGCACCTCCGCCCCGCCGTCCGGCCCCACGAGGACGGGCGGCGGGTGCCCGGCGCTGGCGATCGTGCACCGGCGCAGCACCGGGTCGTACACGCAGTAGACGCAGGTCGTGAGCGTCTGGTCGGCCAGCCGCTGCGCGACCTCGTCGAGCGAGTGGAGCACCTGCTCGGCGGGCAGATCGAGCGCGGCCAAGGTCTGCACGGCCGTGCGGAGGCGGCCCATCACAGCGGCGGCCGCCGGGCCGTGGCCCATGACGTCGCCCACGACGAGGGCGACCCTGCTGCCCGGCAGCGGGATCACGTCGAACCAGTCGCCGCCCACCCGCTCGGCCGCGGGACGGTAGCGGAAGGAGATGTCGACTCCCGGCAGGTCGGGCGGGCTGTCGGGGCGGATCCCCCGCTGGAGGATCTCCACGGTCTCGAGCTGCTGCCGGTGCAGCCGCTCATGAAAGATCGTGAGCGCTGCGGGCACGCCGAGCTGTCCGGCCGCGAGCACATCGCCCTCGCCGAACGGCCGGCGCGTCCGGTCCCTGGCGAGCAGGGCGGAGCCGACCGGCTTGCCGTACGCGCGGAGCGGCACCGCGACCAGATGCTCATCGAGCAGTTCCGGACCATGCGGCAACTCGCCGGACCACCGGTGCGGCAGCCGCCGCGCGGGGTCGACGCGGTGCCGCGCCTCGCCCTCGACGTAGACCGCCGCGGCGTCCGCCAGCCTGGGCACCGCCGCCTCGCACAGCAGCCGGGCCGCCTCCTGCGGATTCGGGCTGTCGCCGATGGCCTGTACGGCCCGGCCGAGATAGGCCAACTCGGTGAGGGTCTCCCCGTCCCACGACACGGGTCATCCCGCCGCTCAGAACCCGTCGCTACGGCAATTGAGGAACAGCTGCATTTCCGGCGGGGACTGCGTGGTCGCCGGGGCGTACGAAACCTGGTTCTCCGAAAGCACAGTGAAACCGGCGCCCTCGACGACCGCACGCAACTCGTCGCGCAGATATCCGGTCACCCGGATCGGCGCCCCGAGAAACTGGAAAGACACGTCGTCGAGGTCGAATTCCACCATGCTCAGCGAGAGCAGGCCGCCGGGCGCGAGCACCGCGCGCAGGTTAGCGAGCGCCTTGCCGATCTCGGCGCGGGGCAGCATGAGCAGGCTGAAGAAGGCCGTCACGGCGTCGAAGGTGCCGAGCGAGCCGTTGAGGTCGAGCACGTCCATCTCCAGGAACGTGCCCACGGGGACGTGCTGCCTGGCCAGGTCCAGCATCACGGGTGAGATGTCGATGCCGACCACTTCGCAGCCGGCCTCGGCGAACTGCCGTGCCGTGGGCGAGCCGGTGCCGCAGCCGACGTCGAGGACACGGGCACCCGGTTGGAGCTGCCTGATCATCCACTCGCCTGCGGCGACCTGACCTTCCTTGTGGGGGAAGGCCTCGTCATACCGCGAACCGATGCGATTGAACGCCTCGGCCTGGCGCGCACGGTACTCGTCACCGAGACCGCCCGGCCCTGATTCGATTGTCATCCTCGCCGCCAACCGTGATCAGCTGTCTTTACCTTCTCTTAAATAAGGGCCATGACCCGGCAAAGTCAAGCCATTCCACAGCTAGTTTGATATTTAACCAGTTCGATATGTCAGAGATCACTGTCAAATCTCGTGATCAAGATGTCACCCTCCGCCACATCCCTCCCCGGGCGTCTCCTTGACCTGTGCGATCTCCTGGCCGAACGAGAAGTACACCCGGCCCGACAACTCGGGGATCTGGATGGTCTCCGACTGGCCTTGGCCTGGCCCGGGATCGAGACGTCGGGCGCGGGGCTCGGCGGGACGTCGCCGCCGGTCCACTCGTGGAAAAAGGCCGCCTCCTGACAGGAGACGGCCCTTCGACTTCGGTGGAGCTATGGGGACTCGAACCCCAGACCCCCTCCATGCCATGGAGGTGCGCTACCAGCTGCGCTATAGCCCCTTGCGATCGCGAGCCCAGTGTATAGGAGTCCGCGCATGGACGGTAATCGGCGCGAGTCGCCGCCCCGATGCGGGCCCCTCCCCGTGCGGCTCGGGGAGGGGCCCGGTCTCGTCCGCCGTGCCGTACCGCGCTTCAGTGGCGACAGGATGCCGGTACGGCACGGCGGGAGTCCACGGCGGGAGTCAGGGGCGGCCGATCGGCTCCCAGCCTCGGCGCGGCGGCTGGGAGCCCGCCCGGTCCTCCCGGCTGCGGTACACGATGTACGGACGGGTCAGATAGCCGACCGGAGCGGTCAGCATGTGCACCAGCCGGGTGAACGGCCACACGGCGAACAGCACCAGCGCGCTGAGCGCGTGCAGCTTGAACAGCAGCGGCGCGCCCGCCATCAGGCTCCCCTCCGGCTGGAGGTAGAAGATCGACCGGAACCACGGGGAGATCGTGGTTCTGTAGTCGTAACCGCCGCCGACGATGTTGGCCATGACGGTCGCGGCCAGCCCGAGCAGGATCGTCAGCGCGAGCAGGGCGTACATCAGCTTGTCGTTGCGGGTGGTGGCGGTGAACACCGGGCCGACGGTGCGGCGGCGGTAGATCAGGATCGCCATGCCCGCGACCGTGCAGACGCCCGCGATCGTGCCGAGCACGATGGCCGACAGATGATAGGCCTCCTCGCTCACCCCCAGTGCCTCGGTCCAGCTCTTGGGGATCACCAGGCCGCCGATGTGACCGAGCGCCACCACGAGGATGCCGAAGTGGAACAGCGGGCTGCCGATCCGCAGCAGCCGCGACTCGTACATCTGGGATGAGCGGGTGGTCCAGCCGAACTTGTCGTACCGGTAGCGCCAGACGTGGCCGAGCACGAACACCGTGAGGGACACGTACGGGACGATGACCCACAGCGTCACATCGAGCGCGTTCATCGAGATCCTCCCCGCGTCGGGGCCATACCAGCGGATTCCAGGCTTGCGTCCAGGCTGAAGGGTTCCAGGCCGACCTCCTCGGCCGGCGGTCCCTCTGCGGCCAGCCGCAGGGCGGCGGCGCGCTCACGCGCGGTGGGCTCGGGCAGGGTGGCCAGCACCGCCGCGACCACTCCGGCGTACGGCGAGGCCTCGGACCGCAGCGCGTGCAGCAGGGTCTCGACCCCGGCGCGGTGCTCCCGCAGCAGCCGTCCGGCCGCCTCGGTGGCGCCCCGACCGGACAGCTCGCACACCACGGCGAGGTGGTCGGGCAGTTCGTCGGTCACCTCGAAGCCCGCCTCGCGGTAGGCGTGCTTGAACCGCAGCAGCGCCATGCCGCGCTTTCGCGTGTCGCCGTAGGTGTAATACGTGAGGTACGGGCAGCAGCGGCGCTTGAGATCGAAGACCGCGACGTAGTGCGCGGTCAGTTCGGGCAGCGGGGTGGCGGCCACGTGGTCGGCGAAGGCCGCCAGGTGCGCCGCGGCCTCCCCCAGCCTGCCGCCGGACGGCAGCCCGGCCACGGTCTGGGAGAGCACCGGCAGTGCCTCGACGAGCCGCTCGTCGGGGTAGCCCAGCAGCACCGACGCCGCCATGTGCACGTTCCGCACGGCACGCTGGTCGGTCACGACTCCTCCTTCCGGTTCGGGAACAGCCCGTCGGGCATGCCCTTGCCGTCCCAGTTGAGCAGGTTGACCCGGCCGCGCAGTTCGTCGGCCCGGCCCAGCACATCGGTGTCCTGGCGTTCCTTCAGCGCGTGGAAGTTCTCCACGGCCACCGGGGCGGGCTCGCCGGACGCCTCGCCGAACGGGCCGCCCATGCCGGGGCCGCCCTCGTAGTCGAGGCTGCATCCGGTGGCGAGCTCCTCCAGCTTGGCGCCCTGCTCGGCGTGCGCCTTGGGGATGACGTACCGCTCGTTGTAGGCGGCGATGGCCAGCAGGCGATACATCTCCTCGATCGTCTCGCCGGTCATGCCGACCTCGGCCGCGATCGACTCGTCGCGGTCCCGGCCGAGGTTCACGTCCCGCATGTAGGACCGCATCGCGGCCAGGCGGCGCAGCACGGCGCGGACCGGTTCGGGGTCGCCCGCGCTGAAGATCTCGGCCAGGTAGCCGATGGGGATGCGCAGCGCGTCGATCGCGCCGAACAGGTTGCCCGCCTTCTCTCCGTCATGTCCGGTGTTGGTCAGCACGTCGACCACCGGCGACAGCGGCGGGATGTACCAGACCATCGGCATCGTGCGGTACTCGGGGTGCAGCGGCAGGGCCACGCCGTACTCGAAGATCAGCTTGTGGATCGGCGAGCGTTTCGCCGCCTCCAGCCAGTCCTCCGGGATGCCGGACTCCCGGGCCGCGGCGATCACCTCGGGGTCGTGCGGGTCGAGCATGACGCTCTTCTGCGCCTCCAGCAGCGCCTTCTCGTCCTTGACCGAGGCGGCCTCGGCGACGCGGTCGGCGTCGTAGAGGATCAGCCCGATGTAGCGCAGCCGGCCGACGCAGGTCTCCGCGCACACGGTCGGAATGCCGACCTCCACCCTCGGGTAGCAGAACGTGCACTTCTCGGCCTTGCCGGTCCGATGGTTGAAGTACACCTTCTTGTACGGGCAGCCCGTGACGCACATCCGCCAGCCGCGGCAGCGGTCCTGGTCCACCAGGACGATGCCGTCCTCCGAGCGCTTGTACATCGCCCCCGACGGGCAGGAGGCCACGCACGAGGGGTTGAGGCAGTGCTCGCAGATGCGCGGCAGGTAGAACATGAAGGCCCGCTCGAACTCCAGCTTGACCTCGCCGGACACCTTGCGCAGCACGGGGTCGGCCGGAGCCAGCTCGGGAGCCCCGGCCAGGTTGTCGTCCCAGTTGGCACTCCACCTGATCTTCGTCGGCTCGCCCGTGATGAGCGACCTGGGCCGGGCCACCGGGGTGTCCTCGCTCACCGGAGCCGAGAACAGCCGGTCGTAGTCGTAGGTCCAGGGCTCGTAGTAGTCGTTTATGGACGGCATGAGCGGGTTGGCGAAGATCGTCAGCAGCTTGCGCAGCCGCCCGCCGGCCTTCAGCCGCAGCCGGCCGTTCCTGCCGAGCTCCCAGCCGCCCTTCCACTTCTCCTGGTCCTGGTAGGTGCGGGGGTAGCCCTGGCCCGGCCGGGTCTCGACGTTGTTGAACCAGACGTACTCCATGCCGGCCCGGTTGGTCCAGGCCTGCTTGCAGGTGACCGAGCAGGTGTGGCAGCCGATGCACTTGTCCAGGTTCATCACCATGGCGAGCTGCGCCATAACCCTGGTCATCAGTAGTCGACCTCCTGGGAACGGCGGCGGATCACCGTGATCTCGTCGCGCTGGTGGCCCGTCGGGCCGAGGTAGTTGAAGGCGAAGGAGAGCTGGGCGTAACCGCCGATGAGGTGGGTGGGCTTGAGCAACAGCCGGGTGAGGCTGTTGTGGATGCCCCCGCGACGGCCCGAGGTCTCGCTCTTCGGCACGTCCACGACGCGCTCCTGGGCGTGGTACATGTACACCGTGCCGTCGGGCATCCGGTGGGAGACCACGGCCCGGGCGACGACGACGCCGTTGCGGTTGACCGCCTCGACCCAGTCGTTGTCGGAGATCCCGGCCCGCGCCGCGTCGGCCGGGCTCATCCAGATGGTCGGGCCGCCGCGCGACAGCGTCAGCATCAGCAGGTTGTCCTGATATTCGGAGTGGATCGACCACTTGGAGTGCGGGGTCAGATACCGCACGGCGACGCCGTCGCCGGCGCCCGCCGCGGCGTCGACCAGCGCGGCCGTGTTCAGCGGCGGCCGGTAGACGGGCATCGTCTCGCCGGCCTCCTGCATCCAGTCGTGGTCGAGGTAGAAGTGCTGCCGTCCGGTCAGCGTGTGCCAGGGCTTGCGGTGCTCCAGGTTGATCGTGAAGGCGGAGTAGCGCCGCCCGTCGGTCTCGCTGCCCGACCACTCCGGCGAGGTGATCACCGGCACCGGGCGGGCCTGGGTGTCGGCGAAGGTGATCTGCCGGTGCTCGTCGGCCAGGCCGGACATGTCGGTCCCGGTGCGCCGGGCGAGCGTGGCGAAGCCCTGGGCGGCCAGGTGACCGTTGGTGGTGCCGGACAGGGCGAGGATCGTCTCGCACATCTGGACGTCGGTCGCCAGGGACGGCCGCCCCTCGGCGACGCCCCCGTGCACGGTGCCGTTGATCCGGCGCAGCCGTTCGACCTCGGCCTCGACGTCGAACGTGATGCCCTTGGTCGTGGCGCCCAGCCGGTCGGCCAGCGGCCCGAGCGCGGCCATCTGCTCGGCGATCGCGCCGTAGTCCCGCTCCACCACCACGACCTTGGGGAACGTGCGGCCCGGCACCGGCGTCTGGCCGGTCTCCCGCCAGTCGCGTACCAGCCCGTGCGGGTTGGCCAGCTCGTCGGGCGTGTCGTGCAGCAGCGGGGCGGCCACGAGGTCCTTGCGCACGCCCAGGTGGGTGCGGGCGAGCGTGCTGAACGCCTTGGCGATCGCGTGGAACGCGGCGAAGTCGGTCCGGGTCTGCCACGGCGGGTCGATCGCCGGGGTGAACGCGTGGACGAACGGGTGCATGTCGGTCGACGACAGGTCGTGCTTCTCGTACCAGGTGGCCGCCGGGAGCACGATGTCGGAGAACAGCGTCGTCGACGTCATGCGGAAGTCCAGCGACAGCAGCAGGTCGAGCTTGCCGCGCGGCCCCTCCTCCCGCCAGGTGACGTCCTTGGGCCGCTGGTCGGGCCCGAGCTCCTCGGCTCGTACGGAGGAGTCGGTGCCGAGCAGGTGACGCAGGAAGTACTCGTTGCCCTTGGCCGACGATCCGAGCAGGTTGGCCCGCCAGACCGTGAGCACGCGCGGCCAGTTCTCCGGCGCGTCCGGGTCCTCGCAGGCGAAGCCGAGCTCGCCCGCCTGCACCTGCTCCGCGATGTACGGCCCGGCCTCCCGGCCGGAGGCCTCGGCCTCGTCGGCGAGATCCAGCGAGTTGCGGTTGAACGTGGGGTAGGACGGCATCCAGCCCATCCGGGCCGACTGCGACAGCAGGTCGACGCTCGTCTTCCCGTTGAAGACGCCGGAGCCGAGCGGCGAGGCGACCACATCGGCGGTGTGGGCGTCGTAGCGCCACTGGTCGGTGTGCAGGTAGAAGTACGCCGTGCCGATCATCTGCCGGGGCGGGCGCTTCCAGTCGAGGCCGAACGCCAGCTGTGCCCAGCCGGTGATCGGGCGGCACTTCTCCTGCCCCACGTAGTGCGCCCACCCGCCGCCGTTGACGCCCTGGCAGCCGGTGAGCGTCACCAGTGCGAGGAACGCGCGGTACATCGTGTCGGAGTGGAACCAGTGGTTGGTGCCGGCCCCCAAGATGATCATCGAGCGGCCCTTGGACTCCTCGGCGTTGCGCGCGAACTCCCGGGCGATCCGGGCGGCGGCCGCGGCCGGCACCGAGGTGATCTTCTCCTGCCAGGCCGGCGTGTACGGCACGGCCGGGTCGTCGTATCCGGCCGGCCACTGGCCCGGCATCCCGTCGCGGCCCACGCCGTACTGCGCGAGCAGCAGGTCGAAGACCGTGGTGACGAGGTGGCCGCCCACGCGCCGGACCGGCACGCCGCGGTGCAGCACTCCCCCGCCGTCCTCCGCCTCCGCAGCGGGGTCGAAGCGGGGCAGCGAGACCGGTACGGCCTCCTCTTCATCGATCAGGGTGAGTGTGGGGTCGACGTCGCCGAGGTCGAGGTTCCACCGGCCCTGCCCCTCCTCCGAATAGCGGAAGCCGAGCGAGCCGCCCGGGACGACGGGCTCGCCGGTCCGCCGGTCGAGCAGCACGGTCTTGAACGCCGCCTCCTCGCCCTCCTCGCCGAGGTCGGCCGCGGTGAGGAACTTGCCGGGGACGTAGCCGCCCCCGTCATGCTCGCGGAGCCGTACGAGGAAGGGGAGATCGGTGAACCGCTTGACGTAGTCGACGAAGTGCGGCGTCTCCCGCTCGACGAAGAACTCCTTGAGGATCACGTGTCCCATGGCCATGGCCAGGGCGCCGTCGGTGCCCGGATGCGGGGCGAGCCACTCGTCGGCGAACTTGGCCGCGTCGTTGTAGTCGGGGGCCATCACGACGACCTTCTGGCCGCGGTAGCGCGCCTCGGCCATGTAGTGCGCGTCCGGGGTACGGGTGACCGGGACGTTGGAACCCCACAGCATCAGGTAGGCCGCGTCCCACCAGTCGGCCGACTCCGGCACGTCGGTCTGGTCGCCGAACACCTGCGGAGAGGCCACCGGCAGGTCGGCGTACCAGTCGTAGAACGACAGCATCGTGCCGCCGATCATCGAGATGAACCGGGCGCCGACGGCGTGTGAGGCCATCGACATGGCCGGGATCGGGGAGAACCCGGCGACCCGGTCGGGACCGTAGGTCTTGATCGTGTGCACGTGCGCCGCGGCGACGATCTCCGCGGCCTCCTCCCAGGTGACCCGGACCAGCCCGCCCTTACCGCGGATGGACTGGTAGCGGCGGCGCTTGTCCGGATCTGAGGTGATCTCCGCCCAGGCCGCCACGGGGTCGCCCAGCCGGGCCTTGGCCTCGCGGTACATCTCCACCAGCACGCCCCTGGCGTACGGGAAGCGCACCCTGGTCGGGGAGTAGGTGTACCAGGAGAACGCCGCACCGCGCGGGCAGCCGCGCGGCTCGTACTCCGGCCGGTCGCCGCCCACGCTGGGATAGTCGGTCTGCTGGGCCTCCCAGGTGATGATCCCGTCCTTGACGTACACCTTCCAGGAGCACGAGCCGGTGCAGTTCACCCCGTGGGTGGAGCGCACGACCTTGTCGTGGCTCCACCGGTCACGGTAGAACACGTCACCCCGGCGTCCCCCGATCTGGTGCAGAGTCCGCAGGTCCTCGCCCACCTGGCCGCGCCGCAGGTGCCGGCCCAGCTTCAACAGGGCGTCGTCGACCGGCCCGTCAATCCTCGACATCTATGTCCTCTTTCTCTGCCGGATCATTCACTATGCCCAATAAGGCTGGATTTTGCCGGATCATGCCGCCGTACCGGCGTGTCCGATGCGCTGCCTGAGAATGAACCAGCAGTAGACGAACGCGGCGGACGTGACTGCGGCGAGCAGCATCAGCCCGATGGAGTACGACCCGGTGGCCTGGTAGATCAGCCCCATCACGATCGGGGGCAGGAACCCGCCCAGGCCGCCCGCCGCGCCGACCACACCCGTGGCGCTGCCCACCATCGCGGCGGGCACCTTCCGCCCGAGCAGCGCGAACACCGCCCCGTTGCCCAGGCCGAGCGCCGCGGCCAGAACCAGGAAGCCTACCGTCGCCAGCGGCATGGCCGGGGCGAAGGAGACGATGATCGCGCAGGTGAACGCGACGGCGAGCGAGTAGGCGAGCACCGGGGCGCCTCCCACACGGTCGGCCAGCCAGCCGCCGACCGGGCGGGTCAGCGTGGCCAGCACCACGAAACCGGCGGCGCGGGCGGCTGCGTCCGCCGTGCTCAGGCCGTAGACCTCCTTGAGGTAGAGCGGGAGGTAGACGCCGAACGCCACGAAGCCGCCGAAGGTCAGCGCGTACATCGCGGCGAGCTCGCGGGTGATCCGCAGCCCAGCGGCCGCCATGAACCGGGTGAGGAACGGCTCGGACGCCCGCTGCATTCCCGGCGCGTCACGGCCGACCGCCAGGAAGGCGAGCCCGACGACCACCAGGGCGGCGGCGACCACGAAGAACGGGACCTGGCGGCCGAACTCGTCGGCCAGCCACGGGGTGGCGAAACCGGAGATCGCGGTGCCGATGTTGCCCATTCCGAAGATCCCCAGGGCCAGGCCCCGGCGCTCCGGCGGGAACCACGCGTTGACGTACGGCACGCCGATGGCGAAGGTCGCCCCGGTGAGACCGAGCACGAGCCCGCCGGTCAGCAGTGCCGAATAGCTGCCGGCGAAGGCCAGGAAGATCACTGGGATCACGCCGACCAGGCTTGCCAGGCCGAACATCAGGCGGCCGCCGTACCGGTCGGTCAGCGCACCCAGCACGATCCGGCCCAGCGACCCGACGATGACCGGGATCGCGACCAGGACCGACACCTCGAAGGGGGTCAGGCCGAGCAGTTCCTTGTACGTCGGCCCGAGCGGGCTGATCAGGGCCCAGGCCCAGAAGTTCACCGCGAAACCCGCGGTGGCGAGCGCGAGGGCGGCCGCCCGGCCGCCCTTCCTCGTCTCCGGCACGGCCGCAACGGCTGTCATTCCACCCTCCGGGGAGGCAAGCATGGCTTTCACGCTTTCCAGCCTGCCGGACAACGCGAAAGGGACATCAGGGTCCTTGGTCCCTTGCTCCCTGCCCGAAGGGCCGCCGTTCACGCGACCGTCAGCGAATCTCCATGATTTCGATATTCAACCCCGGACGCGAGACCTCGCCTGGTGGTCGAGGAGACGGATGAGCGACTCGATGAGCTGCTCGCGTTCGGCCTGGCCCAGCGGCGCGAACTGCGTCTTCTTTCCCAGTGAATCTGAGCGGCGGCCCGCCGGGGGATACCCCCCGGGCGTGGGAACGAAGGAGGAGGGCTTAGGCTTGCCTCACGGCAGCCCGAGGCGAGGTCAGGTCGCCTCGGGCTGCCTTACCAAGCGCGGCCAAGCGCGTCGGCTCCGCCGTACCACCGCGGAGCCGGGCAGATCCACTGACGTTCCCTCTAAATGACGGGTCCCGGCGCGCCGGGCGGCGGGACGGAGCCCCTGTCACGCGGCGGAATCGGCGGGACCGGACCGGCACCGGGCGGGGGCAGCGGGGGCGTCGGCGGATATTCAGGCTGCACCGGCTGCGGCGGCATCGGCTCGTCGATGTCGTATCCGGTGCCCGAGCCCGTGGGCCGTCTGTCCCCCTCGTCCCCGCCCCGCTGATGCGGACCGGGGACCTCACCCCGCCGGCGTCCGGCCTCGCCGCCGTGCTTCTCCATGAATTCCTTGAAACGCTCCAGGTCACCCCTTACGCGCAAGCGAACGATCTGCAGCAGATCGCCCGCCTTCTCGGCCAGGCCCTCGGGATCGTGCTCCATCTGCAGCGTCACCCGGGCGGTTTCGCCGCTCAGGCGGTGGAACGTCACCACCCCCGCATGCCTCGGCCGGTCGAGAGACCGCCAGGCCACCCTCTCGTCCGGGTGCTGTTCGGTGATCTCCGCCTCGAACTCCCGGCGGACGCCGGCGATCTCGACAATCCAGTGCGTTCGCGTGTCGTCGATCTGTTTGACCGACTCCACGCCTTCCATGAACGCCGGGAAGCTCTCGAACCGCGTCCACTGGTCGTACACGGTCCTGACCGGGACGTTCACCTCGACGGAGTGCTCGATCGAGCTCATTCCTCCCCCTTCCGTGGTCGCCTCGGACGCCACTGCCCCGGAATCGGCCGCGCAACCGTCCACGCCGACGGGAAACGCGCTGCTCGTCTTCGAGCACCCGGTTCGCCCCCGCGTACCAGCCGGTGACCGCCTGAACGCCCACCGCGGCGAACAGCAGGCCGAACGGCAGCGCCCAGCCGCCGCCCACCTCGTGGAGTACGCCGAAGGCGATCGGGCCGACACCCGCGATCAGGTATCCGGCGCTCTGCCCGAACGCGGACAGGCCCGCGGTGGCCGCCGCCGTCCTGGTGCGCAGAGCCAGCATGGACAACGCCAGCGGGAAGGAGCCCATGCCGACGGCCACGAAGATCGACCAGAGCCACATCGCGTGACCGGTGAGCAGTCCGGCGAACCCGACCAGGTAGCACACCACGAAACCGGCCATCACCGGCCGCTGGTCGCGGAAACGGGTCGCCAGCACCGGCACCACGATCGAGACGGGGATCCCGAGACCGGTGAACACCGCCAGGACCAGCCCCGCCTGTCCGGAGCTGTATCCGCCGGCCCGCAGCAGCAGGGGGAGCCAGCCGAACATGATGTAAGCGATCATCGACTGGGAGCCGAAATATCCGGCGACGGCCCAGGCGAGCCTGCTACGCAGCATCCTGCCCCGACCGCCGAGTTCGGCGGGGGCGGTGCGCACCGCGGCGGTGTTTCGCCGCTGCGGCTCACCACGCCACAGCGCAAGCCACGGAATGGCGGCGACGACGGCCAGGACCGCCCATGCACCGAGGGCCACGTGCCAGCTACCGCCGGCGGCCTGCTGGATGGGCACCGTCGCGGCGGCCGCGATCATCGTTCCGGCGGCCAGGCCCGTCGTGTAGACGGTCGTCATGGCGCTGCCGCGCCGGGGGAAGTGCCGCTTGATCAGCGCCGGGATCACCACATTGCCGATCGCGCCACCGGCCAGCGCCACCACGCTGGCCGCCAGGAACACCCCCGCGCTGTCGACCAGCGAACGCGCCGCCATGCCAGCGCCGAGGAGGACGAGCGCGACCAGGATCAGCCGCTGCTCGCCCATGCGACGGGCCAGTGCGGGCGTCATGGCGCCGAACACGGCGAAGCAGAGCACCGGCAACGTCGTGAGCAGCCCGGCCATCGCCGCGGACATCCGGAGACCGGCGGCGACCTGGTCGAGGACCGGTCCCAGGCTGGTCACGGCGGTCCGCAGGTTCAGCGCCGCCAGGGCGATCCCTCCGGCGATGAGCCAGGGCACCAGGCTCCGGCGACGCTCCCCCGGTAATTCAGCAACGGCACTCATGCCGGCGACACTCCCCTGTTTAGCCGATCATGTAATCATCCTATGACCGGGCAATCATAGCAGGCGCGTCAGAACATTCGCGATCGGGTTTCACATAGGTCTCAAATGTATCTCAATGCACCGATCGGCGGCCGTCCAGCAGTACGCGACGACGTACTGATTCGTGCGGATCGACTCCTGATCAGCTCCCGGGCCGACGTCGCCGGAGCAGCCAGACCAGGCCGATCACCGGGAGCACGAGCGGCACGAAGCCGTACCCACCGCCGTAACCGGACCACACCGTCGCGTGCGGGAACGCCCGGGCGTCGACCAGGCTCAGCGTGCCGACGATCAGCACCCCGGCGAGCTCGACCACGCAGGCGGCCACCGCCGGCCGACGCGCCCCGCGGGCCAGCGCCACGGTGAGCACGATGTAGACGGCGGCGGCGAAGGCCGACAGCAGGTACGCCAGGGGCGCCTCGTCGAACTTCGTCGCGATCTGCACTGCGGCACGAGCGGAGGCGGCGAGGGCGAACACGCCGTACACGGCCACCAGCATACGGCCCGGCCCCGACCTGACCGCTCGATCCGCGGACTCACCCGGGTTCATGCCGTCGCGTTCCAAAGCTGCAGGAGCCGCCCGGTCATGACGGCCACGGTGAACGCGGCGACCGCGATGACGCCGGGACCCCAGCGCGTGCGCTCCGCCCGCCCCCACCACACCGCCGCCGGCGGAATGACGACCGTCCCCGCGAGATAACCGATGAAGGTGGCCCTCTCCCGCACCTGGCCGACCTCGGCGACGGCCAGGCCCGCCTGGACGAGCAGCGCCAGTTCGACCACGGCCAGCCCGGCCAGCAGCGCCACGCCCATCGGCCGGTCGCGGATCGCCGTGATCAGGGCGAGCAGGGCGAGCAGCAGCGCGGCGCCGATCAGCCCGCCGGAGAACGCGCCGATCATCGGACCTCGCCCGAGGCCGGGGACATGATGGCGACGAAGGTAGGGAACACGGGGAAGGCGGGAGCCGTCGGGAACGCCGGGGACATGGCCAGTAGGTTATCGGCCCGACGGTCCACCCCCTGATCCAGTCCGCCCGGTCCGCCCGCCCCTCAGGCGTCAAGCCGTACGAGTCTCGGCGAGGGGCAGGTCGACGGCGTCCTCGGCGCGGCAGTTGATCGCATAGGCTCCGCGCCGGCGAGGCTGGGAGTGTTGAGAACCTAGTGCCCGCCTGTGGCGGCCTCGGGACTGTCGTCGCTGCTGACCGGTTCCGGCAGGGTGCCGGCGTTGTGCTCCAGCAGGCGCCAACCCGTGCGGCCTTCCTCCAGCACCGACCAGGAGCAGTTGCCGATGCTGCCGAGCGCCGACCACAGTTCCTGTGGCAGGCCCATCAGCCGGGCGATGCCCAGCCGGATGGCCGCGCCGTGCGAGACCACGACCAGCAGTCCGTCGTCGTCGACCCGTGCGGACCAGCGCAGGATCGCGTCGCAGACCCGCGCCGCGACGTCGGCGACGTCCTCGCCGCCGGGCGCCTCCCATGCCTCGAACTCGACCGGCCACCCCGTCTTGATCTCGTCACGGGTGAGGCCCTCCCACTCGCCGCCGCCGCGCTCCCTGAGGTCCTTGTCGACGGTGACGCCGAGGCCGGTGAGCCGGGCGACGGCGGATGCCGTGTCGAACGCACGGCGCAGATCGGACGAGACGATCATCGTGGGCCGCAGTGCCGCGAGCAGGGACGCCGCCCGCGCGGCCTGCGCCACTCCGGTCTCGTCGAGCGGAATGTCGGTGTGTCCCTGGAAGCGCTTCTCGACGTTCCACAGCGTCTGGCCGTGTCGCAGGCAGACGACCCGGCGGCTCACCGGGCCTCCCCGGACCGCCGCGCCGCCTCGTGAGATCGCCTCATCGGGCCGCCCCGCGCTGCGCCGCCACCCGCTTCACGCTCTCGGGCAGTCCGATGGCGGGGCAGTCCTTCCAGAGGCGCTCCAGCGCGTAGAAGTTCCGGTCCTCTTCGTGCTGTACGTGAATGACGATGTCGAGGTAGTCGAGGAGCACCCAGCGGCCCTCCCGCTCACCCTCGCGGCGGACCGGCTTCGCGTCGGCCTCGACACGCAGTCGCTCCTCGATCTCGTCGACCACGGCACGCACCTGGCGGTCGTTCGACGCCGAGCAGAGCAGGAACGCGTCGGTGATCACGAGCTGGTCGCTTACGTCGTACGCGATGATGTCGTCAGCCAGCTTCTCGGCGGCGGCTTCGGCCGCTATCCGTACGAGCTGGACTGATCTCTCGGTTGCTGTCACGATGCGGTTCTGTCCTCCCTTGACTGCTCTTTCAACAGTGCCCAGTCCGGGTGAGCCGGACAACCGACTTTCCCGGAGTTGACCCTACCGGGACGCGTCGGCAATCCGGAGTTATCACCTGGACCAGGATTTCAACGTTCATTTCCAGCGGGAGATTCCATCAGGGGAAAGGCGGCGACGGTCGTCCCGATGCGGACCGCCCCCGGCGTGTGCGGAGCGAGCGCACCCTGGTGCAGGTCCACCAGCGCGGCGAGGATCCGGCGACGGGCGTCCTCCCAGAGCCCGGGGTCGACCCACAGCTCGGCGTCGGCGATCGCCCCGTCCCCCTCGGCCTTCCACCGTCCGGCGCGCTCCCGCAGGGTCTGGGCCAGGGTCTCGGCGATCAGGGGGAAGTCGGCCCGCTGCTCGGTGAGCGGCGTTCCTCGCACCGCCCGGTATCGGCGTTCCCTGCCACCACGGCGGGCACGCACGTCGACCAACTCGACCAGGCCCGCGTCATCGAGACAGCGAAGGTGGTGGCTGGCCAGGGCGTGGGAGACGCCCAGTTCGCGGGCGAGTTCGGCGGCGGACATGGGCGCACCCCAGATGAGCGACAGCATGCGCAGCCGTACCGGGTGCGCCAGCGCCCTGAGTTTCGGATCCACCTCCCCCATGGCGGCAAGTAAACACCATCCGGCCACGCCCAACCCCCAAGCATTGACTTGGGGGTTGGAAAACGGCGATTGGCGTCGTCACCCGCAGAAAGCGCGCACGTCGCCGGAGCACAGCGACGCGGCGTCGTCCCTCCTGATCGCCTCGCGGTGGCGGCCTCCGCCGTACCGTTTCTACTTCGGCACGGGACCTGCCGATCAGCTCCAGTTGCGATTCAGCAGTAGCCGGTCCGCAGGAAGCGGCGTTCGGACGGTCTGCCGAGGTCCAACCCGATGTCGACATGGCTGGGCAGCCGGTCGAGGGTCGAGTTCGGCACGATGAACTCCCTGCCCGTGTACTTCTGCCGTACCGACTGCCGATAGGCGGGCTCGCACACGAACGGGTTGGCATACGTGTTGTAGCCGAGGCCGACGCCGGTGTTGAGGAATCCCGCGTCCTGGCACTGGAACAGCACAGCGCGCAGGGCGGCGGCGTTCCTCGGCCCCCGGTAGCGGGAGGCGAAGTTCGCGAAACACTTCTTCGACTCGCCCGTGGTGTACGGGGAGGGGCCGGCGGCCCGCAGCGCGCCGAGGAAGGAGGCGTTGCAGCCGATGGCCGCCGACGGCTCCCGCCCTTGGAGCAGCGCGGTCCGTTTGCAGCCGGTCACGGACTGGAACGCGTCGACGACATCCCGGTGCGGGCCGAGCCGGGAGTACGCGACCACGAGGTCGGTCTGGGCCCGCAAAGGGTACGCCCCCGTGTCACCGAACTCCTCGTCGAGCAGGCGGAACCACGTCTCGAAGCTCGGCACCCGGGCCTGTACGCCCTCCGGGAGGGTGTAGACGGCCAGGTCCGTGGGAGTGTCGAAGGTGTCGAGGCCCGGAAATCCGACGTACGACAGGATGCCGATGCCGACCTTCGCGGGCTGATGGCCGTAGGCCCTGCGCAGCGCCAGGTAGCGTTCGAGGTTGGTGTTGGAGCCCGCCCACGCGTACCAGAAGCCGCTTGGATACAACGACGTGCTGCCGCGAGTGTGCGTGGTGCCGAACAGCGCGGGCGAGACGCAACGGACCTGGCGCTTCTCCCAGGCCATCAGGTATTCCGCCGGAGTGGAGATGCAGCGGGTATGGGTATCGGTCCCGGTCGCCGCGCGGCCGGGATCCGGGAGCGCCACGCAGGGCGCGGCGAGCGCGAGGGCGCACGCCGTGAGGGCACCCCCGGCGAGGGCGAGGGACGGCCTTCGATGCTTGAGGTCCACAGGTGCTCCTTGAGGCTCCGGTCGCGGCAGATCACGCCTGCCGCGACCGACGTCCGGGGCTGGAACGCTGCCGAAAGCAGCTCATGAAGCGGTCAGGGATGCAGGAGCAGCAACGGGTCGCAGGTGTTGGAACCCGTCAGCCGTGGGTTCTTCGGATCCCTCAGGCCGTTCTCGCTGTTCACGATGTAATAATCGCCGGCCGGACGAGGTATCACGATCAGTGTTTGGAGCCGCATCAGCGCCTGCGCATCGGCGGTCGTCGCTCCGGGCCCCAGAGAAATGCGCAGCATGGTCCGGAGCATTTCGAATAGATTATCGTGATTGATTCCCGGCCAGATGAGCACTCGATAGGTGTGCGGAATAATCCCCAACGTTTCACTGAAGCCCCGGATCGACACACGCGAGTCGACCCAGCCTGCCACAGTCCTGGCCGCATCGCTTTCATTGGCAGCGAGGTCCCTCAGCGACACCGGCCGCGCCGTAGCCATATGAATATGCAGCTGATTGAACATCCGAGCATGAACTGAATTGATCCCCAGCCCCACCGGGGTAGGCACCACCGTGGGCTTCCTGCCGGCGAAGAACTCCGCGGCACTCCAATAGTTCGGTGCGACGCTCTCGCAGATCCAGGGGCACTCGATCCCATTGATCCGCAGGGTCGGGACCAGAATATAATTTGTGAAACCCGATGCGTTCTTGTTGCCGGGCATCACGACATAGTCGTTGGCGTTCTGCAGGCACGTGTTGTTCATGTGGCACCGCTGGCTCGCGACCCAGAGAGCGTCCGTGCTCGTGGGGCTACCACATTGCGCGGGGTCGGGCCCGCAGACGGGGGGCAGTGGGTGAGCCGCGGCCGACCGGGCGCCCGCGAGGACGGCGCCGACGCCGGCGAGACCGGAGAACCGGACAAATCGGCGTCGCGTCAGCCTGCTCATCTCGTCGTTCTCAAACATTGATACCCCCGATGATTTCCGCGCGAAGATGTCGCGCCCTTTGCAGGGACCACACTTCCGTGCACAGAAACCGTCGGAAGCGTTCGCGGATCGAGAATAACGCTTTCACGACGCCGCTCCCCGTCGACCAGAAGCCGGCGCGCTCGAATCAGGATGCCCCCATCCGATCGGTCATTGAACCATTCCGGCACCTGATTTGAATTTCCGCGGGTAGGACGGAAACACTTCTCGTGGCACGTTGGAAGAACAGCGGCGTTCCACCCCTGCGACTTACACCGCCTTCGCCGGCAGGAGGTCAATAATTTATTTGCCGCCACTTCGATGGCATGCGACATCAAGGCCGTTCCGCCAATATGACCGATTATCCGGCAGCGAGGTCCGAAAAAAGCAGATATGTCGTCGTCTGGCAGGAAGGACACTGCTCCAGATCGTGATAGAGGCGCCCTTGCCGTGGACCCTGCTGACTGGGACTGCCCCGGAATCGCCCTACACCTCGGCCGGGCTCTTCCCAACCGCGTGAAGCTGCTCTGGTCGTCAGAGCCGCGGAGCCGTCGATGATCGCCTTGGCGCAGGGCTGACTCGCAGTGAATCCGAGCGTTCTTGTCGGTGGCGGCGTTTACGCTTCCCGTTCATGAGCAACGATGAGACCCGTACTGTACGACTGACAGTCGAAGTCGCTGACTGTGGCATCGCCGGTCTGCAGGACAAGGAACTCGACGGGTATGCCGATACACCAGCCCAGTCCGTTGGGTTCATCGAGGTCGAGAAGGGCTGTGTCACCCTTCACATCACCCATCAGTGGGGGCCGGCCGACTTCGCTGTGACGATCGCCGACCGGGATCCCGGGGCAGATCTCGCTACCTATGAGGACATCGTGGAAATTGGCTACGTGTCCATGTCAGGCGAAGTGGAGATGAGCGGGTTCACCTTCGACGAGGCTGTGATGCATCCCCTTCCTCCTCTTCCGGCCGGGCCTGGAACCTACCGCATTCGGTATCACGTCAAGGACATGGACTGGGAAGGCGCGAGGGATGGCGGCGTCGACAACCACTACCTTCAGATATGGCCCGCCCCTCTTGAGGACCCCGTTGTCGTCAAGGCCACGAGTGACATGTCTGAGTACTTTCTAGATCGAGAGAATTTCAAGCGCGCCCGAGGCTTGTGAGCATGCGCCGGCCCATCCACACATCTGGCCTGCCCATCTGCCGTCGTCCCACTCACCGGGCCGTCGCTGATGGTCTCTCCGAGTTCGAGGACTCCGCCGGGTGCCATCGAGCGGGACCGTCTGGGTCCGGGTGACAAGCTACCCTCTGAGGCGAAGTTGATGGATCACTACGGGTGTGCCCTCGGTGTGCCCTGCTGTGATCGAGGAATGACGCAGGCCCAGGTCAGTCCGAGAGATCGTGATAGAGGCCGCGCTTGTTGATGTACTGGACAATGCCGTCGGGAACCAGGTACCAGATCGGCTCGCCGGCGGCGACGCGGTGGCGGCATTCGGACGAGGAGATGGCGAGTGCCGGGATCTCGATCAGACTGACCTTGCCCGGCGGTAAACCGGGGTCCTGCAGGGTGTGGCCGGGCCGGGTGCAGCCGACGAAATGGGCGATGGCGAACAACTCGTCCACATCGCGCCAGCTCAGGATCTGCGCCAGCGCGTCGGCTCCGGTGATGAAGTACAGGTCGGCCTCGGGGCCGTAGACAGCGGAGATGTCGCGCAGCGTGTCGATCGTGTAGGTGGGACCCGGACGATCGATGTCCACCCGGCTGACCGAGAAGCGGGGATTCGACGCCGTCGCGATCACCGTCATCAGGTAACGGTCCTCGCTCGAGGACACCGTCTTGTCGGCCTTCTGCCAGGGCTGCCCGGTCGGGACGAACACCACCTCATCCAGGTCGAAGTGGTGGGCGACCTCGCTCGCCGCCACCAGGTGACCGTGGTGGATCGGGTCGAAGGTGCCGCCCATGATGCCCAGTCGCCTGGTCGGGACCCCGTTTTTCATGGAACGGACCATAACCCGCATGCCAGGTTCCGGTGAAAACCGGGTCTTATCGGTCAACGTTTCGCCTCGTCTCGACCTCGCCGTCTTCGCCTGCGCGCGCCCCTCCCGGGAGACATAGCATGCGGAACATGACCACTCCCGACCGCAACCGCGTGCAACTCCCGGGCATCAGCTCCCGAGCCTACGAACACCCCGCTGATCGCTCCGCGCTGGTGGCGATGCGTTCCCTCACTGGCTTCGACTCGGTCCTGAAGCGGATGTCGGGGCTGTTCAGCGAGCGCCGCCTGCGTCTGATGTTCCTGGCGTCGGCCGTGCGTTGCACCGACACCCAGTTCCGCGCGCTGCACGACATGGGCCGCGACAGCGCCTACATCCTGGACATGCCCCGCATCCCCGAGGTGTACGTCCAGCAGGATCCGCAGGCGTACGCCATGGCGATCGGCTTCGACGAGCCGTTCATCGTCGTCTCGACAGGTCTGCTCGACCTGATGGACGAGGAGGAACTGCGCTTCGTGGTCGGCCACGAGACCGCCCACATCCTGTCCGGCCACGCCGTGTACGGCACGATGCTGGCCATCCTCACCCGGCTCGCCACCCGCGTGGCGTGGATCCCGCTGGGCTACATCGGCCTGCGGGTCATCGTCGCCGCCCTCGAGGAGTGGCAGCGCAAGGCGGAGATGTCGGCCGACCGGGGCGGCCTGCTGGCCGGTCAGGACCCCGACGCCGCGCTGCGCGCGCTCATGAAGCTGGCGGGCGGCTCGCGCCTCCACGAGATGAACATCGAGGCCTTCCTCGACCAGGCCAGGGAGTACGACACGGCGGGCGACGTCCGCGACGGCCTGCTGAAGGTCCTCAACATGCTCGGCACCACCCACCCCTTCGCGGTGACCCGGGTCGCCGAGCTGGACCGCTGGCGCCGCGGCGGCGACTACGACCGCATCGTCGGAGGCGACTACCCCCGCAGGGAGGACGACGCCAACGCCAAGATCTCCGAGGAGGTCAAGGCGGCGGCCAACTCATACCGCGAGTCGTGGGCCCAGTCGCAGGACCCCTTCATCGGCGTCCTGCGCGACGTCGCCGAGGGCGCCGTCAACGCCGGCGAGCGCATCTTCAACAGGTTCGCCCGCAGGGAAAACTAGGGAGAAAAGTGCTGTCCGTCGCGAGCGTGGATCCAGATGGATTCACCGCAAGGTGGAGGAGGAGTTCGTAGCCGGAGGCTACGGGCGAGACGACTCCATCCCGGGGTGGAGTGCAGCGAGGCGCCATCTGGGCCACGCGCAGCAGGACATGACTTGTGAAACACAACCCAGCGCTGGGGGTCCGGAGGGGATCCCCCGGGCCCTCATGTCGGCCGCCGTCAGAAGAACCCGTCAGAAGAACAGGGCGACCGCGTGGACGGCGGCCGCGCACAGGGCGACGAAGCCGCCCAGCACGGCCAGCGCCCGCAGGCCCTGGCTGCGCAGGCCCGGCATCTTGGCAGTGGCGCGCTCGATCTCACGCCCGATGATCCCGCCACTGATCACGCCGAAGACCACGCCGGCGATCGTGACGGGCATCGTCTGGGTCCACCACTGGGGCTCGAGGTGCGTCCCGGTCGTGAGCCACAGGGCGACGAAGCCGGCGGTGGCGGCCGGCAGCCCCGGCCAGGCCGCCGCCGTGATGAGTGCGCAGAGCAGCGTCAGCGGGAAACTCAGCACGCGCAGCATCCTCCGCGTCCGCGGCGACTTACGGTTGCGTACGACCCAGTGGCTCATCCAGCCCGCTCTCGTCACGACGACGAACGTCGCCGTGATCGCGAACGTGGCGAGCGGGTAGATCACCGCGGCCACCACGCATGGCACGGCGAGCACCGCCAGCGCGGCCAGCGCGACGTTGCCGGTGGGGATGCCGAGCGACGGCTCCGGATCGGCCGGTTCCGGCGGTGTCTCGACCGCCAGGGCCGATCGAGTACGCCCCTCGCCCGACCGGCGGTCGGCCCGGCGGCCCCGACCGGCCGCCGGTCCGCCTCTCCTCCGGACCGGCTTGGTGACGGGCGCCGTCGCCGGGCCCCCGTCGGCTTTGCCGGCCTTCACCGCCTGCTGGTCGGCCTTCTCCGGCTTCCCGGGCTTGTCCGCCTTCCCGGGCTTTTCTGGCCGCTCAGCCGCCGGCGCCTCCGCAGGCCGCTGCCCATCCTCGGTGACGGTGCCCTTCACCGTGCTCGCCCCCGACTTGGCCGCGGCCTTCGGCATGGGCTTGTCGGCCTTCGGCACGGGCTTGCCGCTCGTCTCCGGCCTGGAACGCCGAGCCGATGTCGGCGTCGCCGTACGGCTCGGCGCTTCTGTGGTGGCCCGGGCGAGGCGGGTGAGCCGGTCGGCGAGCAGCGCGGCCGTGGGACGGCGGGCGGGATCACGGTGGAGCGCCGCGCGGACGAGCGGCAGCAGGGCGGCCGGCACCCCCGCGAGGTCGGCCTTGCCGTTGAGGATGGCGTACATCTGGGACTCGACCGTGCCCCGCCCGAACGTGGGGCGTCCGGTGGCGGCGAAGGCGACGGTGGCCGCCCAGGCGTGGATGTCGGCGGGCTCACCCACCGTCTCGTCAGCGAAGAGCTCGGGCGCGCTGTAGCCGGGGGTGCCCAGGAAGGTCCCGGTCATGGTCACCCTGGTCGCGTCGAGCACCTGGGCGATGCCGAAGTCGATCAGCACCGGCCCGTCCTCGCCGATCAGCACGTTGGCCGGTTTGACGTCGCGGTGCACCACGCCGCCCGCATGAATGATCGCCAGGGCCGTGGCGAGCCCCTGGGCCACCGGGATGAGCTCGGCCTCGGGCAGCGGCCCGCGCCGTACGGCATCGAGCAGAGTGTCTCCCTCGATGTACTCCATCACCAGGTACGGCCGGTCGCCGGACAGGTCGGCGTCGAGCACCCGGGCGACGTAGGGGCTCTCCACCCGCCGCAGCGCCCGGACCTCGCGTTCGAGGCGTAATCGGGCGTCGGGATCGTTCTCGATGGGGTCGCGGAGCATCTTCAGGGCGACGTGTTCCCCCCGGCGGTTGGCGGCGAGATACACCTCACCCATACCGCCCCGGCCCAGGCGCTCCAGGAGCGCGTACGGGCCGACCCGCCCAAGACGTCCAGCCATAGGAGCGCCAACCATAGCGGCCTCCGGCGGCGAATTCCCGGAGGCGCGCCGAGAACCTGTTCGCTATCTGCCCGCGCAGTCCGTCACCGTGCGGGGACTGTCACGGACGTGCCCCTCACCGGTGTAGATCCACTTGGTGGAGGTGAGTTCGGGCAGGCCCATGGGACCACGTGCGTGCAACTTCTGCGTGGAGATGCCGATCTCCGCGCCGAACCCGAACTCCCCGCCGTCGGTGAACCGCGTCGAGGCGTTCACGGCGACGGCCGCCGAGTCCACGGTCGCCGTGAACCTCCTGGCCGCCCCCTGCGAACGGGTCACGATCGCGTCGGTGTGGGCCGAGCCGTACCGCCTGATGTGCGCGACCGCGTCGTCCAGCGAGTCGACGACGGCCGCCGCGATGTCGAGCGAGAGATACTCCGTGGCGAAGTCCTCCTCGGTGGCGGGCACCACGTCGGCGCCGTGGCCGCACACCCGTTCGTCGCCGTGCACGGTCACACCCGCGTCCTTGAGCGCGGCGAGCGCCCTCGGGAGGAACTCACCGGCGATGGCGGCGTGCACGAGGAACGTCTCCGCCGCGTTGCATACCGAGGGCCGCTGCGCCTTGGCGTTCACCAGGATCTCCAGCGCGGTCTCGATGTCGGCGTCGGCGTCGACGTACACATGGCAGTTGCCGGTCCCGGTCTCGATCACCGGGACCGTCGACTCCTCCACCACGCTGTTGATCAGTGAGGCGCCGCCGCGCGGGATCAGCACGTCGACCAGCCCGCGGGCGCGCATGAGGTGCTTGACCGACTCGCGGGTCAGGCCCGGCACGAGCTGTACGGCTCCGGCCGGCACATCGGTCCGGGCCAGCGCCTCCTGCATGATCTTCACGAGCGCGATATTGGACGAGTACGCGCTGGACGACCCGCGCAGCAGTACGGCGTTGCCGCTCTTGAGGCACAGGGCGGCGGCGTCGACGGTCACGTTCGGGCGGCCCTCGTAGATGATCCCGATGACGCCCAGCGGCACCCGGACCTGACGCAACTCCAGGCCGTTCGGCAGCGTGCTCCCCCGTACGACCTCGCCGACGGGATCGGGCAGGTCGGCCACCTGTCGTACGGCCTCGGCGATCTTCGCGATCCGGTCGGCGTCGAGGCGGAGGCGGTCGATCATGGCCTCGGCGGTGCCGCCCTCCCTGGCCCTGTCCACGTCGACGGCGTTGGCTGCGACGATCTCGTCCGTAGCCGCGACGAGGGCGTCGGCGACGACGCGCAGCGCCGTGTCCTTCGGTGCGCGGGGCATCGGCGCCAGCACCGTCGCGGCCTCCCGGGCCGCGTGCGCCACCTTCAGGAAGTCCTCTGCCTCAGACATTCGCCTCGCGCTCCATGTGATCGTGATCGGCCGCCCGCCCGTCAGGCGCGGGCCGGTTCCAGTATGACGATGTCGTCTCGGTGGATCAGCTCACGCTCATATTCTGGACCGAGCGTGCTGGCCAGCTCCCGCGTCGACCTGCCGAGCAGTTCCGGGATCTCGGCGGCATCGTAGTTGACGAGACCCCGCGCGACGGGGACCCCCTCCGGACCGCACAGGTCGACCGGGTCGCCCTCGGCGAAGTCGCCCTCGACCTTCACCACACCGGCCGGCAGCAGCGACATGCGCCGCGCCACGACGGCCTCGACGGCGCCCTCGTCCAGGTGCAGCCGGCCCCGCCCGGTGGTGGCGTGGGCGAGCCAGAGCAGCCGGGTGCCGGGGTGGCGGCCGCCGGGGTGGAAGTAGGTGCCGACGTCGGCGCCGGCGAGGGCCTGCGCCGCATGCGCGGCCGCGGTCAGCACGACCGGCACGCCGGCGCCCGTGGCGATGCGGGCCGCCTGCACCTTGGTGATCATTCCGCCGGTGCCGACCCGGCCGGAGGTGCCCAGCTCGACGCCCTCCAGGTCCTCCGGCCCGCGTACCTCGGCGATCCGGGTGGCGCCTGCCCGGCGCGGATCGCCGTCGTAGAGGGCGTCCACATCCGACAGCAGCACCATCCCGTCGGCGTGGGTCAGGTGGGCCACCAGCGCGGCGAGCCGGTCGTTGTCACCGAAGCGGATCTCGTCGGTTGCCACCGTGTCGTTCTCGTTGACCACCGGGACGATGCCGAGCTCGAGCAGCTTGGTCAGCGTGCGCTGGGCGTTGCGGTGATGCGACCTGCGCATCATGTCGTCGGCGGTGAGCAGCACCTGGCCGACGCGCAGGCCGTACCTGGCGAACGAGGAGGTGTAGCGGGCGACGAGCACGCCCTGGCCGACCGAGGCCGCCGCCTGCTGGGTGGCCAGGTCCTTGGGTCGCGCCCTGAGCCCGAGCGGGCCGAGCCCGGCCGCGATCGCGCCCGACGAGACGAGCACGAGCTGAGTGCCGGCCCGCGTTCGCGCGGCGAGCACGTCGACGAGCGCGTCCACACGGTCCACGTCGATCATGCCGTTCGGCGTCGTCAGGGAGGACGAGCCCACCTTGACGACCAACCTCCGACCGGAGCCGATCCGGCTGCGACCCTCCTGATTTCCGCCCATCACGCCATCTCACTCGTCCCCATGTCGACAGGTTGACCGGCTCGGTATCTCAGCCGAGCCTACTGTCGGTGCCGCGCGGCCCCATGTGGGCCTCCGCGCCCTGGGACGGCTGCCAGTCGAAGAGGTAGCCGCCCTCCATCGGCCCGATGATCACCTCGGCTCCCGGCTCGGCCCCCGCCCCGATCAGTGCGTCCTCGACGCCGAGCCGGTTCAGCCGGTCGGCCAGATAGCCCACGGCCTCGTCGTTGGCGAAGTCGGTCTGCCGGATCCACCGCTCGGGCTTCTCCCCGGTCACCTGGAAGGTGTTGCCGTCGACGCGCCGCACCGAGAACCCGGTCTCGCCGAGCTGCTTCGGCCGGATGACCAGGCGCGTCGGCTCCTCGACCGGGGCCTGTGCGCGGGCCTGCGCCACCATCTCGCCCATGGCGTACGACAGGGGTCGCAGTCCTTCGTGGGTGGCGGCGGAGATCTCGAAGACCCGCAGGCCGCGCTCCTCGAGGATGGGCCGGACGATGTCGGCGAGATCGCGGCCGTCGGGGACGTCGACCTTGTTCAGCACGACCAGCCGGGGCCGGTCGGTCAGCGAGCCGTACGCCGCGAGCTCCGCCTCGATCACGTCGAAGTCGGTGACCGGGTCGCGGCCCGGCTCGAGCGTGGCGCAGTCCAGGACGTGCACGATCGTCGAGCAGCGTTCGACATGGCGCAGGAACTCGTGGCCGAGACCCCTGCCCTGGGACGCGCCGGGGATGAGGCCCGGCACGTCGGCGACCGTGAACACGGTCTCCCCCGCCGTGACCACGCCGAGGTTGGGGATCAGTGTGGTGAACGGATAGTCCGCGATCTTGGGGCGGGCCGCGGACAGCGCGGCGATCAGGGACGACTTTCCGGCGTTGGGGAACCCGACCAGCGCGACGTCCGCGACGGTCTTCAACTCCAGCATGATCTCGGCATCGTCGCCCGGCTCCCCGAGCAGCGCGAAACCCGGGGCCTTGCGCTTGGTACTGGCGAGCGCCGCGTTGCCGAGGCCGCCGAAGCCGCCCTTGGCCGCGACGTAGCGGGTGCCCACGCCGATCAGGTCGACCAGCACCTCACCCGTCCTGGCGTCCTTCACCACGGTGCCGTTGGGGACGGCCAGGACGATGTCCTCACCGTTGGCGCCGTCCCGGTTCGAGCCCATGCCCTGCTTGCCGTTGCCTGCCCGGCGGTGCGGACGGTGGTGGTACTCCAACAGGGTGGCCGTGTTGGGATCCACTTCCAGGATCACCTCTCCGCCGCGGCCGCCGTTGCCACCGTCCGGCCCGCCGAGCGGCTTGAACTTCTCTCGGTGGATGGAGGCGCAGCCGTTGCCGCCGTCACCCGCCTTGATGTGCAGGATGACGGTGTCCACGAACTCGGCCATCAGCCGCACCCCCCTTCGAAACACTCAGTGAACAAACAAATGAGGCGGACCGAATCATCGATCCGCCTCACTAGGTCGTGCTGCTGTCCTGGCGGATCTACTCCGCGACCGGGACGATGCTCACGGCGCGACGACCACGCTTCATGCCGAACTGAACGTGACCGGCGGCCAGCGCGAACAGCGTGTCGTCACCGCCACGGCCGACGTTGTCGCCGGGGTGGAAGTGGGTGCCGCGCTGGCGGACGATGATCTCGCCTGCGTTCACCAGTTGCCCGCCGAAGCGCTTGACGCCGAGGCGCTGCGCGTTCGAGTCACGGCCGTTCCGGGTGGACGAGGCGCCCTTCTTGTGTGCCATGGTTCCCTCCCTTTCGGGGGTATCGGGGGTCGTCCCCCGGGAAATCACTGTCTTTCGGGGGTAGCGGGGGACGTCCCCTCCCCCCGGAAATCACTGTCCGGGGTTGATACCGGTGACCTTGACCTGGGTGTACCGCTGGCGGTGCCCCTGGCGCTTCTTGTAACCGGTCTTGTTCTTGTACTTCAGAATGCGGATCTTGGGGCCCTTGGTCTCGCCGAGGATCTCGGCGGTCACCTGGAACCGAGCAAGCGTGGCAGCGTCGGTGGTGACATCGCCGTCGTTGACGACGAGCACCGCCGGCAGCGACACCGAGGAACCGACCTCGCCGGCGAGCCTGTCCACCTCGAGGACGTCCCCGACGGAGACCTTCTGCTGCCTGCCGCCGCAACGAACGATCGCGTACACCGCGGAACCCTTCTTCTGGCTAAGTGCTGAGATGCCGCGCCCCGCATCCAGCTGCTGTCGATTACACGACCGGCTATCCGGGCAGGCGCGCGAAGCCAGGCGCGCTCACCAGACGCGCCGGTTGACTAGAGTACCGGATTATCGGCACCGAGGTCGAACCGGGTGGAGAGCCGGGAGCCCGAGCACTGCTCGGGCGTCAGTCTGCGGTCTTCCTGCGGGAACGGCGCCGCGTGCGCGGCTGCGCCGAGGCGTCGCCCCCATCCGAGGAGACAGCGGCCGAGGAGACCTCGGGAAGGGAGTCGGTGACGCCGTCCCGCACCGTGGCGGACGCGGCCACCGCCGTGCCCTCGCCGGCGGAGCCGTTGAGCTTCTCCGCCACCGCCTTCTCGATCGCCATCTTGCCCTGTGTGCCACGTGGTTCGGGCTTCCCCTCGACCGGCTCGGTCGAGACGATGATGCCACGTCCGTGGCAGCACTCGCACGGCGTCGAGAACGCCTCCAGCAGCCCCTGACCGACCCGCTTGCGGGTCATCTGGACCAGGCCGAGCGAGGTGACCTCCGCCACCTGGTGCTTGGTCCGGTCCCGCGCCAGGCACTCCAGCAGCCGGCGGAGCACGAGGTCGCGGTTGCTCTCCAGCACCATGTCGATGAAATCGATCACGATGATGCCGCCGATGTCCCGCAGCCGGAGCTGGCGAACGATCTCCTCGGCCGCCTCCAGGTTGTTGCGGGTGACCGTCTCCTCAAGGTTGCCGCCCTGACCAGTGAACTTGCCCGTGTTGACGTCGACGACCGTCATCGCCTCCGTGCGGTCGATCACGAGCGAGCCGCCGGAGGGCAGCCACACCTTGCGCTCCATCGCCTTGGCGATCTGCTCGTCCACCCGGTAGACGGCGAAAACGTCGGTCGTCTCCTCCCATCTCGACAGGCGATCGGCGAGATGCGGCGCAACGTAGCGGACATACTCATCCACCGTCACCCACGCGTCGTCGCCATCGACCACCAGCGAGCTGAAGTCCTCGTTGAAGATGTCGCGGACCACCCGGATCGTCAGGTCGGGTTCGCCGGACAGCAACTCGGGCGGACTGGCCGACTTGGCCTTACGCTGGATGCTCTCCCACTGTGCCGACAGCCGGGCCACATCGCGGCTGAGCTCCTCCTCCGAGGCGCCCTCCGCCGCGGTGCGGACGATCACACCGGCGTTCTCCGGCATCACCTTCTTGAGGATCTGCTTGAGCCGGGCCCGCTCCTTGTCGGGCAGCTTGCGCGAGATCCCGGTCATGGAGCCGTCCGGCACGTAGACCAGGTAGCGGCCGGGCAGGCTGATCTGGGAGGTCAGCCGGGCGCCCTTGTGCCCGATCGGATCCTTGGTGACCTGCACGAGCACGGACTGGCCCGACTTCAGCGCCGCCTCGATCCGCTTCGGCTGGCCCTCCAGCCCGACGGTGTCGAAATTCACCTCGCCGGCGTACAGCACCGCGTTGCGGCCCTTGCCGATGTCGACGAACGCCGCCTCCATCGAGGGCAGCACGTTCTGCACCTTGCCCAGGTACACGTTGCCGACGTAGGACTGGCTCGACTCGCGGTCGACGTAGTGCTCGACGAGCACGCCGTCCTCCAGAACCGCGATCTGGGTGCGGCCGCCGTGACGACGTACGATCATGACACGCTCGACCGACTCGCGGCGGGCCAGGAACTCCGACTCCGTGATGATCGGCGGTCGGCGGCGACCCAGCTCGCGACCCTCGCGGCGACGCTGCTTCTTCGCCTCCAGGCGGGTGGAGCCGCGCACGCCCTGGACCTCGTCGAGGGACGTGGAGCGGGTGGCGCGGGGCGCTCGGATGCGGACCACCGTGTTCGGCGGGTCGTCGGCGGTGGGCTCGGCCTCCTCGCTTCCCCGCCGCCGGCGGCGCCGACGGCGGCGCGAGGTGCCCTGGGCATCCTCGGCCTCCGCTTCCGTGCCGTCCTCGGCCGGCTCCTCCTGCGTGTCCTCGGCCTCGGCATCCGAATCGGCGACGGACTCGGACTCCTCCTCGGCGTCCTCGCTTTCCTCGCCGTCTCGGCCGCGCACGCCGCGTCCGCGACCGCCGCGGCGTCGGCGGCGCCGGCGCGGCGTGCCCTCGTCCTCGGTCTCCTCCTCGGCGGTCCCGGTCGCCTCGTCGGTCTCATCCGCCTCGGCCTGCTCCTCGGCCTGCTCCTCGGACACGGCGGGGCGCTGGGCCGGCACAGCGAACGGATCCGGTGCCTGGAAGAGCGGCTGGAACAGCGACGACGTCGCCTGGAACGACACCGACGGGACGACCGGCCGCTGCACATGCAGCCCGAACGGGTCGGTCAGCACAGCCGACGGCCCGCTCTCGGCGGGCTCCCCCTCGGCAGCCGTCTCGTCGAGCGACTCCTCATCGAGCACCGCCTGATCGGGCGCTTCCTGGCCGGACACCGTCTCGGCGAGCGGCTCCTCGCCGGAGTCAGTCTGCTCCGGCGGGATTTCGGCCGACGGCATACCGAGCCTCAGCACGGCCGCGACCTCGGCCTCGGCGGCGCTCATCGCCCTGGCTCGTTCCGTGGCGGTTCGCCCCGCCGTCTCCTCGTCGGGCTTCTTCCGGCCGGTACGACGTCTGCTCCTTGCGGTCGCCTTCTCCGCGACCTCCTCGGTGGCCTCCGTGGTGGCCTCGGAATCGTCGGTCTGGGCGGCGTCGGCGACCTCGGGGACATCGGTCCGCTTGCGGGTACGGCTGCGCCGTACGGGCCGTGCGGGTTCCGCTGTCGCTCCCGCTGTGACTTCCGGTGCGGCTTCCACGTCGTCCGGCTCCGCCGTCACGCCCTCGGCCGGGGGCTGCGGGGCCTCGCCGGACGCTTCGGCCGGTTCCGATTCCGGGGTGACACGGCGGCGGACAACCCGCCGCGGACGGTGTGTTTCGACCGGATCCGCCACCACGTGGGCGGCACCGGCGGCCACCGTCATCACGGCGGGAGCCACCGTTGGCAGGTCTTCCGGCTCCGGCGGGGGCCCGGCCGGGCGGCTCGCCGCACGGCGCCGCGGTTGCTCGGCAGCATCCGTCGGCGGAGCATCGCTCACGCCGGGACCGTGCTCCCTTTCTTCAGTTGTCGTATCACCTGTCGTTGTATCACCGTCAAGGCTCACAGCCCCGTCAGTGGGCTCGTTGTCGAGCATGCGGGCGCTCTCCCGTCAGCCTCCGGGCACGTCGCCGCGCCGCACGGAGGCTCTCGTCTCTCGTGGTCCGCCGCGCTCCCGCAGGGGTGCCGCAGCGGCAAGTCTTATCGGTCTCCGCCTGCCCGGTCGAGGTCGAACGGGTCGGCGGGCTCACCGGTCGCGGCGTCGAGCGGCCCCTGCGCCAGCCTGGTCACCTCAGGAGGTGACGGCGGCGCGAAGCCTGCCACGAGGCGCAAACCCATGAGCACGTCGTCGGGCCGGACGGCAGGTGTTTCGTGCCGAACAACCATACGAAGTATGACACACGGCTGAACGGTCTCCTGACCTGCAATTGTTCCCGTTCCGTTCACGACGGCCAGCGCGCACACCGCCTGGCGGGTGTCGAACCGCCGCATCCCCTTCTTGGTCAGGCGCTCGACCTCCACCCGGTCGGCCGCCGAGAACTCCCGTACCGCATGCTCCACAGCGGCGGGATCGGCACCGGGAAGCCGCAGCTCCCACACCGAACCCTCCAGTCGGTCCGCGAGGTTCCCGGTCTGCGCCTCGACCACGTCCAGGACATCGAGGCCCGGAGGCAGCGACGCGTCGAGTTCGGCGCGGAGCCGCCGCGGGTCGCACGGCCGGCTCACGCCGATCTCAAGGTACTCGGCCTCACTCGCCACCCCCGTCGGAGCGGCGCCGGCATAGGAGATCTTCGGATGGGGGCTGAATCCCGCGCTGTAGGCCACCGGCACACCGGCCCGCCGCACCGCCCTTTCGACGGCGCGGGAGATGTCACGATGGCTGGTGAAGCGCAGTCGCCCCCGTTTGGCGTAACGCACCCTGAGGCGCTGCACCACGGGCTCGGGCGGTGGCCCATCGGGTACGGGTTTCAGGGTTCCGCCATCCTTCCGGTTTCGGTCAATCGTCTTCCAGAATAGCCGCGCCCCAGCAGTGCCCGCCCATCACGATCACGCCCCAGGATCACAGGACGGTGAGGGGCAGCAACTTCTTCCCGGTCGGGCCGATCTGGATCTCCGTCCCCATCGTGGGGCAGACGCCGCAGTCGTAGCAGGGCGTCCAGCGGCAGTCCTCGACCTCGACGTCGCCCAGGGCGTCCTGCCAGTCCTGCCAGAGCCACTCGCGGTCGAGTCCGGCGTCGAGATGGTCCCATGGGAGAACCTCATGCTCGTCCCGCTCCCGGGTGGTGTACCAGGCGACGTCCACCGGCTCGCCGGCCAGCGCCCGCTCGGCCGCCGCCATCCAACGGTCGTAGGAGAAGTGCTCGCTCCAGCCGTCGAACCGGCCGCCGTCCTCCCACACGGTGCGGATGACCGCGCCGACCCGGCGGTCGCCGCGCGACAGCAGGCCTTCCACGATCGACGGTTTCCCGTCGTGGTAGCGGTAGCCGATCGCCCTGCCGTACTCCTTGTCGGCGCGCATGGCGTCGCGGAGCTCGCGCAGGCGTCGGTCGACCGTCTCGTGGTCGCACTGGGCGGCCCACTGGAACGGCGTGTGCGGCTTGGGCACGAACCCGCCGATGGAAACCGTGCAGCGGATGTCCTTGGACCCGGTCGCCTCCCGCCCCGCCTTGATGACCCTCTTGGCCAGGTCGGCGATGGCGAGGACGTCGACATCCTCCTCGGTGGGCAGCCCGCACATGAAGTAGAGCTTCACCTGCCGCCAGCCCTGGCTGTAGGCCGTGGTGACGGTCCGGATCAGATCCTCCTCGGTGACCATCTTGTTGATCACCTTGCGCATCCGCTCGGAGCCGCCCTCCGGGGCGAAGGTGAGCCCCGAACGACGCCCGTTCCTGGACAGTTCGTTGGCGAGGTCGATGTTGAAGGCGTCCACCCGCGTGGACGGCAGGGACAGGCCGATCTGGCTGCCCTCGTAGCGGTCGGCGAGGCCCTTGGTGACGTCGGTGATCTCCGAGTGGTCGGCGCTGGACAGCGAGAGCAGTCCGACCTCACTGAAGCCGGACTCCTTGATGCCCACCTCGACCATGTCGCCGATCGTGGTGATCGAACGCTCCCGCACCGGGCGGGTGATCATCCCGGCCTGGCAGAACCGGCAGCCGCGGGTGCAACCGCGGAAGATCTCCACGCTGAATCGCTCATGGACGGTCTCGGCGAGCGGAACCAGCGGTTTCTTCGGGTACGGCCACTCGTCCAGGTCCATGACCGTGTGCTTGAACACCCGTGAAGGAACGCCGGGACGGTTCGGCACGACCCGCTTGACGCGGCCGTCCGGGTGATACTCGACGTCGTAGAACTTCGGGACGTACACCCCTCCGCTGGAGGCGAGGCGCATGAGCACCTCGTCACGGCCCCCGGGTGAGCCCTCTTCCTTCCACTCGCGCAGCACCTCGCTGATCGCGATGACGATCTGCTCTCCGTCACCGAGCACGGCGGCGTCGAGGAAGTCCGCGATGGGCTCGGGGTTGAACGCGGCGTGGCCTCCGGCCAGCACGATCGGATCCTCGTCGGTGCGCTCCGCCGCGCGGAGCGGGATGCCCGCCAGGTCCAGCGCGGTGAGCATGTTGGTGTATCCGAGCTCCGTGGCGAACGACACCCCGAGGACGTCGAACGCCCGCACCGGCCGGTGGCCGTCGACGGTGAACTGGGGGACCCCCTCGGCCCGCATGAGCGCCTCGAGGTCCGGCCAGACCGCGTACGTCCGCTCGGCCAGCGTCCCGGGCAACTCGTTGAGGATCTCGTAGAGGATCTGCACCCCCTGGTTGGGCAGGCCGACCTCGTAGGCGTCCGGGTACATCAGCGCCCACCGGACCGTCGCCTCGTCCCAGTCCTTGACCGTCGAGTTCAACTCACCCCCGACGTACTGGATCGGCTTCTGCACCTTGTGCAACAGCGGTTCCAGGCGAGGAAACAACGACTCGACAGACATACGTTCAGGGTATCGGCTCCAGCGGGGGTCCCAGCCGTCATCCGAACACCCGGTCCTTGATGTGGATCGCCTGCAGAACGCCCACCGCCATCATGTTGGAGAACGTCGCGGTGCCGCCGTACGAGACGAACGGCAGCGGCACCCCGGTGATCGGCATGATCCCGATGGTCATGCCGACGTTGACCAGCGTCTGGAACCCCATCCAGGTGACGATGCCTCCGGCCACGAGCGCGGCGAACCGGTCCTCGCACAGCCGTGCGATCCGCAGGCATCGCAGCAGCACCACCCCGAGCAGCAGCACCACCACTGCCGCCCCGACGAAGCCCAGTTCCTCGCCGGCCACGGTGAAGATGAAGTCGGTGTGCTGTTCCGGCACGAAACGGCCGGTCGTCTGCCCCCCGTGGAACAGGCCCTTGCCGAACAGCTCCCCCGAGCCGATCGCGATCAGCGCCTGTCTGCTGTTGTAGCCGATCCCGCGCGGATCGGTCGACGGATCCATCAGCGCGGTGAACCGCGCCACCTGGTACGGCTTGAGCAGCCCGAGGAACCACACGGCCGCCGCGCCCGCGGCCGCCAGCACCACCCCGGCCGCGATCAGGCGCTTGTGAACACCCGCGTACACGATCATGCCGCCCGTGATCGCCGTCAACACCGTCGTGGTGCCGAGGTCGGGCTCCATCATGACCAGGACCGCCGTTCCCCCCCAGACGGCGAGGCACAGCGCCACATACAGATAGCGCGGCCGGTCCTTCTTCTTGTCTCCGGCCCGTGCCAGCAACATCGCCAGCAGCAGCACCAGGACCGGTTTGGCCACCTCGTCCGGCTGTACGGCGAAACCGCCCCCAATCGTGATCCACGAGCGGTGGCCGTTGATCGTCGCGCCCATCGGGGTGAGGACCAGCAGCAGCCCCACGGTCACGATCCCGTACATCAGGGGCGCGTAACGACGCAGCACGCGATAGTCGGACACCGCGACGGCGCTGTAGAGCGCGAGGCCGACGCACAGGTTGAGCACATGCTTCTTGGCCAGCGCGGTCGGCTCGGCCGAGTTCCAGTTCCGGGTGGACGACCAGACCAGGAGCGTGCCGATGACGCTGAGTGCGACGACCGCGCCGAGAAGGATGCCGTCCATCCGCCGCAGCGGCGCTCCCTGGCCGACGACCCGCCGTACGAATGATCGCCTTCGAACCCGCAACGCGTCAGTCATCTCGCATCACTGGACCGCCACCCCGTCCCTGATCACTGGCAGCCGCGCCGGCGGGTTGCCGCCCGGAAGCGCGGGCTTGATCGGCTTGCCGTCATCGCCCTTGCCGACGCCGTAGATCCCCTCCCAGATCCGGCGGACCGCAGGTGCCGCGGTGGAGGCGCCCCATCCGCCCTGGGCCACCATCACCACGGCCACGAAGCGCGGGTTGTCCGCGGGGGCGAACGATGCGAACCACGACGTGTCGTCCTTGCCGTATACCTCCGCCGTACCGGTTTTGCCGCCGACCTTCACGACATTGAAGTCGAACCCGCGGAACACGGCCGCGGCCGTCCCGGTGACGGGTACCTGGGCCAGTGCCTTGCGAATGTAGTCGCGCGCGTGGTCGCTGATCGGCAGATGGCCCTCCACCGGCACCGGGATCTCCTTGACCAGTGTGCCGTCCGGCCGGACCAGGGCCCAGCCGATCCGGGGGCTGCGAACGTTGCCATCGCCGACGAGCGCGGCGTACGCCCGGGCGAGCTGGAGCGGGGTCACCAGCAAGGCGCCCTGGCCGATGGAGAAGTTGATCGCCTCATAGGCGTGCCAGATGTTGCCCTCCACGCAGTTCTCGTGCGCGAGCCGCTTGGCATACGCGGCCTTGGCCTGGTCCTTCATCTCCGGATAGCCGGTCTTGGCCCGCCGGCACATGGTGTCCTTCATCGAGGCCCACAGGTCCTTCTTCCACTGCCGGCCCGGGACCAGGCCCGGGCTCTCACCCGGCAGGTCGATGCCGGTGCGCCGGCCGAAGCCGTACGCCTTGGCCATATGGGTCATCGGCTCCTTGGGGGTGCCCTTGGGCTTCAAGCCGCCATCGGCCTTCCACTGCTCGAAACCCGCCTTATAGAAGACCGTGTCGCAGGACTTCTCGAGCGCCGTGTGCAGGGAGATGGACCCCAGGGACATACCGCCGGCGTTGGCGTACGTCTGCCCGGCGGCGGTGAAGGAGCTCGGGCACTCGTAGCTGCCGTTCAGCGGGGAACCGTTGGCGATCATCGCCGAAACCGAGCTGATCTTGAAGGTGGACCCGGGTGCGTACGTGCCGTTGATCGCCCGCGACACCAGCGGCTTACCCGACTTGTCCGACAGCAGCCACCGGTAATCCTTCTCCTTGATGCCGCCCACCCAGATCGACGGGTCGTACGTCGGCCTGCTGGCCATCGCGACGACCCGCCCGGTCTTGACGTCCAGCACGACGGCCGCCGCTCCGTTCGACTTCGGCGTCTCCTTCATCGCCTGGTCGAGTGACTTCTCCACGATCGACTGGACCCGCTGGTCGATGCTGGTGACCAGGATGTCGCCCGGCACCGGGTTCGCCTGCTGATCGATCTTGATGACCTTGCCCATCCGGTCCACCTGGACCCGCCGCAGGCCCGGCTTGCCGCGCATCGCCGCGTCGTAGATCGCCTCCAGCCCACCCTGCCCGACCAGGTCGACGCCCGAAAAGCTCGCCTTGAGCCCCTCCCGCCGCTCCAACTCCTGCTCGGTGACCGGCTGGAGGTAGCCGAGCAACGCGGCGGCCTCCTTGCCGTGCGGATAGTCGCGCCTCGACTGGATCTCGGCCGTCACGCCGGGGAAGTCCTCCTGGCGTTCCAGGATCTGCAGCGCCTGGCGGGTCTTCACGTGCTCGGCCACCGGGATCGGCGTGTACGGCGAGCCCGGCCAGCAGGGCCGCGAGATGCCCGGCCCGCAGGCCCGGATCTGCTGCTTGAGCTCGTCGTACGGGACGCCCAGCACGGTCGACAGCCGCCTCAGCACCGCGGCGCCTCCGTCATGCATGCGCTCGAGCCGGCCCCGGTCGACCGACACCACCAGGCTGGTGCGGTTGCGGACCAGCGGGTGCCCCGACGAGTCGAGAATCGAGCCGCGCAGGGCCGGCACGCGCACCTCCCTGGTTCGGGTCTCGGTCGCGACCGTGCCGAACCGCTCGCCCTGCATGACCTGCACCTGCCACAGCCTTACGACGAGCACCACGATCATCGCGATCACGAGCACCTGCAGGACCAACAGTCGCCCACGCAACCGTGTCATGCCGTCCCCCGTCCCCAACTCGTCGTCGAGCCCATCCCGGTCGACCCGGCCCTGCCACGGCGTCTTCGCAGCCGGTACCGGTCGCTCAACAGCCACATCACGGCGGGGACGGCAACGAGGTCACACAGCGCGGCCCGTGGCCAGGCCGCGCGCAGGACGGTCCAGGTGACCCCGGGGTGGCCCAGCAGCGCGCCGATCCCCGCGGCCAGTCCAGGCGCGACGACGGCGCAGACCGCCACCGTGAGCATCGGCGACTGCCCGCCCATCCGGCCGGCGGCGTACCCCAGCGCACACAGCAGCAGCGCGTACTGTCCGAGCGTGTGACTGGCCGGCGGCAGCAGGTCATAGGCGAGGCCACCGGAGAAGCCGATCACCGCTCCGGCCTGCGGCCCGCGCAACGCGGCGAGCGTCAGAATGATCAGCAGCACGAAATCCGGTGCGTACGCGCCCAGCAACCGGTTCACCAGGCTCGCCTGCAGCACCAGGGCAGCGAAGATCAGCAGTGCCGCGGTCAGATTGCGGAGCATCAGGGTCAGTTCCTCCCGTCGCTACGCGCGGCTCCCCCGGCCGCCGGGCGACGACGCGGCGGCTCGCCCCGCTCCGGCGCGCGCGTATGGCCGTTCGCCCGCTCGGCCCCGGCTCTTCCCTCCTCGATCTGGGCCCAGTGGTCAGCCTCGGCCCGCCTCTCGTCGGCGACCTCCTCGCCACGGCCCGCCCGCTTCTCCTCATCCTTGCGCGGCTCCTTGACCTTGACCTGCCGCGGGACCGGCGGAAGCACCGAGTCACGCGGATCGCGCTTGGGCGCCTGCACCACGACCCCGACGACGTCGAGCGACGAGAAGTCGGTGAACGGCTTTACGTAAGCGATCTTGGTCAGCTCTCCCGGCAGCGACTCCACCCGCTGGATCACGCCGATGGGCACGCCCGGGACGTACGGCTTGCTGCGCTGTGAACCGAAGGAGACGATCCGGCCGCCCAGGGGCAGCGGCACCGTCGAGTCGAGCAACCGGAACCTGATCAGATTGTCACCACCGCCCGCCTCGCCCAGGCCGCTCACGACGCCGATCTGGTTGCCGCCTTCAAGGCGGGCTCCCGCCGAGAGGGCGGGATCGGTCAGCAGCAGCACGGTCGCGCTGTCCGCCGCCGCTTGGACCACGCGGCCGACGAGCCCGCCGCCGGTGAGCACGGTCATGTCCGGCCGCACCCCGTCCTCGGTTCCCGCGTCGATCTCGACGGCGTCTTCGAAACCCGGAAAGGCCCGCCGGGCCAGCACCTGCGCAGGCACGACCCGGTAACGGCCCAGGCCCGCCAGCCCGAGCATCCGGTCCAGCTTCGCGGCCCGTGTGCTGTCGAGCTGCCGAGTGGACAGCTCGGTATGCAGCTTGGCGTTCTCCTTCCGCAACGTGACGATGGTCCGCTCGGCTTCGGGAGCGGCGCGGAGCATGCCCACGAAGTCCCTGACCGGTTTGGTGACGGTCGCGCTCACCTGCTCCGCCTTCGCGAAGATGCCGGACGCGACGTCATGCACCGGTCCGAGGACCGGCCCGCTTCCCACCCGGTGATCCACGGTGATCAGGACCAGCGCGGCGGCGAGGAGAAGTCCGACCGCGAGACGGGCGCGGCGGGTGTCTCTCATGACCGCTCCTTAAGTCGTGTGTCCGTGAACCGGGAAGATCAGGCGGGCGTTGTGGGCCGCCCGCCAAGCGGGCTGGGCATTCATGACTCTTGAAGCACGACCTAGTTGCGAGGCTCGGGTACGAGCACCTGCTGGAGGGCTTCAAAGTCCTCCACACATCTGCCGGATCCCAGCGCGACCGAGTCGAGCGCGTTGTCCGCGAGGTGTACGGGCATCCCCGTCTCCTCGCGCAACCGGTCGACCATGCCCTTGAGCAGGCCGCCCCCGCCGGTCACCGCGATGCCTCGGTCCATCAGGTCACCCGAGAGCTCCGGCGGGCACTTGTCCAGTGTGGTCTTGACCGTGTCCACGATCACATTGACCTGTTCGCTCAACGCCCGGCGGATCTCTTCACTCGAGATGACCACGGTCTTGGGCAGGCCGGTCACCAGGTCCCGACCGCGGACCTCGGCGTGGATCTCCTCTCCCGACGCGCAGGCCGCTCCTACGGAGATCTTCACTTCCTCCGCGGTCCGATCCCCCAGCATCAGGGAGTGTTCCTTCTTGGCGAAGGCCGCGACCGCCTGGTCGAGTTCGTCTCCAGCGACGCGGATCGACTGGCTGGTCACTATGCCGCCCATCGAGATGATGGCGACCTCGGTGGTGCCGCCCCCTATGTCCACCACCATGTTGCCGGTGGGTTCGTGGACGGGCAGACCGGCACCGATCGCGGCCGCCATCGGCTCCTCGATGATGTACACGCGCCGGGCGCCGGCCTGGTATCCCGCTTCCTTCACCGCGCGCTGCTCGACCGCGGTGATGCCGCTGGGAACCGCCACAATGATGCGGGGGCGCACGAAGCGCGTACGCTTGTGCACCTTCTGGATGAAATATCGCAACATACGCTCGGTCACTTCGAAGTCCGCGATCACCCCGTCTCTCAGGGGGCGAATGGCGACGATGTTGCCAGGCGTACGGCCGATCATCCGCTTCGCTTCTATGCCAACCGCCACGATCTTTCCTGTCGTGACGTTGATGGCGACAACGGACGGCTCGTTCAGCACGACGCCGCGGCCTCGGACATAAACCAGCGTGTTCGCCGTGCCAAGGTCGACAGCCATGTCACGGCCCAGGAATGTCAGCTTGCTGCCCATGCGGAAGGAAGCCTTCCTTCAGGTGGTTAGCGGGTGGTTGGCGGGATAACGCATCGCACTCGAATCGTAACGCGATGTGTCCATTACGCGGCACATCGAGCCATCAGGCCCGGGGAAAATCGCCGCCACCCCGGCCAGATAATGGTCACCACCTGGGAAAACACCGCAGGCCCCGGGTTTGACCCGGGGCCTGCGGTGCGACAAAGCGAAGCCTCAGAAACGGTCAGGAAAGAAGATCTTGACTTCACGGGCGGCGGACTCGGGCGAGTCCGAGCCATGCACGACGTTCTCGCCGATCTCCAGGGCGTGGTCGCCTCGGATGGTGCCGGGAGGCGACTTGACCGGGTCGGTGGCGCCGGCCAGCGCACGGAACGCCTCGATCGCGCGGGGGCCCTCCACCACCAGCGCCACCAGCGGTGCGGAGGTGATGAACTCGACCAACTCGCCGAAGAACGGGCGCTCGGAGTGCTCTGCGTAGTGGGCCTTGGCGGTCTCGGCGTCGAGCGTGCGCAGGTCCATCGCCACGATCTTCAGACCCTTGCGCTCGATCCGGCCGATGACGTCGCCGATGAGGCCGCGACGGACCCCGTCCGGCTTGATCAGGACAAGCGTACGCTCAGACACGGTTTCTCTCCTTGTCGAATGAGGCAGCGAGGCTGCTCGGTGGCGGTTTCCACCCGGGAATCCCCGTGCGCCCCGAAGCCTCCGCGTTCCCGCGAAGACCGTGCAGACGGGTGAGATCATCCCGGTGCCCGGATCACCCCCAGGGTTCCAACCGCAACGGCAGCTTACCGGTCCCCGTCGACGTGTCCGGCCGTGCCTTTCTCGCCTTCGGGTGACGGAGTCGGCGCCGGGATCATCACCTGGGTGTCCTGCCCGCCGAATCTCCGCTCACCGGCGGAGTCCGTGGTCGCGGCGGAAGCCGTACCGGCGGCCAGAGATGCCTCGGGAAGCGCGGAGGCGCGACGAGCCAGGAACTGTGCGAGCAAGATGATTCCGACGACCACGCCACCACCGACCAGCGCCCACTTGTGCAGCGCGTCGACGAAGCCGTTCGCCACGGCCTCTCCGGTGGCCGACCCGGACCGGCTGATCAGGTCCAGCACCAGGACCTGGATGCCGGTGCCGAGCAGGAAGCCGGCAAGCAGCGCGGGAAAGCACATGGACAGGCCGAGTAGCGCCGATCCGATTCCGGCCAGCCGGAACGCGCTCACCAGCGCCACCGCCGAACCGGCCGCGAGCAGTGTGAACGGCGCCACGAGCGGCCACCCCGACGGCTCGGGCACGATCCACCAGATGGCGCAGAGACCGGCCACCATGGCCACCATCCCCACCGCCGGGAACGTCGTGACCTTCCGCTCCGGAAGCCCGCCCACGATGACGGCCGCAGCCAGAGCGATGAAAGCGGCGATGAGGAACGGCAGCCACAGGCCCTTCAGCCCTGGCCCGCCGAGCCCGCCCAGTTCGAGGTAGGTGGTCTGCGCCGCGGTCGGCAGCACGACCAGGCCGATCGCCACGTTGACGAAGGCCAGCGTGCGCCCGCCCGGCCCCTCGATCGTGCCGATCGCCCCGAGACCCAGCATCGCCAGGACGGCGGCGGCCGCGACGGCCGCGACGACGATGACCAGGACCGGGGGCCAATCGAAAGTCAGGAAGATCCCGAGCGCGGCGATACCCGCGGCGGGCACCACCGCCAGCATGAGCTGCCTGCGTTCCGCCGGGGACGCACCCACCGAGCCCACCGTGGAGGCACCCGCCCCAGCCGACTCCGCGACTCTCGTCTCGCCGTACGACGAGCCACCGTCGCCCGCGCCCTCGATCAGCCACAGGACCAGGTAGGCGGCGGCCAGCACGAGGGCGACCCCGGTCGGCAGCGGGTACGGCTGCAGCGTGACCCGCCAGGAGTCCGGACCGGCAAGGTCGGCGAGCGGGTGAAGCGCGAGCGCCTGGGCCGACAGCAGACTGACCGTGAGCATCCCCGCCCAGAGCGGCAGCAGGACGTTCCTGCGCGGCCGCTCCCAGACAACAACGAGAGTCGCCGGGATGAGTGCCCCTGCCCCGAGCCCGTGGAGCACGCGCAGCACGCCGACCAGTCCGGTCGAGTTCGCGTACCCGCCGGCGGCGTCGGCCACCGCGAGCAGCGCGAGACCGGCGACGAGAATCGGCGCGGCACGGAACCGGCGTACCGCCACCGCCGCGAGGGGCACGGTCAGCAGCATGGCCGGCAGCGCCAGGCCATGCGCCCGCATCATGTCGACGTGCGAGACGCCGGGCGGCAGCAGCGCTGCGACGACCGAGATCGTGTTCGGGATCGCGACGACGGCGAGGGGCAGGGCGACCATGATGAGCAGCCCGGCGACGACGTCCAGAAGCAGGGGAACGCGCACGGCGCGAACCGCCGCGGCGGTCCGGGCCTGCGAAACGGGAGGGACGGCCATGCTTGCCGACTTTAGCGCTTCGTCGCGCCCTCGACACGGTGAGCGACGAAGATGGCCGTAATCCAGAGAAGAGCGAAGATCACTCCGAGGAAGAACATGACCGGAACGAGAAATCCGGTCGCAATCGCCAAGATCTGAAGGACTGTGCCCGCGATGTACGCGAACGACCGCTTGAGCATGCCCGTCACCACGACGCACAGGACCGCGAGCCCGATTCCGACCGTCACCGCGACCGGCGCGGAAACATGATTGATCGTGATCGCGACCGGAGTGGACAGCGCGACGACGATCGCCTCCATGCCGAGCACGCTCGCGCACAGCCGACGCTTGCCCGGAGTCACCTCGAACAGATCGTTCATCTCGCTCTTCCCATGTCGTTCGTTTGGGACTTCGGCCTCGCCCCGCCTGATGACCTCATCGCTCGGCCCCGAGCAGAATGCGGGCCTCGCCGACGGTCACCACAGAACCGGTGATGAGCACCCCGGATCCCAGCTCATCGCCCTGATCTGCCAGGGTGATGGCAACGTCGATCGCGTCATCGAGCCGTTCGGCCACATGGACACGGTCCGGTCCGAAAACGCTCTGCGCACGCAGGCCCAGCTCATCCGGCCGCATGGAGCGGGGAGAGGAGTTCCTGGTGACCACGACCTCCTCCGCTATCGGTTCCAGTAGTTCAAGGATCGAGTTGACATCCTTGTCGCCCATGGCGGCCATCACGACGACGAGCCGCGTGAAGCCGAACGCCTCGGTCAGCGCCTCGACGGTGGCTTCCATGCCACCGGGATTGTGCGCGGCGTCCAGAACCACCGTCGGTCCTCGTCTGACGACCTCGAGCCGGCCCGGGCTCGTCACCTGCGCGAACGCCTGCCGGACGACCTCATTACCCAGAGGATCATCACCCCCCGTCAGCGCCTCGACCGCTGCCAGCGCCGACGCGGCGTTTCCCGCCTGATGCGCGCCGTACAGCGGCAAGAAGACCTCCTCGTACACCCCCTTGAGCCCCTTGAGCTGGAGCATCTGGCCCCCCATCGCGAGCTCTCGATGGAGCACGCCGAACTCCAGTCCCTCTCTGGCTACGACGCCGCCCACCTCCGCCACCCGTCTCATCAGAACCTCGGCGGCCGGAAGCGGTTGCTGCGCGAGTACGGCGGTCGCACCCGGTTTGATGATGCCGGCCTTCTCCTTGGAGATCGTCGCGACGTCCGGGCCGAGATAGTCGGTGTGATCCAACGAAATCGGGGTGATGACGGCGATCGTGCCGTCCGCCACATTGGTGGCGTCCCAGACTCCGCCCATACCCGTCTCGATCACCGCGACGTCGACGGGGGCGTCCGCGAACGCCGCGAATGCCATCGCGGTGAGAGTCTCGAAGAAACTCAAGCGACCGACCTTGCTGTCGATCATTTCGAGGTACGGCTCGACATCCTGGTACACCTCGGTGAAACGATCCTCCGACAGGGGCTCCCCATCCACTGAGATGCGTTCGCGGACCGAGGTGAGATGAGGGCTCGTGTAACGGCCGACACGCAGGTTACGTTCTCTCAGCAGCCCTTCGATCATCCGCGCGGTACTCGTCTTACCGTTGGTCCCGGCGACATGAATGACTTGAAACGTTTTCTGCGGGTCACCGATGAGTTCCATCAGCGCGCTGATCCGTTCGAGGGAGGGCTGGAAATCCCACTCCACTCCCCTGGCCATGACAGCCTGCTCGGCGACTCGGTATTCCACGGACATCAGCGTACGGGCTCAGCGCGACAGCGGTGTTCTCGGCGGCGGTGTTCTCGGCATCGTGGGGCAGCGCGTCGAGACCTGCGACGGGCTTGAAGAGACAGCGGCCGGATCCGCACGCATCACCCACCAAGACACGCCGGGAGCGGGGCCTGGTGATCGGTGGGGTCTTGGTCTGG
>NZ_BOOG01000021.1 GCF_016863115.1 Sphaerimonospora thailandensis
GAACCCCCTGGACCAGGGGTTTCACCATTCGCGATCTTGCACCTGCGAGGTCGCGAATGTCTTTTTCACGGCGACATCGGGCCGGGGGCGGGAATGAGGTAGCGCGGCTCGAGGTTGAGTCCAGTAGGCTCAAGTCGTTTGACAAAGACTCGTTGGCGGCACAAGATTGAGCCCGACCGACTCAACTTTGATTACAAGGACGTACTCATGGCACGTGCGGTAGGTATCGACCTGGGGACGACCAACTCCGTCGTCTCGATCCTCGAGGGCGGCGAGCCCACGGTCATCGCGAACGCGCAGGGCTCGCGGACCACACCGTCCGTGGTCGCGTTCGCAAAGAACGGTGAGGTCCTGGTCGGCGAGGTCGCCAAGCGGCAGGCGGTGACCAACGTGGACCGGACGATCCGCTCGGTCAAGCGCGAGATGGGGACCAACTGGTCCGTCGAGATCGACGGCAAGAAATTCACGCCTCAGCAGATCAGCGCGTTCGTCCTGCAGAAGCTCAAGCAGGACGCGGAGGCCTACCTGGGCGAGAAGATCGCCGACGCGGTGATCACCGTCCCGGCGTACTTCAATGACGCCCAGCGGCAGGCCACCAAGGAAGCCGGCCAGATCGCGGGCCTGAACGTGCTCCGGATCATCAACGAGCCCACCTCCGCAGCGCTGGCGTACGGCCTCGACAAGGAGAAGGACCAGACGATCCTCGTCTTCGACCTCGGCGGCGGCACCTTCGACGTGTCGCTGCTCGACGTCGGTCAGGAGGACGGCCACGGCTTCGTCGAGGTGAAGGCCACCAGCGGCGACAACCACCTGGGCGGCGACGACTGGGACCAGCGCGTCGTCGACGAACTGGTGACCCGCTTCAAGAACGCGCACGGCGTGGACCTGTCCAAGGACAAGATGGCCCTCCAGCGCCTTCGCGAGGCGGCGGAGAAGGCCAAGATCGAGCTGTCCGCGCAGACCGAGACCACGATCAACCTGCCCTACATCACCGCCTCCGCCGAGGGTCCGCTGCACCTCGAGGAGAAGCTGACCCGAGCCGAGTTCCAGCGGATCACCGCCGACCTGATCGAGCGCTGCAAGGGCCCGTTCAACCAGGTGATCAAGGACGCCGGGGTCAAGGTCTCCGACATCGCCCACGTGGTGCTGGTCGGCGGCTCGACCCGCATGCCGGCCGTGACCGAGTTGGTGAAGGATCTGACCGGCGGCAAGGAGCCCAACAAGGGCGTCAACCCGGACGAGGTCGTCGCCATCGGCGCCGCGCTCCAGGCCGGCGTGCTCAAGGGCGAGGTCAAGGACGTCCTGCTGCTCGACGTCACCCCGCTCAGCCTCGGCATCGAGACCAAGGGCGGCATCTTCACCAAGATCATCGAGCGTAACACCACGATCCCGACCAAGCGGTCGGAGGTCTTCACCACGGCGGAGGACAACCAGCCGTCGGTGCAGATCCAGGTGTATCAGGGCGAGCGTGAGATCGCCTCGTACAACAAGAAGCTGGCCACCTTCGAGCTGACCGGCATCGCGCCGGCACCCCGTGGCATCCCGCAGATCGAGGTCACCTTCGACATCGACGCGAACGGCATCGTCAACGTCTCCGCGAAGGACCTCGGCACCGGCAAGGAGCAGTCGATGACCATCACCGGCGGCTCGGCGCTGCCGAAGGATGACATCGACCGCATGATGCGCGAGGCGGAGTCCTACGCCGAGGAGGACAAGCAGCGCCGCGAGGAGGCCGAGGTCCGCAACAACGCCGACGCGCTGGCCTACCAGACGGAGAAGTTCCTCCGGGAGAACGACGACAAGATCCCGTCCGACGTGAAGACCGAGGTCAACGACTCGCTCGCCGAGCTCAAGAAGGCGCTGGAGGGCACCGACACGGCCGCCATCCGCGCCTCGGCCGAGAAGCTCGCGACCGTCAGCCAGAAGATGGGCTCGGCCATCTACGCCCAGTCCCAGGCCGCGAGCGGCGGCGACGGGACGTCGGCGGCCGACGCTCAGCAGCAGGGCAAGGCCGATGAGGACGTGGTCGAGGCGGAGATCGTCGATGACGAGCCGAAGCAGGAGGGCGGCAGCAAGTGACCCCGCGTGAGAACGGTTCCGAGGAGGGGCCGGTGATCCGCGACAATCGCAAGATCGACCCGGAGACGGGAAAGGTCCGCGAGTCCGCCGACACGCCCGCTGAGAACACGCCCACTGAGAACAGGGCCACAGAGAAGAGGGCCGCCGAGCAGGAGCCCGGTGAGGAAACGCGGGCCACGGCCCAGGCTGACGCCCAGATGTCGGGTCTCCTCGCCGAGCGCACGGCCGATCTGCAGCGCCTGCAGGCGGAGTACAGCAACTACCGCAAGCGGGTCGAACGGGATCGGGTCGCCGTCAGGGAGCAGGCCACCGCGAGCGTGCTCGCCGAACTCCTGCCGGTGCTCGACGACATCGGCCGGGCCCGCGACCACGGCGAGCTCACCGGAGGTTTCGCCAAGGTGAGCGAGTCGCTGGAGGCGATACTCGGCAAGCTGGGGCTGAGCCCGTACGGCACGAAGGGCGACCCGTTCGACCCGGAGGTGCACGAGGCGCTGATGCACAGCTACTCGGCGGAGGTGGCCGAGCCGACGTGCGTCGAGGTCCTCCAGCTCGGCTACCGGGCCGGTGACCGCATCCTGCGCCCGGCCCGTGTGGCCGTCGCGGAACCCCCGGAGGGCGAAGCTCCCGGCGGCGCAGCGGAGGCGGCCGGATCGACCGAATCAGCGGAACCCGGCGCGTCCGGCGCTCCGGACGAGAACTGAACACGATGACTCTCCCCCGATCGGCGAAGATCGGGGGAGACAGTCGAGAAACCCGTGCGAAGGATGCGATAGATGAGCACCAAGGACTACTTGGAGAAGGACTACTACGCCGTCCTTGGTGTGCCCAAGAACGCGACGCCTGAGGACATCAAGAAGGCGTACCGGAAGCTCGCCAGGCAGTACCATCCCGACGCCAACCCCGGGAACAAGGAGGCCGAGGAGAAGTTCAAGGGGGTCTCCGAGGCCTACGACGTGCTCTCGGACGCCAAGCGACGCAAGGAGTACGACGAGGCCCGCACGCTGTTCGGTTCCGCCGCCGGTGGCTTCGCCGGAACGGGAGGTCACCGGGGCGGGGGCTTCAACTTCGATCTCGGGGACCTGTTCTCGGGCGGGACCGGCGGTAGTGGCGACCGGATCGGCGACCTGTTCGGTGGGCTTTTCAACCGGGGCGGCGGTGCGCGTACGACCACCACAAGCAGGCCCAGACGCGGCCAGGACATCGAGTCGGAGGTCACGCTCGCGTTCGGCGAGGCCGTCGACGGAACCACGGTGTCCCTCCGATTGACCACTGCGGCGGCCTGCCCCGCGTGCTCCGGAACCGGGGCCAAGGCCGGCACCACGCCCAGGGTCTGCCCGACGTGCGAGGGCACCGGGGCCGCCAGCCGCAACCTCGGCAACTTCGCCTTCTCCGAACCCTGCCGCGACTGCCGCGGCCGGGGCCTCCTGGTCGACGATCCCTGTCCTGTGTGCGAAGGCAGCGGTCGCGGCAAGAGCACCCGCACCATTCAGGCCCGCATTCCGGCGGGCGTGGGCGACGGCCAGCGCATCCGGATCAAGGGCAAGGGTGCACCTGGGGAGAGCGGCGGGCCGGCCGGCGACCTGTACGTGCTGGTCCACGTGAAACCGCACCGGGTGTTCGGCCGCAGCGGCGAGAACCTGACGGTGAACGTCCCGGTCACGTTTCCGGAGGCCGCGCTGGGCGCCGAGATCAAGGTGCCGACGCTCAAGGGCATGCCGGTCACCCTGCGCATCCCCGAGGGCACTCCCAACGGACGGACCTTCCGGGTGCGGGGCCGAGGCACCGCTCGCAAGGACGGGACCAAGGGCGACCTGCTGGTCACCGTCCAGGTCGCCGTGCCGCAGCACCTCGACGACAAGGCCCGTTCGGCGCTGGAGGAGTTCCGGGACGCGACCGAGGGCCCCGATCTCCGCGAAGAGTTGATCAAGCAGGCCAGAAGCGAGTGAGCCGATGGATGCGAAGTTCTTCGATCTGTCCGACGACACCCCCGTCTATGTCATCTCGGTAGCCGCCCAGCTCTCCGGGCTGCATCCGCAGACCCTCCGCCAGTACGACCGGCTCGGCCTCGTCAGCCCCGACCGTACGGCGGGCCGCGGCCGGCTCTACTCCACCCGGGACATCCTGCTGCTCCGCGAGGTCCAGAGGCTGTCCCAGGAGCACGGCATAAACCTCGCCGGCATCAAGCGCATCCTCGAACTCGAGACTGAGAACATGCGGCTGCGTGAGGAGGTCACCCGACTCAGGGGCGAGGTCACCATGATGCGCGCGATCGTGCGATACGAACTACCACCGGCCTGACGTCCGCGAATCGAGGGGATCGCAACATGGATTACAAGCTGACGCAGAAGAGCCAGGAGGCCCTGTCCGGGGCCGTCCGGCGCGCCGCGGCGGACGGCCACCCGGAGGTGGCGCCCGCTCATCTGCTCGCGACCCTGCTGACCCAGACCGGCGGTGTCGCCGTACCGCTGCTGGACGCGGTCGGCGCCGACTGGAAGCGGCTGCGGACGCGGGTGGAGGAAATGCTCGGCAGGTTGCCCAAGGCCCAGGGCGCCACGGTGAGCGCCCCGTCGAGCTCGCGCCAGCTCCTCACGGCATTGAACACCGCCGCCCAGCGTGCCAAGCAGCTCGAGGACGAGTACGTCTCGACCGAGCACCTGCTGGTCGGGCTCGCGACCGACGGCGGCCAGGTAGCGGAGTTGCTCAGGGCTGAGGGGGCCGGCCCGGACGCACTGCTCGAGGCGTTCGAGAAGGTACGCGGCCACGCCAGGGTGACCAGTGAGACTCCGGAGGACACCTACCAGGCCCTGGAGAAGTACGGCGTCGACCTCACGGAACGGGCGAGGTCGGGCAAGCTCGACCCGGTGATCGGCCGGGACAGCGAGATCCGCCGCGTCGTCCAGGTGCTGTCGCGCCGCACCAAGAACAACCCCGTGCTGATCGGCGAGCCGGGCGTCGGCAAGACCGCCGTGGTCGAGGGTCTGGCCCAGCGGATCGTGGCCGGCGACGTGCCGGAGAGCCTCAGGAACAAGCGACTGGTCGCTCTCGACCTCGGCGCGATGGTCGCCGGCGCGAAGTACCGCGGCGAGTTCGAAGAGCGCCTCAAGGCGGTGCTCAACGAGATCAAGAAGAGCGACGGCCAGATCGTCACGTTCATCGACGAGTTGCACACGGTGGTGGGTGCCGGCGCGGCCGAGGGCGCGATGGACGCGGGCAACATGCTGAAGCCCATGCTGGCCCGCGGTGAGCTGCGCATGATCGGCGCGACCACGCTCGACGAGTACCGCGAGCGCATCGAGAAGGACCCGGCGCTGGAGCGGCGGTTCCAGCAGGTCTACGTCGGCGAGCCGACGGTCGAGGACACGATCGCGATCCTGCGCGGTCTCAAGGGGCGCTACGAGGCGCACCACCAGGTGCAGATCTCCGACAGCGCGCTGGTGGCCGCCGCCACGCTGTCCGACCGGTACATCACCGCACGGTTCCTCCCGGACAAGGCGATCGACCTGATCGACGAGTCGATGTCACGACTACGCATGGAGATCGACTCGCGACCCGTGGAGATCGACCAGCTCCAGCGAAGTGTCGACCGCCTCAAGATGGAGGAGCTCGCGCTCACCAAGGAGACCGACGAGGCGAGCCGTCAGCGCCTGGAGAAGCTCCGCGAGGAGCTGGCCAACCAGCAGGAGGAGCTGAACGGCCTGGTGCACCGCTGGGAGCGGGAGAAGGCCGGGCTCAACAAGGTCGGCGAGTTGAAGAAGCAGCTCGACGAGGCACGCGGCGCGGCCGAGCGGGCGCAGCGCGACGGCGACTTCGAGGCCGCCTCCCGACTGATGTACGGCGAGGTGCCACGGCTGGAGAAGGAACTCGCGGAGGCCACCGAACTCGCGGAGAACAGGGGGGCGGCGGAGGCCGAGCCCGAACCCATGGTCAAGGAGGAGGTCGGCCCCGACGACATCGCGGAAGTGATCTCATCGTGGACCGGGATCCCCGCCGGCCGCCTGCTGGAGGGCGAGACCGCCAAGCTGCTCCGGATGGAGGACGAGCTGGGCAGGCGCCTGATCGGCCAGCAGCAGGCCGTTCAGGCCGTCTCCGACGCGGTGCGTCGGGCCCGGGCCGGCATCGCCGACCCCGACCGCCCGACCGGCTCGTTCCTCTTCCTCGGCCCGACCGGCGTAGGCAAGACCGAGCTGGCCAAGGCGCTCGCGGAGTTCCTGTTCGACGATGAGCGGGCGATGACCCGGATCGACATGAGCGAGTACGGCGAGAAGCACAGCGTCGCACGGCTCGTCGGGGCGCCACCCGGATATGTCGGTTATGAGGAGGGTGGCCAGCTCACCGAGGCCGTCCGCCGCAGGCCGTACACCGTGGTGCTCCTCGATGAGATCGAGAAGGCGCACCCGGAGGTCTTCGACATCCTCCTGCAGGTGCTCGACGACGGCCGGCTAACCGACGGCCAGGGCCGTACGGTTGACTTCCGCAACACGATCCTGATCCTCACCTCCAACATCGGCTCGCAGTTCCTCGTCGATCCGAAGCTGGAGACCGAAGCCAAGCGCGAGGCCGTGATGGCCGCGGTGCGCGGGGCGTTCAAACCGGAGTTCCTCAACCGGCTCGACGACGTCATCCTGTTCGACGCGCTCGGCACCGAGGAACTGTCCCAGATCGTGGACCTGCAGGTCTCCCGGCTCGCCGCGAGGCTGGCCGACCGGCGGCTGACGCTGACCGTGACGCCCGCAGCCTGTGACTGGCTGGCGCTGACGGGCTACGACCCGCTGTACGGCGCCCGCCCGCTGCGGCGACTGATCCAGTCCGCGATCGGGGACAAGCTCGCCAAGGAGTTGTTGTCGGGAGCGATCCGCGACGGCGACGAGGTAATAGTCGACTCCGATCCGGCAGGTGACACGCTCAGCATCCGGGCCGTTCGGTAAGGTCTTCGCCACCATTACGGCAAGCCGACCCCGCCCGATCCCCCCACTGCTACTTTCGGCGTTCGTTGGACTACCCAAAGCAATCAGGGGGACGTGGATGTCCAGGACGACACGAAGTAGACGAGGGCGGTGCATCGCGCTGGCGGCGGTGACCGCGGGGGTGAGCTGGCTCACAACCGGTCCTGCGATGGCGGGACCGGCGTCGGCGGCAGGCGACGGTGCGGCCGCTGCCCTCGTCTGCGGGTCGGCGTCAGGCAGCAAGCAGGCGGCGAGCGCCCCGACCAGCCTCACCCCGGACGGGCTCACCCTGCACGAGCTCACCCCGAGCGACCTCACCACCCTCGCCCCGGCCACCGGAGTGCTGAGCATCACCGACGCCGCCGGCGCGGCGGCGGGCCAGGGCATGCGTTCGCTCCCCGATCGGCCCGCCGCCGCACTCCCCGCCGGGATCACACCGGCTGCCCCGACGCTCAAAGGCCTGACCCCCGCCGGTGACTCCGCCGTCCTCCCGGCGGCGAGGGCCGCAGTCATGCCGATCCTCGCCGCGGCGCCCAGCCGGCCGGCGGTTTCCAACGCAGTCTGCCTGCCGACCACCCCCATGTCCGCGATCGAGCGTCACCCGCGCCCGCACAATCGCGTGCACCCCATGACCGAGACGAGCCCGGAGCGGCACCGGCGCCCGAATCCGGACCGGCCGCAGGCGCCGGACAGGTCACAGACGCAGACGGGCGCCAACGCGGCCGGCCCCACGAGCACGACCGACGCCCGGACTCCGGCCGGGGCCGTCAACCGGCCGCACGGACGCACAGAGGGACGCCGCCACAGGGCGGACGCGCGTACAGCGGGGGCAATTCCCGGGCAGGCGCAGGACCGCCCGCGCCGCAGGAACCGGGGCGGGCATTCGCAGCCTGAGACGATGCGCCCGCACCAGCAGGGGGACGTGAACCAGGCCCAGGCCAACGGCGGGCAGCGGAACGCAACCCGGCCCGCCCCGCGGCAGGCACGCCCCGCCCAGCCTGGTACGGCCCAGCCAGGCACGATCCGGCCGGGTACGCCCCAGGCCCCCGCGCAGGCGGGCGCGGCCCAGCCGGGCGCCGCTCACAACAAGCGACAGCGCCGCCACCAGCCGAACGGGCAGGCGGGGCAGACGGCAGCTGCCTCCACCTCGGCCTCCTCCACCTCGGCCTCCTCCGGCTCGGCGCCGGCACCGCGCCGGGTCAAGCGCGAGGGCAGGGTCAAGCGCGAGGGCAGGGTCAAGCGCGAGGGCAGGGTGCAGGAGAGCAGGATGCATGAGGGCCGGGTGTACCCGAAGGCGGTGACGGAGCAACTGGGCACCGCGTCATCGGCCCCCGGCGACATCACCACTCCCGCCCTGGCGTCGGCCACCGCGACGGGCTCCTTGGCCGACCTCGCCGGCGCAGCCGGCCGGAAACTCCTCCCCTAACCGAACTCAAGCAGAATGAAAGGGGCCGTTTCACACGGCCCCTTTCGCATGCCCCTATCTGTCTGCTCCCTCGCAACGGTCAGCAGAGCAGGGCGTCGAGGTCGTCCTCGGGCAGGCCGAGATCGACCCGGATACGGTAACGGGTGCGCAGCAGGGCCTCCCTGATCGTGACTCCGGAGGGGCAGGCCAGCACCCCCTCGGTCGCCCACTCAAGGGCGGCGTCCAGGTCGTCGTAGGCCGCCAACGTCTCGGCGACGGTGAGCGCGGTGGCCGGATTCCAGCCGTCGGCCCTGACCTCGGCGATCACTGTCCGAGCTTCCTCGGCATGACCCAACTCGAACAGGGTGTCCGCGACCCCGGCACGGGGATCGACCGAGACCTCTCCCCCATCTTCGATCGCGCCGCGGAACCGGTCGAGGGCGATCTCGGGCCGGCCCGCCTGACGCCACTCCTCGGCGGCGAGGACGAGGATCGCCGCCCTCGACATCTCACCGGACTCATATCCCTGCGCCAGCGCGTCGAGCCGACTTGCGAGGGCACCATGGTCATCGAGCAGCAAGGCCTGGTCGAGCAGTCGGTCCACCTGCTCCCACGTCACGTGTGCCACACAGCCGAGGCTACCCAGGTGGGTCCATCTTCGCAGGACAACGGCAGGCATTCACGAAGCAACGGTTAGTACACGTTCGGCAGCGCATCGTGTTCCATCACAGCTAACCGGGCATATTGCCCACGCCTGTCCCACCGTACGAGCCCGGCGAGGAGCGATATGCGATGTCCAAGCGAGTGATCCTGGCCCTCGCTTCCGCAGCGGTGCTGTCCGCAGTGCTCCCCGGCGTGGCCGGTTATGTGACGGCCCAGTTCCAGGCCCTCGATCGGGCACGGGAGGAGCTCGCCCGTCTCCGGACCCAACTGCGCATGATGGAGCTGACGATCGAGCCGGCGGCCGCGCAGCGGTGCCGGGACGGCGAGTCCGCCGGCCGCCGCCACCGCCAGGAAGAGAACAGCATGCAGGTCCCGACGCCCCCGCGGACGGACAGTCGACCCTGGCAGGACGCGGCATATGAGCGGACGGTCGGAGCGCCCTCCACGTGGAGCTCGCTCGTCGGCCCCACCCTCATGGCAAGGTCCGTACCGGAGCGGCCGCGTCCCCAGCCTGGCGGCGGGCCCGGCTGCTCGATGACCGGGGCGTACCTCGCTCAGCTTGGATTCGGCGCTTCCGCATCCCGCAACTGCCGCGAGAGATAGCCCCGCACCAGCTGCTTCGCCTCGGCGACGATGTCCGGTGCGCCGTCGGAGTCATGACGGAAGGCGAGCTTCAGCACGGCGTCCCCGGCCTCGACGGCGACGAGAATGGCACGGTCCAGCTCTTCGCTGTCCACGAGTCCGAACTCGGCGAGCAGTAGCGCACGGAGGCGCCCGGCGATCACCGTGTTGTTGTCGGCCACCGAGTCGAGGAGGTTGAGATCGAAGACATCACCGAAGTGGAGCGAGCGAAAGCCGGGAACATCCCGGTGCATCTCGACGTACTCGTCGATGATCGCGTCCACCGCGTCCCACCATCCGGCGTAGTCCTCGTTGATGAAGCGGCGCCCCACCCTCGCGACGAACATCTCGACGTTGCGCCTTGTCAGGGCGTCACTGAGGGCCCGCTTGTCCGGAAAGAACTGATAGACCGAGCCGACCGCGACTCCGGCCCGCTCGGCGACCCGGGTGGTGGTCAGCGCCTCGTAACCGACCTCGTCGAGCAGTTCCGCACATGCGTCGAGCATCCGCTCCACCCTCCGCGCACTGCGGCGCTGGGAGGGCCGGCGGCGCAAGGGATCTACCGTTCGCTGACTTTCCTTAACAGGCTGGCTGGACACCCATCTATCTTGCCCCCTTGGCCCCGCCTCGGTCAGCGCTTATCCATCAGCGGCGGAATTCGCCGCCGATCGCGTCGCCGACAACCCGGTGCAGCCCCGCAGCGCGCGATAGTTGCCCAGCGCCTGCCGCTTGGCGTCCCCCGTCAGCGGGATCGGAACGCCCCCGTTGATGCGAGCCGGCGTCCACTGGTCGCTCAGCACCTTGCGGCCGTTGATCCGCAGGGTCAGCACGCCGGTCGCACCGGTCTCCGGCCCCCAGTTGTAGAAGGCGAAGTTGCCCAGGCCGTAGTGGACGTAGGCCTGGCCGGAATAGCCGCCGCCGAGCAGGACGTGCGCATGGCCGCCCACGATCACGTCGGCGCCCGCCCGGATGAGCTTGTCCGCCAGACCGCGCTGGACAGGGGTGGGGCATTTGACCAGCTCCGCCCCCCAATGCAGGAAGACGATGACCGTGTCGGAGTTCTTGCGTGCCTGCCGTACCGCGCGGATGAGGCGGGTCTCGTCCTTGGCGGAGGCGAGGCCCGCCTTGCCCGGCCCCGCCGTCCAGGACTGGATGAACTCCGAGTCGAGCACCTGGGTGGCGCCGATGATCGACACTCGGTTGCCCTTCACCGTCGCCCGGAACGGGCGGTAGGCCTCGGTGTCGTTCTTACCGACGCCGACCACCGGGAACCGGGACTTCTTGATCGCGGCGAGTGTGTCGGCGAGGCCGCTCTCCATGTAGTCCATGCCGTGGTTGTTGGCCATGGTCACGACGTCGACCCCGGCGGCCTTCAACGCGGTGAAGGCCGATGCGGGCGCCCGGAACGTGTACTGCTTCCCGGGGGCCGGGGTCCCGGCGGTGGTGATGGCCGTCTCGAGGTTGAGGGCCGTGAGATCCGACTTGCGCAGGACCGCGGCGATCGGGCCGAGGGCCGTACGCGGGTCGCGGTCGAGCCGGGCGCGCAGGACGCCCTCGAAGTGCACGTCGCCGGCGAAGGAGATCGTGTACGGCTGAGGCCGCGGCTTGGGGGACGGCGGGGCGCTGGTCGCTCGCTGCTCCACGGGGGTGGGCGTCGGCTCCCCTTCGGCGGCGGTGCATCCGGCGGAGAGGAGGAGGGCGAGAAGGGTCACGGCAAGGGGCTCACGTCTCACGGCACCCGAGCATGCCATCTCCGGGTCACGACCTGCTCTCACCGGCGGGGCGCAGAAAACTTGGTTATTTCCTTTACTTGAACTGTTCAGGTTTGCTGCTAACGTGGACGTATGCAGGACACCGACCGACTCAGACAGGCCGGGCTTCGGGTGACCGCCGCCCGGCTGGCGATCTTGCAGACCGTACGTGAGGGCGACCATCTCGATGTGGACGCCATCCACCGCGGCGTGTGTCGACGCGTCGGGCAGGTGTCCCTGCAGGCTGTCTATGACTCACTGAACGCACTGCAACGCGGTGGACTGCTTCGCCGGATCGAGCCGGCGGGAAGCCCGACGCGGTACGAGACACGGGTGGGCGACAACCATCACCATCTCGTCTGCCGTCAGTGCGCGAGGGTCACGGACGTCGACTGTGCGGTCGGACATGCGCCCTGCCTCGAACCGGCACACGACGCCGGATACCTGATCGACGAGGCAGACGTTATCTATTGGGGCCTTTGCCCCGACTGTCAGCTCACCAGCCCCCTTCCAGCCGATTCGGCATCCGCCGAATCCCTGTCACCGCACGAGACCCGAAGGACGGCTCTATGACGGACAGGCACGGCCTGCCGGGCCCGTCCTGATCGCCTTGCTGGCGACGAATGAGCACGAACGATCGCAAGAGGAGCGAACTTTGGCTGCGAACAACCAGAAACCGCTGACCACCGTCGCCGGCGCACCGGTTCCCGACAACCAGAACTCCCTGACCGCCGGCCCCCGCGGCCCGATGCTCCTGCAGGACGTCTGGTTCCTGGAGAAGCTCGCCCACTTCGACCGCGAGGTCATCCCCGAGCGCCGGATGCACGCGAAGGGCTCGGGCGCGTTCGGCACCTTCACGGTGACCAACGACATCACGCAGTACACCTGCGCCAAGATCTTCTCCGAGGTCGGCAAGCAGACCGAGATGTTCGCCCGCTTCTCGACCGTCGCCGGCGAGCGGGGTGCGGCCGACGCCGAACGGGACATCCGCGGCTTCGCGGTGAAGTTCTACACCGAAGACGGCAACTGGGACATCGTCGGCAACAACACCCCGGTCTTCTTCTTCCGCGACCCGCTGAAGTTCCCGGATCTCAACCACGCCGTGAAGCGGGACCCGCGCACCAACCTGCGCAACGCCGAGAACAACTGGGACTTCTGGACCAACCTGCCCGAGGCGCTGCACCAGGTCACGATCGTGATGTCGGACCGCGGCATCCCCGCGTCGTACCGTCACATGCACGGCTTCGGCTCGCACACCTACAGCTTCTACAACGCCGAGGGCGAGCGGTTCTGGGTGAAGTTCCATCACCGGACCCAACAGGGCATCCAGAACCTCACCGACGCCGAGTCCGGGGCGCTGATCGGCAGGGACCGCGAGTCCCACCAGCGCGACCTCTTCGAGGCGATCGAGAGGGGCGACTTCCCGAAGTGGAAGCTCTACGTCCAGATCATGCCGGAGGCCGACGCCGAGACGTACCGGTACCACCCCTTCGACCTCACGAAGGTGTGGTCGAAGGAGGACTACCCGCTGATCGAGGTCGGCGAATGGGAGCTGAACCGCAACCCCGACAACTACTTCGCCGACGTGGAGCAGGCCGCCTTCACCCCGGCCAACGTGGTTCCGGGCATCGGCTTCTCGCCGGACAAGATGCTGCAGGGCCGGCTGTTCTCCTACGGTGACGCCCAGCGGTACCGCCTGGGTGTCAACCACCACCAGATCCCGGTCAACGCGCCGAGGTGCCCGGTCAACTCCTACCACCGCGACGGCGCGATGCGCGTCGACGGCAACCAGGGCGCGACCCCGGGCATCGAGCCGAACTCGTACGGCCGCTGGCAGGAGCAGCCCGCCTACCGGGAGCCGAGCCAGGCAGTCGGCGCGGTCGCCGACCGGTTCAACTACCGCGAGGACGACGACAACTACTACGAGCAGCCCGGGAACCTGTTCCGGAACATGAGCCCCGAGCAGCAGCAGGCGCTCTTCGAGAACACCGCCCGGGCGATCAACGGCGCCTCGCAGGCGACCGTCGAACGGCACATCGCCAACTGCACCCAGGCCGACCCCGCCTATGGTGAGGGCGTCCGCAAGGCGATCGAGGCGCTGGCCGCCGGCCAGATCTGAGGCCCCGAGACCCGTGGGTTCCCAGGCTCCCCGGCGTGGTGCGCGGTCATCCGCACCACGCCGGGGCGCGCCGGATTTCGCAGACGTGTTCAGGAGAAGGCCTCATGAGCGACGGTGGACTGACCTCGGAGCAGATCGAGCGCGTCGTGGCGATCGCGATGGACCTGGCCCGGGAAGGCGACACCGAGCAACTGATGGAATTCGTCGATCACGGGCTGCCGGTCGACGCGGCCGATCCTGCCGCGAACACCCTGCTCATGATCGCGGCCTACCACGGGCATGCCGGGACGGTGCGCGCTCTGCTCGATCGCGGCGCCGATCCGGACCTGCGCAACGCGCGTGATCAGTCGCCCATCGCCGGCGCCCTGTTCAAGGGCGCGGACGACGTCGTGGCCGTGCTTCGCGAGGTGGGCGCCGACCTCGACGCGGGTACGCCGAGCGCGCGGGCCGCAGCCGCCATGTTCGGCCGGGAGCACCTGCTGGCCGTTTGAACAGCGAAGCCGTTTCCACCCCGCGTGCCAGGTCAGAGGTCGAATTCGCCGTCCTTGACGCCCCCGATGAACGCGTCCCATTCGGCAGGGGTGAAAACCAGCACGGGGCCGCCTCGGTCCTTGCTGTCGCGCACCCCGACATGGCCCTCAGGCAGGGTGGCGACCTCGACGCAGGCGCAGTTGTTCGCGCTCCGGCTGCTCTTACGCCAGCCGGGCAGATCAGTTGACTTCATTTAAATATCGGTCTCCCCGCCGCGGGCTCGTCACCAGCGGCTGATGGTCTTCTCTATGTGTTTCCGGGAGGCTCGCACATCGAGCGCCTTCGTCTCGAGGTAGTCGAACGCGACCTCGTAACGATAGACGATCGCCTCATCCTCGATCAGACGCCCGCCCAGGAGTGCCTCCAGGTACACGACGTCGTGAAACTCCGGCAGTTTGAGGTGAGAGAACGCCCCGGTGTTAATCGGGTGCTCCGCGTCCAGCGGGAGGATCCGCAGCGCGACATGTGGGAGTTCGGAGACTTCGGCCAGACGCCGGAGCTGTTCCCGCATGACCTCGCCGCCGCCGAACGGGCGCAGCAGGACCGACTCCTCCATGACGACTGAGAGCCCGGGCGGGTTCTCCGCATGGAGGACGGCTTCCTGCCGGGCCATCCGGACCTCGATCCGGCTCCGGAGACCACCGGGCGCCTCCAGAGTGCTCCGCTGTCCGCTCTCCATCATGGCCCGGACGTACGACTCGGTCTGGAACAGACCCGGCACGACCTGGGGTTCCCAGCTGCGTGCCATGACGGCCTCGGCCTCCAGCCCCAGGAAGGTCGTGTATTCCTTGGGCAGGGAGTCCCGATACTCCTCCCACCAGCCTTTTCGGTTGGCGTCGCGATGCAGGGTGAGCAGCTCTTGGCGCTGATCAGAATCTACCACGTAGATCACCAGAAGCGCCTCTATGTCGCTCTCGCGTGGCGAGGTCCGGGCGGTCTCGATCCGGCTCACCTTCGCCGCCGACCAGCCCAGCCGTTCCGCGACCTGGTCCCCGGTCAGCTCGGCGCGCTCCCTCAACCGGCGGAGCTCCTGGCCGAGCCGTCGTCTGCGGACGGTGGGACTGCCACGGTCCGGCATCCCGACCGACCTCCTTCGCCGCGCCGCGCCTACCCCCGAAAGGCTACCCGTTCACTCTGATGCAACTTGCACCGCAATCAGCAGTGCATGCCGAGAAGATCCTTGCAAGTTTCCTTTCGTCAAGTATTGCAGCGATATCCGTCCTGAGTCACGATCGGTACAGGGACGGTGTCTTCCAACCTCGAGTCCGCTCAACCGCCGAGTCCGCTCAACCGCTGAGTCCGCTCAACCGTCAAGTCCGCTCACCCCTCGGGTCCAGCGGTCTCAACGGGGACACCGCCTCACGGGAATCGACGCGATCCCAGGGGGAATCGGCACTTCCCAACGGGGATCGACACGGCCGGGCCGAAGGCTGCCGACCCTCGACCCGGCGAAAGCACATGAGAACTCCACCGCGAAGCCATCCGAAAGGAGTCTCCTATGCCTCCCAACGGTAGCAACTGGCTGTTACTAATCAAGACCCACGTAAATCTGGCAGATCGGGCATTATGCGCGGATCAGGATAGATGGGCGCAGGAGCTGCGATGGACCGTCAACCGCACCGGCTTCGGCGCGCGCCTCTACCGCGACCCGCGCTTTGACCTGGTCCGAGAGGTCGAGGAGGTCGGCCGCCGCTTCTCGGCGTGACCCACCCGTGAAGGCTCCCCGATCGGGGGTACGGGACCGGTGTTAGGGGGGCCGAAAGATGGAAGAGACGACCAGGTCGCGGCGCGCGGGCCGACCCCGGCTGATCCGGTCCGCCGATCTCCTCGACGGGCTCGAACGAACCACCACCCTCGACCGGCCGATCTACAAGATCTCCAAGGCCATATGTCGCAGGCTGGGCACGGGCAGGTTACGCGACACCCTGCACGGAGTCCCCATCGGACACCCACTGCACCCGGCGGGGGCCATGACGACCTTCGGCTGCTGGATGGCCGCCGCCCTGCTGGACTTCTCCAGGGCCGACCCACGGGCATCGCGCATGCTGATCGCCACCGGGCTCGGTACGGCGCTGCCCACCGCCGCGGCCGGGCTCACGGACTGGTCGGCCCTCCACCGGGAGCAGCAGCGCGTCGGCCTGGTACACGCGCTGACCAACATCACGGCGGCCGCGTTGTACACGGGCTCGCTGCTCCTGAGAACGGCCGGGCGGGAGCGGGCCGGACGGGTCCTGGGGTACGCCGGGCTCGGCGCGGCGAGCGCGGGCGGCTACCTCGGCGGCCATCTCTCCTACCGGCAGGGGGCGGGCTCCAACCACGCCCAGCCGGTCAGTCACCTCATGCCGCTCGGCTGGCACGACCTGTGCACGCTCAAGGACCTGCCGAACGGACGGCCGGTCCGGCGACGGCTGGGCTACATCGACCTGTTCGTGCTGCGTCTGGGCGACGGGGTGAGCGTGCTGGCGGACGACTGCTCCCATCTCGCCGGCCCCCTGCACCAGGGCCATGTGACGCCCGACGGAGGCGAACCGTGCGTGGTGTGCCCGTGGCACGGCAGCGTCTTCCGCATCTCGGATGGCTCGGTGGTGCACGGCCCGGCCACCGCACGGCAACCGGCCTTCAAGACCCGCCTGCGTCAGGGTGGCATCGTCCAGATCCGTCCCGCCGAATGACCGGCTTCGCGGCCCGCCCACGACATCGCGACGCAGTCGAACTCTCCGTCCCTGACGCCGGCGGCTCCCTCGCGGGCGGATGTCGGCAGGCTGTCCTAATCTGTGGGGCGTGTCCGAGCGAACCACCTCCGCCGAGTGCGACGCGGTGCTGCACGCGGTCAGTTCGGCCGTGCTGGCGGTGACCCGCCACCTGTCGGTGCGCGAGGTGCTCCAGGTGATCGTTTCTTCGGCGCGGCGGCTCCTCGACGCCTGCTACGCGGCGCTCGGCGTGCCCGACGACGACGGAGCGTTCGGCGAGTTCGTCGCCGACGGGATCTCCGACGCACAGTGGAAGATGATCGGCCCCACTCCCAGGCAGCACGGCATGCTGGGCGCGCTGCTGCGCGAGGGCAGGCCGGTCCGGCTGACGGACATCCGCACGGATTCCAGGTTCGAAGGATGGCCGAAGGCGCATCCCGTCCTCAAGGACTTCCTGGGCGTGCCCATCAAGGACGGCGACCAGGTGCTCGGCATCATCTTCTTGTCCAACAAGAGGACGCCCGGCGGATTCACCTGCGACGACGAGGAACTCCTCGCCATGTTCGCCGCGCACGCCGCCATCGCCATCACCAACGCCCGGCTGTACGAGCGCAGTCGCGAGCTGAGCGTGGTCGAGGAGCGCACCCGGATGGCCCGCGAACTGCACGACGCGGTGAGCCAGAAGCTGTTCTCCCTGCGCCTGACCGCGCGGGCCGCGGCGGCGCTGGCCCGTTCGGACCCCGATCGTGCGGCCAGAGAGATCGACCGGGTGGAGCGGATGGCCGGTGAGGCGCTCGCCGAGCTGCGTGCGGTGATCGTGGAGCTGCGCCCGGCCGAGCTCGACCGTCAGGGCCTCGTCGAGACCCTGCGCGATCAGGTCCGACTGCTCGACCGTCTGCATCCCCCGTCAATCACGTTCACCTTCGAGGGCGAGTCGCCGACCGGCTGCCTGACACCCGAGGTCGATGTCGTCGTGCTGCGGATCGCCCAGGAGGCACTGCACAACGCGGTCCGCCACGCCTACGCGACGTCCATTGCCGTACGGCTCTCGCGCACCGAGGCCGGGCTCGTCCTCGAGGTGCACGACGACGGGCGGGGCTTCGACGAGGAGACCGGGGCCGACGGGGTACGCGGACTCGGGCTGTCGTCCATGCGCGACCGGGCCGAGGCGGTCGGCGGGTCGTTCACGGTGGACTCCGCCATCGGGCGCGGCACCGCCGTACGGCTGGAGGTGTCCGCGTGATCCGCGTGCTGATCGCCGACGATCACCCGATCGTCCGGCAGGGGCTGCGCACCTTCCTGGAGGTTCAGGGGGACCTCACCGTGGTCGGGGAGGCGGCCGACGGCGCGGAGGCCGTCGCGCTGGTGGAGTCGCTCGCGCCCGACGTGCTGCTGCTCGACCTGAAGATGCCGGTGCTCGACGGCCTCGACACGCTCACCCGCCTGGACACGCGGGAGCTGCGAGTGATCGTCCTGACCTCGGCCGACGACCGCGGCGACGTTGCCCTGGCCATGCGCGCGGGCGCCGCCGGCTTCCTCTACAAGGACGTCGACCCCGCCGCCCTCGTGCAGGCGATCCGCGCCGTGCACGGCGGCCAGGTGCTGCTCGCCCCGGAGGCGGCGGCGGCCGTGCTCACCCCGCCCGGAACGACAGGCGTGGCACGGCACGGCCCGGTGCCCGATGGGTCCGCTTCCGATGATCGGGGAGCCGCGCTCACCGAGCGGGAGCGGGAGGTGCTCAAACTGATCGCCGGGGGCCACTCGAACCGGGAGATCGCCCGCGAGCTCGTCGTGGCGGAGAAGACCGTGAAGACCCACGTCTCCAACGTGCTCATGAAACTCGGCGTGCAGGACCGGACCCAGGCCGCCCTCTACGCCGTCCGGCACGGCCTGGGTTAGACCAGCGCATGATGGGCGGCGACGCGGGCGCGCCGTACGACCCGGTCGAGATCGCGCAGGGCCTCGCCGCGGGCGGAGATCTGCCCGGCGGTCAACCCGCGTTCGTCGGCGAGGCGCAGCGCGAGGGCGAGCCGCGCGGCGAGGGCGCCGACGCGGTGGGCCTGCCCGGGATAGCCGGGCGCGAGCGTGCCTTCGGCGTCGTCCCCGCCGTGGAAGGCCGTCGGGAAACCCTGGGCCGGGCCGGTGACGGCGAGCAGCGCTTCGGTGGCCGACCGCATGGCGGCCGTGAGGGCCCGCTCCGCCTCGGCGAGCGACGGCAGGTCGGGGGGTGTGGTGGACGCCTCGTGGACGGTCCAGCGGATCCCGGAGTATGACGAACCGCGCCGGTCCTCGCCCGGCACGAGGCCGAAGCACCGGCCGGGCAGCACGGCGATCGCGGCCTGGCCGGCGTCGATGGCGACGCCGTTGAACGCGGGCGGACCGGTGAGCCCCAGCGGGTCGCCGGGCGCCGGCAGGGCCAGCCGTAACGAGCTCAGCCCTTCGATCCGCCGGTCCATCAGGAACGCGCGGAGCGTGCCCTCGTCCACGCCGCCCGCCGTGTGGGCCGCCACCACTTGGGGCCCGGCGGCGCCTTCCAGCCGGTCCACCACGACGTCCAGTCCGGTATGCCCGGCCAGCCAGGCGTTGCCCCAGGAGACGAGCGTGGCCGAGACCGATGAATCGATGCGCACCCGATCCACGATATGCGCTTCACCTGCCATAGTTTTAGGGCAACGAACCTTGGGAGGGGGGCCACGATGGGCGGTCAGGTGCTTCGGTTTCAGGACGTGGCCGTCCGCAGGGACGGAGCCGTCCTGCTGCGGGGCATCGACTGGAGCGTCCGGGAGGATGAGCGCTGGGTCGTCATCGGCGCCAACGGGGCGGGGAAGACGACCCTGCTGCAGGTGGCCGGGGCGCTGCTCTACCCGTCGGAGGGCTCGGTAGAGGTCCTCGGGGAGCGGCTGGGCCAGACCGACGTGTTCGAGCTGCGGCCCAGGATCGGCCTGGCCAGCGCCGCGCTCGCCGAGCGGATCCCGCCGGATGAGAAGGTCATCGATCTCGTGCTGACCGCGTCGTACGCGATCCTCGGCCGGTGGACCGAGGAGTACGACTCGCACGACGTGACCCGGGCCGTGGAGCTCATCGACCAGTTCGGCTGCGCCCATCTGATCCGCCGCAGGTTCGCCACCCTGTCGGAGGGCGAGCGCAAGCGCGTGCAGATCGCCCGGGCCATGATGCCGGATCCGGAGCTGATGCTGCTCGACGAGCCGGCCGCCGGGCTCGACGTGGGCGGCCGGGAGGATCTGGTGCGTCGCCTGGGCGCGCTGGCCAAGGATCCCAAGTCCCCGACGATGGTGCTGGTCACCCACCACGTCGAGGAGATCCCGGCCGGGTTCACCCATGCGCTGCTGCTCCGGCACGGCTCGGTGGTCGACCAGGGCCCGCTCGAGTCGGTCATGACCGTGGACAACCTGTCCAGGACCTTCGGCGTGCCCCTCTTCCTCGACCGCGGCCGGGAAGGCCGCTGGTACGCCCGCCCCCAGTGATTTCTCGTACGGACGTTTCCCTAGAGTCGGGGGACACCGTATGAGGGAGTAAGCGAGTGACGCCGTTGGAGGCGGTCGCGGTGTTCGCGGCCGGGGTAGGGGCCGGGGGCATCAACGCCGTGGTGGGATCGGGGTCGCTGATCACGTTTCCGACGCTGCTGGCCCTGGGTTACCCGCCGATCGTGGCCAACGTCTCGAACAACATAGGGATGGTGCCGGGCGGCATCACCGGGGTGATGGGCTACCGTCCCGAGCTCAGGGGCCAGCGCGACCGGCTCATCCGGCTGGGGACGGCCTCGGTGCTCGGCTCGCTGATCGGTGGTGTGCTGCTGCTGTGTCTTCCGGAGAAGGCGTTCCAGGTCATCGTGCCGGTGCTCATCGGATTCGCCTGCGTCCTGGTCGTGGCGCAGCCGAGGCTCAGCCGGTGGCTCGTCAAACTCCGCGTGCATCCCCACGGCGGCCCCTGGCTGTGGCTGGGCGTGCTCGGGGCGGGGGCCTACGGCGGCTATTTCGGCGCAGCGCAGGGAGTCGTCCTCATCGGGCTGCTCGGTCTCTTCCTCGACGAGGATCTCCAGCGGATCAACGCGGCGAAGAACCTGCTCTCGCTGCTGGTCAACGCGACCGCCGCGGTCCTGTTCACGCTGATCGCACAGGTGGACTGGTCGGCCGTGCTGATGGTGGCGCTCGGTACGGCCGTGGGCGGGTTCCTCGGCGCGCGGCTGGGCCGCCGGCTTCCCCCGGTGGTCCTGCGCGGCTTCATCGTCGCCGTCGGAGTCGCCGCGATCGTGAAGCTCGTCTCCTGAAGCGGAAATCGCGCGGGCTTCGGACCATCGGCTTAGGGCGATGGACCGAGGGTTGATCAGGTCCACGGGCCGATGCCCGGCGGGCGACCGGTTTCTAGCGTGAGAGCCATGAAACACGCATTGATCACCGGAGCTTCGCGAGGGCTCGGACTCGCGCTCGCCAAGGCGCTCGCCCAGGACGGCTGGTCGCTCCTGCTCACCGCACGGGGCGAGGAGGATCTCTACTCGGCGGCCTTCGATCTCGATGCCCGGGCCATCGCGGGGGACATCGCCGATCCCGCGCACGTGGCCAGGCTGGCGAAGGCCGTACCCGAGCTGGATCTGCTCGTGAACAACGCGAGCGGACTCGGCCCGGTCCCGATGCCGCCGCTCGCCGGTTACCCGCTCGACGCCCTGCGCGATCTGCTGGAGACCAACGTGATCGCCCCGCTCGCGCTGATCCAGGCGACGCTGCCCGCGCTGCGCGAGCGGCGCGGCGCGATCCTGAACATCTCGTCGGACGCGGCCGTCGAGGCGTACGAGGGCTGGGGCGGCTACGGCTCGACCAAGGCGGCGCTCGACCAGATATCCCATGTGCTGGCCGCCGAGGAGCCCGAAGTCGCGGTGTGGTCGGTGGATCCCGGAGAGATGCACACCCGGATGCTCGCCGCTGCGGTCGGGGCCGCCGAGGCCGCGTCGGCCCCGCCGCCGGAGATCGTCGCCCCGGCTCTGCTTCGCCTCGTCGCCGCCCGCCCGGCGAGCGGCCGGTTCACCAGGGAGAGCCTGGAGCGGGAGACGACGGGGCTGGGAGCACCGGCATGAGCGCCGGTTTGAGCAGCGGTTTGAGTAGCGGGCCCGGAATTATCGATTTCGCGCTGACGCCGCCGCTCGAGGCGCATGAACCGCCCGAGGCACGCGGCCTGCGGCGAGACGGGATCCGTCTGCTCGTCTCCCGCCGCGACACCGGGCAGATCACCCATCACGCCTTCACCGATCTGCCCTCCGTCCTGTCGGCCGGCGACCTGCTCGTCGTCAACAACTCGGCGACGCTGCCGGCGGCGGTACGGCTGGACCGGCTCGTCGTGCACTTCTCCACCGAGCTCCCGTCCGGGGAGTGGCTGGTGGAGCTGCGGCGCCGTACGGCCACGGCGACCGAGCCCTACTCCGGGGCCGAGCCGCGGGAGTGGCTGCCCCTGCCCGACGGGGCGATGCTCCATCTGATCGCCAAGGAGACTCCGCGACTGTGGCGGGCGACGCTCGACCGCGACGTGCCGTCGTACCTGGCCGAGCACGGCCGGCCGATCCGGTACGGCTACGTGCCGCGAGACTGGCCGATCGGGGACTACCAGACCGTGTTCGGCGTCGAGGCCGGCAGCGCCGAGATGCCGAGCGCCGGCCGGCCCTTCACAGCCGAACTGGTGACGGCGCTGGTGTCCCGGGGGATCGCGATCGCCCCGGTTACCCTGCACACCGGGGTGGCCTCGCCCGAGAAGGACGAGCCGCCCTACGCGGAACGGTTCTCGGTCTCGCCTCAGACGGCGCGGCTGGTGAACCTCACCAGAGCGAGCGGTGGGCGGGTCATCGCGGTCGGCACGACGGTCGTCCGGGCGTTGGAGTCCGCGGCGGCGCAGTCACCGGACGCCGCGGCGCGGGGGCCCGCGGGGCCCGTTCGGGCCGCCTCCGGATGGACGTCGCACATCGTGACCCCGCAGGGAGGTGTCCGGGTGGTGGACGGCCTGCTCACCGGCCTGCACGAGCCGAGATCGAGCCACCTGCTGATGCTGTCCGCGATCGCGGGGACCGAACTGCTCGCCCGTTCATACGAGACGGCGCTGCGGGAGGAATACCTGTGGCACGAGTTCGGGGACACCCACCTGATCCTTTGACCACGCACGCGGTCGACCCTCAGGACAAGGCCCGGAGGCCTGCCGGTTCGGGAACCTGATGTACGGTCATGAAAGCCCGCACAGTAACCTCAAACAACGTGAACCAGCGTACGCTCCTGATCACGTTGACGGGTCCCGACCGCCCAGGCGTCACCTCCCGGCTGTTCGAGGTACTCACCGCGTTTCCCGTGACCGTCGCCGACGTGGAGCAGGTCGTGATCCGCGGCCGCCTCACGCTCGGTGTGCTGGTCGCCTACGCCGGTGGGCCGCCCACCGGCACCGGTGGCACCATCGGCGGCCTGTGGACGGCCGTCGAGCAGGTGGCCGCCGATCTGGACATGGACCTCGAGATCGCGACCGGCACGGTCTCCAAAGAGAAACGCCGTCGCGGCCGCCTCCACGTCACAGTGCTGGGCGCACCGCTGCTGCCCGCCGCGATGGCCGGGATCACCGGGCGGATAGCCGCGTGCGGCGCCAACATCGACCGGATCGAGCGACTGTCGAGCTATCCCGTGACCTGCATCGAGATGGCGGTCTCCGGGGCGAACCCGCAGGCCATGCGGGTGGCGCTGGCAGCCGAGGCCGCCGCGCAGCAGGTCGACGTCGCCGTGCAGCGCAGCGGCCTGCACCGCCGCGCCAAGCGGCTCATCGTCATGGACGTCGACTCGACGCTCATCCAGAACGAGGTCATCGAACTGCTGGCCAAGCACGCGGGCTGCCTCGACGAGGTGGCTCGGGTGACCGAGGAGGCCATGCGGGGCGAGTTGGACTTCGCCCAGTCGCTGATCAGGCGGGTCGCCCTGCTGGAAGGGCTCTCCGAAGAAGTCTTCGAGAAGGTCGCCAAGGAGCTGGTGCTGACGCCGGGGGCGCGCACGCTGGTGCGGACCCTCAAGCGGCTCGACTACCGGTTCGCGATCGTCAGCGGCGGCTTCACCCAGATCACCGACACCCTGGTGCGGGACCTCGGCATCGACTACTCGGCCGCCAACACGCTGGAGGTCGTCGACGGCAGGCTCACCGGCCGGGTCACCGGCGAGATCGTCGACCGGCCCGGCAAGGCGCGTGCGCTGGAGCGCTTCGCCGCCGAGTCGAACATCCCGCTCAGCCAGACCGTCGCGGTCGGCGACGGGGCCAACGACCTCGACATGCTGGCCGCCGCCGGCCTCGGCATCGCGTTCAACGCCAAACCGGTCGTACGGCAGGCCGCGGACACCGCGCTCAACGTCCCGTACCTCGACTCGATCCTCTACCTGCTCGGCATCTCCCGCGAGGAGGTAGAGGCAGCCGACGCCGAGGACGGCCTGCCGCCCATGCCGGCCTGAAATCCGTCAGGTCGATTTCCCCAGAAAACGCCGAGGTTGGCACATCTCGACCAGGCTTCCCGTACCGAACCCGGCCTCGGCCCACGACCCGGGGAGCCGGACCACGGCGACGGCCCCGGGCGGAAAGCCGTCGCCCGCCGTGCCGGTGAGGCCCAGCACGAGCTGGTGCACACCCGGGTTGTGCCCGACCAGGACGAGCGTGTGCACGTCCGGGTCGGTACGGCACAGCAGTTCCAGCAGTTCCTCCGGGTACGCCTCGTAGATCTCCCGTTCGATCTCGACGGGCGCGTCGAGATCGAGCAGTTCGGCGGTCCGCCGCGTGCGCACCGCCGGCGAGCAGACCACCAGCTCCGGATTCAGGCGCCCGATGAGCTCCCCCGCCTCGCGGGCGTCGTGCTCGCCCCCCTCGGTGAGCGGGCGCTCCCGGTCCGGCAGCCCGGGCACGTGACCCGCTTCGGCGTGCCGTACCACGACGAGCGTCCTCATCGTCCCGCCACCGGCCCGGCTCATCCGGCCGCCCAAATCGCGAGGCCGACTATCAACGCGAACATCACCGCCATGCTCAGCAGGATCAGCGCCAGGGTCCGCGCGCCACTCGGCTTGTCCATAGCGATCCAGTGTATGAAGAAGGTCCCCCGCTCCCGGAGCGGGGGACCTTCACATCATGAGCTCGCGTCAGCTCGCGACGGCCGCCGAGGCGCGCTTCTCGCTGTCGCCCTCACCGGAGGGGGCGATGCCGCCGGAGCGCCGCTTGGAGACGACGACCGCGCCCACCACGATCGCCACCGCGACGACGGTCGCGCCCACGCGGAGCGCGACATTGTCGGCGTAGGCGACGACGGCCGGGGCGATCAGCAGCGCGACCAGGTTCATGACCTTGATCAGCGGGTTGATCGCCGGGCCCGCGGTGTCCTTGAACGGGTCGCCGACGGTGTCGCCGATCACCGTGGCGGCGTGGGCCTCCGAGCCCTTGCCGCCGTGGTGACCGTCCTCGACGAGCTTCTTGGCGTTGTCCCAGGCGCCACCGGAGTTGGCCAGGAAGACCGCCATCAGCGTGCCGGCCGCGATGGCGCCGGCGAGGAAGGCGCCCAGCGGGGCGTACCCGAGCGCGAAGCCGACCGCGATGGGCGTCAGCACCGCGAGGAGACCGGGCGTGGCCAGCTCGCGCAGCGAGTCACGCGTGCAGATGTCGACCACCCGGCCGTAGTCGGGCAGCTCGCTGCCGTCCATGATCCCGGGCTTGGTCCGGAACTGCTCGCGCACCTCGTAGACCACCCGGCCGGCGGCGCGGCCGACCGCGCTGATCGCCAGGCCCGAGAACAGGAACACCACCGCCGCGCCGATGACGAGGCCGACCAGCACGTTCGGCGCGTCCACCGACAGACTGAAGTCCGCGAACGAGCCGAGCACGTCCTTGACGCCCTGCGTCGCCCGCCCGAGCTCACCCTCGACCGCGGTGCGGAACGCACCGAACAGGGCGGTGGCGGCCAGCACGGCCGTGGCGATCGCGATGCCCTTGGTGATGGCCTTGGTGGTGTTGCCCACCGCGTCCAGCGAGTTGAGCACGCGGGCGCCCTCGCCCTCGACGTCGCCGGACATCTCGGCGATGCCCTGGGCGTTGTCCGCGACCGGGCCGAAGGTGTCCATCGACACGATGACGCCGACCGTGGTCAGCAGGCCGGTGCCGGCGAGCGCGACCGCGAACAGGGCCAGGGTGACGTTGCCGAAGCCCAGCAGGAACGCGCCGTAGACCGCGCCGCCGATCAGCAGCGCCGAGTAGACCGCGGACTCGAGGCCGACCGAGATGCCGGACAGGATGACGGTCGCGGGACCGGTGAGGGAGCTCTCGCCGATCTCCTTCACCGGACGGCGGTTCGTCTCGGTGAAGTAGCCGGTGAGGATCTGGATCGCGCTGGCCAGAACCAGGCCGATGAGCACCGCGCCGATCGCGATCAGGCGCGGGTCGGAGGTGACCGCCGCGATCTCGCTGCTGACACCGCTCAGTTCGGCGAAGCTCGCCGGCAGGTAGGTGAACGCGGCCACCGCCACCAGCACGGCCGAGATCGCCGCCGAGATGAAGAAGCCGCGGTTGATCGCGGACATGCCGGAGCGGTCGCGGCTGCGCGGTGCGGTGGTGAAGATCCCGATGATCGCGGTGATGACACCGATCATCGGGACGATCAGCGGGAAGACCAGGCCCTCGGTGCCGAAGGCCGCCTTGCCGAGGATCAGGCTCGCGACGAGCATGACGGCGTACGACTCGAACAGGTCGGCCGCCATGCCGGCGCAGTCACCCACGTTGTCGCCCACGTTGTCGGCGATGGTGGCCGCGTTGCGCGGGTCGTCCTCGGGGATGCCCTGCTCGACCTTGCCGACCAGGTCGGCGCCCACGTCGGCGGCCTTGGTGAAGATGCCGCCGCCGACCCGCATGAACATCGCGAGCAGCGCGGCGCCGAAGCCGAATCCTTCCAGCACCCTCGGCGCGTCACCCTTGTACACGAGCACGACGATGGCCGCGCCCAGCAGGCCCAGGCCGACCGTGAACATGCCCGCGACGCCGCCGGTGCGGAACGCGATCCGCATCGCGACCTTCTCGCCGGACTCCCGGGCCGCGGATGCGACCCGGACGTTGCCCCGGACCGCGAGCCACATGCCGATGAAGCCGGTCAGCGCGGAGAACACCGCGCCGACGACGAAGAAGACCGAGCGGCCGATCCGCTCGCCGGTCGACTCTGCGGGCAGCAGCAACAGCAGCAGCGGGATGACGACGACGAACAGGCCGAGCGTGCGGAACTGGCGCGTGAGATAGGCCGCCGCTCCCTCCTGTACGGCTCGCGCGATGTTCTGCATGCGTTCGGTGCCCTGTCCGGCGGCGAGCACCTCCCGGACAAGGCCACCGGCGACGGCCAGCGCGAGCAGGGCCACCGCGGCGACCACGACGACCAGTGTGAGATGAGATCCGTTAAGAGCCACCGCTGCGCCTTCGCGAGCGGCTTGGTAGGCAGACATCCGTCCTCCTCGGCCAGACGGGGTTCGGTTCCTGCCCGGAGGCGCCCTGACGATCTTGTCTGGCCTTCGCGGCGCGCATCCGGGTGGTTGGCAGTGCCGCTTCCGGTTGCATCCGCAATACCTTGGCCGGTGCGGGGAGTCTACGCAGCAGCGCCGCGGATATGAAGGCCTCCGAGCACGGTAATCGCCACCTCGGCCAGTAATGAGACAACATTTGACGGGTTTTGCCGTCTTCTTGACCAAGTTCGTCAGGGCGGCAGGCTTCATCGGGCCGTATGGCATGGACAACCGGAAATGGCGTTTTCGGTCGTCCTGAATTTACCCGGGCATGCCGCAACCGGGTGCCGCACGGAGGCGGCACCCGGACTCCCGGTCAGGCGGTGGCGGCGGCTCCGTTGGAGGACGCCGGCCAGCTCATCCGAATGCACATGCCCTTGGGCCCGGGAAGCACCTCGACGTCGTCGGCGAGTCCCGCGATGACCGCGAGCCCGAGACCGGCCATCTCAGGCATGGGATTGCCGTTCGCCGCGAGGACACGGGGTGTCACGTCGTCGCTCGGGGCGACGTCGGTGACGGTCACCTCGAAACGCCCCTCGTCATCGCGTAACTCGATGCGCACGGGCTCGTCCGGGCAGTGGAGACGATGCGCCTCCACTGCCCTCGAGCACGCCTCTCCGACGGCGAGCCGCACCTCGTCCAGGATCTCCTCCGCCACCCCGGTGCGTCTGGCGATCGCCGTGGCGACCAGCCGTGCCGTACGCACGTGGGCGGGCAGGGCGCTGAACGTCAGCTCGACGGTGGCCATGTCGCAGGCTCCCGCGCCGTCACTTGTCCCGGCCGTGCATTTCCTTGGCCTCATCCACCGAGGAGTAGATCCCGAAGACCTTGGTCAGTCCGGTGATCCGGAAGATCTTCAGGATGCGCTCCTGCGTGCAGACGAGCTCCAGCGAACCGTCGTGCGCCCTCACCCGCTTGAGCCCGCCGACCAGCACCCCGAGGCCGGTCGAGTCGAGGAAGTCCACCTTCTCCATGTTGACGAGCAGGTGGAAGTTGCCCTTGTTGACCAGGTCGATCAGCAGCTCACGCAGTCTCGGCGCGGTGTAGACGTCTATCTCACCCTCGACGTCGACGATGGTGAGATTGTCCTCGGAATGGTGGTCCAACTTCAGATCCACAGATCCTCCAGCGCCTTACGTGCGTTCGTCTCGATGTGGTCGTGCATCCTGGTGGTTCCAGGACTCACGACACCGATGCGCGGCATTCAACCACGCCCCGACTCCGTGTCTATACGAAATCACGACTCCCGGGCGACTCTCCCCAGAGATGCCAAACTGGAAACCAGTGACTCCGACTTCTTCCTATACCCAGCGAACAGGCTCACTTCTCACCCGCTTGCTCGCGGTTTCCGCGCGCCGGCAACGGGTCACTCATGTGGAGCATGTCCCCCCACGTCAGGCAGGTCAAGTCCGATGGCCGGACTGGGTGCCGGAACCCCTGGTGACGCGCCTGCGGGACCAGGGCGTCCCGGGGTTGTGGGAGCACCAGTCGGCCACCGCCGAGCACGTCCACTGTGGCCGAAACGTGATCCTCGCGACGGGTACGGCCTCCGGAAAGACCCTGGCCTATCTGGTCCCCGCGGTCACGGAGATCTGCGGCGGCGGCACCGTGCTCTATCTGACCCCCACCAAGGCGCTCGCCGCCGACCAACTCAGGACCGTCCGGGGGCTGCGGATGTCCGAGGTGAGGGCCGCGACCTTCGACGGGGACACCCCGGCGGAGGAGCGGCGATGGGTCCGTCAGAACGCCAATTATGTCCTGACCAATCCGGACATGCTGCATCGTTCTATGCTGCCGCGGCACCAGTCCTGGTCCTCGTTCTGGCGGCGGCTGCGACTCGTCGTCGTGGACGAGTGCCACGGGTACCGAGGCGTCTTCGGCTCACATGTCGCCCAGATCCTGCGCCGGCTCCGGCGGGTCTGCGCCAAGTACGGCTCGAGCCCGGTGTTCCTGCTGGCGTCGGCCACCGCGAGCGACCCGGCGGTGGCGGGAACACGCCTCACCGGCCTTGAAATGGCCGAGGTGACGACGGACGCCTCCCCGCGCGGTTCGACCACGTTCGCCCTCTGGGAGCCGCCCCTGACCGACCTGCAGGGTGAAGGGGGCGCACCCGTGCGCCGTACGGCCACCGCCGAGGCCGCCGACCTCCTGACGGACCTGGTGATCGACGACGTCCGCACGCTCGTCTTCGTACGGTCGCGGCGCGCCGCCGAGAACGTCGCGCTCACCACCCGGCGGAACCTGGAGGAGGTCGACCCGAGCATGACCGGCGACCGGGTGGCGGCCTATCGGGCGGGCTACCTGGCAGAGGACCGCCGCGCGCTCGAGAAGGCGCTGCGCTCCGGCGCGCTGACCGGGCTGGCGACCACCAACGCGTTGGAACTCGGGGTGGACGTGTCGGGGCTCGACGCCGTCCTCATCGCCGGATGGCCCGGCACCCGAGCCTCGCTCTGGCAGCAGGCCGGACGCGCGGGGCGGGCCGGGCAGGACGCGCTGGCCGTGCTGATCGCCCGCGACGACCCGCTGGACACCTACATCGTCCACCACCCCGAGGCGCTGTTCGGCCGGCCCGTCGAGGCGATCGTCCTCGACCCGGACAACCCGTACGTGCTGGCGCCGCACCTGTGCGCAGCCGCCGCCGAGATCCCGCTGACGACCGCCGACCTGGACATCTTCGGGCCGTCGACCGCAGAGGTGCTCGACGAGTTGGTCGACCGGGGGCTGCTGCGCAGACGGGCCAACGGCTGGTTCTGGACCAGCCGGGAGCGCGCCACCGACCTCGCCGACATCCGGGGATCGGGTGGCTCCCCGGTCCAGGTCGTGGAGACCGCCACGGGGCGGCTGCTGGGCAGCGTGGACGAACCCTCGGCCCACACGATGGTGCACGCGGGCGCGGTGTACCTGCACCAGAGCGAGACCTTCGTGGTCGACATGCTCGATCTCGACGCCGGAGTGGCGCTGGTCTCGGCCGCCGAGCCGGACTACTCGACCTTCGCCCGGGACGTGACCGAAATCCGGGTGATCGAGTCGATGAGGTCCCGGCCCTTCGGGCCCGGCGAGCTGCACTTCGGCTCGGTGGAGGTCACCCGGCAGGTGGTCTCGTACCTGAAACGGCGCACGCAGAGCGGGGAGGTCCTCGGCGAGGAGCCCCTCGACCTGCCGCCGCGCACGCTCCGCACGCGGGCCGTCTGGTGGACGCTGCCGAACTCCGCGCTCGCCGTCGTCGGCTCAGGCGGGAAACCGATCGACCTCGGGGGCAGCGCCCACGCGGCCGAGCACGCCGCCATCGGTCTGCTGCCGCTGTTCGCGACCTGCGACCGGTGGGACATCGGCGGGGTCTCCACCGAGATGCATCCCGACACCGGACTGCTCACGGTATTCGTCTACGACGGTCATGACGGCGGAGCCGGCTTCGCCGAACGTGGTTACACGCGGGCTTCCGAGTGGCTCACCGCTACCAGGGACGCGATCGCCTCCTGCGAGTGCGATCACGGCTGCCCGTCCTGCATCCAATCTCCGAAGTGCGGAAACGGCAACGAACCGCTCGACAAGACCGGGGCCGTCCGCCTTCTCGACGTGTTACTCGGGGACGCCTCCGGCCAGGCGAGCTGAAACAGGATCGGAAGCCCCGTCAGGGGGCGCGGCGACGGCCCGGGTCCGCGGGATCACCGCCCTCCTCGTCCGTCGTCCAGTAGTCGGGCTCCGGCTGTCTGGGCCTTTGCTCCAGGACATCGCCGCGCAGGACGTAGGGCCGGGGCAGCAGTTGATCGGCCTGGGGGGCGCTGTTCGACAGCACGACCCTGTCCGGAGGGCTGTCCTTGGAGACGGCGAGAATGACGGCGGGACGGCGCTGCCCGGCTGGCCCCTGCTGCCTCCCGGGACCCTGCTGACCGGCCCCGCCGGGAGGAGCGGCCGTCGCCGCGCCCTCACTCGACGCCTGCGCGGTTCCCGGACCTCCGGCGCCCGCCGGGGCGCCGGAGACGGCGGCGGCGCGCCTGCGGTGAAACCACGCACCCATGTGCCCGCCGATGAGAAGCAGGGCGACCGCCAATGCGATGTAGACCCAGTAGCCGACCCCGCCGAGCGGTGAGGCGGGGGACTGAGCGCTCGCGGCGGACAGGTCCGTCTCTCGCGGGGCCGGCTCCTCCCTCGGCGCCACTTCGGGTTCGCTCCGGTTGCCGCCGCTCTTGCGCGCTTCGGGGAGTTTGAGGTCAGTCGTGGGTCTTTCGGGCGGTTTTAGCACCGACCGTGAAGGCACCGACCGTGAAGGCACAGCCTGCGAAGGCACAGACGCGGGAAGGCGCGGGGCCGAGGAACGATGCACGCTCGTGTTCCCACGCGGTGCTCGGGTCTCCCCCTGCCCTTGCCGCCCCTGCGCTTGCTGCCCCTGCGCTTGCTGCCCCTGCGCTTGCCGCCCCTGCGCTTGGGCACTCGCCTTGTCGCCGAGCCTCGACAACGGAGACGAAGGCGGAGACGGCTGGGCCGCGGGCACGCTCACGAAAGCCGTCGCCGAGCGTGATGACTCGATGGTGCCGCCCCTGCCGTCGGAACGGAGTGCCCGGACGGACACATCGACGTTCCGGCCGGCCGCCTTGGCGGTCAGCGGCAGGGTGGCTTGGCAGGTGGAGCCCGCGCACGCGGCCTCCGCGCCGACCGAGCCCGCCCTACCCGCCTCCTTCGAGGTCACCTCGTAGGTCGTCAGGTCAGGCTCGTTCCCCTTGGTCCACGTCACCATGATCGTGGTTCGGCCCTCAAGCCGGGCCTCGACTCCCGACGGGTCCTCAGGTGGACGGCTGAGCGTGAACGTCGAGGTTTTGTAGGTCCTCTTTGTGATCTCTCCGGCCAGCGTCACCGTGAACACTCCGTTCGGAGCGTTCCCGGGATCGAAGGAACCGGTGATCGTCTTGTTGCCGCCCGCTGAGCCGATCTTCTGGCGAGGGACCGATGGCCCCTCGACGTAGAGGGCCATCCTGACCTGGTACCAGTCGGTCTTCGCCGAAACGGTCACGGGCCCGGCCGAGCCGATGACCTCACCGTCGGCCGGAGACAGGATCTCGCCGTCTTTGGCGCTCGCCGGTGCGGCGCCGACGATGAGAGCGGACGCCACCACGAGCGGCACGAACACTGTCGCGGCGGCCAGCCTGCGAACCGTGGTCACGGCGCACCCCTTCCTGCAGAGCCGCCGGCCCTCCGCCCGAAGGAGTGCGTACGGCCACGGGCGAACCCTAGTCCAGCGGTCCACTCTTGACGCGATGTCCAAGGAGTCGTGATTTTATTGCGATACATCACGCTTCCACGCTGACCGGGCCCGCTCTCGCGATCCCGATCGCCGTACGGCTCCCGGTGAGCGGGAGGGCGAACTCCACGACGACCGCGACGTCAGCCGTCGCGCCGGACAACGAACAGGACCTCAGCCGGGCACCGTTGGCCATCGCGATCGTCCGTGCCCGTTCACAGGCTTGGCCCGGTGCGGCGAGCGCCCAGGACGCAGCGGCGAGCGCGCTGAGATCGGCCGTGCTCTGCGCCCGATGCCGGGCGACGCGGGCCGTCCCTATCTGGACGACGACCAGCGCCGCCACCCAGATGATCGCCATGATCCCGACGGCCCAGACCGTCGCCGACCCCCGCTCGGCGCGAGGCCTCCTCGCGCATTCCCTCATGGGAAAACCCCGATCTCGGTGGCCGACACGGCCGAGGCCGTCACCTCTATGGAGGGAGCCGCCGACTTCCACAGTGGCCGGACGGAGACCGAGACGTCGACTCGGGTCACCTCCGGTCCCGGCACGACCACGACCCGGGATCCCGCCGGAGCCGACCGAAGCACCGTCTCCCGCACGGCGTTCAAGGCCTCGCCACGGGCAGCGGCCCGGGCACCCGCCCGGGCCGCGTCCACGCACCGCAGGCGGGCGTCCACCACCGTGACCGCCCAGAGCACGGCGGCGAGCACCAGCACGAGCGCCGGCAGCGCGACCGCCGTCTCCGCCGTCACCGACCCACGTTCCCGTGGCCCCGCCCTGAGCACGTCCCTCACCTTCCGCGGCATCATCCGGCCAGCTTGAGCGCCTTCTGGACGAGCGCGGACAACATCGACCTGACCTCTCCGCTGCTGAGGACCTTCCACAGGAGGGCGGCGAAGCCGCATGCGGCGATCGTCCCCACCGCGTACTCCGCGGTCGACATGCCGGCCTCGGCCCTCGTCCGGGCGATCAGCGCCGCCCGTAGCGCGGCCGCCCGGACGCGACCCCACACCGAGCGGCCCCGCCGCCGAAGCCACGACTCGGCTCCGGTCCGAGACACGGGCGGCGGCGCCGTCGGCTCGGCTGTCCACTTGACCATCGATCCTCCCGAAGGCTCCGGGGCGGCTCATCCACCCCGCCGAACCCCAGGTTGCGGGACCGCGGCTTCCACTGGAGCAGGCGAACCCCACTCTGTGGATAACTGGCACTGTGTGGATAACTTCCTCGGCAAGACTGGCTGTGCGCACGACAGACGCAGGATTTCCACAGCTGTGGATGAAGTTGTCCACAACCACTGAAATATTGATCACGGTAGCAAGACCTGGGCGGCCAGGCCCGCGACCACGGGAACGATCCCCAGGAACACGAAGGCCGGCAGGAAGCACAGTCCGAGAGGCGCCACGGCCTGAACGCCCACCCTTCTGGCCGTCGCACAGGATGCCGCCCGCGCCGCCTGACGCGCCTCGTCCGCGAGTCGGAGCAGCACGTCCGCGACGGGTGCGCCGCCCTGCGTCGATCGGATCATCGTCCGCGCGAGGGAGGCGAGCGGTGGCTCGGACGCCAGAACGGCCCAGGCCGTTTCGGAATCAGCCCCGAGCCGCACCTGTGCTCCCGTCCACGCCAGACGTTCTCCCAGCGGGCCGCCGACGGCCTCGGCAGCGGTCTCGATGGCACCGCTCAACGGCTGGCCTGCCCGCAGACAGGCGACCATCAGGTCAGCCGCGAAGGGAAGGTCTTCGGCCATGCGCTCGTGGCGGCGGCGCGACTCGACCGGCTCCCGCCAGTGCATGACGGCGAGCACCACGCAGGCGAGCACTCCGCCCACGACCGCGCCGGCGATCCCACCCACGATGAGGAAGCCGACGAGCCCCACAGGCATGGCGAGCATCAGCCTCGCCTTACGGGTGCCCGCCGCCGTCAGCGTTGTGGCCGCCGCACCGGCACCCGCGGCGGACGTCATCACGTGAAGCCGATCGGCAGGAGAGCGTGGCGACGGCCAGGCCCAGACGGCGAGTCCGATGAGAACGGCCGCCGAGACGGTCATCATGGCCATCTTCGCCCCATTCGCGGCCTTCGATCGGCCAGTCTGTCCGGCACGCCCGCGCTCATCCCGTTCCCCCTGATGTCCGGCCCCCTCCGGGGGATCCGGTCCCTTCCGCCCGGGCCACCAGGCGATGCGTCCACCAGACGCCGGCCGCGTCGAGCACCAGCCCGACGAGCAGGCAGGCGAACCCGGCCGGGCCGCCCAGCAGGAAGGACAACGGGCTCATCCCGAGGGCGGCGCCCATGAGCAGGCCGAGCACGGGCAGCGCCGCCAGCAGCCGGGCGGTCGCACGAGGTCCCGCGAGCTGGGCCGCCAGGTCCAGCCGGTGCGCTTCGGCGTCACGGAGCGACACGGCCACCCGCTCGATGAGCGTCGCCAGGCCACCCCCCACCATCACACTCACCCGCCAGCAGGCTGCGAGCCGTACCAGCCCCTCCCCGCCACGGGCCGGCGCGACACGCAGCAGGGCGGCGGCGACGTCGCCGCCGTCCCGAGCCACCACGGCGACCGGCGCCAGAACCGCCGGATCGGGTGGGCTGACCGCGGCGACGGCCCGGGCGAGCGCGTCTCCGGGAGTGCGGCCGGCCGCGAGCTCGGCCACGACGCCCTGACACAACTCGATGGATGTCGCCCGCCACGCGACGGCACGCGCCGCTCCGGCCGGTCGCCGTCTCCACCGCATCCACGTCGTCCACGGCCGCCCAGGCGATCCGTCGCTCGACAGCATGAGCAGACGGGCGGCCCTGGTCCGGCCGGTGTCGGGACCGGCCCACACCCAGGCGGCGATTCCCGCGGCCAGCACGGCTATCAGGTGCATATCCCCTCCATCTGAGGACACCGGGCCCTGAGTGCGGCGAAGGCGGCTCCGGGCACGGTGCCGCCGTCGGCGGCGAAGGTGAGTGCGGGCACCGCCGCCACCAGACCCGACGGCTCCCGCTCCAGAAGGCAGATCTCCGCCACGCGACGCGGGCCGCCCGGGAGCCGGACGAGGTGCACGACCGCGTCGAGGGCCGCCGCGATCTGACTGTGCACCGCCTCTCGGGTCAGTCCGGCCGCACATGCGAGGGCCTCGAGCCTGGCCGGCACGTCGGCCGCGTTGTTGGCGTGCAGCGTGCCGCATCCGCCCTCGTGGCCCGTGTTCAGCGCGCTCAACAATTCGATCACTTCACACCCGCGCACCTCCCCCACGACGAGACGGTCGGGACGCATGCGCAGGGCCTGCCGTACGAGATCACGAAGGTCGACGCCGCCCGCGCCCTCCAGGTTGGGCGGCCGGGCTTCCAGGCGCACGACGTGGGGATGTCCGGGGTTGAGCTCGGCGGAGTCCTCGACCAGCAGCAGCCGCTCGCCGTGACCGGCCCGCGAGAGCATCGCGGACAGGAGCGTCGTCTTCCCCGTGCCCGTTCCGCCCGTGACGAGGAAGGCGAGCCGCGCCGTCATGATGGCGGTGAGCACGGCCGCTCCGACGCCCGGCACGAGCTCCTCGATCTCGAACGTGCGCCGGGGCGGCAGACGCAGTGACAGGCAGGTGCCCTCCGGGGCGATCGGCGGGAGCACGGCATGCAGCCGCACGCCACCCGCCAGTCGCGCGTCCACGTAGGGACACGCGTCGTCCAGGCGCCGTCCGGCCGCGGCCGCCAGACGTTGGGCGAGCCGCCGCACCTCATCGTCACCGGAGAAGGTCACCGCGGTCCTGCGCAGGCCGTGGCCGTCATCGATCCACACCTCGGCGGGCCCGTTCACCAGCACGTCGGTCACGCCCGGCTCGGCCAGGAGTCCTTCGAGCGGGCCGGCGCCGATCAGGTCGGCACGTAGGGTCCGCGCGATGGCCAGAACTTCAGCGTCGCCGAGGACCGCCCGCTCGGCGCGCAGTGCCGCGGCCACCTGCGCCGCCGTGGGCGGGGCCCCGGCGAGCGAGAGCCGTACCCGCACGGCCTCAACCAGTTCCGCCGGAACCGGCTGAACCGGCTGAACCGGCTGAACCGGCTGAACGGGGCGTCCGGAACGTGTGGCGGGGCTGGCCGGGGTGTCGGAAGGCCGGGTCACGCCGCATCCACCAACCCGGCCAGCAGATCGGAGCAGAACCGGCCGAGCGGAGCGCGGCCGAGCGGAGGCGGATCACCACGATCGAGGGTCGCCACCAGGCCGCGGATCTCGGGAAGGACCCCCACGCAGGGAGCGTCGAGGGACGTGGAGATCACCTCGGGGTCGATGCCGCCCGGACGCACAACGGCGCGCAGCTCGCCCGTGTGACGCCGGAGCAGGGCGGCGGTCTGCGCGGCCGAGAGCACCCCCCTGAGATCGGCATGCACCACGACCAGCGTCACGGCGGCCCTGGCCAGGGCCTCGGCCGCACCATCGTCCACGTGGCGGGGCAGATCGACGATCACGAGGTCGCATCCGCGCCGCGCGGCGTCGAGGACGGCCCGCATCGCCTCGCGGGGCACCCGCTCCGGCTCGCCGCGATGCCACGACAGCACGGTCAGCTCGCCGAACGTGGGCAGCGCGTCCTGGAGAGCGGCGAAGCTGACCCTCCCCTCCCGGCCGGCGATGTCCGGCCATCTGGCGCCCAGTGCCTCCTCTTGGCCGAGAATGACGTCGATGCCGCCGCCCAGCGGATCGGCGTCGACCAGCAGTGTGCGTAGACCGCCGCGCGAGGCGGTCAGCGCGAGCGAGGCCGCCAGCACCGTGGCGCCGGCGCCGCCCCTCCCGCCGGCGACGCAGACGACCAGGCCCGCTTTGATCGCGGGTTCGGCCACCTCGCCCAGTTCCTCGACCAGCAACCGTTCCGCCTGTGGCAACTCGAGCACGGTCTGCGCCCCCACGGCGACACACCGGCGCCACATGTCGGGGTCGGCCGCTGCTCTCGTGACGAGGACGACGTTCTGCCGGGGAGGGGGGCCGGTGGCGGCCAGGTCCTCGGCGACGTCACCGCCCACAACCACAAGCGGAGCGCGATTCCAGTACGGCCTGGCCCGCGTCGGGGCCTGGGCCACGTCGAACTCCACACCCGCGGCCGCTCCGATGCGCAGCAGGTCGTCGAGGAGTTCCCGGTCACCGGTGATGGCCAAGGGCCGCGGCTGCATCGTGCCTCCCTGTCTTGTCGTGGAAGACCACCTTGCGAGACCGCGTCCTCTGCGAGGCCGGCCGAATCAGGTTCTGTGGATAAAGTCACCCGGCCGCCGTACTGCAAGATCACGGACGCCGAGTGCGCAGGTCAGCCGCACAGCGTGCGAGTTTCTGCAAGATCACGAAAGGTGTCGCGGCTGGTCGGCACGGCACCCTGCGAGAATTTGCAAGATCACGTCCAAGGGAGGGGCGTGGGCGCGGGGAATTACGGACAGGGCGGAGGCCACGGGGATGAGGAGGCTTCATTTCCGGGGCCGAGAACGCCGGGAAGGGGGCCCGGAACGCCGGGAACACCGGGAACACGCCGGAAAAGGGGCGACCCCCGCCGGGGGGGAGGGCGGGGGTCGCCGACTGGCCCGGCTCTGGGGGGGTAGAGCCGGCCCTTACCGGAAGAAGCTTCAAGAGCAGGTCAAGTGTGATAAGAGCCCGATCATCTGCGACCCATGCACAATCTCCCGGAAGCAGGGACACACCGTATGTTGCCTGACACACGTGGAGTTAGTCGAGTATCCAGCAAAATCTGAGCAAGATTTTTGCCCTGAGTCAGACCATCTGTCGACGGAGAGTCACGGTGAACGGGAGGGGGAGCTGGGACCCCGAGTGATGGAGATCCACCATATCGGTCATGTCCTATTTGCCGTCATCAACTCCCCTTAACCAGGTCATTAAGGGAACAAAACCGACAATTCGGGAAGTCCGATCACTTCGTTAATGGTCTTGGTCCGAGGGCTTTCCAACTCGAGGAAACGGACGTAGAAAGGGATTACGGACTCACGAGTCCGCGTACGACCCACCGGGTACCCACGCGCGACCAGCCGCGGGAGGCGTGCCGAGACGGGCTTGACCCGATCCGGCAAATCAAAGGTGCACGCTTGGTAACCCGGGAGGACGTGCAGAGGACGGCGTTCCACTCCGGGACGCCGTCCACTTTTTGTGAGCCTGCCTCACCGCGACAGGGCCTCGCAGATGGCGGTCGTCTCCCGGGCGCCGGCGACCACCGCCTCGGCGCAGTGCCTGACCCAAACGCCCACGCCGTCGGCCGTTCCCTTGAGATAGGCCCGCAGTCCCTCCGCGTACGCGTCACCGAGCTCGAGATGGCCCACCTCCACCGCGATGAGCGACTTGGGGTCGAGCCCGTGCTCCACCAACGTCAGGCGACCGGCCCCCCGGGCGACGAGCCCGTCCGCGACCCCGAACGGCCGCAGCACGACGAGCTCGGCGTGGACGACCGCGGCCAGGACGAGAGCCGGGGCCTTCGTCGTGCCCGACAGCAGCCCGGCCAGCGCGGACATCCGTACCGCGGTCTCCTCCGGAGCGGGGGCGGGGCCGAGCCCGAGCGGGTCGGCGGAGGTCGGCTCGTTCCTCGGCCGGCCGGGGTCGGCCATCAGGCCCGCCGCGGCGAGGGTGTGCAACCTGGCCAGGATCTGACGGGGCGCCGACCGCCACGTCGCGCCGAGCCGCCCCAGCTCGGCGGACACCCGCAGCGCGCCCTGGGACACCGGGTCGGCCGCCTCGCCGAGCCGCAGCGCCTCCAGCGGCACATCGACGCCTTCGAGCGCCGCGGAGGCCCTGGCCCCCCGCAGGGCCGACTCCGCCGACACCTCGGGGCTTCGCCTCCGCAGCGCACGGTGCCGGTAGAGGCGGTCGGCCGCCTCACGGGCCTGCTGTACGGCCTCGGGCACTCCAGGCAGTTCGGCTATGGCAGCCAGCGGGTCGCTCACAGGCAACGACCATACCGACCGGTAGAAAGTCGTTCGGCGAGGAGGTCCGGCCGTTGAGCGCACAAGAGGGGGCCTGGCCTGCTCTTCATCACCAAATGTCACTATGTTCCACCACATAGCACCAGTTGCGCCGATCGCGAGGGGAGGCGCCCGCTTACTTGTACTTGACGCCCCTGGCCTGGTGAAGTGGGAAACTACATACCCCAGCTTGGCCGAGGCGGCCGAACGGATGACAACCCATGAGAAGCGGTAAGGAGCACGGAGTGGCCACCGAGACCCCCGGCCAGGAATCCCAGCAGACCTTGTCGAACCTGATGAGCGAGACTCGGCGGTTCGCACCCCCGGCAGACCTGGCGGCGTCCGCGAACGTCACGGCGGAGACCTTCGAGGAGGCCGGCCGGGACAGCCTCGCCTTCTGGGAGAGCACCGCGGACCGGTTGACCTGGGCCCGGCGCTGGGACACCACGCTCGAGTGGAACGCCCCCTTCGCCAAGTGGTTCGTGGGCGGCGAGCTGAACGTCGCGTACAACTGCGTCGACCGTCACGTCGAGGCCGGGCTGGGCGACCGGGTCGCCTACTACTGGGAGGGCGAGCCCGAGGGCGACAGCCGTACGATCACGTACGCCGACCTGCAGAAGGAGGTCTCCAGGGCGGCGAACGCTCTCGAGGAACTGGGCGTGCGCAAGGGCGACCGGGTCGCCGTCTACCTCCCGATGATCCCCGAGCTGCCGATCACGCTGCTCGCCTGCGCGCGCATCGGCGCGATCCACTCCGTGGTGTTCGGCGGGTTCTCCTCGGCCGCGCTGAAGAGCCGCATCCACGACGCCGACGCCAAGGTCGTCATCACGGCCGACGGGGGCTACCGGCGCGGCAAGCCCAGCGCGCTCAAGCCGACCGTGGACGAGGCGCTGGAGGAGTGCCCGGGCGTCGAGCACGTCGTCGTCGTCCGCAGGACCGGTCAGGACATCGCGGTGAACGACCGGGACATCTGGTGGCACGACATCGTCGACCGCCAGTCCGCCGAGCACGAGCCGGTGCCGCACGGCGCCGAGGACCCGCTCTACATCCTCTACACGAGCGGCACGACCGGACGGCCCAAGGGCATCCTGCACACCACCGGCGGCTACCTCGCCCAGACCGCCTGGACGCACCACGCGGTCTTCGACCTCAAGCCGGAGACCGACATCTACTGGTGCACGGCCGACATCGGCTGGGTGACCGGGCACTCCTACATCGTGTACGGCCCGCTCGCCAACGGCGCGACAAGCGTGATCTACGAGGGCACTCCCGACACCCCGCACAAGGGCCGGTTCTGGGAGATCGTGCAGAAGTACAAGGTCACGATCCTCTACACCGCCCCGACGGCGATCCGGACGTTCATGAAGTGGGGCGACGACATCCCCGCGAAGTTCGACATGTCGTCCCTCCGGGTGCTCGGCTCGGTCGGCGAGCCCATCAACCCCGAGGCGTACGTCTGGTACCGCGAGAACATCGGCGGCAGCCGCTGCCCGGTGGTCGACACCTGGTGGCAGACCGAGACGGGCGCCATCATGATCAGCCCGATGCCCGGGGTCACCGCGGCCAAGCCGGGCGCCGCGATGCGGCCGCTCCCCGGCATCAGCGCCGACGTCGTCGACGACCAGGGCAACTCGGTCCCCGACGGCGGCGGCGGCTTCCTCGTGGTCCGCGAGCCCTGGCCGGCCATGCTCCGCACGATCTGGGGCGACGACCAGCGCTACATCGACACCTACTGGTCCAGGTTCGACGGGATGTACTTCCCGGGCGACGGCGCCAAGCGCGACGAGGACGGCGACCTGTGGCTGCTGGGCCGGGTCGATGACGTGATGCTGGTCTCCGGCCACAACATCTCGACCACCGAGGTCGAAAGCGCGCTCGTCAGCCACCCCAAGGTGGCCGAGGCCGCGGTCGTGGGCGCGACCGACCCGGTCACCGGGCAGGCCATCGTGGCGTTCGTGATCCTGCGCGGGAGCGTGGAGGAGAGCGACGACATCGCCACCGATCTGCGCAACCATGTCGCCAAGACGCTCGGCCCGATCGCCAAGCCGCGCCAGATCATGGTCGTACCCGAGCTGCCCAAGACCCGCTCGGGCAAGATCATGCGCCGGCTGCTGCGTGACGTGGCGGAGAACCGCTCGCTGGGCGACGTCACCACGCTGACCGACGACTCGGTGATGAGGCTGATCTCCGAGAAGATGCCGGCCGCCAAGAGCGAGGACTGAGGCACCACCGGGACGCGGGGCCTCCGGCGGACGCCGGGGGCCCCGCTTTCCGTCCACAGAGTCCAGATGCGCGCCGTCCAGATGCGCGCCGTCCAGATGCGCGCCGCCCGGATGCGCGTTCTCCGGGTAGGCACGACATGATGTTTGATAGGCGCTGATAGGAGGTCACCGATGCCCGAGGACGAATCGCTCGGCGCGCTGGTCGCCCAGGCGAGCCATCAGATCTCGACCCTCGTACGCTCCGAGATCGAGTTGGCCAAGGCCGAGCTCAAGTTCGACGCGAAGCGGGTCGGCACCGCCGCCGGGCTGTTCGGCGCCGCCGCCTTCATCGGGCATCTGTGCCTGATCCTGGCCTCGTTCGCGATCGCGTACGGCCTCGTCGCGTTCGGACTGGCACGGTGGCTGGCGTTCGCCATCGTCACCGTGTTCTACCTCCTCGTGGCGGCGCTGCTGGTCTTCGTCGCGTACCGGCGGCTGAAGGGCCTGTCCGGCATGCGCCGCACGGCCCGAAGCCTGCGCAACCTCGCGGGCGGTGCCGAGGCCGAGGCTCCGGCGACGGAGGTCGAAGCCGAGCCGTCGGCCGGCACGGGCACGCCCGCCAAGCCGGCGCGCGAGCCGTACACGGGACCGACCGCGGGGCAGGTGGGCGCGCACCGGGAACCCGTGGACGCGCAGCGGGTGCCCGCCGGTGGGCCCCGAGACCCCGCGGGCACGCCCGGTGGGGAGCCGTCGTCCGATGCCTCCTGACGAGTCCCTGGTCCGGGTCGACGGACCCTGGACCCATCGGGAGGTGCACGCCGGGGGCACGCGCTTCCACGTCGTGGAGGCGGGCGAGGGACCGCTGGTGCTGCTGCTGCACGGTTTTCCCCAGTTCTGGTGGACCTGGCGCCACCAACTGGTCTCGCTGCCCGCGGCGGGCTACCGGGCCGTCGCCGTGGACCTGCGCGGGTACGGCGCCAGCGACAAGCCGCCGCGCGGGTACGACCTGCCGACCCTGGCCGTGGACGCGGCCGGTCTCGTCCGCGCCCTCGGCGAGACGGGCGCCATCGTGGTCGGCCACGACTGGGGCGGGCTGCTGGCCTGGACGATGGGCGTGCATGATCCGAAGGTGGTGCGGCGGCTCGTACCGGTGTCCGCGCCGCATCCGCTGCGCCTGCGCGCGGCGCTGTTCGGCGAACCCTTCGGCCAGCTCAAAGCCAGCCGGTACGCCTTGGGATTCCAGCTCCCCCTGCTGCCTGAGCGGCGGCTCACGGCCAGGGGAGGCGCCCGCGTCGGCCGTCTCATCCGCCGGTGGGCGGGGCCGGAGTGGCCGTCGGACGAGGCCACGCGCACCTATCAGGAGGCGCTGCGAATCCCGGGGGTGGCGCACTGTGCCCTGGAGTACTACCGCTGGTTCGCGCGTTCCCAGTTCCGGCCGGACGGCCTCCGCTACGCGCGGCGGATGCGCACCGAGATCGAGGCGCCCACGCTGCAACTGCACGGCGCGCTCGACCGGTGTCTCCTGCCGCGTACGGCCCAGGGCTCCAGCCGTTATGTGGCCGCGCCGTACCAATGGCGGCTGATCGAGGGAGCCGGCCACTTCCCGCACGAGGAGCGACCCGACCGGTTCGACGCCGACCTGATCGCCTGGCTCGCCGACCCGAAACCCGACCAGTGACTCCAAGTAACCGGCGCGCCCCATTGGATCGTCGTCGTCCGGTTTCAAGTTTTGGCTTCATCCATATCGTGTAAGCGATCGGGCATGGTCTCCCACCTGGCTCGCCGGAACGAACCTCCGGCGTGATCTTGTGGAATCTTGTAGAAATGTGCCCTGAAGTGCCGCGACCCCATGGTGTGATCACAGCGTGATCGTGGCGTGACCCTGCAGTGCGGAGAAACCATATGCGTGACCGTGATGAAGCGGGCCGGCCCCGGAACTCCCGTTCTAGGGACGAGTACGGCAGGCCGCTTCCCCGGGGCGTGGAAGGAGTGCCGCGCGTCCCCGACGATTACTCCCCCGGCGCCCGGCAGGCGATCGAGGAGGCCCGGCGGTTGCTCGCCGTCGAACGGCCGTTCCACGCGCACGAGGTTCTGGAGGCACGCTGGAAGACCGGTCCGGCGGAGGAGCGGGAGCTGTGGCAGGGCCTGGCCCAGATCTGTGTCGGGCTCACGCACGTGCAGCGCGGCAACCTGTCCGGGGCCGCGGCGCTCCTGCTCCGCGGATCCGCCCGGCTGGGCGGGTACGGCTCCCGCAGGCCGTACGGGCTGGACCTGCGCGCGCTGGAGTTGGCGGCCGACAGGGTCATCACGGCGCTCGATTCGGGCGGCATCGCCGCGTCGACGGCGATCAACGTGATTCTCGGCCATCTCCAGGACACCGAGGGCGCCCGCCCCGGCCAGCCAGACTGACCACCTGAACCAGGACCACTCCGCAACCACTCCCCACCTCGGGCATGATCTTGCGAATACCCGCAGATGAGCCCCTTGAACAGGCATTTCCCGTTCCATGATCTTGCAGTTTCTCGCAGGCCTATCTACTGACCCGCGAAAACAGCATTCGTGATCTTGCACTACACCCCCAACTGCAAGATCACGAAAGTGATTCGCGCAGGTCAGCCGGGGATTGTGCGAGAATTCGCAAGATCATGGGGATGGAGGGGGGACACGGGGCTGGGGAAGGGGGGCGATGGAAGTTTTAGTCGCATTCCTGGGTGCTCACCCTGCCGACGGCGGCGGTGCCGTCCTCGGCGTCGGGCAGGACCTCCTCGGCGGTCAGGGCGAAGCCCGTCTCCTTCTTGTCGATCGCGGCCGCGAAGATCACTCCGTACACCTTGCCGTCCGGGCTGAGCAGCGGGCCGCCGGAGTTGCCCGGCTGGACGTCGCCGCGGATCGCGTAGACCTCCCGGTTCACCTTGCGGTCGTTGTAGATGTTGAACGACTCCGCCCGCTGCTTGACCCGGATCCGCGCGGCCGCCGGGGTGAAGCCATGCCCCTTCGGATAACCGGCGATGATCGAGTTGTCGCCCCGTTCCGCCGAATAGTCGAACCGCAGCGGCCCGGCCTGCAGGTCGGAGACGAGCAGGACGGCGATGTCCCGGTCCGGGTTGTAGAGCACGACCTTCGCCTCATGCTGCGAGCCGGTGGAGTCGGTGACCCTGAGCCCGTCGGTGACTCCCGCGACGACATGGGCATTGGTCATGACCCGATGCCGGGCGTAGACGAAGCCGGTGCCCTCGATGCGCTTGCCGCAACTCGGAGCCGTGCCCTGGATCTTGACGATCGCGTGCCTGGCCCTGGTCAGCCCCGGGCTGCCTCGGAGCACGCCCTGGTCGGGCGGCGCGACGTTGCGCCCGTCGATGGCCGTGATGACCTGGGGCCAATCGGAGGCCTTGACGAAGTCCCGGAACGGTTTCTGCCAGGATCGCACGTTGTCCGGGATGGCGTCGTCCACCGTCTGCCACACCACCGAGCGGCTGACCTGGTCCTTCACCACCTCGATGCTCAGCGACACGAGCAGCGACCCGAGCAGCCAGGCAACGGCCAGGACCGAAAGTCCGCCGGCCACCGAGCCACCGAACGCGTCGACCATCTTGGCGGGCTCCCACGTCACGTGGCTGCGCACCACCACGCCGATCGTGGAGAACGCGAAGTGCCCGACCGTCGCCGCCAGGAAAACGATCACGATGGCCAGCAGCGCCCGTTCGAGCACACCGCTGACGATCGCCCCGACGACGGGCGGCGCGAGGAACATCCCCAGAAGCGCGCCGCCGAGAAAGCCCACGAAGCTGAAGGCCCCGATGATGAAGCCCTGCCGGTATCCGGATACAGCGAAGGCCAGCACCAGGCCGATCAGAATGAGGTCCAGGAGATCGCCGTGCACACCTCAACGGTAGCCAGCCACGCTGCGTATCGTGCGGGCGTCGGCAAGGTCTCATCGATATCGTGACGTCATGGGGGAATCGGAGGGGCGACAACACGGAGTCGAGGGAAGGCCGAGCGATCCCGCCGCCGATATCGACGGGCGGGTCGACGAACTGGTCCGGATCGCGCTTTCGGACACGGACCCGGACGGGCCGGTCAGATGGCAGGCGATCACGGCGCTGCAGAAACGCGGTGATCTGGAGACGTTCACCCTGGCCAGGCGGTTGTGTGCGAGCGAGGCGACCGCCGAACGGGTGCTCGGGGCCGACATCCTCGGAGAGCTCGGCCGGGACCGGCCGTTCACCGACCGCACGCTGCCCGTCCTACGCCACCTCGCGGCGAGCGAGACCGACCCCCGCGTGCTCTATTCGGTGCTGCTCGCTTTCGGGCACCTGCGCGACCGGCGCGCGCTGCCCTCGGTGATCAGGCTGTCCGAGAACGTCCATCCCACCGTCCGGTACGGCGCGGCCTACGCCCTGCCCCATGTGATGGGCGATCCTCCCGACCCGGCGGGCATGGCGGCGCTGCACCGGCTCACCGGCGACCCGGACGAGGACGTGGCCGACTGGGCGTCGCTGGGCCTGGCTCTGGGCGGAGGCGGTTCAGCCTCGGGTACGGTCCCGGGAGGCGAGTGCGACGACATCGGGGGGCAGATCCTCGACCCGTGACCGGTCCCAGGGCTGTTCGAACCCGGTGGCGGCCAGCACGCCGTCGAGCACCCCGGCGGTGAAGCCCCACACGAGCATGCCGCGCACCCGGAAGGCCACGGAGGGCATGATCCCTGCGGGGTGGCGCAGCCGCAGCCGGTTGGCCGGGTCGACCAGCTCGGCGATGGGGACGCGCTCCACGGACTCGACCTCGTCCGGCGAGGCGGCATGCACCGCGCTGGGCGTGTGCCACCACCCGAGCACCGGCGTCACCCGGTTGTCGCTGCGCCACAGATAGAGCTCGGGCATGGTGCCGATCACCTGAACGCCGTCGGGCTCGACCCCGGTCTCCTCCCGGGCCTCCCGGAGCGCCGCCGCGATCGGCCCGCCGTCCTCGGGGTCCACGCCTCCGCCGGGAAACGCCGGCTGGCCGGCGTGTACGCGCCCCCTGGAGCTGCGCTGGATGAGCAGGATGTCAGGGCCCTGCGGCCCCTCCCCGAACAGCAGGAGCACCGCGGCGCGCCGGCCCTCGCCGTTCGCCGGCGGCCGCATCGCCTTCGGCACCGGCGCGTACCCGGCCTCCGCCGCGAGGTCCGTCAACCATCCGGGAGCCACGACCACCTCCGATGCAACGTCCCACGCAGGTTACGCCAGTCACACTCCGAACGCGTGCCGACCGGTGGTGTCAGGAGAACGGTCCCGGCTTGACGAGCTTGGCCGCCTCGGCGGGATCGGTGGGGCCCGTGCCGTACGAGGGGCACAGCGTCGCGACCGGGCACGCGCCGCAGGCCGGCCTGCGGGCATGGCAGATCCGCCGGCCGTGCCAGATGAGCCGGTGGGAGAGCATCGTCCACTCGGACTTGGGGACGAGGCCGCCGATCTCGTGTTCGATCTTCACGGGATCGGTCTCGGCGGTCCAGCCGAATCTGCGCGCCAGGCGCTGGAAGTGGGTGTCCACGGTGATGCCGGGGACGCCGAAGGCGTTGCCGAGCACCACGTTGGCGGTCTTGCGGCCGACGCCGGGGAGGTCGACCAGGTCGGCGAGCCTGCCGGGGACCTCGCCGCCGTGCCGCTCGCACAGGGTCTGGGCCATGCCGATGATGCTGTTCGCCTTCGCCCGGTAGAAGCCGGTCGTCTTGATGATCTCTTCCAGCTCCTCGCGGTCGGCGGCGGCGTAGTCACCCGCCGTCCGATACTTGGCGAAAAGTACCGGAGTAACCACATTTACCCGTTTGTCCGTACACTGCGCCGAGAGGATCGTGGCGACCAGCAGCTCGAGAGGGGAGCCGAAGTCGAGCTCGCAATGGGCGTCAGGGTAAGTTTCGGCCAGAATTCTGTTGATCCGCCGAGCGCGGCGTACGAGCGCGAGCCGGGACTCACCCTCCGAAGGGACTTTACGGGGCACCCCGTAAGCCTACGCGGTGGGCAGGGGTCCACAATGGCAAGCAAGGGAGGCACCGTGAGCACCGAAGAAGTCTTGAGCAAGGCGCCCCTGTTCTCCGCGCTCGACCGAGAAGGCGCCGCTGCGCTGCGAACGAGCGTCACCATCGTCGAACTGCCCAAGGGGCGCACGCTGTTCAGCGAGAACGAGACGGGCGACCGGCTCTATGTGGTGCTCGAAGGAAAGATCAAGCTCTCGCGGGCCGCGCCCGACGGCCGTGAGAACCTGCTGAGCGTGCTCGGCCCCGGAGAGATGTTCGGGGAGTTGTCGCTGTTCGACCCCCGCCCTCGTACGGCTTCCGCGATCGCGCTGACCGACGTCCGCCTGGCCGGGCTCGGCCACGACGACCTCAGGCCCTGGCTGACCGGCCGCCCCGAGGTCGCCCTTCACCTGCTGCGGGCCCTGGCGCAGCGGCTGCGCCGTACCAACGACGTGCTGGCCGACCTGGTCTTCACCGACGTGCCCGGCCGGGTCGCCAAGCAGCTGCTCGACCTGGCCGACCGCTTCGGGCAGAAGACCGACGACGGCATCCGCGTCCATCACGATCTGACCCAGGAGGAGCTCGCCCAGCTGGTCGGAGCCTCCCGGGAGACCGTCAACAAGGCGCTGGCCGACTTCGCCCAGCGCGGTTGGCTGCGCATCGAGGCCAAGGCCGTGGTCATCATGGACTGGGAGCGGCTCTACAACCGCTCCCGGTAGGCGCCGCTCTACAGGTTCTTGAGGTAGTCGAGCTGGGCCGCGACGGACGCCTCGGCGGCGGCCCGCAGCGATTCGCCGACGTCCGCGTAGACGATCTCGACGATCTCCCTGGCATCCCTCGCCCCATGCCGGATGGCCTGGCGGATCTGGTCCAGGCGCTGCCGCCGGTGGGCGATGTACTCGTCGATCTTCCCGATCGGGTCGGGCAGCATCGGCCCGTGCCCGGGCAGCAGCGCCTCGGCCTCCAGCATCTCGGCGCTCCATCTCAGCTTGTCGAGGCTGCGCAGGTAGTCGGCGAGGTTCCCGTCGGGAGCGATCACCGTGGTGCCCCGGCCGAGGATGGTGTCCCCGGTGAGCATCGCCCGATCCTGCGCCAGCCAGAAGCAGAGCGAGTCGAACGAGTGGCCGGGGGTGCCGACCACCCGGACCTCCAGGCCGTCGACGGTGAGGACGTCGCCGTCGTCCAGGCCCTCGTCTCCCAGCCGATGCCGGGGATCGAGGGCCCGGACCGGGGCGCCGACCATCTCCGCGAACCTCGCGGCGCCGCCGCTGTGGTCGGGGTGGCCGTGCGTGAGCAGGACCGCTGCCACCTGTCGCTCGCCGAGGTGGTCGGCCACCCGCCTGAGGTGGGCGTCGTCGTCCGGCCCCGGGTCCACGAGGAGCACGCTCTCTCCTCTGCCGAGGACCCAGGTGTTCGTGCCGTCGAGCGTCATCGGCGACGCGTTGGGCGCCAGGAGGTTGGTCGCCCGGGCCGTACCCGAGCCGTCCGGCCCGTCCACGGGTATGCGCAGGCCGCTCATGGCCTCGTCTCCTTCTCGTCCGCTGAGCCCTCTGGCCCGTCAATGCCGGCAGAGACCTCAGAGACGTCCAGAACGACCTGTCCGTCCACCTCCACGGCGGCGGGCTGTACGGTGCTGATGTTCCGCTCGGCCGCGAACACCCCGTCGATCGCGTCGAATGCCGATATCTCCTGCAGCGTGCGATGGGTCGGCGGCAGGAGGAACACCTCGCCCGCCGCGGCGCCGGCCAGGGCGGACCGCGGGCTCAGCCAGGCGACCTTGTCCGCCTCGCCCCCCACGTCACGGGTCCGCTGGCCGGGCGGGAGCGCCGCCACGAAGAACCGGGTGTCGTACCGCCTGGGCTCGATCTCCGGGGTGATCCAGTGCGCCCACGCCTTGAGCAGGTCGGACCTGAGCACGAGCCCGCGGCGGTCGAGGAACTCGGCGAACGAGAGCGTCCGCCCGATCAACGCCAGGCGGTCGGCCTCCCAGTCGTCCCCGGTCGTGTCGGCCACGACCGTCGCGGCGTCGGGCCCGGCGAGCAGGACTCCGGACTCCTCGAAGGTCTCCCGTACGGCGGCGCACACCAGGCCGCGGGACACGGCCTCGTCGGCGCGGAGGATCTCTCCCCACTCGGCCGGTGCGGGCCCCGCCCACGCCACGGCGTGATCGGAGTCGCGGGGGTCCACCGAGCCCCCCGGGAACACGTACGCCCCCGCGGCGAAGGCCATCGTCGCCGTGCGGCGCAGCAGGTACGCCTCCAGGGGGGCGTCGCGGAGCAGGACGACGGTGGCGGCGTCACGGGCGCGGACGGGGGCGACACGGCCGGCGAGGACATCGCGAGCCCGCTCCCCGAGCTCGCCCGGCAGCGGGATCCTCATACGGTCCCCATCTCCCAGCAGAACGAGATTCGGTTAACCGTCCCGATATTTCCGCATATGTCCCGACTGACGCAATGCCAGTCCCGCCCGCGCCTCAGCTTGACTCCAGCCCGTTCGGGTCAGCGGACCTCGGCGACGAGATCCAGTTCGACCGGGGCGTCGAGCGGGAGGACGGCCACGCCCACCGCGCTTCTCGCGTGCCGGCCCGCGTCGCCGAGGACTTCTCCGAGCAGCTCGCTCGCACCGTTCACGACCACCGGCTGACCGGTGAAGTCGGGCGCGCTCGCCACGAAGCCGACGACCTTCACGATCCGTACGACCTTGGACAGGTCGCCGACCACGGACTTCACGGCCGCCAGCGCGTTGAGCGCGCAGATGCGGGCCAGTTCCTTGGCGTCCTCGGCCGAGACCTCGGCCCCGACCTTGCCGGTGACGGCGAGCTTGCCGTCGACCACGGGAAGCTGGCCGGAGGTGTACACGTAGTCGCCCGTCCTCAGCGCGGGCACGTACGCGGCCAGCGGGGTCGCGACCTCGGGCAGGGTCAGCCCGAGCTCGGCGAGGCGCTCTTCCGGGGTCGCCGCGCTCATGACTTGGCCCGCTTCATGTAGGCGACCAGCTGCTCGGGGTTGGGACCGGGGATGACCGAGACCAACTCCCAGCCGTCCTCACCCCAGTTATCCAATATCTGCTTCGTGGCGTGCACGAGCAGCGGGCCGGTAGTACGAATCCCGCGCATTATTCCCCCTTCTCCCGCTTCATGTAGGCGACCAGCTGCTCCGGGTTCGGACCTGGGATCACGGTGACGAGATCCCAGCCGTCCTCGCCCCAGTTGTCGAGGATCTGCTTCGTCGCATGGACCAGCAGAGGCACCGTGGCGTATTCGTAGCGCTTCATGGTCGGCACTCTACGCCAGGCCTCGAACGCAAAAACGGCACCTACCCGCAGGGAAGGGTAAGTGCCGTCGCCTTGCGGTCAGTCAAGGCAGACTGCTCAGCGCCGCCCGGGCGGCCTGCACGGCGGTAACCGGTGGAGGCAGACCGAGAGATTTCCGGATCGCCGGCTGCTGGGACTCGGGGTACAGCTGGTTGGCGAGCACCGCGAGGATGTCCCGGGGGTAGCCCGGCGGTACCGTGATCACCACTCCTCGTCGAGTCGTGACGAAATGAGGGCCATGATACGGGGGCGGAAACGAGGCTTCGACTACCTGCACGAAGCTGCTGGGCATCACACCGCCTAAAACGGTCCAATTTGTGGTCCGGCCAGGCTAGACCGGGTGTAGTGGGGTTCGTCAAGACTCAATAGCATTCCAGTCGAACACGCGCACTGTGAGTAGCGCTCACACCTGAAGATCTAGATCTACGAGCAACTCGCGTAGCTTGGCGATCGTCCGGCGGCGCGCCTCATCACGCTCCTCGTCGCTCATCGCCTCCGCCACCTCGGCTGCAGCCGTCAGGTGCGCCTCAAACTCGCCAACGCGCACATGCTCGACCAGCACCCGCTGACCACCCGGACCGACATCACCGATCTCGTCCGTCGGCACGATCGGCTCCGGCATCGGCGCCCCCCCGCCGAGGACGGCCTCGACCGACCCGGTCTCCCACCGGTAGGCGCTCTCGATCCGCCGATAGGTGAGCGCTTCGTAGTTGTCTCGCCGCCCGACCTCGAGGTCCGACACGGTCCGATAGTCCAGGTTGTGAGCGTCGGCAAAGCGCCGGCGGAACCTCCAGTCGGCGTCCAGCGCGCGCGACAGCTCCTTGCGCCGCGCGATGAGTAGGTCAGCGAGTTGGGTCCATTCGGGCCCTGCCATCAGTCCGCTCCTCTGCATGGGGTGCTGCTGCTGTACCTGCATGTGCGGGTTGAGCTGTCTACGCCAGTGGAGACAGCTTGAGCATAACGAATCACATTTAGGCGTCAACGCTTGATTTGGAATCAGTATGCCCCCAGCTCATGGCATGCGCCGACTCGGAAACGTAGATCATTTTTGATTCGCACCTGTGTGCGACCTTGCCTAAAGTGGAGTCAGACCCTAATGTGGCGCCATGCCACACCCGCCCCGTCCACCCCTTTCACACAACGGGGTGGCCATACGCACCATCCGCCAGCTCCGCAAGAAGTCCATGAAGGAGCTGGCCGAGGCTGTGAAAATCACACCGCAGTCCCTCAGCAACGCCGAGAACGAGACCAAGCGCGTGTCATTGGACCTGCTCAACAGGATCGCCATCGCGCTGGAGATCCCCCTCGCAGCTATCAGCCGCGTCCCCGTGGCCACCGGACAGCGCCCGGCCTTGCAGGGCGACTTCGTTCCCGAGCAGGAGACCGCAGCCTGATGGCGATCAACCCCGACTCTGAGGCATTCCACGCCGGATGGGCGGCGGCCGCCGACTGGCCGCCCCTCACCGAGCAGGAGATCGCCCGGCTCGTGCTGATCCTCCGGCCCGGCGGCACACCGCTGCTCAGTCCCGACACGTGCAAGGGAGTCGCCGCGTGAACACCTTCACCCAGCCCGGTTCGGTCTACGCGATCTGCGGGTTCTTCGCCCGGTGCGAGGAACTCGCCGAGCTCGACCGCAACGAGGCCCCCGCCTCCTGACAGACCGAGGTCCTCACCGAGTGCGCGGAGAGGACCTCGAGGACCCACCAACAGATCCCGTGAAGGAAGGAGTGGTGGATCAGTGACCACCACGGTACCGGTCCCGGGCGACACGGCCACGGCGCCGGATCCCCGCGAGGAATACATCCAGGGCCTGGAGGCCCTCGCCCGGCTGCTGCGTGAGCACCCCGAGGTGCCCCTGCCGGTCGTCGGCAAGCACGTGTCCACCGCGGTCACGCTGTACCTGTTCGACGACCCCCTGGTCCACGCGCGGACGCTCATCCCGCACATGACGGGGACGCGCGCCGAGGTCGACACCGCGGGATCCTACGACGCGGTCAACGTCCACGGCGCCGTGCGCGGCCTCCGGGTGCGGCTCTACATGAAGGCTGAGGACGTCTGCGAGCAGGCCGTCACCAAGAGGATCACCAGCCCGGACGACCGGGTGCTGCACGAGATGATCGAGTGGCAGATTCCCGCCGCGCTCCTGGACCTGGTCGGCCCGGCCGAGGGCGAGGTGTCCCGTGGCTGACACCCCGACCTATCAGCGGGACGAGATCCTGCGCATCGCCAGCGAAGTGCGTGTCGTCGAGGTCATCGAGGACCCCGACCACGATGGTCGCGAGTTGATCGGCGAGGTCACGACGGCCGACGGGTCAAAGCTGTACGGCACGTTCTACCTCGACGCCCGCGACTGCACGGTCACGCGCGTGCGACCTGCCGACGGAGAGCCGCGCCCGGGCCAGATCTGGGCCGACCGGTTCGGCAAGGAGTGGTTCGCCACCAGCGACGGCATGACCGTGAGCCTCCGATCCGGCACCAACAAGTGGACGAGCTGGGAGACGCTGCACCGCGGCGTGGAAGGGCCGATCGTTCTGGTCCGTGACGTCCCCCAGGTGGGCGGTGAGGGCCTGCCGGAGGGCGACTGGACGTGGACCGAGGACGACTCGGCCCGAGCCGTCGACCCGTCCGGCACGGTGTGGGACCTGAATCTCCACTACGTCGACGGCCGAGGGCAGCGCTGGCACTGGGCCGGCGGCTACTCGAGGGAGACCCCGGACGGCACCATGCAGCCGCTGATGTCCCGCGACGACTACACGCAGCAGGACGTGCCGATCGGCAGCATCCCGGGCCCTCTCACGCCGCAGGGGTGTGAGTCATGCCAGTGACCGCATCGCTTGCTGAGATGACCGCGCAGATCGACGCGGCCGAAGAGGACTGGCTGCGCGCCCGGGCGCTCCTGACGTACGGGTCGACCCGCTCGGCCACCCTCTGCGCGAGAGTGCAGCAGCTCCACCAGGTGGTGCTCGACCTGAAGGACCAGGCCGGCATGTGCCGGGAGGACGGCTGCCGGACGATCGGCCGCTGCGTCGAGCACCTCGCGTTCGGCGGGCTGCGCCGCGCCGACCACATCCAGCTGTGGGACCCGGAAGGGGAACGGTGGCTGCCGCAGCTGCTGGTGCTCGACGACCCCCGCCCCTGCCCGACATGTGACTGCCTGGTCGTCATGGTCCAGCCCCGGCAGGGCACGGCCCGCCGGCTGCATCGGGACCGCCACGCCCGGGTGCGGGTCGTCGCCCGGCCGGTGCCCGCCCAGGCGGTGGCGGGATGAAGCGGTCCCCGATGCCCCCCAGGCGCACGCCGTTGTCACGCGGGGCCAAGCAGCTGGCCCGGAAGACGTCGATCCGCGCGGTCGGCAAGGCGGGCGGGAAGCCCGGTAAGAAGGCCACGGCCGGGCCGAAGCCGCTACCGGCGAAGGTCGTGGCGCTCGTACGGCACCGCTCCGGCGGGCTGTGCGAAGTCGGCCTGGAATGCGGCGGCCTGGCCCCCGCCGTGGAGCGGGCGCACCGCATGGCCAAAGGGACCGGCGGCCCCGGACGCAAGGGCAGGGCGGTGTCGAACTCGCCGTCGAATCTGCTGGACGCGTGTCGGCGGGATCACGACCGGATCGACCGGGCGAAGGTCACTGACGCGTACGCATGGGGCTACAAGATCCGTCACGGGATCGCTCGGCCGTACGAGGTGCCGGTCCTGCACGCCGGGTACGGCTGGGTCCTGCTCGACGACCGGGGCGGGTGGCGGTCGGTTCCGGACACGGTGCTCACCCCCTCGGGTCTCCTTCCCGTGGTGCAGATCACCTGCTCCGAGTACGAGTACGACACCCCGGGCGTGCTGATCAAGACGCTGCACCGGTACGGCCACCTCGACTGCGGCGGATGGTCCTACGACTGGTCCGGCGAACTCGACGCGGTCCTGTTCTGCGCGTGCGGGTCGGACCCGTTCGTCGTCGTCCTCACTGATCTCCCTCCGGAGACCTGTTCCTGACCTCGCCCTGTCCCGCTGCTCTTCGGGGGTGAGCAGCGGGGCCCCGAGCCTTCCTTACCCCGACTCCCGAACGGAGATCACCATGATCGGCAACAAGCCGAAGCCGTCTGATCAGCTCGTCGCCTCAGCTCCGGCAGTGAGGTTCGCGACCGACGAGGCCGCGCAAACCGTCCTGGGGAGCCTGCGCTCCACCTACGACAACGCCGTCACCTTCGCTAATCAGCAGGCCGCGCTGGCTGACGCCTGCCAGGCCGACATGGACAAGTGGGCGGCGGAGATCGAGGAGCGGAAGGCCTGGATCGAGGAGCGGAAGGCCTGGATCGAGGAGCGTGACCTGGAGAAGCGGGCCGCGTTGCAGCAGGCCCAGCGCGGCCGGGACGCCGCCAAGGGCGCGGCGGACACGCTCGCCGTGCTGGGGGCGCCGGTCCCTCCGGCGAACGGGGAGCTGTCGCACGACCCGGACGGGGCGTGGTCGCGGGTGGACGCGGCGCACGACGCGTTGAACGCGAGCGGGGGTGCCCGGTGACCGCGCTGTTCTCCCGCCGCCGAGGCCGCCACGTACGGCACGGATCCTTCACCGGGTGGGGCTGCCTGGCCAGGGCCGTACAGGGTGCCGCCGCGCACCCGGTGGTGGACGCCGCGATCGCCCGCCCGGTCCTCGGGCGCAAGCCGTACGAGACCCCCAGGAGCGCAGGATGAACAGCCCTCGCGACACGACCAAGACCGACCCGCTGCTGCTCCTGGCCGACGCGATGGGACCCGGCGGACCGTCGGCGTCGATCGAACGGTGGGAGGCCCAGGGCCAGCAGGAGCTGGTCAACTCCGAGACCATTCCCACCTGGATCCAGGGCGGCAGCGACGACGATCTGACCGCGCTCGGCTTCCAGCTCGGCGAGGTGGTTGAGGACGACCCGCTGTTCCGCCGCGCAGTCCTCCCGGAAGGCTGGGCGCGGGTGCCCTCCGACCATTCCATGTGGTCCCACATCGTCGACCCGCTCGGCCGCCGCCGCGTGGCCATGTTCTATAAGGCCGCGCCGTACGACCGGAAGGCGCACATCTCGCTGAACACGGTCTACAGCTACGTGCAGAACTGCCTATACGAGGGCACCACGCCGGTCCTGGACGACACATGGGCGACCCGCGAGGACGTCCTCAAGGTGCTCGCCGAGATCGAGACCTACGAGCTGGCACATGTGAAGGAGTGGTCCGGCCACAGAGAGGACTACGCCCGCGAGTACGAGGCCGAAGCGCGTGAGAAGGCTGCCCAGTGCGCCCAGCTCGCCGATGAGCTGGGCGCCCCGACGGGCGGCTGCTCCTGTTCGGAATTCGGCCCGTGCCCGGCAGATGGCGGGGCGGCCCATGAGTGATCTCGACCAGGACCAGGCCGGCGTCGAGGTGGATGTCCACCTGTCGCCGGTGGAGCGGGCCGCTGCGGAGGTCCCGCCGTACGCCTCCGCGTGGGCGGTCAGCGCGATGGTGACGCTGATCGTGGCCGCCGCCGTCGTGACCGGCTCGCCCGTGGTCGTGGTCGCGATGGCCGCGATCGCCATAGCGGCCGGCTGGTGGGGCGCCATGTACGGGATCCAGGTCGGCCGTAAGCGTGAGGCTGGCCGGGTCCGGGCGGCCAGGCAGGAGATGGCCCGCCTGCAGGAGGACAAAGCCAGGGCGGACGCCGACCTCGCTCGCGTGTCCGGCGCGATCGAGACCCTCGCCAGTGAGTGGGTGCGCCTGCATCCGGCGGTGCCGGACACGTGCGTGCGGCAGCTCCGGGAGATCCACTCGACCCGGATGGAGGGCCGGTGAAGGGCCTCCTCGACCTACTCATCCCCGTGGTGCTGGTGTTCGTCGGCGCGCTCGTCGTCGTGATCGTCGGGTTCTGGGCCTGGGGTGCGTGGGACGCGCGGCAGGCCCGACGACAGACCGCGGAGACCCGGGCACGGTTCGACGCGATCGTCGCTGCCGACCTGCACGACGTCTTCCCCGCGGAGGACTGCTGATGTGGGGGTCACGCCTGTGGCTGTGGGCGAGCACTAAACGGCAGCTGGTCGACGACGTCGCCCGGCTGGAGCGGATGCTCGCCCACACCGACGCCCAACTGGCCAAGGCCCGCACCGACCTTGCTCGGGAGCGGCAGGCGGCGCTCGCACGCCGCCTCCCGGCCGAGTTGGCCACCGTGGCGGAGACGCTGCTCGGCACGGGCGGCATCACCCGGGACCTGAGCGCGGCGGCCGCCGCCCTGCGTACGGGCCAGCCCATCCGGGAGGCGGTACGGGGCCCGCTCGCGGACTTACTCGAGGACCACGCACACGAGCACAGCTCGTACGACTGCCCGTGGGCTGAGCACATCTGCCCGGCAGGCCGTACAGCCCGAGCCCTGACTGGGGAGGCCAGATGACCAGGCCGATGGCGGAGTCGATGTCCAAGACGCTGGCGCTGCTGGCGGCCGGTCACACCGTGCAGGACACGGCTGATCTCATGGACTGGCCGCTCGGCGCAGTCCGCAAACTCGTGATGAGCTGCAAGGGGTGGCTGGTCGGCTCCGACGGGCGGGTCTGCTGTCCCGGCGCTCGGGGCGGTCGGATCCCTGTTCCCGCCGGGGTCGACCGCGCCCACCTGGAGTGGGCGCAGCAGGTGAAAACCGGCGGGACGAAAGAACAACCCGCCGCTGATCCGCCGCTGACGATCGACCTGGCCCTATCCAGCATCCACGCCAACCCGGGCAACATACGCGACGAGGTCGGCGACATCTCCGAACTCGCTACGTCGATCCGCGCGCACGGGCTGCTGCAGCCGCTCACCGTACGACCCCATCCCACAGTGGCCGACAGGTATGAGTTGCTGGCGGGGCATCGCCGACTCGCGGCCGCTCGCGAGGCAGGCCTCGCAGTCGTTCCTGCGGTCATCCACGCTGACATGGATGATGCCACCGCGATCGAGGTCATGATCGTGGAGAACGTTCAACGGCGCGACCTGAACCCGATGGAGAAAGCCGAAGCTCTCGGCAAACTCCGCTCCCGCGGCTACACCAACGCGCTCATCAGCACCCGGACGGGCATTCCCGACTCCACCGTCTCCTACCTCCTGGCCCTCCTGGAGTTGGACGAGGCCGGACGTGAGAAGGTCCGCACAGGTGAGATCACCGCCGGTGAGGCCGTCGCCGCGGTGCGGAAGTTCCGCAAGAAGCAGCGGGTGAAGGCCGGTGGTAGCGACCAGGCGTGGGCCTGGGAGCCGGACTACCTCACGATCAACCACCCGCTGGCCAAGCGTGCTCAGCGGACCTGTGATGCCCGGGAGCACACCGCCCGGCGCCGGATCGGCAAGGTCGCCTGCGGCCAGTGCTGGGAGACCGTGATCCGCCAAGACGAGCAGATCGTCATGGCGGCCGCGCACCGGGACCGGGGGGCCACGGCATGAGCCCGGAAACCCGCGCCGTACGGCACGGCACCCAGGCGGGCTACACCCTGGACGGCTGCCGTTGCCCCCGCTGCACCAAAGCTCATCGTGACTACCAGAACATGCGCAGCCGTCAGATCGCCTACGGCCAGTGGAACCCCCTCGTCGACGCCGACCCCGTCCGGGAGCACCTCGCGCTGCTGGCCGACCAAGGTATCGGCTGGCGTCGCGCTACCCGCCTCGCGGGTGTTTCCCGGTACACCGTCCACCGGCTGCTGTACGGCACCCCAGCGGCAGGAAGGCCGCCACCGAAACGCATCAAGCCGAAGACAGCAGAGAAACTGCTCGCGGTACGCCTGGACCTGGACACGCTCCCCCCGTCGTCCGTGATCGACGGCACGGCCACTCGGCGCCGTATCCAAGCCCTGTGCGTCGTCGGCTGGTCCGTCGCCGAGCAGGCCCGCCAGATCGGCATGTGGCCGGCGAACCTGAACGCTGTCCTGACGAGCAAGCGGGTGGGCGTCGCTGTCGCCCGGAAGGTCCGGGACCTGACCGAACGCCTGTGGAATCAGCCGCCGCCGGAGACGACCAGATCAGAGCGGAAGTCAGTGTCGTACACCCGCGGCCGCGCGGCACGTAAGGGCTGGCTGCCGCTCGCGGCGTGGGACGACGACCTGATCGACCTGCCGGACGCGTGGCTCGCTGCGGAGTTGCAGCGCCGGGTAGCGGAGATGGACCTGACTGAGCTTGCCCGCTGCGACCGGTACAGGCGGGAGCACGGGGAGCGGTCCCCGCTGGTCGTGGCCGGGGCGGAGGAGTACAGGCGGCGCCGGGCTGCAGCACGCAGGGGGGCCGCATGATGCTCGCGCTGGAAGCCCACTACCCCTGCCCCGTGTGCGGGTGCCGCCTGCGCACCGTGATGACCGCCGAGGCGCGGATCAACAAGCGGTCCCTCCGCGTGGAGCCGTTCATCGGAGTCGCCCCTGGCCCGTGCCCCGAATGCGGCGCCACGGCCCAGCCCCCCGACCGGCTCACGTACGAACTCACCGCCAAGTCCGCCGCCGACGTGGCCGCGTACCGGGCCAAGCGGTGGCCCGAACTCCTCGAGGAGGCCCCGCCCCTGTGACCCGTATCGACATGACCACCCGAGAGTTACACGAGTTGATCGACCCGGTGCTGCCACACACGGTCAACGATCCGACCCTGCCCGAGCTCGGCGTCATCCGTATCGAGACCCGCGCAGATGTGCTGTACGCCGTAGCGACCGACCGGTACACCCTCGGCGCGGCCCGGCATCCCGTCGGCGACCCGGTTGACGACGTGGTGATCGCGATCGACCGGTCCGAGGCCGCCGCGATGCTGAAGCTGTTCAAGCACAGCAAGGACGACGACCCGCAGCTGCGGCTGGTCATCGACCGGGTCCCGGTGCCGGTGACCGACCGAGGCAACACGGTCGAGTCGTTGGGGCTGACGGTCGACTCCGAGGACGGCACTCGCCTGATCCTGCACGGCCGGGCCCAGTCGGTGCTCGGCAATTGGCGTTCGCTGGTGGGCCGGATCCTCGCACGGCCGAACGTCCCGGCCGCCCCGGCGCTGTTCCTCACCCCGACGTACCTGCGCCGGTGGACTAAGGCGGCACGGAAAGGGGAGCGGCTGTCGGTGTTCGTCGGGCCAGAGCCCACGGACCCGCTGCTGATCCAGGCAGAGAACCACTTCATCGGGATCTGGATGCCGGCCGGTCACCTGGACGCGGGTGAGGAACTGCCGGGCAGCCCGTGGCGTCGCGAGCTCCTGGTCGACGAAGACGACCGGGAGACGGCCGAGCAGCTGCTGCGGACCCCGCCCGCGCGAGAGCCACTCGACACCGATGAACCAGGTGGCGACCTCGAGCTGTTGGTGGAGGCGGCCGAGCTTGTGATGTCCACCCAGTTGGGCTCGACCTCGATGGTCCAGCGCAAACTCCGGGTCGGCTTTGCCAAGGCTGGCCGACTGATGGACCTGCTGGAGAGCTGGAACGTCGTCGGGCCTGCGCAGGGCTCCAAGGCCCGCGACGTCCTGGTCCCGCCGGACCAGGCCGACGAGATCGTACTCAAGATCCGCAGTGGGGAGGCGGCGGAATGACCCGTTGGAACGGCCCCGCGCATCGCGGCGCGGCCCGGGAGGCCCGTGAGCGGAGACGCGCCGAGGCCGAGGCACGGAATGCGCGCACCCCGATGGAGCGGACCGCGCGGTTCCGCCGGCAGTTGGACGCCCTCGCCGACCCGAGGACAGCCCGTGACTGACCAGACCGCCATCACGCGCCGCAAACTCGCCATCACCATCCAGGCCCTCGTACCTCTGCGGGTTCTTGAGCTCGCCGGCACCAGCTTCGAGGAGCGGGAACGCGCCGTCGGCCGGGCATCCCAGGTGATCGCCGAACACGGCGACGACCTCCAATTCGGCGGCCGCCACCGCCCCGACGCGATCAAGACCCTGGTCCGCGCCCTGGCCGTGCTCGCCTACCAGCCCGGCGGCGTCACCTATGAGGGCATGCACTTCTGCGTCGACCACGCCGAGTGTGAGCAGGCCGACCAGGCGGCGCAAGCCGTACTGGAGGCCGCCCATGCTTGACCCCGCCCCCCAGGTGCACGCCGCCCAGATCTGGGCGCGCCGCGCCGATGAATCCCGCCAGTTCTTCGTCCTCCGCTCGGAAGCCGGCCAGGTCCGCGGCTGGTCCTACCAGGCGCGCACGTCGGCCACCTGGGACAGGTTGATCCCGCTGCAGGCATTCCTCACCCAGTACCGCCTGGTAGACGACGCCCCGCACCTGCGGGAGGCGCCATGAAGCCAACGTCCACACCGTGCATGCCGTGGGACGGCCCCGTCCGGGACGGCCTGCCCATCCTGCGTGGCGGCCGATCTGCCCGCCGCGCCGCCTACGCCGCCGTCCACGGCGATCCCGGCCCCCACCCCATCGTCACCGTCTGCGGAACGTCGGACTGTGTCGAACCCGACCACCTCGCCACCACGTTGGACGCCCGCACCCACTGCGGCAACCGCCACCCGTGGCGGCCCGAAACCACCCGGTGGCGGCGGCGACGTGGCCACGTCGAACGCGACTGCCTGCTCTGCCGGGCCGAGCAGAAAGCCCGCGCACGTGACCGCCGGAGGTACATGTGACCGCGCAAACCACGACGATCGGCAACGTCCGCATGTACCTCGCCGGGCCGCGCTGCCCCGCGTGTACCCCTGCCGCTATCGCGGGCCGTCCCGAACCCCCGTCGAGTCCGGCCGTCAGCGCGGCGGCCGCCGACACACCACCTGATGGAGGACAGGAAGATGAGTGACCCCAAGATCGGCGTGCCCCGTACGAAGGCCCGCCGCGGCAAGACGTTCACGCCGAAGCGGCACCGCCGGGAGGAGTCCCGCGCTGTGCTTTCCGCTGACGGTCAGCGGGTCCTGGCCGTCGTGCACGGCCGCCACGTCACCCCGGAAGACCTCGACCAGGCGTTGCAGTGCCTGCTGTCGGCGCCGAACCGGACGTGGGATGTGGAGGCGCTGCGTGGCCAGTAGCGACCAGGTCGTGGTCCGCCTAGACGCGGACGCAGAGGGGCTCCACAAGGCTGCGGCCATGGCCCTGAACGTGTACCGCGACGGCGTGCGGCAGGAGTTCGCCCGCGAGGTCGCCGCGACGTTAACCGCGATGCGTCCGCGCCAGGTCGACGGCGCGGACGTGCGGGTCATGGACGACACCCTGCAGATGGCCGTCCGGACGGTCCTGCGGCTGGCCGGCCTGCCAGAGCCGGAGGTGTGATGGGCGACAAGAGCGCGATCGAGTGGACCGACGCGACATGGAACGTCGTGACGGGCTGCACTCGGATCTCCGACGACTGCCAGGTCTGCTACATCGAGCGGACCCCGCCGTTCCGGATGGAGGGCCGCCGCTTCGACGGCCCGCATATCGGGGCGACTACGGGTGTCCGCCTGCACCCGGAGCGGCTGGACCAGCCGCTCCGCTGGCAGAGGCCGCGCCGGATCTTCGTCAACAGCCTCGCCGACCTGTTCCACGACGAGGTGCCCGACGCGTACATCGCCGAGGTATTCGCCGTCATGGCGCTGAGCCCACGGCACACCTTCCAGGTGCTGACGAAGCGGCCTGCGCGGATGCGGGCACTGATGAGCAGCGACACGTTCAGCGGCCAGGTCGCGCGCCTCACCGTTGCGATGGCCGAGGCCGAGCCCGGGCCGCCGTACCTGCCGGAGCATCTCGTCGTGACGCACGGCCGCCCGTGGTGGCCGCTGCAGAACGTGTGGCTCGGTGTGAGCGCCGAGAACCAACGCTGGGCCGACCTTCGTATCCCCGTTCTGCTCGATACGCCGGCCGCCGTCCGGTGGATCTCTGCCGAGCCGTTGCTCGGCCCGATCGATCTCCGCTACCTGGCCGGAGTGGACGCCCTGTTGCCGGACTGGATGGGCGGCCCTGGCGGCGGAACTGGCGCCCCTCACCCGCTGCTCGACTGGGTGGTTGCCGGTGGCGAGTCCGGTCCGGGTGCGAGGCCGATGCACCCGGACTGGGCTCGCTCCCTGCGGGACCAGTGCCAGGACGCCGAGGTGCCCTTCCTGCTCAAACAGTGGGGCGGGTGGGAGCCCATCGGCCCGTTGTACGGCGACGACGACGAGACCGCCGACGCCCACATGGAGGCCGTGGTGATCGAGGTCCACGAGAACCGTCGCGTGATCCAGCTGGAGCGAAGCGGCTACATCGCCGAAGGCCACCAGCCCACCGACGACCGGACGTGGCTGATGGCGCGCGTCGGTAAGAAGCGTGCCGGGCGGCTGCTCGACGGCCGTGTCTGGGACGAGTACCCCCGGGAGGCCCACTGATGGGAGACCCTCACCCGCTCGTCGTGCACCTGATGGACCGCCGGCGGCAGCTGCGCCTGTCCCAGAGGGCCGTGGCCCCCGCCGCCGGGGTGAAGTCCGGGAGTGTCGGCCTGTGGGAGCTGGGACAGGCGCAGCCCCGGCTGACCAGCCTCGCGGGGTACGCCCTCGCGCTCCGGCTGCGCCTGGCCGTCGTCGACCCGTGGACGCGGGAAACCCTGTCGAGTGACCCGGCCACGCTGATGAGCGCGGCCGCCGCGCACCGTCGGCGCCTGGACCTGTTGCAGGGGCAGGTGGCGCGGCTGATGCGCTGCGACCGGGTGACTGTGCGGCGGGCTGAGACGGGGCATCCGCGGTTGTGGCTCGGGATCGCGGATCGGTACGTCACAGCCGTCGGGCTGAAGTTCGTGCTGGTTTATGACCGGCCGCGTTGCTGCCGGTGTGACCCGTGGTGGTGTGAGAAGGACGAGGAGCATTGCGCGACGCAGGCGTGCCCGCGGTGTATGCACGGCTGCCCTGCCCCTGAGGGGGAGTGCTGCGAGCGGGCTGGTGGGGCGGCGCGATGAACGCGGGACGTTCAGGAGCCGGCGGCCGGAGTGGCGGGAGGACGCTCGGGCAGCTTCGCGCCGCGCTCACGGACGTACCAGCGGATGAAGTCGCGGATCACTGCCGAGCGGTTCCGCTTCCCGACCAGTTCGCCGAACGCTTCCCACAGCTCGGTCTCGACCCGGATGGGCCGGAGCGGGGTGTGGTTGTCGGTCACGTCGAACAGCGTAACCGCTGTATATGCAGGTCCCTGGCTTCCGGCGTTGCCGTGTATATACATGGGGACTATGCTCCTGTATATACACGGGGGACGCAAGTCCCCTTATGGCCAGCACCTTCTAGCCCGACAGGGGGCTTATCTCGCATGCCAAAAAACGGACGGGAACCACCGGCCACACGGCCAGCCATCGCCTCGGTTGACTCCCTCCTCTTGAAAGGCAACAACGCTCGTGGCACGAATCCGCTCGATCAAGCCTGAGCTGTGGTCCTCGCCCGGCATGCGCGGCCTGGACCCGTGGGCGCGTCTGCTGTTCATCGCGATGTGGAACTGGGCGGACGACTCCGGCCGGGGCACAGCGAACCCGCGGGAGCTCGCCGGGTTCGCTTTCCCGCACGACGAGGAGATCTCCTCGGTGGACGTTCGGCGGATGCTCGGCGAACTCCGCCGAGCCTTCGGTGTGGTCTTCTACGAGGTCGGTGGAAGGCCGTACTACTGGATCCCTTCCTGGGAGAAGCACCAGAAGATCGACAAGCGGTCAGGGGCGAAGTACCCGGCCCCGGAGGATGGCGAGCCGTGGGACCCCAACCCCGGCAAGTCCACGCACAAGCCGTCTGACCAGCCGGAACAGCCCCAATCGGAGAAGCCCGCCGAAACCTCGGCGGAACCCCCCGAGTCCTCGGCGGAGCCCGCCGGATCCTCGGCGCTGGAAGTAGGAACAGGGGAACAGGGGAACAGGGGAACAGGGGAAAAAACTCCGGTTACCGCCGTAGGCGGTCTTACGGTCCGTACCGCGCGCGCGAACGCGACGGCGCCTTCGGCGCAACCGATCACTTCTCTCGCCGCCCGATCCCTCATCGCCAGCATCCCCCGCTACCGTGACGCCCCCGGCTGGGCCCGTAAGCGCCACCTGATCCCGATGGCCCAGGCCGCGCTCGACACCGGGTTCGGCCCCAGTGCGATCACCCGCTACGCCCACCTCGTCGCCGACGAAGGCCGGTTCCTCGAGCGCCAGCACATTCCCGAGTTCCGGGAGGTCCTGCGCCGTCTCAGCCGGGACGCCACCCTCGAGGGCCTGTGCCACGGCTGCGGCCAGCAGACCTGCGCCTGCCCCACCCCCACCGTCGACGACCGGCCCTGGACCTCCGCCGACCAGGCCGACCTCGAAGCCACCCTCGACCACTTCGGCCTCACCCCCGACGACCTGCCCACCGAGGGAGCCCACGCCTGATGGACCTCGCCCAGGACCTCCGTACAGCCCAGGCCGCGTACGACACCGCCGACCGTGCGCTCACCGCCGCCCGCGCCACCCTGGACGGCGCCGGGAAGGCCTACGACTCCACCCGCCGCCGCACCCCACGCGGCGTCAACCTCGAACGCGCCCGCCAAGCGTGGGGCCTGGCCCTCCTCGACTGGGCCACCGCCCTGATCGCCCGGGAGACCGCCAAGGACACACTCGCGGCCGAACGCCGCACCACCGACCAGGCCGTAGCCGACGAGCTCCACCTGCCCACCCGGAGCCCCCGATGACCAACCTCGAAACCCTCGGCCGCCACACCGACCACGCCGCCAAACTCATCGCGGCCACCATCGAGCGCGGCCGCCGCGCCACCACCACCGGCGCGGCCGCCGTCATCCTCGGCGACCTCCTCGACGTCGGCTGGCGCCTGCCGCCCAACCTCGGCCCGACCCCACCCGACCCCGACCGGCCCGGCTGGCACCTGCCGAGACAGGACGCCCCCGCGTTCTACCGCGACCTCGACCCACTGGCCCAGCTCGCCTACGACGCAGGCAAAACCCCACGGCAGGTCGCCATCAAAAAGATCGCGCTCATGGTGAGCGCCTGGTTTACGGTCCGCGACGCCAGGGCCAAGGACCCGGCAGCCTTCCCCGGCTGGCCCCGCGACCTGTCCGCTGAGGACCACAGCCGGCGCATCCTCGGCGCACTGCTCGACACCGGGCTGACACCCCCGGCGGACATCTCCACCGAGCAGCTCGGCGGCCGCGCCGGAGGCGACCGGCCATGATCCCCGCCCCGTCCGAACTACGCCCCTGCCGGGACTGCACCCGCCCGATCCTGTGGACCACCACCGCCGCGGCCCGACGCCTGGCCGTCGACCCCACCCCGGACGACACAGGCAACCAGGCCTGCTACCGCGACACGACGGGCACCTGGCGGTCCCGCTCGTTGAACGGCAGCAGCGCCCCCACCCCGGCGGACTGGGAGGACCGGTTCGTGCCTCACGTCGCGACCTGCCCCAACCGCCGCCCCGTGCAGACGGCACTGCCCGCCGCGCCACCGGCCCGGCTGCCGGCCAACGTCATCCGTTTCGACCCGGCCCGCCGCCGAACCACCCCACCCACAAGAACCAGGAGACGATCGTGACGTTCATCTGCGGCGTACCGTCCGCGGAACTCCCCCCGTCAAGCAACAGCGTGGTGATTCTGCGCTGGCTGTGCCCGCTGTGCTCAGACCAGGACCAGATGCCAGGCGAAGAGTGCGGGCTGTGCCTAGGCCGCGGCGCCATCACTCAGGACACCGCAGACACCTGGCTGACGATGGCCGAACCCGGCGACCCTCCGCTGCGACCGGCCCCGGTCCCGCCGGCCGTCATGAGGTCCCCCTGCCGGGACTGCGCGTTCCGGCCCGGCGCGCCGGAGGAAGACGAACAACCACCGGTCGAACGGCCGTTCTATTGCCACCATGGCATGCCCGTCGTCAACGGCGCCTACGCCCCGACGGCATGGGCCGACGGCAAACCCCTCGGCGCGATGGTCTGTCGCGGCTGGTGGGCCGCCGCGACCGGCGAGCCCCTCCCGGCGGAGGCGTACCGCCCCGCGAACGACGGATGGGGCCGCCCGTGATCTCCGCCGCCCTCGACTACCTCGCCCGTTTCTGGAAGACGAACGCCGTACCGGCCGCCGCGGCCGCCGAGCGTCTCGTCCACGACCACCAGGCCGCGCACGAGCCCGAACCGCCGGCCGCGCCCCGCCCGCCATGGGTGGGACCTCTACCGGCACATCCCTGGAGAGGCGCACGGCCCATATCGAGCATCGCCCACCACGACCGAGAGGACGCCGTCCTCGAGGAGCTCGCCGAGACGACCGCCCGATGCGGCTCCCCCTGGGAGGCCGCCCAGCACATGTTCACCCCGAGGAAGGACTGATCGCGCCGTGACCGACCCGTTCAACCTGCGCGACACCCTCACCGCCAGCATCGGCGCCGTCCACGCCCAGGTCGCCATCAATGCCGTCGCCACCTGGGCGCGCGCCCAAGCCGCCGTCTTCGAACTCGGCGATGACCGTAAGCCGTGGGAGGCCGTGCACAACGCGGCCACCTGGCGGCACGTCGCCCGCATGATGACCGCCTACGGCGCAGCCCCGCCCGCCCCCGACCCGACCGAACTCGTCGCGAAGATCTGGGGCGTCCTCGCCGACGCGGGGCACACCCCCGCCACCGATTCGCCCACCAGCGACGGCTTTCTGGTCGGCCACATGCCCGGAGCCGTACTCGTCGCCCTCGCGCGCGGCACCGGCCTCACGGGCACCCCGTGGGCGGCCGTGCAGCGGCAGATGCTCGACCGGTGGGCCGCCACGCTCACCAACGCCGGATACCAGCCCAAGATCGTCGGCGACACCGAAGCCCCTCCGGCTCTATATATCGCGCTGACCAGCTGAGCCTCATAGCCAACCGAACCGAGGAGTAACCCCGTGGCTGACCTGAGCCTCGACGGCCCCAAGATCGACCGGGCTGCCGCAGAACGAGTCCACTACGTCGACCCGCGTGTTCGCCTGCTGGCCTCGACCCGCTGGCGGCTCGCCACCGGCTGGAGCCACCGGAGCTGGCTGGGCCTGGGCAAGAACAACCCGGACGCGCTGATCCAGGAGGCCCGAGACTGGCTGCGCGCCGCCGTGGCCGCCGGGCTCCTGCCACCGCCCGGCCGCGCGGACATCGTGACCGTGCCCGCCGCCGACCTGCGCCACGCCGTCGAGGTATTCACCGAGGCGGCCGACACGTGCACCAACCCCGACTGCGCCTCGCCGATCTGCCGGGCCCTCGCCCGCCTGAAAGCCGCCCTGAACGGAGACAACCTTCGTGGCTGACCAGATCGAGACTGCGGTGCGCGCGGTCCTGTCCCACCCGTGGGGGTCAGGGCCGTGGAGCGCACACGCCGAACACAAGTACGACATCGAGTGTGCGGTGTGCCAGGGCGACGTCGCCGCGATCCTGACGGTAGCCGTCCCGCACATCGCCGAGAACGCCCTTCACGACGCGATGGTGGAGCAGCACGACGAGGTGATCGGCCGCCTGGCCGTCGAAGCGATCGACCGGGAGCGGCCGAAGCTCATAGCCATGATGGAGGAGATCGCCGACCAGGCCATGGCGAAGAAGACCGCCGCCATCCGGGCCGAGGAACGCGCCGCCATCATCGTCGGGATCCGCGCCTACTTCGCCCCCGTCGACGACCCGCTGCATGAGGACGTGCGGATCTTATGCGGGCGGATCGAACGCGGCGAATACTCGCCTGCCAGCCACCAAGAGGAAGAGGCCGACCGTGGTTGAGATCCCAGCGGAAGCCACACAAGCCGCAGCGAAGGCGCTGTGGCGGGACTTCGAGGACTACGAGGAATGCTCGCACTCGTTCAGCGAAATGCCCCGCCTTGCCCGGCTCGCGGTCGAGGCCGCCGCCACGCACATCGCCGGGGACGGCCTGGTCATCGTCCGAGCCGAGGACATCAACGCCGTCCTGGGCCCCGCCCCCGGGGTGGACGCCTACGTGGCTGCCGGCCGCCGTCTCCTCGACGCCGCCGAGTCCGTAGCGGAGCAGCCGTGCGGGACCCGTGCTGAGGATCACTCCGACCTGAGCGCGTACGACAGCCCCACTGCCGTCCTCCGCCAGCGGGCGACCGACGCGGCGCTGACCGTCTGGAACCGCGTGGCGATCATGTGCGAGCACACGCAGAGAATTCCGGTCGGCGACGTCGTGGATGTGGTGCTGGCCGTACGAGACGACGAACTGCGCAAGGCATGTCTTCACGCCGTCCTGGCCGAGGTCGCCCTGAAGGGCGCCCGCCAGAAGTTGGCCGACGCCAGCGCAGCGCTCGCCCGTGTCCGCTCTCTGGCCGACCGGTGGGGTGTCACCGATCCCGGGGGACGTGACGAGATCCTCGCCGCTGTGGACGGCCCGGCCGCAGGCGAGAACCCGGGAGGCGTCGATGGTTGACCCCCGCGATCAGTACGGGCAGCTCACCCGTGACGAGCTGCTCGCCGAACTCGCCCGCACCAGCGAGGAATGCGCGGCCGTGCGGCGGCAGCTCACCGCCACCCGAATGGAGCTCAACGGCGCCAGGCGAGAGGCCGAGGTGCTCGCCGGTTCGCGGGATGTCGCGTGGCGGATCCGCCGGCTGCAGCAGGACATCAGCACCTCACTGTCCAGGGAACTGTCCGAGGCCAGGGACGCCATCGCCCGCGTCCGGGAGCGCCTGGACGCGCTGATCGCCGATGGATTCGGGGCCACAACTCCAACCCTTCGTAACCTTTGCCACCTTCTGGACGGCCGGGCCGTCTCCGAGCAGACCCGAGGCGGGGCCGATGAGTAGCCACTGCTGGGACGGCGGCTGCTGGGTCGTCCTCGATCACGACTGTGAGCCGGTCAGCGGCTACCACCACGCCAGCGAGGCCAACGCGCACGCTGCAGCGCTTCCCGTCGGCTTCTACGTCCGGCGCGTGGTCTGCATGTGCAACCAGCCCTTTCCCGCTTCTACCGCAGAGGGGACCCCGTGACTTCATTCGTCGGCCTTCCGACGCCGCCCGGCGCGGCCGGTTGCGCCTTCGCGCCGGACATCGACCGGGAGGGCTGCGTCGAGCCCGCCACCGTCCACGTCATCGGTCGCGCCGAAGGCTGGGGCTGGGTCGCCCTGCATACATGCGGCGCCCATCTCAGCATCGCGAAGGCCGGATGTGTCGAGATCGCTGACGAGCACCCGGCGGAGGGCTGCTCCGGCGAGCACTACGCCCCGACCACCACCGAGGAGCCCAACCGATGACCGAGACCCGCGACTTCCACTTGGGGGACATCCTCACCATCACCACGGAGTTCATGGTCACTCCGAACGGTGTTGACGGCATCTACCAGATCCTCAACTGGATGACCGGCGACAACCTGTTCACTCACCAGTTGCCTCGGGCTACCCGCGAGTGCGCGCCCGACCTCCTACGGCAGCATCCCGACCTTGCCGCCGTGACGGTCCCCGCGTTCGGCGACGACGAGCGGGAGGTGTGGGCGTGGCTGGATGAGCAGGTCCGCCGCTACGGCGAAACCCGCCCGGTCGCACCGTTACACCCGGACGGCCACACGCGGATCGACCCGCTGACCGAGCTACGAATGATCGCCCCGCACGTTCCCGTGATCGGGGTCGAGATCCCGCCCACCACCGAGGAGACCAACCATGCCTGACCATGCCACGTGGCGGTACTACGCCAAGCCCCACCTGCCGAGCTTCTACCGCTATCGGATCGCCGCCGACGATGCCGGGGCACGGCTGGTCCGCAACATCTGCCCCCACATGCCCAACCCGGCAACGCGCGGCCGAGCGTGGATCGGCCTCGCCGTACGGATCGGCCGTCACGCCTACTGCGTCAAGTGGGCCGATGCCCGCCTGCGTGCAATCGACACGATCAAAGAGACCGGAGGCCGCAATGGCTAACTATCAGCGGTGGGAGATGGTCGACTACGAGCTCCCTCTGCCGTCCGACTGGCACGCCGTGTCCGAGGTGCTCGACAAGCTCCACCAGGAGCTGGGCGACCGCACGATATTCCGCGACGCCGTGAAGGTGCTCGTCGATGACGACACGCTCGTGTTCCGCTACCGGAAGGCACGCGGCGATGGCTGACCACGACATCGCCGAGACCCGCCGGCTCGTCCGCGAGTTCCTGGCCGGTCAGCGCATCCTCGCCGAGCAAGGCCGGATCCGCTGGCCATTCGAGCTGCTCAAGCCTCACAAGAGGCACCTGGGCAGCTACTTCGCCCGCGTCCACCTCCTGCTGATCCCGGGCGAGCAGACCGGAGACGTCACACGCCGGAGCCGCTCATGACCTTCCAAGGCATCGTCATCGCCTGTGACGCCCCCGGCTGTGGGGCCCGCGTCCAGGCCCCCACCAACGAACTCGCTCTCGGCCGCGAGATCGTCGCCGAACGGTTCGGCTGGACCAGCGACGGCCACCTCGACCACTGCGGCCCCTGCACCGAAAGGCGCCCATGACCCCCGAAGAGGCCGCCCGTCGGCCGAGCATCCGTTGCGTACTGAGGCCGAGCGAGGAAATCTGACGTGTTGCCTCAACTCCCCGAGGATTTCCCGCACCGGATGCCGGCGGCAGTGCAGCACCTGCATTGCCGCCGGTGCGGTCACAACATCGTGCTTCACGATCGGGCTCGGAAGCCGTGGGAATGCCAGTTCCGCTTGTGCCGATGCGAGGGATACGAGCATGTCCTTCTCGACCAGTTCCTGGAGCAATGGCTGGCCACGAGATCTGCGAGTGCGCGTCCCGCGATTCCTAAGGAGATGTTGGACGCTGTCCTGGCCCGCGACGGCATGAACTGCCGCTACTGCGGGCGGCGTGTACACACCAGGCGCAAGGGCCCAGGGAAGCTCCATTTCGATCATGTAATTCCGTGGTCGAAGGGTGGCCGTCACGCAGTCGAGAACCTGGTCGTGAGCTGTCAGCGGTGCAACCTCCGCAAGAGCAACGACGACAGCATTCGTCCATATGACTGGTCAGAGCAGTGACCTGCGTAGAGCACATAGATTGATCATCGAACGAGGGGGATCGGTGGCGTACGACGACAGCAGCAGGTGGTGCCAGGGATCCTGCATGGGCTGGGCACGGCGCAGGATGGCCGGCTACCGGGAAGACGTGGCAGCGTACGAGGCCGTGCTCGCCCGCTACCGCGAACGCCTGGCCGACCCGAGCACCAAGCCCAGCACGCTCCGGAAGCCGGCCGCTCCGGAGCCGCCCAGGATCATCCCCGTCCTCGGCGACCCCATCTACTGCCAGGCGTGCACCCACGCGGTGAAGGCCAAGCTCGCCCGCCTCGACGTGGCCGCCGCGATCGCCGCCCGTGAGTCCGACGGCATGCGCGGCACCACCACCGAGGCGAAAGTCCGCTCCACCCCAGGCCCCGCCTCCCCCTCACCCACGATCGACGAGCTGGAAGACCTCGAGGGCTGGTTGCGCTCATGGAAGGCCGCCTACCTCGGCGCGGACGAAGTCGCGCGCCTCGGCAGCCTCATGGACGCCATCACGTACGGCACGGCCTGGCTCGTCCACCGGGCCGAGCGGATCCTCCGCCACCGGCAGATGGCCGTCCCCTTCGCCGAAGAGACCCTCGCCTGGTATGCCCGCCTCGACCGCTACGACCCGACGGACGTCACCGTCCAGCGGATGCCCCTACGCTGCCCCGGCTGCAAACGCTTCTCCCTCGAACGCCGCGGCGGCGAAGACGTCGTCCGCTGCCGCACCATCGGATGCGTCCGCGGGGAGTCCATCAGCATGGACCAGTACACCGCCATGGTCGAACAGCAGGCCATGGCCGCCAAGGCGGCCACGAAGACCCGGACCGTCGTACGGCCACCGCGACCGCGCACCCCGGCCGCCGAGACCGAACACCAGAAGGTAGAGCCATGAACGAACTGATCACGTGGCTCCGCGCCACGATCGAAGGCGCCAAGACCACCGCCGAGGCGCTCGGCGGCAAAGCCTGGCACGTGGAGAAGGATGTGGGTGACGGCGAATGGTTCTTCCTCCGCGCGGCCGGGGGCGGCGATGATGTGGCACGCGAACCGTCTGGCCGAGCGCGCCGCGCGGGCCCTCGCCTGGGGCTACCGCCACCGTGAGGGCTACCGGTCGGAATGGGCACCCGATGGCACGGCATGACCCTGGGATGTCGTGATCTCCTGGCAGGATGGACGGCATTGTGATCGCCTCCCCTCCCCGGCTGACTGACATCGCTGCCGTCCGCGTGACCCCGGACGGCAGCGCCGTCGTCATCCCGCACATCCTGCCGCTCACCGTGCCAGCGGAGGTGATGGGCATGACAGTCGCCGAATGGCTCGGCCTCGACACGCCGGTGATCGACCGACTTGCCGAACCAGCCCACCACGTGCAACGCTGAGTGTCAGCAGGTCACGTATGCCCTCGAACGGGTCGTTCGGGGGCTTTCGCGTTTCCAGGGGGTGATCATGCAGCCCCACGACGTCGTCACCCCGAGCAAGGCCGCCGCCATCTTCGGCATCCCGGCCGGCACTCTCCGCTCCTGGATCCACCGCAAGGGCATCCAACCACTCGGGAAGATCGGCCCGTACAACGCGTACAACTACCAGGAACTCGCCGACCTCGAACGTGAGATGCGAGCCGCCTGATGGCCCGAGCCCAGACGGTCTGCACAACCCCCGGATGCCCCAACCTGTGCGCTGGCGGCCGCTGCGACGGCTGCAAAGCCGAGGCGGAGAAACGACGCGGCACGGCATCCCAACGCGGATACGGCTCCCGCCACCGAGACCGCTTCCGCCGGGCGGTGCTCCGCAGAGACCCGGCGTGCACGCTGTGCGGCGCGGCTCGCAGCGTGCACGCCGACCATCACCCGATCGACCGGCGCGAGCTCGTACGGCGCGGCCTCGACCCCGACGACCCGCAGTACGGCCGCGGCCTGTGCGACCCCTGCCACCGCAAGGAAACCGCACGCCTCCAGCCGGGAGGCTGGGCAGCCGAGCAGATGAGGTGACCACATGACCCAGGAGGCATCCGCGGTGAGTAGCGGCAGCGCGCCGATCCCGGACGGCTTCACATGCACCGACCCTCAGCGGCGGCTCATCCTGCACCAGGGCGACGCCGACCAGGCCCCCCGGCAGAACCTCTCCGATTGGATCGAGCCCCTGCCCCGCCTCCAGGTCCTGCCCCTGCCCGGCGACCAGTTCGCCCTCGTCCTGTCCGGCTACCGCGACCAGGACGGCCTCGACCTCGAGACACTGACCCGAGCCGGACGGGAGTGCGGCGCCAAGACCTTCATGGTCTTCGACCAGCACATCGAGGTCGGCTGAGCACCTCACCGCACGCGACCAGCCCGGCGGCTGGAACGCCCGATAACCCTGGAGGCACCCATGAGCCAGAAGCCGACCCTCGGTCGCATCGTCCACTACACGCTGAACGAGGGCGACGCCAAGGCGATCAACAAGCGCCGCATCGACTTCCAGGCGTTCCTGAGCTGCTTCTCCGGCAAGTCCGCCCCTGGCCAGGCAGGAGCCGATGGCCACCAGGCCCACATCGGCAACCTCGTTGAGGCTGGCCAGGTGTACCCGGCCGTGGTGGTCCGCGTCTGGGAGTCCTCGTTCAACAGCGCGAACCTGCAGGTGCTGCTCGACGGGAACGACACCTACTGGGCGACCTCGCGGGCCGAGGGTGACCAGCCGGGTACGTGGGCTTGGCCGGCGCGCGTCTGATGCCGTACACCAGTCACGGCCACCCGTACGGCGTGGTCGACACCAGTCAGCCGAAGCCCACTGCGATCGCTCGATGCGGCGGCCCCGGCCTATGCAAGACCTGCCGAGCAGAGGCCGGGCTGGACACGCCCACCGACGTCGAGGTCTGGCATTGCCAGGGCCCTCATTGCACGGCTACCGCCCCGGCCGAGGCCGATTGCTGGGTCGACGACCTCGGCGGCCCGTTCTGCGGGGTGCACGGCTGATGGCCCGCTTCCGAAAGCGTCCCGTCGAGATCGACGCCGTGCGCGTCGCCGACGCCCTCAAGGCCGCCTCGTCCGCCTGGTCCGAGCTTCCTCCATGGCTGGCCGAGGCGTACGAGAACTGCACGGTGATCTTCCTCAACGATGCCGTGCTGATCAAGACCCTTGAGGGCGAGATGCGCGCAGAGAAGGGCGACTGGATCATCCGGGGCGTGCAGGGCGAGCTGTACCCGATCAAGCCCGAGATCTTCGCCGAGACGTACGAAGCGGTCTGATTCCGAGAGGACCCGCGTGATGGCCACGCTTCACGTCCATCCGGAAGGCGACCAGGTCGAGCACGACACCAGCACCGACGGGCCCGACTGCATCTGCGGGCCGGAGGTACGGCCGGCGGAGCACGGCGACGGGCGGATCGGCTGGCTGATCGTGCATCACTCGCTCGACGGACGCGAGCTGGCCGAGTGAGCGGCCGGTGTCGGCGGCTGGCGCGCGGAACCAGGCACCTCGGTTACGGAGCGTTTCCGCAGGTCAGAGGCCTATCGCGTTTCCGCAGGTCAGGGAGGGGAGGGCAGGGGTCGCCCGGTCAGATAGTGGACCGCGGGGGAGGGCGATTTTCCTGTGTACGCATCCCCAGAGTTTTTGATCTCCGCAACATCACCCTCCGTGACTACGCGCAAGGCGAGTCACCCCGCAACGGGACGAGGTGCACCTCATGGCTCCAATCCCCAAGCCCGCAGGCATGCGGCAGCGCCGGAACCGGGCGGCCACCAGCGCAAAGCTGCAGGCGGACCCGAAGCTGAAGGCGCCCAACTTGCCCGAGCTTCCCGACCGGCTGTGGCATCCGATGACCCTCGCGTGGTGGGCCGACGTGTGGCGGTCGCCGATGGCTCCGGAGTATGACGAGTCCGACCGGCATGGCCTGTTCCTGCTGGCGGTCCTCGTTGACGACTTCTGGGTCAAGCCGTCGAAGGATCTCGCTGCGGAGATCCGGCTTCAGCGGCAGTCGTTCGGCCTGTCCCCGATCGACCGGCGGCGGCTCCAGTGGGAGATCGACCGCGGCGACGAGGCGACCGAGCGGACCCGGAAGCGGCGGGCCGCGCCGGCGGCGCGGAAGGGGTCGGACGGAAAGCCGGTAGACCCGAGGTCAGTCCTGCACGCGGTGTAGGCCATGGGGCTGCTGGTAGTCCCGCCCTTCGACGAAGAGCCGTGGCCGACGCTCGGACCGCAGGTGTGCGACCTGCTCGAGGAGCGCTGCGTCCATGGCCCGGGCGACTTGCGAGGCAAGCCCTACCAGCTGGACGAGGAAAAGCGGGCGCTGATCTACCGCTGGTACGAGGTCTACCCGAAAGACCACCCACGTGCGGGGAAGCGCCGATTCAAGCGGGTCGGCCTGTCGGTCCGTAAGGGCACGGCCAAGACCGAGCTCGCTGCGGCGGTCGCATTTGCCGAGCTTCACCCGGAAGGCCCGGTCCGTACGGACGGGTGGCGCAAGAAGGGCGGGGTATGGGTGCCGGTCGGCCGACCGGTGACCGACCCGTACATCCCGATGGTGGCCTACACCGAGGAGCAGACCGAGGACCTGGCCTACGCGGCGCTGCTGGTGATGGTGACCGAGGGCGAGGACGCGGATCTGTTCGACGCGGGCCTTGAGCGGATCATGCGCGCCGGCGGGGACGGCAAGGCCGTCGCCCTGGCGGCGGCGCCGGATTCCCGTGATGGTGCACGCACGACGTTCCAGCATTTCGATGAGACCCACCGAATGGTGTCGCCGCGGCTGAGGGCCGCCCATCAGACGATGCTGATGAACATCCCCAAGCGGCCCCTGGCCGACCCGTGGTCGCTGGAGAGCACCACGACCTACACACCGGGCGAGGGCTCGGTGGCCGAGGGGACGCACGAGTACGCCGAGCTCGTCGACGAGGGCAAGGCGAAGGACCGGACGCTGTTCTTCTTCCACCGCGAGGCGACCCCGCGGCCGGATGAGGACCTGGACGACTTCGAGCAGGCCCGCTCGGCGGTGATCGAGGCCTCCGGGCCGTCGATCGCGACCTGGCCGGACTTCGAGGGCCAGGTCGAAGCGATCATCTCGCTGCGCAACCAGCCCGACACCGACAAGGCGTACTGGGAGCGGGTGTGGCTGAACCGCCGCAGGCAGTCCGGCCAGCAGGCGTTCGACGCCACCCGGTGGAAGCAGCTGGCCCGGCCGGACATCGTGATTCCCGACGGGGAGCTGATCACCATCGGCTTCGACGGTGCCCAGTTCCACGACGCCACCGGGCTTATCGCGACGGACGTCATGACCGGGTTTCAGTGGCCGCTCGGGATCTGGGAATGCCCCCCGGACGCCAAGGACTGGGAGTGCCCAGAGGATGAGGTCTCCGCCGCCCTAGAAGAGGCCATGGACCGCTGGGAGGTCTGGCGGGTGTATGCCGACCCTCCCTACTGGGACGGCATGATCAACCACTGGCGCGGCAAGTACGGCGCCAAACGGGTGATCGAGTGGTGGACGAACCGTCCGCTCCAGATGGCTCACTCCCTGCGCGCCTACAAGGGCGCGATGACCACGGGCGCTGTCACTAACAACGGGCACGAGGTCTTCACCCGGCACATCGGCAACGCATGCAAGCACACGCTCAAGCAGCTCGACGAGCGCGGTCAGCCGTTGTGGGTAATCCGCAAGGAACGCCCCGACTCCCCGAAGAAGATCGACGGCGCGATGGCCGGCGACCTGTCGTGGGAAGCCCGCTGCGACGCGATCGCGGCCGGGGCGAAGAAGCGCCGCCGTTCGAAGGTGATCGTCATGAGATGAGATGAGATGGGGTGATCGCACGTGGACCGCACCGATGCGGAGTGGCTGACCCACCTCATCAACTGCCACGACAAGGAGCTGATTGAGCTCAAGCGGCTGGACTCCTACTACGAGGGCGAGCAGCCCCTGTCGTACATGGCGCCGGAGCTGCTGCAGGAGCTCGACGAGCGGGTGCGCCAGGTCATCATCGAATGGCCTCGCCTCGTCGTCGACTCCGTTGAGGAGCGGCTCGACGTCGAGGGCTTCCGGTACGGGTCGCAGGCGGAGGCTGACGCTGAGCTGTGGCGGATCTGGCAGGCCAACGACATGGACGAGCAGTCCCAGATGGGCCACGTCGACGCGCTCGTCATGAGGCGCGCCTACGCGATCGTCGGGACGAATGAGGACGACGAGACGACGCCGATCATCACGGTGGAGTCACCGCTCGACTGCTACGCCGAGCGCGACCCGCGGACCCGGAAGGTCGCGGCCGCCGTCAAGCGGCTGACTGAAGAGACCAGCGATGGGAAGGTCGAGCGCGCCACGCTGTACCTGCCGAACTCCAACAAATGGTGGGTCAAGGTCGATGGCGACTGGGTGGAGGACCCCGAGCACCCGCCCGATGAGCACGAGCTTGGCGAGGTCCTGGTTGAGCCGATCGTGAACCGGCCCCGGCTGAAACGGCCGGGCGTCTCGGAGCTGAAGCCGATCATTCCGCTCTCGGACGCAGCCTGCAAGATCGCCACCGACATGATGGTCAGCGGCGAGTTCCACGCGATCCCCCGCCGCTACGCCATCGGCGTCGGCCCGGAGGACTTCGAGGACGAGAACGGCCGACCGATCAGCGCGTTGAAGCGGATCGCGGGCCGGATCTGGGCTATCGCGAAGAACAAGAAAGACGACGGGGTCGAGCTGGGCCAGTTCCCCGAGGCCAGCTTGAGTAACTTCCACGACACGTTGAAGCTGCTCGCGATGCTCGTGGCGTCTCTCGCTGGTCTGCCGTCAAGGTTCCTCGGCCACGCCACCGACAACCCCGCATCGGCGGATGCCATCCGGTCGGACGAGTCGCGGCTGGTGAAGCGGGCCGAGCGTAAGCAGCGGTCGTTCGGCGGGTCGTGGGAGCGGGTCATGCGCCTGGTGCTGCTGGTCCGTGACGGGGAGGTCGACCCGGACGCCCGGAGCCTGGAGGCGCTGTGGCGGGACGCGTCCACGCCGACGATCGCGCAGAAGGCCGACGCCGCGGTGAAGCTGTACACGGCGAAGATCCTGCCGCTGCGACAGACCCGCGAGGACCTCGGCTACACGCAGGTGCAGATCGAGCGGATGGAGCAGGAGGATGAGCGGGCGGCGCAGGACCTGTTCACCCGGATCATGGCCGGGGACGCGGCAGCGATGAGCGGTCCAAAGCCGCCCCGTGAGGACCAGGACCAGCCCGACGGTCAGCCGCAACCCGAACCGGTGGGATAGCCGGTGCCGTCCGTCGCACAGGTCACCGCCGACCACTACAAGGCCCAGCAGACCCTCGCCCGGCAGACCGTCGAGCAGGCCCAAACCCTGTGGGCGCGAGTCCAGCCGGCCGCCGTGGTGGACTCGTGGATCGCGCAGCTCGCCGAGATGATCCGCGTGCTCACACTCGGCCAGGCCGGCGCGGCCGCGATGGCACAGCCGTACGTCGAGGCGCTTGCCGCAGCCCAGGGCATCCCTTCGGCGGCCGGAGTGGTGAACGCGGCCGCGTTCGCTGGGATCGCGGCCGACGGCCGGGACCTGGCGGGCCTGCTGATGCAGCCGGCGCTGCGTACCCTCGGCGTGTTGGCCACCGGCGCCGACGACCAGACCGCGCTGCTGTCCGGGCTGGAGTCGCTGACGCGGATCGTCGACACGGAGATCTCCGACGCTTCCCGGGCCGCTGACCACGTCGGGATGGTCGCGAACCGGCGGTGGGTGACGTACGTCCGGCACGTCACGCTGCCCGCGTGCGGCCGGTGCATCATCCTCGCCGGACGCACCTACTCCTGGAGTCAGGGCTTCCAGCGTCACCCACGGTGCGACTGCACGATGGTGCCCCATCATGAGGGTGATACGCCGCCTCCGTCGCCGGAGGAACTGTTCGCCCAGATGAACGAGGACGAGCAGGCCAGGGCGTTCACTGTGAGCGGAGCTGAGGCGATCCGGCTCGGCGCCGACATGGGCCAGGTCGTCAACGCCCGCCGCGGCATGCAGACCATCGCCGGGGGTCGGCTCGTCACGACCGAGGGCACGACATCCCGCGGGTACGCCGGGAAGAAACTCGGCGACCTGCGGAAGGTCCGGGGTGAGCGGTACCGGCGGTCTCAGGTCGTGCGGCCGATGCCGGAGCAGCTGCTCGCGGACGCCCGCGACCGGGATGAGGCGATCCGCTTCCTCGAGCGTTTCGGCTACCTGGACCGCACGTCGGTCCGGCGAAGAGAGCGTGCAGGTGCCGCCGCGGTGTCGGCGGCCGCCGTACGGCGCGACGCCGAAGACGCTGCGCGGCGCCAGCGTGACGCCGAGGCCAACGCTCGACGGCAGGCGGAGGAGACCCGCAGGGCAGCCGAGCAGGCCAGGCGAGAGGCTGAGGAGAAGGCCCGCCGAGAAGCCGAAGAGAAGCGGGCAGCCGAGGATGCCGCGCGGCGCGCGGCGGAGGCGGCCAGGTGGTCGCCAGCGTCGACCATGACCCACGAGCAAGCCGCGGCGATGCAGCGCAGCATGCCCGCCTGGACACGGACCCAGCGTGACGCGCTGCAGGACTACACCGGCGGATGGGCAGGCCCGGTCAACGATGCCCTCCGTAAAGGCAAGCCGATCCCCGACAGGTTCGCCGACCTCCGCAACGCGGTCACCAACCTGGCGGCCGCGGTGCACCCGCTGCCCCGGCCGGTGACCGTCTACCGGTACGTCGCACCGGACGCCTTCGGACGCGGCCGGACACGGGCGGACAAGCTCGGCAACCTCGTCGGCCGCACCCTGCAGGACCGGGGCTTCATGTCAACGAGCCTGGCCAGGTCGGGCCACACTGACCCGGCCGGGCAGATGGCGCTCGGCGCCCGCCGCCAGGTGCTGATGGAGATCGACGTTCCCGCAGGCGCACGGGCCGCTTACATCGACGAAGTGTCGGTGCACCCGGGCCAGTGGGAGCTACTCCTCGGCCCGGGCACCAAATATGAGGTAGTCGAGGTCGTGCAGGATGGCGCGCATACAGTGGTCCGGGTGAGAGTGGTCCCATGACCGCTCCCTCGGTGAATGGGTTCGACGACGAACCCGAGCTGCTCGACGTCGCCGAGCATGGTGATGCGATAGACGATCCGGAGTACCGGGCGCTGCTCGGTCTCGACTAGCCGCCAGCGGCCGCCCACTGCGACAGCGCGGCCGCCATCACTGATCACACGACGGACAGGCCTGCCATCGGCAGGCCTTTTCCGCATGCACGCAGACCTCCCCGCGCCGCAAGGGCTCGGGGCCGATCCCGCAACGGGAGACCCATGAACACCGATCACTTCTGGCTGTTCGACCTCGCCCGTCACGACGATGACGGTGGTGAGGGGCAGCCGCCGGACGGCGACCCGGGCAACCCGGACGACCAGCCGGACACCGACCCCGACCCCGACCCCGACCCCGACGGCCCGCCGGACGGATCCGGCGATCTCGGCGACAAGGGCAAGCGGGCGCTCGACGCCATGAAGGCCGAGCGGAACGCCGCCCGGAAGGACGCCGCGGCCGCGAAGAGGCGTGCCGAGCAGGCCGAGGCGAAGGTCACCGAGTTCGAGGACCGGGACAAGACCGAGGCTGAGAAGCTCGCCCAGCGCGCTGAGCGGGCCGAGCAGGCCGCGAAGCAGGCGGTCGGCCGTGCGGTACGTGCCGAGGTCAAGGCCCTCGCCGCGGACGCGTTCGCTGACCCGGAGGACGCGCACGCGTTCCTCGACCTGTCCTCCTACGCCGGCGACGACGGCTCTGTCGACACCGACACCATCGCCGCTGATCTGGAGGCGCTGCTCGAGCGGAAGCCGCACCTGCGTAAGCAGACGGCGGCCCCGCCGAAGAAGCAGCCCCGGCCGGACCCGTCGCAGGGGCCCCGGAAGGACCCCGAGCCGGTCGACTACCGCAAGGCCGACCGGGAAACGTTCAGGGCCGCCGCCGCGAAGTACGGCATCCGCACCCGCTCGTGATCCACGTCCGTGCCCGCCTGGGCGCGGGCCTCACCTCGCTCGAGGTGACCGGGCACGAGGGCCACGTGCAGGACGGCCGTGTGTGCGCCGCGGTGTCGGCCATCACCCAGACCGCGCTGCTTGGGCTGCAGGAGATTGCCCGGCAGTACCCCGACCTCGTGTCCATCACGATCACTGAGGAGTAATCCATGCGTACCGCGACCGCCCGCTGGGCGTTCGACCTTGGCCGCCATGATGTGCGGTCCCAGCTCCCGGCCGCGATCCGGGAGGTCATGCAGAACGGCCTGCTGTACCAGGTTTTCGAGGACGCGCTCCTGCCGGAGTTCCTGTTCCCGATGATCGCGACGCCGCGGCCGTGGCGGTCCCGTCTCGGTGACACCGGTACCTTCACCCGGACCGGTCTGCTCGCGCCGAAAACCACGCCGATCACCGGTAGTGACCCGTCCACGCAGACCTACTCGATTGAGCAGTACAGCGTCGTCATGGACCAGTACGGCTCCGCGATCGACACCAACATGCTCAACTCGTCCATGACGCTGGCGAGCCAGTACATGGAGGACGTGCAGAAGCTCGCCATCAACGCGGGTCAGTCGCTGAACCGGATCGCCCGGGACAAGCTGTACACCGCCTACGCGGGTGGCCGTACGTGGTGCACCACCGCCGACGGCGCCGAAGACGACCCCGACACCTCCATCAAGGTGGCGTCGGTGACAGGGTTTGAGACCGTTCTGGTGAACGGCAAGCCGACCCCGGTCAGCGGCGCCAACGCGCTGGCCGTGACCATCGGTGGTGCGGCGAACACCGTCACCGGCGTCAACCCGGCCACGAAGACCCTCACCCTGGGGACGGCCCGCACCGACGCCAAGGGCGACGCGGTCGTGGCCGCCAACGCCCCGGTGAGTATCCGGAAGGGCACCAAGGCCACCGCCCACCACCTGGCCGCGGACGACAACGCCACGTTCAAGATGTTCCGCGGTGCCGTCGCCCGGCTGCGGAAGATGAACGTCCCGACGTTCGGGGGCTACTACACGGCGCACATCGACCCCGACACGGAAAACCAGCTGTTCGACGACGACGATTTCAAGCGGGCACTGGAGGGTCGGGTCGACTCGCCGATCTACCGGGACCTGTCGATCGGCCGTTTCGCCGGCATCGACTGGGTGCGGGACAACGAAACCCCGACCGTCATGGGCGGTTCGGCGGGGAACATCCCGGTCCACCAGCCGATCGTGTTCGGCGCCGAAGCGTTCATTAGCGCGCCGTTCGAGGGCATGGGGAACCTGCTCTCCGAGACCGACGTGTCGGACGTGCCGTCCATCCAGATGGTCGGCCCGGCCGACGGCGTGCAGGTCGCGATGATCACCCGGCCGCCGCAGGACCGGCTTCAGCAGGTCATCGGTTCCGCCTGGTCGTGGGTCGGCGACTTCGGTGTCCCGTCGGACGCCACGACCGGGGACGCGGCGCTGTACAAGCGGGCTGTGGTCCTGGAGCACGCCTAAATGCGCGCGATCGCGACGCAGGCGTTCAAGGCCTACTACAACATGCAGCCGCTCACCTTCGCCGCGGGTGAGGAGTTCGTCGGGGACGCCGCGGTGTACATGCTCCGCACCGGCGCTCCCGTCGAACCGGCCGACGATGAGGCCCGGCAGGTCCTCGCCGGGCACCAGGACGGCGAGCACCAGGAGGAGCCGACTCCCGATGAGCCTGGCGGGTCCGCCCCCGGCCCCGCGGAGGAGGAGGGCGACGACCCCGACGGTCAGGACCAGGGCGGCCCGCTCGACATCAACGGCACCATCAGCGAGATCCTCGCCTGGGTCGGCGTCGACGAGGACCGCGCCCTGGAGGCCCACGACGCCGAGCAGGCGAAGGCCAAGCCCCGCCCGACGCTGCTCTCCGCTCTCGACGCGATCCTCGACTGAGGGAGGTGGTCACCGTGTCGCTGCCTCCGCTCGCCACGGTGGCCCACCTGGAAGCCCACCTCGACCGTAGCCTGCCCGCTGCTCAGGCCGAGCTCGCGATCCGCCGGGCGTCCGCCCAGGTCCGTAAGTACACCCGGCAGACCATCACGCTGGTCGAGGACGACCAGGTCGAGGTGGCGGGAGGGGAACGCGTGCTACGGGTGCCGCAGCGGCCGCTCGTCGTCGACGCAGACCATCCGCTGACGGTGGTCGAACTCGGCGACTTCGGCGGACTGGACTACACCCTGGTCGAGGGCCGGGACTACGAGCGGCTCGGGAACGAGCTGACTCGCGGCTACCCGTACCATCCGCCGGGGCGGCTCATGGGCTGGCCCTGGGGCAGGGTCCGAGGGGTGTGGGCGCCCCGGGTGCGGCTCACCTACTCCCACGGCCACGCGGAGGTGCCTGACGACATCCTTGATGTCGTGCTGGACCTGGCGGCGATGACCGTGTCCAACCCGGAGAATTTGCGCGTCGAGCAGATCGAGGACTACTCCCGGACCTACTCGACGGAGACGATCGGCGGGGCGGCGTTGACCGCCGACCACAAGGAAGTGCTGCGGGCCTACCGTGGCGGCGTGTCCAGTGTGAGGCTGGCATGAGCGTTGAGGGGCTCGTCGCGGCAGGCCGCAGGGCCGCGCTGGCGCTGATGCGGGACACGTGCGTGATTGAACGAGCGTCTGGTGAACGGGTGTTCGACCCGTCCACGGGCCAGTACACGCAGGCATGGGAGACGGTCTACACCGGGCCCTGCCGGGTCAAGCAGACCGGCGGCACGGCCGAAACCCCGTACGGTGACGCCCAGTCCATCACGCTGCACCGGTACGAGGTGCGGCTGCCCTGGACGGCCGCACCCCAGGTGCAGCGAGAAGACCGGATGACCGTCACCACGTCCGATGACACCTGGCTGGTCGGCCGGCCGCTCGAGGTCGTCGACGTCGGCTTCGCCAGCACCGGCATGGCCCGCCGCCTGGTCGTCGAGGACAAGGCCTGAAAAGGGGGGTGACGTGGCGGACATTGAGCTGGACGGGTCCGGCCTGCTCGACATCGTCAAGGCGTTGGACGGGGCGGAGCGCCAGGCGGCGAACCGGGCGTACGAGGTCGTCGAGAAGCACGCCAAGGAGCTGCGGAACGAGTGGCGGGACAATGCCCGTGACACCGCCCGGCGGCACGGCCGGCACTACCCGAAGGCGATCACGGCCGAGCAGATCCCCGCGAAGGACGCGGTCGAGTGGGAGGTCGGTCCCGAGGAGATGCGGGAGCAGGGCGGCATGGGTCGCGGTTTCGAGTACGGCGGGCCGAGGCAACCGCCGCACTTGGACGGCGCCCGCGCGACGGTGAAGGTCGAACCTGGGTTCATCGCGGCGTTGGATGAGATCGCCCGGGATCTGCTGTGACCGAGCCGCTGGAATCGCTGCCGCTCGTCCAGGCGCTGCTCAAGATGCTCCAGGCCGCGCTCAGCCCGGGCTGCCCGGTCTACCTCGCGGGCGCGCCCCGGGACGCGCCTGAGAAGTACGCGGTGCTCTACCCCGACACCGGTGCCGAGTCGCAGGTGGATCGGACGCTGGCCGACACCGGCCCGAACGACCTGCGCTACCAGATCACCAGCGTCGGCGTGGGGCCCGAACAGGCGCTGTGGGTCGCTGACCGCACCAACGGCACGCTGCTCACCACCGCCCCCGTCGTGGCTGGGCGGCGGGTCCGCAAGGCCATACGGGAGGGATCCCAGCCCATGCGGCGCGACGACGACTCCACCGGCCTGTACTACGCGACCGCCCAGTACCTGACCCGGTCAGACCCCCTCTGACCCCTCATCGTCTCTGCCCGCCCTGGCGGGCTTTTCGGCATGCCTAGGAGGAGCCGATGGCAACCCGCACACCTCAGGCGATCACCGTGGGTGGCATCACACCCACCTACCACGCCGCTACCGCAGCCACCGGCGACAAGGTCAAGGCCGGCGACAGGACGTTCATCCACGTCCGGAACGGGGCCGGTGCGCCGGTCACCGTGACGTTCTCCGGCGTCGGCAAGACCTCCTACCAGGAGGACCTGCCCGACAAGGCCTACACGGTCGCCGCCAGCGGAGAGCTGCTCATCCCGGTGCTGCCCTCGCTCGGTGACTCCGAGGACGGGAGCCTGGCCACGTTCGTCTGCTCGGCGGCCGCGGACGTCACGTTCGCCGCGCTGCGGATCTGAGGCCGCTGATGCCGATCACACGGGTCCAGGTCCGCCACAAAGAAAGCGGCGCGACGGCGGAGATCTCGCCCGCAGCGCTGCGCTACTTCCCCGACTACGAACTCGTCGAGCCGGACGGCGCGCCAGCGCCCGCCGCCCCGGCAGGCGCTCCGCCGGAGCCCGCCCGGCCGTCCACCGCCCCGAGGCCGCGCCGCGCGGCCAACGCCGACAAGGAGTAACCCAATGGCAGACACCGAAGACCTGCTTGGCGATGGCTATTACAAGGTCGCGTGGTGCTTGAACATCGCCAACATCGCCGCGCCGACCGTGGACGAACTGAACGCGGGCGTCGAGCTGCAGAAGTACATCACCCGCGATGGGCTCAACATCACGTCGGACCAGGGCGAGGTGGACAACAGCTCGCTCGCGTCCACGGGCCCAACCGCGCGTGGAGGCTCCAGCACGTTCAACATCGAGCTGACATGCAAGATCAAGAAGAACCCCGCCGAGAACGTTGCGCAGAACACCCTGGTGAAGGGCCAGATGGGGTTCCTCGCCGTGCGGAGCAACCTGCCGCACACTGACGCCTGGGCGGAGGGGCAGAGGGTCAAGATCTACCCGGCAGAGTGCGGTCATCCCAATGAGCCGATCGCCGCCCCGAACGAGGTGCAGAAATTCGTCAGCAAGATCTTCAACCACAGCCCGGCTGACACCAACGCGGTAGTCGCCGCATGACGGACATCAACGACGTCATCGCCAACGCCAGACCGGCGACCAAAACGGTCCCGCTGTGCCTGGCCGGTGATCTGCAGGCCGAATGGGAAGACCTGGACCGGCAGCGCCGGGAACTGCTGGCCAAGCCCCGCGAAGACTCCCTCGCCAGCGACGGCGGGGAGCTCCGCGAGGTCGAGGAACTGATGGACGCCATCCGTGAGCAGATGGCCGAAAAGGTCGTGCCTTTCAAGATCCAGGGGCTACCAAAGCGGCCGTGGAAAGCGCTCGCCGACCAGCACCCGCCCCGCGAGGCCGATCGGGAAAACGGCCTGGACTACCACGCCGACACCTTCCCCCTGGCGGCGCTCGTCGCCTGCTGTATCGACCCGAAGATGACGCCCGAGCAGGCCGAACGGCTCGTCGACGAGGCCCTCACTCAGGGCCAGTGGGATGAGCTGTGGATGGCCATCATCAGCGTGAACAAGCTGAAGGTGAACGTCCCAAAATCCGTGAGCGGCTCCGCCTAGGCGGCCATGAGGAGATGGCCGTCGCCCGCGCTTACCAGATCCCACGATCCACGGTCCTGGGGCGGCCGGCGCGGGCACGCACCGTCTACTTCTACGACGAGGAGACCGGGCGCCTGTCCCACTCTGAGACGGTGTGGGAGCCCACGTGGGATGACGACGACGTGGACTGGGCGCTGGCCGACATGGCGAATCGCGCGGAGGCCTGCCATACCTGCGGGGAGCCCACGTCGGAGACGACCCGTCCGGAGGCGGAGGGCCGGTACGTGGCGGCCGCCGTGCGGTGTCACGCCTGCACCCCGTTGGAGAAGGAACGGGCGAAGTGGGCCCAGGCGCCTCCCGGGATGCTGTTCTCGGTACAGCGCCGCGAGTGAGTCAGTGCGTTAACGCCCCGCCGATCGCGCTGACTATCAAGATCACAACGATGGTGATGCCGATCGGCAAGATCACGTTCTTGAACGTCTTCTTGAACCCAGTGGCCCACTCATCGAAATCCCGGGGGTCGTCCGGCCCGCCCTGCATGTCCTCGATCCTGCGGAACATCCCTATGCCCTTTCCGTCGGTACTCCCGATCCACCCGTGATCGTGACACCGCCCGGTGCCGGGCGCCCGGCAATCGCCTGAATTGAGATGAATGGGCGGAGGTGAGCTGTGGCTGACCGCTCTGTCAGCATCTCCCTGCGTGCCCGTGTCGGCGACTACATCGCGGGCATGCGGCAGGCCAAGGGCGAGACCACGAATCTCGGCCGGCAGATGACCGAGACCGGCCACTCGGCCGACCGGATGCGTCAGCGCCTGGAGGCGGCTACCAAGGCGCTGCCGAAGATCAAGATTGACGCGGACTCGACTGAGGCGGAAAGGAAGTTCGCCGAGCTTCGCCGCGAGCTAGAGAGCTTGAGCGGCAAAAAGATCGGCATCGACGTCAGCAGCGAGGAGGCCCACGCGGAGATCCAGCGGATCGAGCGTGAGCTGCAGCAGCTGCAGATGACCGAGGTGGACGTCAACGTCCGCGCGGACATCGGGGAGGCCCTCGCCAAGCTCCGCACGGTTGACCATGAGGTGTCCAAGGTCAACGGCCGTACCGCCCGGGTGAACGTCGACGCCGACGTCGGCGGGGCACTCATGGGGATCGGCATGGTCGCCGGTGCGCTCGCATCCCTGCCCGCGGTCACCACGGTCGCGGTCGGCGTCGGCGCGCTCGGCGCCGCGTTCACCGCGGCGGGGGTCGGTGCGGCCGGGATGGCTGCCGTCGCCGTCCCGTCGCTGGGCCGGATCAACGAGGCGCTCAGGCAGCAGGAGACCGCGGCCGGGGGCGCGGGCGGGGCCGTCAAGTCGGCGGCTCAGTCTGCGGCCGAGGCAGCGCAGCGGTCGCTGCAGCTGGAGCAGGCTGAGCGGCGTGTCACCGACGCGAAGAAGACGGCTAAGCAGGCCGAGCAGGACCTGACGCAGGCCCGCCGCGATGCCCGGCAGGCGGCCGAGGAACTCACCCGTGCGGTGCGGGACCAGGCCCTCAGCGAGGAAGACGCCGCGCTGTCCGTGCGGGAAGCCGAGGCACGGCTGGCCGAGGTCATGGCCGACCCGGAGTCGACCGGACTGCAGCGGGAGCGGGCTGAGCTGTCCTACCGGCAGGCCCTGGCACGGCTGGACAACGAGACGGTCCGCACGAAGGAGCTCGCCGCAGAGAAGCGGAAAAGCGACAAAGCCGGGGTCGAGGGGTCGGACCAGGTCCGCGCGGCGAAGGACAAGCTGAAGAAGGCCAACGACGACCTCAAGATCGCCGAGCAGCAGCTCAAGGTCCTGCAACTGCAGCAGAAGGCCGCGATGCAGCAGACCGGCGGCGCGGCCGGCGGGGCCGCCAGCAAGATGGCTGAGCTGACCAAGGCCGAGCAGCAGCTGGCCAAGGAACTCAAGATCTTCAAGGACGAGTACGAGGACTGGCAGAAGAGCCTGCAGGGGGACGTGTTTCCGGCGATCTCCGGTGGCCTGGATTTGGTGCGGGCTGCCCTGCCGAAGATCTCACCTCTGGTGAAGACCGCCTCCAAGAGCTTCGTCGACCTGGAGAAGGACGCTAAGGCCGCCCTTGAGGGCCCGTTCTGGACGCAGTTCCTGTTCAACCTGAACACTCACATGCCCACGGCAGTTGAGGGGCTTGGGCATATTTTCGGGAACACTTTCCATGGCATGGCTGGTGTGCTGGACGCATTCTTGCCGCACACCGACAGTGTGATCTCCTCGCTTGAGACCGGAACCAAGCGGTTCGCCGACTGGGGCGAGCAGCTGAAAAACAATCCCGGCTTCAAGGCGTTTGTGGAGTACGCGAAGGAGAACGCCCCCAAGGTTGGTGAGCTACTCGGCAACGTTGCGACCGCCGTAGGGAACATCCTCACTGCCGGGGCTGATGCGGGTAGCACGACCTTGGACATCCTGATCGATATCTCCGCCAAGCTGCGCGATCTCAGCCCCGAGCAGATCCAGGCGATCGCCCTCGGTATCGCCGCGGTCATGGCCGCGGCCAAGCTCGGCGCCACCCTCAAGCTCGGCGCGTTCGCCCTGCTGGCGGACCTGCTGAGCGATATGAGCCCGGGGCAGATCAAGGCACTTGCCCTGGCCATCGGCGCCGTCTTCCTGGCCGTGAAGGGCTACCAGGCGATCAGCGGCGCCGCAGACATGCTGAAAACGTTCCGCGGTCGCATCTCCGACGTCGGCGAGGCTGCGTCCGGCGCCAAGGGCAAGCTCGCGACTTTCGGCAAGGTCGCTGCTGGGCTGACCATCGCTGCTGTCGGACTGGATGCGATCGGCTCCGGCATCAATGCGCTGAAGGGGCAGTCCCAGGGGATCGACAAGCTCACTCGGGCGATGCAGGAACTGGGGGATACAGGCAAGTTCACCGGCGACCTGATGTCCCAGTGGCCTGAGAGCACCTGGCACGGGTTTGAAACCTCGATGGAGAATTTTGCTGACGGTGTCCGTGAAACTCTCACCCCGACGTTTTGGGAAAAGTACCTGCACCACCCTGTCTCGGAGTTCGCCGCGATTCTGCCGGGGATCGACAGCACCATTGACCGGCTGGAGCAGAAGTTCTCCGACATGGACACCGTGCTGGCGAACATGGTCGAGTCGGGCAATGGCGAGAAGGCAGCGAAGGCGTTCGAAGAGCTTGCCCGCCAGGCGAAGGAAGCAGGAGTCCCAGCGGACCAGCTGAAGACGCTATTCCCGGAGTACACGCTGGCCGTCGGCCAGGCAGAGCGAGCCACTGCTGACGCGGCAAAGGCGATCGGCGACGCGAAGACCAAGTTGGATGATTTCAAATCGTCGATGTCGGAGTTCACCAGTCGTACGGACTTCGCCAGCGCGGTGGAAACCCTGAAGGGCAAGTACGTCGACATGCGGAAAGCCCTGCAGGACGCGAACGGCACCCTGGACATCAGCAAGGCGAAAACCGACGAGCAGCGGAACGCGGTCATCACCGCCCGAGAAAAATTCGGCGATCTGATCGGAAGTGTCCGCGAGCTGGCCGACAAGCAGAAAGATCTCGGCGGGACGGCCGAGGATGTCAGGGGGGCGGTCCTGGACCAGGTCGGCGCCCTGCTCAAATTGGCGGGAAAGTCCAAGGACGCCAAAGATCTTGTGTATGACCTGGCCCGGAATTTCGGGATCACCAAGACGGAGGCGGACAAGGCCAAGGGCGGCGTCAAGGACGTCAAGGAAGCCCTGGACAAGCTCCGGAACAAGCAGGTCAAGGTCACGGCCGACACGAGCCAGGCTGAGAACGCGATCAAGACGTTGATCAACAAGTACAACGGCTACAAGATCGTCACACAGGTCGACACGAAAACCGGCCGCTCCACCACCTCCTACATCAAGGAGGAAGCCGGCGGGGTCTTGGCCTACGCCGCCGGTGGGATCGAGGCGTACGCCACCGGCGGACGCCGCTCAACCCCGCCGCAGGTCGCCGCCAACCCGACGATCCTGTTCGGCGAAGGCAAAGGCAGGGAGTATTTCATCCCGACCGACCCCACCTACCGCTCCCGCGCGGTGACGTTCCTGGAGCAGGCGGCCGGCGAGTTCGGCATGCAGGTCGTGCCCGTCCTCGACAGACTGGCCTCCCGGGCCACCGTCCCCACCGTCACCGCCGATGGCGGGCGTGGCGAGGTCATGGTGAGTCTGGACAACCTCGAGCCGCTGTCTCGGGGCGTGGATGACACGGGCCGGGTGGTGTCTCGGGCGGTGACGGATGCCGCGGCTGAGACGGCGGGCGCGGCCGACCAGCTCGCCGGGACTGTGGGTGGTGCGCTCGATGGCCTGTCCGGGCCGATCGGTGCCCTGTCCGGGTCGATCGACCGGCTGGCGTCGTCGGTGGACCGGCTCGCAGGATCAGCGGCTGGGGCGGGGCCAGGCTCGTCGACGCCCTCGAGCGGGCCGATGTCGACGGCGACGGCGGCGAAGGTCGGGAAGGCGATGGCGGCGAACGCGAAGAAGCTCCTGCCGACGCCGCGGCCGAAGGGCGGGCTGATCGAGGGGTCCGGCCCGGACGCCGCACCCGCACCGGTGATGGTGACGCTGCAGCCGATGGCTGATGGCGGGCTGGTCACGTCCCCGACGATCCTGGCTGGTGAGGCCGGGGCGGAGATGGTCATCCCGTTGGAGCGGCGTGCTCGTGGGGCCGAGCTGCTCGGGCAGGCGGCATCCCGGCTGGGGTACACGGTGCTGCCGTCCCGGTCGCTGACGGAGCCCCGGTATGTGACGGGCGGCGGGGGCGGTGGCCAGGCGGCGGCGCTGGAGGAGCGGTTCATCCGCCGCTTGGAGACGCTCGTGGAGCGGATGACGGGCGGGGCCCCAGGGCCGTCTGGTGGTGTGACGGTGAATATGCCGGACGCGGTGATCCGCGAGGAGGCCGACGTCTACAGGATCGGCGCGGAGTTCGGGTTCAACCTCCGCGACCGCGGCTGACGACACTCCCCCCTTTTCCTACTCGTGAGAGGTGGTTTCAGCATGCCCAGATTCGATCCCGACTCCGGGATCACGTACGGCGAGTACCTGCGGCGCAAGGGCATCCAGGTCAAGGGCGACAGGAGTGTGCCGCGCCGCCGGGAGACCCGCGATCAGGACGGCCGCCTGGTCCGTGAGGTGGCGGAGATGACCGACTCCGGCGCTGTCAGCATCGTCCGGAACCGCACCTCGGCGCGGGGTGAGCACCAGGACGTCCACATGCACATGCCGACCCTGCGCGGCGGCGCAGGGGTCCTGACGCCGGGGGTGCAGACCCGGTGAGCGCACGCATGGAGGCGATCCGCCGCCGGGCCGAGGTGGAGATTCTCGAGCTGTGCGCGGACCAGCAGGAGCGCCTGGCCGAGGCCAAGCAGGCGTTCGACGCCGACCCCAGCCCGGAGACGCTGGCCGCGAAGAAGCAGGCGATGGCGGAGATGCGTTCGTTCCGGGCGTGGCTGCGCTCGGCTGGGCGGCCGGTCATCTCCGACGGCGGGGGTGACGCGGTGGTGCAGTCGCAGACGGTCGAGGAGCGTCCGGCGGGCCGCGCGAGGAGGGGTGCCTGATGGCGTGGAGCAAGTCCGGGCTGATGTATCAGGCCCAGATAGACCAGTGGGACCCGTCGAGTCTCGGCTTGGATTTGACGGCCGAGGATTGGAAGTGCCCGTTTTTCGGCTCGGCGGTGACGCCGGATTTCACGGCCGATCTGGGGTATGGCACCGCACCGTGGGATGCCGGGGAGGCGGCGGGTGCGGGGTACACGGCTGGTGGGCCTCTGCTGTCGAGTACGACGCTGGCGATCGTCGGCAATCAAATGGTTTGGGACGCTGACAATGTCGAGCTGACCGCCAGCACGATTCAGGCTGAGGGCGCGCTCCTGTACTCACCGCCCAAGGGGGGTCGTGCGCTCGCGGCGGTGTGGTTCGGCGCGCCGAGGGAGACGCAGGACGGCACGTTTTTGATCACGTGGGCTAGCGGGGGTATCGCCGCTTTCACCATCCCCTGATCGAGCTGGAGGGCGGTGAGTCGTGGTGTTCACCCTGAAAAACAATTTCAACGGCGGCAGCGACGGCACCAAGATCACCGCTGCCAACTCGGGCGGGGACAGCGGGGACGCCTTCCAAACCGCCAGCAGCACCAACTACACCAGCGCCAACGCGACCGGCATGAGGGCCCCGCTAGTTGCGGTGTTCCCCGACGACAACGGCACCCTGGCGTGGACGGGGCTCACCCTGGCGGCACGCACCCTCTACGTGCGGATCTACTGCTACCTCACCGAGCTGCCATCGAACGCTGTGGTGCAGATCGACGCCGGCTCCGGATCGACTGTCGCCACAATCAGATTCAACTCGAACGGCACGGTCCGGCTGGTAAACCGGTCCGGCGTGTCGCTGGCGACGACGACCAGCCCGGTCTCGACCGGACAGTGGGTGCGGATCGAGGCGAAAATCGTCGTCGGCACATCCGCATCTAACGGGTCGTGTGAGCTGCGCCTGTACCTCAACCCGGACTCCGGCATTCCAACGGACGCCGTCCCGGCGTCTGGCGTGGACCTGGGGACGACGCTCCCGGCCCGGGTGATGTTCTTCAACCCCGGCTTCTCGGCGTTCTATATGGACGACGTCGCCGTTTCTGACGTCGATTGGATCGGGACCGACCAGCTCGATGCCGAGGCCACCCCCGACACCCTCACCGCCGTGTGGGACATGCCCGCCCCCGCCATCGTCCTCGGTGCCGGAGCCAAGCCCGACACCCTCACCGGCGCGTGGACGCTGCCCGCACCGGAGATCACCACCGCTGACGGGCTCGTCGCGATCAACCCCGACCCCCTCGCCGGCGTGTGGGTAATGCCCGCCCCCGCCGTGGCGGCGTTCAAAAACGCGCTCGTCAGCGTCGAGACGATCACCGGCCGGTGGGACGTACACGACCCCACCGCCGGAGTACCGATCAACCCCGGCGACCAAATCACCGGCAAAGGGCAGGTCGAATGGAACGGCTTCGTCTTCGCCGCGAACACCACCTACATCCCCCAGAAGCTAGACGGCTGGATCACCGACATGCCCGGCCTGGACTCCGGCAACGTCCCCCAACCCGGACGGCACGGCTCCTACCCCGGCCGGAAACTCGCCCAAGAACGGCACGTCACCCTATCCGGGCTGATCATCACCGATCCGGAGGAGATCGAGCAGGCGATCGAGGCGCTCATCCAGGAGACCCGCGTCCTCGAAGACGACACCGAACTACCGCTGGCGATCCGGCTGATCAACCGCGTGTACGTCGGCTACGGGTCCGTGACCCGCCGATCCATCCCACCCGACAAGATCGGCATCGGCCAGGCGCAGTACACCCTGCAGTGGACCCTCAGTGATCCGGTGCTCCTCAGCAGGGAGCTGAACTCGGCGGTCATCGTCGACCGCACCAGCCAGACGTTGATCAACGCAGGCAACGCGGCGACCTACCCGCTGATCCGCATGCCCGGACCGGCCGCAAACCCGGCCATCGAAATCAAACCCGCCGGAGGCCAAGAGCGGCTCCTCGAGTTCAACCTCGAAGTGCCCGCCGGACAGACACTGATCATCGACGCCTACTACGGCACCGTCCGCCTCGGCGGAGACGACCAGATCGGCTCCCTGTCCGACGCGTCCACCGCGATCACGGACCTGGTCCTGCCCGCTGGCCCGTCCCTCGTGACCTATGACGGCGGCGGCAGCGCACCCGCCGCGACGGTGCTGTGGCGGCACGCCTACCTGTGAGGGGGTGACCTGTGGCTGCAATCATCGCCGGCTACTCGACCGCGTCCCGATCGTCGTCCATCGCCCGGCCGGGCGGCACGAAGAAGGACGACGTCCTGATCGTGATCCACGGCTGCGGGTCGGGCGGCCCTGACGACATGGGCATCTCCGGCGGCAGCGGGTGGGTGACCATCGCCGAGCGTGCCATGGACGGGTTTGGCGGCGGCGGCACCAAGGTCTACCGCAAGATCCTCAGAGCCAATGATCCGGCCGGATTCGACCTCACCTCTGCGAGCACCAGCCGGTCGGCGGCGATCCTCCTCGTGATCCGCGGCGGCCAAGCAGCCCAAGTCGTCGCTAAGATCAGCGGCCTGTTCAACCCCTGGGACGATGTCACCCGGGCTGTCGCCCCTGCCGCGACCCCGGCCGGCGCGTCCGGGCTCGAGATCCGCGCGGGCGTCGGGTTCTCCCCATGGGGTACGGCGACGTGGCCAACCCCTGACGGGTATACGCCCGCGGCTGCCGTCCAGGCCGGGTCTGCGGTGACCCTGTCCGCGGTGTCCCGCCCCCTGGTGTCGTCGGCGGCGGTCGGTGAGCAGACCCTCCGCACGGGCACGGACGTGTACTCCTCGCACGGCGTGACGATCCTCATCCCGTCAGGCAGCAGCGTGCCGGACGCGCCGGACATCGCGCCGTGGGCGCCCGGCCGTGGTAGTGGGCTGTACCGGTACATGGTCCACGACCTGCTGAGCGGGTCGTACATCACGGACATCCGTCCCACTGACTGCTCTTTTGATCGGCGGATCAGCGAGCCGGGGACGTTCTCCGCGACGCTGCCGGTCTCCAACGCGGTGCAGGCCGACCAGGTCGCGCGGATCGTCCCCCGGCACTCCTCCGATCTGTCGACGGGGCCGGGCCGGATCACTGTGCGGATCTGGCGGGCTGGCGTCCTGTGGGGTGAGTACTGGATCACCGGGGCGGTCATCGAACGCTCTCGGCGTGGCGGCATCACCGTGAAGCTCAGAGGCAGCACGCTGGACGCCTTCCTGTTCAACGTGCCGGTCGAGTCGAGCCGCTACTACTCGGGCGAGCAGATCGCCAACGCCAGGAGCTTGATCGGCCACATGCAGGCGCTGTCCGGCGCGAACTTGGGCTTACTGCTGCAGCCCGGCTCGTCTGGAGTTATCCGGACGCTGGAGGCCAAGGCCGCCGACGACCCGACCTACGGCTCGGCGCTCTCGGATTTCGCCCGTGGATTCAACGGCTTCGAATGGCTGACCGACCCCACCGCCAACTCTGATACGGAGCAGGTGGAACGGTGGTGGCGGTGGGGCTACCCCCGCCTCACATCCGACCGGGTGCACGTCGTCAGCGAAAGCCCCACGGGTGGCGACATCCTGGAATGGCGCGAGGAGATCGACGCCCTACGCGGCGCGACCCGCGTCCGCGTGCGCGGAGGCACACCCGAGGCAGTGGACGCCGAGGAGGGCAGCGAGCCGGTCTACTCCGCGTGGCAGTCCGCGTCCGCGCACCTGGCCGCCGGGTGGCCACGCTACGGCCAGCGGCTCGACCACCCCGGCGAGTCCACCAGCACGAGCACGCTCAACAACTACGCCCAGCGGTGGATCAAGACGATGGCCGGCGCGGTCCGCGTCTACTCGGCGACGGTCGCGCTCGGCGCACGCACCACCATCTCCCCGAGCTCGCTCGGTGACCAGGTCAGAAGGATCATGGTGAACGAGTGGTGGCCCAGATCGGCAGGGGGCGCGACATTCAATCAGACCCAACGGTTGATTGGGATCTCCATCACCCCGGTACGCCGCGGCGTCGGCAAAGAAGAGGCGAAGCTCATCCTCGAGGAGCCGACGATCGCTGACATCAGCGACGACCGGTACCCCACCGGCTGGGACCGCCACGTGCGCCGGCTCCGACGCGACGTCGACCGGCTGTCCGGCGAAGCGAAGCGGGTCCGGCCGGTCACTATCGCGGGCGCGGGCGATGTGCCGAACCCGCCGAATTTCGGCTCGCCGAGCGTGCAGTCCGGCCAGTACGCGTCCGGTGACGCCTACACGCGGCATCGCGCGGACACCGCCGCGATGCACGACACACTGCGCGATCTCATGAACAGCCTGCGTGCACGCGGGTTCCTGGAATGACCACAGAGCGAGTGACCAGCCTGAGGGGGCGATAGGTGACCGGCATACCCGCCGTAGACGTGTTCATGATCATCGGGATTGTGGGCGGCGCGCTCACGCTCGTCTGGAAAGGGCTCAGATTCGGGATGCGCATCTACCGGCGGATCGAAAAATTCCTCGACGACTGGCAGGGAGAACCGGCCCGCCCTGGCGTGGAGGCGCGACCCGGGTTCCCTGAACGGATCGCCGCGCTTGAAGCGGAGTCCGCCGAGGTGAAACGCATCGTGTCCAACGGCCTGTCTCACACCGTCGCCGACATCCAGGAGCGGATGACCCGCTTTGAGGAACGCCTGAACGGAGGCACTTGATGGCCATCGACCTTGTCGCGCGCTCGGAGTGGCGCGCCCGCGCCCCGAAAGGCTCCTACAGCTCGCTCCACTCCACGAAGGGTGTGAAGGTCCACTACACGGGTGGGCGGGTAGACCCGCGCATCGTGGACGACCACGACCGATGCGTGGCTCTGGTCCGTGAGATCCAGGACTACCACATGGACGGCAACGGCTGGATGGACATCGGCTACTCGATGGTCGCCTGCCCCCACCGGAAGGTGTTCGTCGGCCGTGGCCCGCGCCACCTGCCCGCCGCGAACGGTCCCGGCCAGAACTCGGGGCATTACGCGGTGCTCGGCCTGGTCGGCAATAAGGGCCTGGTCGAGCCGACCGACGGCATGCTGCTGGGCATCCTCGACGCGATCGACTACCTCCGCGCGCACGGCGGCGCCGGGCGGGAGATCAAGGGCCACCAGGACGGCTATCCCACCGACTGCCCCGGCGGGCCCCTCTACGCCTGGATCAGGAAGGGCGCGCCCCGCCCGAAGGCCTCGCCATCCAAACCCGCGCCGGAGGAGGAACCCATCAAGATCACTCTGGTTGATGGTGTGCCGCAGTGGCCCGGCCGCGTCCTGCGAGTCACCGAGCCGATGATGCGCGGCGCCGACGTACGCATCTGGCAGGAGAAACTCGCCAAGCGAGGCTGGAAGATCGACGTCGACGGCTGGTACGGCCCCAAGTCTGCCCTGGTGTGCCGCGGCTACCAGCGCGCCACCGGCCTCAGCCCCACCGGCAAGGTCGACGAGCAGACCTGGGCGATGACGTGGTCCTGGCGGCCGCCGGCCCCGTGCGAGCCCGGCATGGTCGACGAGGCCAACTAGCGCCGCGGCGAAGCCGTACACAAACCCCGCTCGAGCTGTACGACTGCACCCCTGATCGACATCGGTCAGGGGTTTCCGCATTTCAAGCCCCGGCGCCTGTCACGAGGCCCGGGGCACGGCCAACCCTGCAAGAGAGGATTGACATGTCCAACGGTAGCGAAATCGAGCGGTTCGTGTTCCCCGACACGGGCGAGGCAGTGCGGATGCTCCTCATCGATGGCGAGCCGCGGTTCGTGGCCACCGATGTGTGCACCGTACTCGGCTACGGCGGGGGTGCCCGCAATGCCATCGGCCGCCTACCGGACCGGATGAAGGGTGTTGAAGAAATCAACACCCCTGGCGGCGTCCAGCGGATGACCGTGATCACGGAGCCAGGCGTCTACCGGCTCGTCATGCGGAGCAACCTCGCGTCGGCCGAAGCATTCCAAGACTGGATTGCCGAAGAGGTCGTCCCCGCGATCCGCCGCACCGGCTCCTACTCGGCCGTGCCCGCGCCTGCCTACGTGATCCCCGCGTCGTACGCCGAGGCGCTCGAGCTCGCCGCCCGGCAGGCACGCGAACTGGAGGCCGTCCAGACGCGGGTGGCCGAGCTCGAGCCGGAGGCGGCCCGGGCCGCGCGAACGTTGGACGCGGACGGCCTGGCGCTCGTCGGCACGGTCGCGAAAAGGTTCGGTTTGCAGGAGCGGAAGCTGCGGGAGTTCCTGTACGCCGAGGGCTTGCTGATCCGTAACGGGCTGCGGCGTAACGAGCCGTTGGCCCGCTACGTGCAGTCCGGCCACTTCGACGTCAAGATCACGCTCGTTGGTGAGCCCGTGCGGGAGCGGTCGACGACGTACGTCACCCCGAAGGGTGAGGCGCTGATCTGGAAGCGGCTCTACGACGCCGGCGTGGTCGGGTCGCCGCGGCCGCCGGCCCGCCAGCTCGACCTCCTGCACACCACGTAACCCCCCGATCCTCCCGCCGTACCCCTGGCGGGCAGTCCCCTTAAGGAGGGGCCATGAACAATTCTCAGCTCACTGGAGAGCCCGCACTGTGGGCCGGCCTCGTCGCCAGCGCCGTGCAGCTGCTGGCCGCGTTCTGGCTGCCCTGGTCGGATGTCCAGGTTGCCGGTATCAACGCCGTGGTCCTGGCCGTCGCGGGCGTGTGGGTGGCGTTCACCACCCGGTCGGTGGACAACGGCGGGTCGATCAAGGCGGCGATCCTCGGATTCGCGCAGGCCGGCATCTCCCTCGCGGTGACGTTCGGCTGGAACGCCACGACGGAACAGACGGCAACGCTGATGACATTCATCGGGTTGGCCGTTGCGGTGTTCATTCGGCAGACCAGTAAGCCGAGGAGCGCCTACGACCTGGCGGCCTGATCAGTCCTGGTCATGCGGCCGTTCCGGGCGTAGCGTGAGGCCACGCCTGGGAAGCGAAACGCCCCGCTCCTCCTTCGGGAGGGGCGGGGCGTTGTCGTTCTGTCGGACCGTCCGTCTACCCTGCAGGCGAGTCTGCTCGGCTCACAAGGAGGCGCCCCTCATCCCGTGCGCGAGGCGGGGCGAGGGGCGCCTTCTTCATGTCCGGGGGCCGCGCTGTCTGTCGTGCGCCACCTTGCACTCCGGGCACCGGCACTTATGCACCCGGTACGAGTGATTAGTCCCGTGGCTGATGTCCGGGTCCCGCCCGGCCATCAACGCCGCATCCAGAGCGCGCTGACGCCGCACGTCACGGGCGGCATGCCCGTACACGGCATGCAAGGTCACCCCGGCCCGCTTCGCGGCGTCGCCGATGTGCACACCCTCACGCACCTGGGAGAGGATGCCCCTCCATACGGGCCGGACCTTGGCGTCCGCCGCCTGAGCGCGGCGCTCCCTCTCGGCCGCGTTATGCCCGTTGCGGGCCGCGTCGTCGCGTTCCCCCCGCCGCCACCGGGACGACTGCACCACCGGGCTGCGGTCAAGCATCTGCCGGAGCTTGTCGTCCAGGCCGGCATCGGCGGCACGGGCCTCGTCGAGCTGTTCACGGGTGAGCCCGGTCGCGGCCAGCGCGTCGGCGAGACTGGCCCCCTTGGCGAGGCGGATCATCAGCATGCGCCGCGTGTCAGGGGTGACGCCCCGCCCTGCGAGAGCCGCGCGGACCCGCGCCTCGAACTCGGGGTTGGACCACCGCTCCTGGTACATCCTGCCGCGGTCGACGCCTGCGGCGGTGCAGGCGTCGCCCAGGTCGCTGCCCGCGGCCAGCGCGGCGAGGAACGGCGCCGCCCATGTTTCCAGCCGCTCCTGCCGCTGCTCCTGCCGGGCGGTCTGGGCTATCTCGACGACATCTCGGAGCATCTGGTCGAGAACCGGGTCGGCCTGGCGGCGTTTGGCGAGCGTCGTCCAGCCGCCCCCGCAGTCGCGGATAGCGTCCGAGATCGGTGTCCCGGCCGCGACCTTGGCGGCGATCCGTTCGCCGATGCCACGCCAGCGTTCCCGCTGATAGTCCTCGACCATCTTTCTTACCTGTCCGGCGAACTCGGCGTCGGTGGCGAGGCGGTAGTCGACGGACTGGCGGGTGATGCCCGCCTCGGCTGCGGCCTGGGGGATCGACCCGGTCTGTTCCAGCGCGGCCAGGAACGCTGCATGCCAGGCCGCGGGTCGTCGCCCGCTCACCGCGCCGCGCTCCCGGCGGGACTGTTTACCGCCGGTAGCCGGGCCAGGTCTCCGACGGCCAGGGCGTCGATCACGGCGAGCGCCTGGGTGCGCGACCAGGCCCGGCAGGCTCCCGCCAACGCCACCCCATCTACCCCTGCCGGGATCTCGCCGGGGTCGAGGTCGTCGACCTCCTGGGCGAGTAGTTCGCCCGGGTCGCACAACCAGGTGACGTCGACGATCGTTCCCCGGACGATGTGGGCCAGGACCTGCCACCCGGTCGCGGGCAGGGGCGGGAGCGTGGCCAGCTCCAGCGCGTACAGCCGCTCCAGCAGCTCATCGGTGTCAGGCAGCATCGTGGGCCGGGCGAGGCCCCGGGCGCGGGCGAGCGCCTTGTCGACCTCGCCCACGGAGATGCCGAGCAGTTCGGCGGCGCGGGTGCGTCCGCCGCGCCCGTACTCCTCGACGCCCTTAGCGATCCAGCGGGCGCGGTCGTCGGCCGCGCGGGTGCGCGCCTGCTCGCCTCGCGCCTTGGCGGCCTCGGCCTCGCGTAGCCACAGCGGTGTGTCGTTCATCGCGGTTCCTCTCATAGGGGTGAGCCCCCGGCGTTGGCGGCCGGGGGCTGCGGGTGGGGGGTCAGGCGTCCTCGTCGTCCTCGTCGTCGCCGGTGGGGACGCCGTCGACGTCGGTGACCTGCCACCAGGACTCGTCCAGCGCGGCGCAGCCGGCCAGGTCGCGGACGTTCTCCTCGTAGCGCTCCTCGGCCTCCTGCCGGGAGTCGGCCTCCTCCAGCTCCTCGACGGCGTCGTCGGTGTAGTAGACGGCCCAGCGGTCCTCGCCCGTCTCGGGGGAGGTGTAGGAGATGAGGGCGGCGCGGGTGGTGAACTGGCCCCACTTGTTCTTGCTGTAGGACTCGCGGAGGGCGGCGCGGAGGGCGGCGTCACGCTGTTCGAGGACGGCGTCGGCGTACTCCTCGGAGACGTCCTTGGGCGCGACGGAGCTGAGAACGTTGCGGATCATGTCGGTTCCTTCCGGGGGTTGTTGGAGGTTAGAGGGCGGCGATGGCGGCGCGGATGCCGGCGACGACCGCGGCCCAGACTTCTTCGCGGGTGGCGACGCGGGACTCGCCCCAGCCGTAGCGGCAGTGGAGTTTGCCGGTGGCGGTGTCGAACCACACCTTGTCGATGCTGGAGAGGATCTTGTTCGCCTGGGAGTTAGAGATTTTCTCGCCGTCCCATTCGGCGTAGCTGATGTTGCCGGTGTTGTAGCGGGAGACTTCCAGGCCGGCGAACTCGGCCCAGTTGTTGATGTAGACGCGGTGCTTGTCGCCCCGGATCCACTCGCTGCCGCCGATCGCGGTCATCGTGTCCACGCTGTAGACGATCGGCTTGGGGGCGGGCTGGGGCTTGACGCCGAGGGTGATGCGGTAGGCGAGGGACGCGGCGTCGATGGCCCACCGGCCGGCGACCTTGGCGGCGGCAATCGCGCCGATCCGGCACCAGGTGCGGATGGTGGCGGCGGTGACCCCGGCCTGGATGGCGGCGGCGGCGGTGTCCATCTCCGGCTCCCTTCGCTGTGTTCTCTCTTACACACATAACTATGCCCCATCCCATAGGAAATGTCTAGGGGATGGGGCATAGTTTTTACGTGCTCGGTCATACCCGCTGCGACGGGGGCGAGGGGCGCTCTTCGTCGCGCACGGGTCTGCTACCGCCCAGCCAGGAACTCCCCCAAGCTCAGCGGCGTGGCAGCCATCTCAGGCTGGGCCAGGCCCAGCCGGGCGCGGATCGCCCGCCGAGCCTCCCACGCCTGATACCAGCGGCCCGCGATCTCCGGCAGGGCGCCGTTCTCGTTGTCGGCGTACACCGTGGTGCCGCCGCTGCCGCGGACGGCGAGCGTGGCGCCCCAGATCGGGGTCAGGCGCACCTCCCCCCACTCGTCCACGGAGATGTCCCACGTGCAGCGGAGCCACCACGCCCGGGGCCGCCAGCAGCCGCCCGTCGACCAGGCGGCCACCTCGACCGACCCGTCGCCGGCGGTGACGTGGCCGCGGACGTTGCCGTCCCGGCGGGCGAGCAGGGACCGGCAGCCGGCGAGCAACCGGGTGGCGAGCCCGCCGGACCGTTCGGCCAGGACCTCCACGAGGGCCAGTCCGCGGACGTCCCAGCGGATGTCGTCCAGGCGGACCCACGCGTCGGCCAGGTCGACCGTGCCGCCGGGGGCGACCTGCCCGCCGTCTGCGGTCTCGTGCAGCATGGGCCATGCCGCGGCCTGCGCGGCGCGCGCGGCCTCCCTTGCGGCGGCCTGCTCGGCATGGCGCGCGTCGGCTGCCGCTGCGACCTCTGGCGGGACGTCCATGCCGAGCAACTCGTACTCCCACTCGGCCGTCTCTTCGTCGGGCTTGTTCATGTCCCCTCCTCGGGGGTTGGTGGGACGGCCCGGCCGGTCGACCGGGCCGTGATCCCTCGAAGGGGCGATGAGGACTGCTCTCACTACAGACAGATGGACGACGGTCAGACGGTCACCGAGCGCGAGGCGACCGCGTTGACCGCACCCGGGTCCTCACCGGCGGGGGTGACCAGCACCCATCGGTCCGGGTGCTCGGGGTCGTAGCCGTTCTCGGCCAGCCAGGTCGTGGTGGCGTCGTCCAGCTGGCTGTAGGAGATCGGGGACTCGTCTTCGTTGATCTCGGTGCCGTTGGCGTCGCGGCCGGCGTCGCCCTCGATGAGGGTCAGCGTGTAGGCGAGGCCGAGCTGTGCGGTGATCTCGTCGTTCCGCACGGTGATCACGTACCGGGTGCCGTCGACGGCGACGATCGCGGTGTCGTGGTCGACGTCGGGCACCTCGTAGGAGACGACCTCGACGGCCAGGCCCGTCTTCTCGGCGGCCTTCGTCCACTGCTCCAGCGCGGCGTCGGCCCAGTCCCAGCCGTCGTCCTCGCTGGACCGGTCGAGCGTGACGGTGATGCTGGCCGGGTCGGTCTTCCCGAGGTAGGTGTTCGCGGCGCCGCCGAGCTGGTCGCGGCGGACCAGGAGGCGCACGCCGTCGGCCGTCCACTCGGCGACGGGGGGGATGTCGTCGCTCAGGGTGGTGGGGGTCTGTCCGTCGTTCTCGTTGGGCTCCCAGTCGCCGTCGGTCCATGCCTTCGCGTCGGCGGCGAAGGTGCCGTTGAGGTAGTCGCCGGAGGGGGTGCCGAGGCTCCACGCCTGGCCGTCCTTGGCGATGACGAGGATGTCGCTGTTGGTCTCGTACAGGGTGACGGTCATGATCTTCTCCTTGGAATCTGGTTGGTGGGTTTGAGGCTAGGGGCTGGGCTGGGGGCGGGGCCCGGTTTCCCGGGCCCCGGGCCAGGGGGCTACTCCTAGCCGCGGACGGCGGCGACCAGGGCGGCGAAGTCGGGCTGGGTGTCGTGGGCGTAGCCGAGGATGGCGCGGGCGCAGGCCTGGCGGACGGTGCCGCGGTGGCGGAGGCGGTTGACCCGCACGCCGTCCTTGTAGACGTCCAGGACCTGGAAGCCGACGCCGTCGACGGTGCGGGCGGGGATGATGTGGATGTTGCGGGTCTGGGCGGCGAGGTCGAGGTTGGCGGTGGGCTGGGCGGTGGTGGCGGTCATTTCGTTCTCCCTCTTCGTTCTTGCTGTTGGTACTACTGTACCGCATTCACGACAGTCGCGGTACCCGTTTCACGACATTCAAGGGAGTTGTTACCCACCCGTGACATTCCGGCCGGCGACCTCGCCCGGGAGCCGCAAGCAAGGGGCGGCAGTCGCGCACAGAGCCAGAAGCGAGCAGGTCGGGGCGCCCCGAAAGGGCGCCCCCGGGGGGCTCAGATGGTGGCGGCGAGGGCCTCGACCGCGGCCTCCTGGGTGGGCCAGTAGTGGGGCTCGGCGGGGTTGTCCCAGCCGTTCGGGGTGAGGGTCATCCCCTCCGCCTCGAGGATCCAGCCGCCGTGGTCGCCGGGGTAGATCGTGACCTTGGTGTCGCCGGCGGTGAGGATCCGGATCTTCTCGGTGGACCAGGGGCGGTCGGTGCGCTTGCGGAGGCTGTGGCGGGCGATCGCGGCCTCGACGTCGCGGCGCTCGGCCGGGGTCATGCCCTCCAGGAATGCCTTCCGGAAGGAGGGCTTCATCCGGTTGAGCATGTTGGTGGCGATGGCGTCCTGGCGGGCCGGGGTGAGGAGTTCGGCGAGGTTGATGGTGGCGGTCATTTCGGTGTCTCCCTTGCTTGCGGTGTTGACACTACTGTACCGCTTTCACGACACTAGCGGTACCCATTTCACGACATTCACGCGAACTGTGACATACCCGTGATGTTCGCGTTTTCGGTACCGCTACCGTCCCGACAGTGGTACAGTCACCGCATGAAGATCGACCCGAACGACCTGGTCGGCTACGTCGAAATCGTCGCCAGAGCCCACGACACCTACGGCGTGACCATCCCCGCCGACACCGCCAGATCCTGGGAGAAACGCCGCGCAGCCTGGGAAAAGGCCGGCCGCCCCGCACGCTCGGCCGCCCGACCCTCCCACGAGCCGATGCCCGACCCGATCATCAAGTCCGTCAACGGCAGCCCCACCTGGCTCTGGTCCGAGATCGCCCCCTGGCTGGAGCGCACCGGCAAGACCACGAAGGCCGCCGAGTGACCGGCTTCCACCTCGACGGCATCCCGGTCGACGACTCCGGCTGGCTCGGCCCCGACGACGCCGCCGCCGACGTCCTGGACGACATCGACGACCTGCTGGAGGAATGGGAGCTCGGCGACGCGATGCACTGGCGGCCCGCTCCCGGGTAGGCCACGCCACCTACCCAGCACGACGCCCCCAACCCTTTCCCGAACGGAAAGGGTTGGGGGCGTTCGTCTTTTGCCCGGCGCTCAGGAGCTGGTGCCAGTGGACATCACAGGGGCCTGCGGTTGATCACACCGGCGCTGCACGACGTGCAGTTCCGCCACCGCCCCGGCAGCAGCCAGGACCGGCGAATCCCGGTCCCCTTGCACGAGCGGCAGCTCGACATCGGGTGACGGCCGGCGCTCCATGCCAGCGCGATGATCGCGATGATGACGATGGCGGCGAAGATGACGCCGCCCTGCGCGGCCTCGCTCACAATGGGCTCCTTCCATGAGGAATTCCGAGGGGACAGCAGACCCGTCTACAACCCCGTCTACGGGGGCCTACGCGGCCTACACGCCAGGTCAGGACGGGTCTGCCGTAGGGGGTGGGAGGCCCTACAACGTAGACCCTGGCGGTCTACCCGTAGGGCCCGGTCAGAGGGCGGCGTAGGCCTTCTCGACCACCTCCTTGGCGTAGCCGTTCCGGTTCCGCGTCCCCCCGGGAGACGCGGGATCCGGGACGCGTAGCTGCTTCGGCGCGACCTTCGCCGGCCGCAGCTCGTCCGCGAGTGACGTCGGCGTGAAGTGCAGCCCGGCCTCGGCCAGCCGCTCGAGGAGTTCCTCGGTGGGCAGACGGTCGTCGTCGCCGAACGCGTCCAGGATGGCCACCATGAGCCGCCGCCTGGGGTGGTCGGCGGGCAGCTGCAGCGTCCCCTCGGCCTCCCGCAGTGCGATCGCCCTCGTCGCGATCGCACGCTCGTCGGCGTCCTCGAAGTAGAACGTCCGCAGCATCTGCGGCTCGGACCCTTCGGAGAACAGGTGGCCCGCGCCGCGCTGCGCCGAGTCGATCTGCGCGGCGTTGAACCCCTGCCTGGCCCAGCCTTGGCCGAGGATCGTGTCGGAGGCCTGCGGGGTGGTGCAGCGCAGCGCGAGCCGGATCGACAGCAGGTCCCGCAGGATCGTCGGCACCACATCCGCGCTCGGCTTCTGCGTGGCGCAGATCGTGATGATCCCGGCCGCCCGGCCGAGCGACACGATGTGCCGCAGCAGCTCGACGATCCGGTCACCGACCTTCGTCTTACCGTCGCCGATCTTCTCCGTCGCGGTGGTGTACCGCATGAGTTCGTCGATCCACAGCACGATCAGCGGCAGCCGCATGCTCCGGTCGATCTTCTTCTTGTCGGCCTTCCGCAGCAGCAGATAGCGGCGGTCGACCTCGGCCACGAGCTCCTCGAGGAGAACCACCAGCGCCATCGGGTCGGCCGAGGCGGCGACGCGGTGGGCAAGCGGCTCCCACACCTTGGAGTCGACGCCTTTGCCGTCGCCGAGCCACAGCTGCACGTGCGGGTCCAGGGCGACCGCGGCGAGGAACGCCATCGCCGCGACGCTCTTGCCGCCGCCGGGCTCCCCGCCGATCAACACCGACCGCTCGAAGACGCGGACGGTGATGATCCGGCCGCGGGCGTCCACGCCGATCGGGACGCCCTGCTCCCACACATTCCACTGCGCGGCGGTCAGCAGCGGCGACTTCACCGGCCGGGCCTGCCACGGGTCGGTGTCGAACACCGTCACTCGGATCCGCCCGGCATGGCCGCCGATCCGGTCCAGGTACACCTGGGCCAGGTCGACGCCGAACGCGCCGGCGAGGTTCTCCCGCCGGGCGAGCGCCTCGCTGGCGGTACGGCCGGGCGGCAGCTCGACCACCGCCGTCCACGCCGGGCCGTCCCGGGTGACCGGGCCGACCACGCGGACCTCGCCCAGCTTGGCCGCGCCGAACGCCTCACGCACCACCCTGGACCCGGGCATGCGACCGGCGGCCGCGAGCGGCTTGTCCGGGGCTGCGATGCCGCGCCGCTTCCGCTCGACGATCGACGCGATGACGAGCGCCAGGAGCAGCGCGCCGAACGGCGCTGGCCGCCACCACTCCCAGGACGCGGCGACCAGTACGGCGAACACGCCAGTGATGATCCACCTGCGGCGCTGCGTGGCCTCGACCTTGTCGACGGGGAGGTTCTCCCGGGCGGCGTAGTCGGCGGCGGTCACCCACGCCCACCAGCGTGCGACGCCACGGCCGAGCCCGGCCATGCCGTACCACGTGTGCCAGCCGAGCGTCTTCGCGGTCGGGGCGCCGTGCTCGCGGGTGGCGTAGGCGGCCCGGGCGAGCAGTCCGTACACCTGGCCGAACGAGCTGGCCGGGTTGGGGCAGTCGGGGCAGGCACGCTGCACCTCGATGCTGGAATGCTCGGCGTACCCGAGCTCGTGCTCCAGCCGCGCGGTGTAGCGGTAGTTCAGCCGGCGCTTGCCGACGAGGCGGGGCTGGCGGACGGCGGGCTGTCCGGGTTCGTCGACGATTTCGGCGTCGACGACGTCGGGCTCCAGCTCGCCGGGCCGCGACGGGATGGCGAGGTCCCCGCCCTGAGTTTCCTCGAGGGCGGGTTCCTCGTCGACAAGCTGGTCGGTCACGCCTTCTCCTCGTCGCGCTCACCGGAACCGTCGTCCGTCGTGAGCGGCTCTGCGAGCGGCTTGTTCGGCGCGTACACGGTGCCGTCGTCGCAGAACGTGTAGCCCTGGCCGGTCATCCGTTCCTGCACGGCCCGCACACGCTTGCCGCCCCAGCCGTCGCTGAACCCGTACCGGTCGGCGACCTCGCTCCAGGTGGGCCGTTTCCCGATGCCGTTCCTGCCGCGGCACCGTGTGCGGATCCACTCTTCGGCGCGGCGATTGTCCTGGTCGTTGGGCCTTCCGCGTTCGTCGCGTTCCTCATCGTCGCCCTCACGCGGCTGCTCACTGCCGGTGCTGTCGTCCGTGTGCGTGATCGTGAGGACATCGCCGTCGCGTGTCGGCCAGGTCTCCGGCTCGCCGACACTCACGGGCTCGCTCACCGGTTGCGTCGGCAGCGTGACGGTGGCAGGGTCCGGCGCGGTGTGCGGCGGCGTGAGCGTGTGGCCGTTCACCGGCGTCCCGTTGACGCCCACGCTCGCGCTCACTGCTGTGCTCACGAGACGGTCCTCCGGGCGCGTGGCAGGAGTGTGCGGCGGCGTGAGCGGAAAAGGCAGCAGCTTAGGCTGCCACCCCTTGTACGCGGCGATCGCCTCCCGCGCCTCTGGGAGCATCTCGGCCGGCTCAACCTCACCAGCGGGCTCTTCCACCGGAGTCCAGGCGCTGGCCGCCGGGATGTCGAGCAGCTGCTCCATGGACCGCAGAGCGGCCACCTCGCGCTGGAGGACCTCCTGCTGCTCGCAGTCGCGGGCCAGGCCGGTGTGCGTGGCCGCCGCAGTGAATGCGCGCCGCAGTCTGGTGTGCGCCTTGCGCTGCTTCCGCTCGGACGCGCCGGCCTCCCGGAGCTGGTGCGCGTCGTCGGCGGCCAGGGCGATCCGGGTGAGCCTGCGCTGGGTGTCGACCTGCTCCGCGGTACGGTCCGCAGTCTCGGCCAGGCCGAGCCGGACGAGGATGCGCTCGGGGGTGAGCCTCCAGTGGATCCGCTTCCGGCCGGTGATCTTGCGGCGTTCGATCGCCATGCCGCGCTCCCACAGCCACGCCGCGACCAGCGGCGCGGCCAGCCGGAACACGGCCTCGGCGAAGCTGGCCGCGTCCATGGCCGACAGGACGGCGGACAGGCAAGTCATCGCCCACACGGCCAGGCCGTCGATGCCGGCCGAGTAGTTCTCCCGCATGTTCCGCCGCGCCCGCACCGCGCTGGTGACCATCGCGACCTCGAGGAACGCGAACAGCCCCACCTGCAGCGGCCCGTCGAAACCGAGCACGTCGCCGGAGAACCGCCACATGCCCTGAGCGGAAACACCAGTCGCGATCGACGCGGCGACGACCGTCAGCAGGTCCTCGGAGGGCCGGCCAGAGGCCGCGCGCCGAGCCGTACGGCTCGCCTCGCGGATCGTACGGCTCGCGCCGCGCAGCAGGCGGCGGCCGATCCGGTACGCCAGCGTGCCGGCGATCAGAGCGAGGGCGGCGGCGATCACGGAGGGGATCGGGTGGGCGTCGACCCACGCGATCGCCTCGTCGAGATCTTGGGGAAGGGCTGGCACGGCGGCCAGGCTTGGAATATGTTCGTTCATCGGGTCATCCCTCGTATCCAGGGGTGGCGGCCCTCGTTGGGGCCCGGCCTCGTGCCAGCGCTGTGATCGCTGGTGCGGGGCCGCTGTCATTTCATGGCGCGGGGGGGTAGAGCCCCGAGGCTGCGCGCCTTCAAGCCTCGGGGCCCGTCCAGTAGCCCGCCTGCCGGAGCTCGTGGCAGGCGGGCCACGTAGAGGTGGCCCCCACCAAGTGCGTTCCTTCACTCGCCCCCAGGGAGGGCATAGGTGGGAGCCACCGGTCTTGGTCGGGCGGCCCCCCTGCATGATCACGGTCAGAGGGGGCCGCCCACGCCCTACCGGTGAACGTGCTATCGAGGACCGGCAGGGCGAGCTTTACTCGGCAGGCCGGGCCTGCTCTTCGCGCCAGCGCCGTGAGATCAGGTGCAGCACCTGACGGGCGCGTTCGGCCGTCTCGCGGAGGTTGGCGCGCACCTGGTCGGGGTCGGTGAGGTCCCGCAGGGCGGGCTGCTGGGCGGGGTCGCGCCAGGATTCGGCGATGCGGACCGCGCAGGCCCGCTGCTCCAAGCCGTCGAAGGTGGTCGCCTCGACGGCACGGCGGGAGCGGGTGTGGATCGCCGACCACAGGCCGGTGTCGAGGTCGCGATGCACGGCGTGGAACTCGGGGATCTTCCGGGGCGGCTCGGCGGCTCTATCGTTGGTCACGGGTCGCACCTCCATTGTGCGATCAAGGGCCTGTCCGGTCGTTCGCGGCGCCGGGCGGGCCCGACGTCATTGACTGCCGGGTTCCCCCAGCTCGATCCGGCGCACGACTCTGGTTTCGTCGGCGCGCATCTCGATTCGTGGCAATGCCGCGCTGAGGATTTGCACGCTGTACGCGGCGACTTCATCCGGGCGGGCATCCCCGCCGTTGACGGCGCCGACCTCGACCGCCACGCGCTGGCCCTCCACCTGCAGCAGCACGTGGACCGGCGGGCCATCGGGTGCTTCATCGACCCCGGCGAGAGCGGCGGTGACCATCTCGCTGACCGCGAGCTCAGCCGCGGCTGCGTCCTCCGGTCCGATGGCCCTCGTGACGACGTCACGGGCGAGCAGCCGCACCACCGTCACAGCGGCGGGCACCGGCGGCAGCGCCATCGGGTAGTCCACCGGGCACCTCCTCTGAGCACGTAGTCTGCATATGCGAGATGAGTCGCCTAGACACATTTCGTTGCTGCCTAGTCAGCTTGTATCACCGGATATGGATCGGTCAAGCTGTCTGCTCGGGTCGCTTTGGAAGTCGGAGAGCCACGTGGAGCAAAAGCCGCACAGATACCTACAAATCGCCGACGACCTGAGGCGGCGGATCGCGGGCGGCGAGCTGCAACCCGGCGACCAGATCCCCTCCCGTGCCGAACTCGCTCAGCGCCACGGCGTCGCCCCGGCCATCGCGTCCCGCGCACTGCAGATCCTCGTAGCCGAAGGGCTGGTCGAGTCACGGCCCGGTGCCGGGGCCTTCGTCCTGCCGCCCAAGACTCGTCTGCAGCTTTCCCGCTCCTGGTATCGCGAGGTGCGTGGCGGAAGCCCATTCGCGGGCGACATGGACACCCAAGGCAAGGTGGCGAACTGGCGGTTCCACAGCCGCACCGACGTCGCCTCGGCCGACGTCGCCCGGCGACTGGCGATCGCCGAGGGGGATCCCGTCATGCGGACCGTGTACGTTTACACCGCCGACGGGGATCCGGTGCAGCGGGCCGTCTCATGGGAGCCGTACGCGCTCACCAGGGGCACGCCGATCGCGCTACCGGAGGACGGCCCGCACGCCGGCCGCGGCGTGAAAGACAGGATGGCTGTCATCGGCATCACCGTGACCCACCCGGTCGAGGTGGTCTCGGCGCGGACCGCGACCGTGCAGGAGGCCCGCGACCTCGGGATCGCGCCAGGCGCGATCGTCGCGACCCTACGCAGGACCTGGTACGCCGACGAGCAGCCCGTGGAGACATGCGACATCGCCGCTCCGGCGGACCGGGTCGAGTTCGTCTACGTCCTCGCGCCAGCCGACTAGCCCACCTCGATCGCTCGCGGCTCGACATGCACCCTGCCCGGGTCGAACCGCCTGCCGGTGCTCCGGCCGGTCGGCCGTACAGCCACGGTGACCGTCGCTCGAACGAGCGCTCGCTGCCGGTCCAGCAGCAGGTTCTCCCACTGCTCCAGGCTGAGCCCGATGTAGTCGGTGAGGATGTGCCGCGTCCTGGTCGCTTCGATCTCGGCGCGAGCGGCGTCGATCTGTTCGCTGAGCTGGCGAAGCATCTTCTTCAACAGCGCCGGCGGCATGTCCGGGTCCTCGCCGAACTCCTCAACCGCCTGCTCCCGCCGAGCCTCCAGAGCGGCCAGGCGCCGCCCGGCATCGGACTTCGGCGTCGCGGTGAGCGCCGCAGCCAGACGCGGGTCGGACAGGCGCCGCAGCACAGCGCCGACGACGTAGTCCTCCAGGTGGTGCATGGCGATGTGCGCCCGGCCCTGACAGGTGGGGTTGTCGCACACGTAGGTTTGCGTCCGCCGCTGTTCGCCGTTCCCTGCGCGGGTGGTCGTGCCGCCCGCGCGTAGCGGCATCCCGCACGGCTCGCACGTGGCGATGCCGCTGAGGAGGTGTGCGGGAGCGTTCGTGCGATGCGCGTACGGCTCAGCGCGGCCGCTGGCGGTACGGCGGAGCAACTCCCAGGTGTCCCGGTCGAGGATCGGCTCCCACGTGCCTGCCTGGTCGACGCGCGGGTTCATGGCGGTGCCCATCAGGGCGGCGTTCCTCGGCCGCAGCAGCATCCGCTGCAGGGTGGTGTGCGTCCAGGCGGCACCGGTCGACGTGAGTAGCCCACGGGTGTTGAGGTCGCGGGCGATCCTCGACCAGGGCTCGCCGGCGATGGCCCGGTCGGCGGCCTCGCGGATGACGTCGGCCTCGGCGGGCCGTACGGCGCGGCCGCCGTCGTCCCAGCCGTAGGGGCGGCGCGAGCATGGGGAGATGCCGGCTTCGGCCTGGCGCTCGTGCGCGCGGCGTACGCGCCGGCTGGTGTTGTCGGACTCGCGGCAGGCGCTCGCCGCTTCGATCCGCAGAATGTACCGGTCGTCCGGGTTGTCGAGGTCGCGGTCTCCCGTCGGCGAGGCGAGGCGGATGCCGCGCTGGTCGGCGAGATCGATCAGCAGCTCAAGATCCCACGGCTGTCTGATCAGCCGGTCGCCGTGGTAGACGATGATCGCGTCGATCTCTCCGCGGTCGACTGCGGCGAGCATGGCGTCCCACTGGGGGCGCTTGCGGTTGCGCTGCCAGGCCGAGCGGGAGTTGTCGGGGTAGACGCCGACGACGGTCCAGCCGCGGCGTGCGGCAACCTCCCGGCACAGCTTCTCTTGATCGCCGACCTTGACGCGGTCGCCCATCCGGTCGAGGGAGATGCGGCAGTAGATCGCGGCCCGGATCACGCCGGGAGCGGCTCCGGGCACGCGCGAGGGGGTACGTCCAGCCATGCCGGGATAGTACGCGGTATCCGTGCTACGGGTGGCACCGTGACGTACTCCCATTTGGTCATGGGGCCAAGAGTATCGACCACGGGCCCCGCGGAAATTCCGAGCCTGCGAGGAATTTGCGTGGGTGGGATCACGCCCCTTCGCCGTCGGCCGTACGGTGCCACGCGGGCGGCTCGATCCGCGGACCGGCGAGCGAGATGTCCGGCGACTCGATGGAGGGAAGCTCCTGGATCGCCTCCTCCACCGGCTCCGGCTCCTGCTCCTGCGGTGTAGACCCGTCGACGGCGGAGTCGACGGTGGAGTCGACGACGGCCGACGGGGTCGCGCCCGCCGGGGCGGCGGCCAGCCGGTCGAAGAAGCGCAGCATCTCGACGGGCAGCGGCATGACGAGCGTGCTGTTCTTCTCGGCAGCCACCTCCACCACCGTCTGCAGCATGCGCAGCTGCAGCGCGGCCGGGTCGGACGACATCTGCCGCGCCGCGGCGGCGAGCCGCTTGGATGCCTGGAACTCGCCGTCGGCGGTGATGATGCGGGCCCGCCGCTCCCGCTCGGCCTCGGCCTGGCGCGACATCGAGCGCTTCATGCCTTCCGGCAGCGCCACATCCTTGATCTCCACCCGCTCGATGCGGATGCCCCACGGGCCCTCGGTCGGTTCGTCGATCACCGCCCTGAGCCTGGCGTTGAGCGCGTCGCGGTCGGACAGGAGATGGTCGAGCTCAGACTGGCCGATCACCGAACGCAGCGACGTCTGGGCCACCTGCGACACGGCGAACAGGTAGTTCTGCACGTTGACGACCGCCTTGATCGGGTCGATCACGCGGAAGTAGACCACCGCGTCGACCCGGACCGAGACGTTGTCGCGGGTGATGCCGTCCTGCGCCGGCACCCCCATCGCGACGATCTGCATGTTCACCTTCTGCATCCGATCGACGATCGGCACGATCAGATGCAGGCCGGGGCCGCGTACGTTCGACTGGATCCGGCCGAGCCGGAAGACGATGCCCGTCTCGTACTGCTGGACCACGCGTACGCCACGGACCACGGCGACGAGCAGGGCGACGCCCAGGATGACGATTAACGCTGACAGCACCGACTCCATGGCCGGTACCTCCTTCACCGAATGCCGGATGCCGGATGAGCGGTGGTGGTAGTAGGGCACTCCATACCCAATCGGGGGCCGGGCCGTACCGCAACCCACGCCTTGACACGTACGGCGGCGACCGCCGCGAATCTCCGCATGACGCTTGGGTAGCCTTCCAAGCATGGGCACTCGGGACGCTCGGGACACCGACTGGGACGGCGTGCGACTGCACGTCGTGAGCGGGAAGGGCGGGACGGGTAAGACCACCGTCGCGGCCGCGCTCGCGCTCGCCCTGGCCGCCGGGGGGCGCAAGGTCCTGCTGGTGGAGGTGGAGGGCCGTCAGGGCATCGCCCAGGTCTTCGATCTGCCGCCGCTGCCGTACGAGGAGCGGAAGATCGCGGTCGCTCCGGACGGCGGGGACGTCTACGCGCTGGCGATCGATCCCGAAGCGGCCATGCTCGACTACCTCGAGATGTTCTACGGCATGAAGCGCATGGGCAAGGCGCTGACCCGGATCGGCGTGGTCGACTTCGCCACGACCATCGCGCCCGGCCTGCGCGACGTCCTGGTCACCGGCAAGACCAGCGAGGCCGTGCGGCGACGTGATCCCCGGACCGGCAGGCGGGTGTACGACGCCGTGGTGATGGACGCGCCGCCGACCGGACGGATCGTGCGCTTCCTCAACGTCACCCAGGAGGTCGCGGGGCTGGCCAGGGTCGGTCCCATCCGTCACCACGCCGATCTGGTGCGGGGCGTCTTCACCTCGCCGGAGACCGCGGTGCACTTCGTGACGTTATTAGAGGAGATGCCGGTCCAGGAGACCCTCGACGGCATCGCCGAACTGCGCGAGACCAAGCTGCCGGTGGGCGGGATCTTCATCAACATGGTCCGGCCCGCGGGCCTGCCCGACCCGGTGCTGGAGGCCGCCTTCCACAAGCGGTTCGACACGGCGGAGCTCGCGGTCGGGCTGAAGGCGACCGGGCTGGCGGAACGCGATGCCGGGCCGCTGGCCGAGGCCCTGGCCCGGGAGATCGCCGAGCACGCCCAGCGCGTCGAGTTGGAGAACCGCGAGCGCCGGACGCTCGCCTCCGTCGGGACGCCGTGCTACGACCTGCCGCTGCTGCCCGACGGGGCCGACCTGGCCGGGCTGTACGAGCTCGCCGACACCCTGCGTACGCGGGGCGCGGCATGAGGGCTCAGGAGAGCGGGCGCATGAGAGAGGTTGGGCTTTGATCAGGACGGCTCCTTCGCTGGACATCGACGCGATTCTGGATGATTCCGGCACCCGGATCATCGTGTGCTGCGGGGCGGGCGGCGTCGGCAAGACCACGACGGCGGCGGCTCTGGGGCTTCGGGCCGCCGAGCGCGGGCGATCCGTGGTCGTGCTGACGGTGGACCCCGCCAAGCGGCTGGCCCAGGCCATGGGCCTCAGCGAGCTCGACAACACCCCGCGCCGGGTCGACGGCTGCGATCTGGACGGTGCCGGCCGGGAAGGGGGTGAGCTGCACGCGATGATGCTCGACATGAAGCGGACCTTCGATGAGATCATCGAGGCGCACGCCGACCCCGAACGGGCCCAGCAGATCCTGACAAATCCCTTTTATCAGTCGCTGTCATCCAGCTTCTCCGGCACCCAGGAATACATGGCGATGGAGAAGCTCGGCCAGCTCCGCCGCTCCGGCGACTGGGATCTGATCGTGGTGGACACGCCGCCCTCGCGGTCGGCGCTCGACTTCCTCGACGCCCCCGAACGGCTCGGCCGGTTTCTCGACGGGCGGCTGATCCGCATCCTCATGGCCCCGGCCAAGGTCGGCGGCCGCAGCGCCTTCAAACTGCTCAACGCGGGCTTCGGCATGGTCGCCGGAATATTGACCAAGGTCCTGGGTGCCCAGGTGCTCAAGGACATCCAGATGTTCGTGTCCGCGCTCGACGCCGTCTTCGGCGGCTTCCGCCAGCGAGCCGAGCAGACGTACCGGCTGCTGCAGGCGCCGGGCACGGCCTTCCTGGTCGTGGCCGCACCGGAGCGCGACGCGATGCGCGAGGCGTCCTACTTCGTGGAACGACTGGCCGAGGAGGGCATGCCGCTCGCCGGGTTGGTCGTCAACCGGGTGCACCGTACGTCGGCCGCCTCGCTGTCGGCGGCCCGCAGCTGCGCGGCGGCCGAAGAGCTGGAAGCCAGAGGCGAGCACGCGCTCACCTCTGCCGTGCTGCGACTGCACGCGGGACGGATGCAGCTCGCCGCCCGTGAGGAGCGGGAGCAGGAGCACTTCACCTCGGCCCACCCGATGGTCCCGGTGACCCGGGTTCCCGCGATGCCGGAGGACGTGCACGATCTGGCGGGTCTCCGCCAGATCGGGCAGCTTCTGTCATCGAACTGATCGGGCGCGAACCGCACGGCCTGTTCGGCCTTCTCGGCTGTCCGGCCCGATCGCGGCGGTCAGCCGGCGATGAGTTCGTTGGCTCGCTCGTACTCTTCCTTGGCCGCCTCGAGCAGTTCGCGCCAGGAAGTCACCTCGGGCCGGCGCCTCAGCAGCGCGCGGCGTTCCCGTTCCGTCATCCCGCCCCAGACGCCGAACTCGATGCGATGGTCCAGCGCGTCGGCGAGGCACTCCGTACGGACAGGGCATCCCCGGCAGATCATCTTGGCGCGGTTCTGTGCGGCGCCTTGCACGAAGAGCGCGTCAGGATCCGCTCCTCGGCAGGCGGCACGGGAGGTCCAATCCGTGATCCACATGTTCGACCCCACTCCCCTTAGGTGGTCAGTCGTCATTTCGGCCGACGGGCGCGGGCGTCGAGCCTCCTAGTTTGCAGTTGCCGCAGAGGAGAACGTACGCAACGAGACGATCGAGCCGACAGTCCCCGGGAGGACCAATTTCTCGCATGGTCAAGTCAGGCCATGTGGCCGGGAATGACTAGTCCCCCCGCGAGGGTGTGGTGGACGTCCGTTGGTCCGATGCCGGGAGACGCTTGACTTCGACGTAGGCTTGGACCCGTGCAAGCTCAAGGTAAAGGCGTAGGGTCCGCCGCAGGCAACGTCCTCAAACTCGCCGCCGCCGCCGCGGTGGCGGGAGTGCTGACGGCCGCGATCGCGCTGCCCGCCGTCGGCGGGGCCGGCATGACGGCCAAGTCCGGCATCGACGCTCTGCACATCGGGCCGGAGGAGCTCGACGAGCCGCCGCTGCCCGAGAAGACCACCCTGCTCGACGCGGACGGCAAGCCGATCGCCCAGTTCTACTACGAGAACCGGGAGTCCGTCACCCTGGACAAGATCGCGCCGATCATGCGAGAGGCCATCGTGGCCATCGAGGACTTCCGCTTCTACAAGCACGGCCCGCTGGACATCGAGGGCACGGCCCGCGCGCTGGTCAAGAACATCACGACGGGCGGGGTCACCCAGGGCGGTTCCTCCATCACCCAGCAGTACGTCAAGCAGGTCCTGTACAACAAGGCCGAGACCGAAGAGGAGAAGGCCGCGGCGGTCGCCCCGACAGTCGGCCGCAAGCTCAACGAGATCCGGTACGCGATCGCACTCGAGCAGAAGCACTCCAAGGACGAGATCCTCAACCGGTACCTCAACATCGCCTACTTCGGCGCCAGCGCGTACGGCATCGAGGCCGCGTCCAAGCGCTTCTTCGGCAAGCACGCCTCCGAGTTGACCCTCGCCGAGGCGGCGACGCTGGCCGGAGCCGTACAGGATCCCAACGCCACCGACCCCAACCGGGGCAAGTCGTTCCGCGACCGCCTCATCGCCCGGCGCAACGTCGTCCTCGACCGCATGGACGAACTGGACATCATCACGCCGGCGGAGGCCGCGGAGGCCAAGGCGAAGAAGCTGGGCTACAAGGACAAGCCGATCCCCGGCGGCTGCGAGCAGAGCGACTTCCCCTACTTCTGTCTGTACGTGCGCAACGAGATCCTGCACGACACGCAGTTCGGCAAGACACAGAAGGCGCGGGAACAGTTCCTCGCCCGGGGCGGCCTCACCATCAGGACCACGATCGACCGGAAGATGCAGAAGGCCGCCGAGAAGGCGGTCAGGAAGTACGTCCACCCGTCCGACAAGCCGGTCGCCTCCGAGGCCCTGGTCGAACCCGGCACCGGCGCGATCAAGGCGATGGCGGCCAGCCGGAAGTTCGGAACCAACCGCAAGAAGAACGAGATGTCGATCAACGTGGTCGCCGACTCCCTGCACGGCGGCGGCACCGGCTTCCAGGCCGGATCGACCATGAAGGTGTTCACCCTGGTCACCGCCCTCAAGGAGGGCATGAAGTTCGGCGACGGCTTCAGCGTGGGCGGCACCTTCGCCGCGAACAGCAAGTTCGACTTCAAGGACTGCAAGGGCAACGGCGTCGGCGAGCCCACCGCCGTCCTGCACAACGCCGAGGGCGGCGGCGGGTTCAAGAGCCTGCAGACCGGCACGTGGGGATCGGTGAACACGTTCTTCCTCGCACTGGAGCGGAAGGTCGGCCTCTGTGACGTGATCAAGACGGCCAAGGACCTCGGCATCAAGCGCTCCGACGGCCAGCCGCTGCACGAGGTGCAGACGTTCACCCTCGGCGCCAACGAACTGGACCCGGTGACTCTCGCCACCGCCTACGCGGCGCTCGGGGCGCGCGGCAAGTTCTGCGCGCCGATGGCGATCACCGAGATCGTCGACCGGTTCGGCAAGGCCACCTCGTTCAAGCCCAAGTGCAAGCAGGTGCTCGAGCCGGAGATCGCTGACGCGACCAGCAACATCCTCGAGGGCGTGTTCACCAGGGGAACGATGACCGGAGTCGGCGGCATCGGCCGGGACGCGGCGGGCAAGACCGGAACCGGCGACGTGTCGCGGACCGTGTGGTTCGCCGGATACACGCCGGACCTGGCCGGCGCGGTCAGCCTCGGCGACCCCCGCGGACCGGTCCGCTACCCGCTCAGCGGCCGCGTGATCGGTGGACGGCAGTACGGCTCGGTCTTCGGGGCTTCGATCCCCGGCCCGATCTGGAAGGAGACCTTCCTGGCCGCGCTCAAGGACGTCCCGGCCACGGACTTCGTCAAGCCGGACATGTCGAGGTTCGGCGGCTGCACCCAGTCGTGTGCGCCCAAGCCGAAGAAGGAACACCGGCCCGGCCGCGGAGACGACGACGGCCACGACCGCGGTCCTGGTCCCGGCGACGGCCCGATCGACATCTACACCCCTGACGGCTCGCCCTTCGGCGACTGATCGCGTCAAGGGTCTCGCGGGCCGCGGGCCCTCCCTCGGCCGGAGGCCGGGGAGAGGGCCCGTCGGCACGTCAGGCGGCAAGGGCCGTCCAGGCGGTATCAGGCAGTTAGGCGGTTCAGGCGGTTAGGCGGTCAGGCGGGCGCGGACCGCCTGGGCGACGCGGCCGCCCTCCGCCCGTCCGGCGACCTTCGGAGTGAGGACCTTCATGACCTGGCCCATCGCCTTGGGACCGGCGGCGCCGCTCTCGGCGATCGCCTCCTCCACGAGCCGGTCCAGTTCCTCGTCGGAAAGCTGAGCGGGAAGGTAGTCCTCCAGCACAGCCTGCTCGTCCAGTTCCGCCTGGGCCTTCTCCGCCCGTCCGGCGTCGGCGAAGGCCTCGGCCGCCTCACGACGCTTCTTCGCCTCGCGGGTCAGCACCTTGATGACCTCGTCGTCGGAGAGCTCGCGGGCCTCCTTGCCCGAGACCTCCTCCATGTTTATGGCGGCAAGGGCCATCCGGATCGTGCGGAGGCGCACCTCGTCCCGGGCCTTCATCGAGGCCGTGAGGTCGCCCTTCAGCTTGTCCTTCAACGCACTCATGCGATCCATCTTGCCGTGCCGCCGGTGCGATTCTCGCCAGGTTAGCCGGAGGAGGAGCGGGCGTCGGGCATGATGACTGTGTGAGAAAAGCCGCCGCTGTTCCGCTGTCCCTCCTCGGTCTCGGCATCGCCGGCCTCAGCTATGCCTCCGTCGTGGAACGGAACTGGTTCCGGCTGCGCCGGTTCGACGTGCCCGTGCTCGCGCGCGGCCAGCGACCGATCCGGATCCTGCACATCTCCGACCTCCATCTCACGCCCGGCCGTACCAGGCTGCTCAGGTGGGTGCGGTCGCTCGCCGCGCTCAATCCCGACCTCGTGGTCAACACCGGCGACACGCTGGCCCACCCCGACGCGATCGAGCCGTATCTGCACGCCGTGGCCCCCCTGCTCGACCGGCCCGGCATGTTCGTCTACGGGTCGAACGACCTCTACGCGCCGAAGCCGAAGAACCCCACCCGCTACCTGTGGCGTACGTCGAAGGGGGAGGTGCGCCAGAAGGTGCCGAACCTGCCGTGGGAGGAGCTCGGAGCCGCGATGACGGCGGCGGGCTGGCTGGACATGAACAACGCCACCGCCCGCCTGAAGGTCGCCGATCTCGACATCCATGTGGGCGGCATCCACGACTCCCACATCGACCGCGACCGCTACGACACGATCGCGGGCCCGGCACCCGTCGACGCCGACCTGCGGCTGGGCGTCATGCACTCACCCGAGCCGCGTAACATGTCACGCTTCGCCGATGACGGATATCAGCTGCTGCTCGCCGGGCACACGCACGGCGGCCAGCTCTGCGTCCCGTTCTACGGCGCCCTTGTGACGAACTGCGGCATCGACCGGGCCCGGGTGAAGGGGCTGAGCCGGCACGAGGGCTCGTGGCTGCACGTGTCCGCCGGCCTCGGCACCTCTCCGTACGCCCCGGTGCGCTTCTCGTGCCCGCCCGAGGCGACCCTGCTCACCCTGGTGCCACGCCGCCCGGTCGCGCCTGATGGCACATCCATCCGCAAAGTCCGCTAGACTTGCCGAGGCACAGGGCGGAACGCTCTGATCCACCGGGGTGTAGCGCAGCTTGGCAGCGCGCTTCGTTCGGGACGAAGAGGTCGTGGGTTCAAATCCCGCCACCCCGACTGGTTTCTCCCAGGTCAGGGCCTTGATCGCTTAGGCGGTCAAGGCCCTCACTGGTTGTCTGGGAGACGGTCTCGTCATCCGTGAGCCGGGAGGTACGGTCAGCCCATGAGCGCTCAACCGTATGAGCCGCACCACACTCCCGCTGAGATCAGGCGGACGCTCAAGGACGACCGCAGCCCCAAGGCCATCCGCGCCGCACTCCCGCCCTGCGACCACGCCCTGTTCGACCAGCAGTACCGGGAAGCCCTGGATCAGGCCAAGCTCACCTACGACCTCAGCCCCATCACCTCCTTCCAAGAGCGCTGGTGGGCGACCGCCGTCCTCAAGGCTGCCCCGGAGGAGTACGAGGAGACCATCCGCATCGCCGAGCGCGCCATGGCCTACCTGGAGCGCGGCGAGTCTCCGCCCGGCGCAGTGCGGGTGGACGAGGCGTACAAGGCGCGCCTGCGTGAGCAGATCGAGCGCGGCGCCTAGCCGGTGTACGAGGTCCGGCACGACCCCCTCGCCGAGCACCAACGCGACGCCTTACCAGCCGAGGCGCGGCCCCACTACATGGACTGCTCACCATGCTGGAGATCGCCCCGTGGGCCGGCGATCCCTTCAAGGAGGACAGGCCCGAAGGCAACACGCGCAAGCAGGTCTTCGGCGGCCGCGGGATCGCCGCCTACGTCATCCTCGAGGAGCAGCGCCTGGTCTACGTCGTCCGAATCATCTGGCTCAGCTGACGACCAGTGCAGGCCTGCAGAAGTTCCTGATGGGTTCACCTGGCTACCGCCACCTGAAGGTGTCGGTGACGGTCGGGGTGAGCCTGCTCTCGGGAACGTGTCCGCACAGGCACACCAGCGGATCGTCATGTCCCGGCATGACACCCCAGACCCGACGCCCAGAGCACCAGCTCCGCGTCGTCGAGCGCGGTCGCAAGCCAGTCGTGGTCGAGCGAGGAGTGTCCGAGGGACGGCACGGTCACCACGTACATCCCCGCGGCGCGCGCGGCGGCAATGCCTGTGGCGGAGTCCTCGAAGGCCACCGCCTCGCGGGGGTCGGCTCCCAGCGCGGAGCAGGCCGCCAGGTACAGGTCCGGAGCGGGCTTGGCCTCGGCCACCTCGTCGGCCGCGAACGAGACGGGCAGGTACTGCGCGAGTCCGGACGACTCCAGTGCGGTTTCGAGGAGTTCGCGGGGACTGTTGCTGGCGACGGCGACCGGGATCGCCGCGGCGCATGCCTTGACCAGTTCCAGCGCGCCGGGAATGGCGTCCGCTCCGCCCGCCAGTTCCTCGCGCACCAGACCGAGGAGTTCGGCGGCGAGTTCCGGCCCGGCACCGGGCCGACCGAAGTACTCCGCCATGGACTCCCCCGCCGCCCCCAGCGTCCTGCCGATCACGAGCGCCTTCTGCTCGGGCCCGAAGTCATGGCCGTGGGCGGCGAACAGCTTGGTCTCGGCCCTGGTCCAGCACACCTCGGTGTCGACCAGCAGCCCATCGCAGTCGAACACCACAGCATGGGGGGCCTGGGGTAACCGCTTCACCTGTCGTTCCTCCAGTCGTCCGGGTTCACCGGGGCCAGAATCGGCGAGACACCCGGCTCGTTACACTCGATCCAGTCCGTCAGCACGGACAGTACGTCCCAGCGCGCGGACCCCGCAGGCAGCTCCCCGCTCTCCAACGCGCCCAGCCACTCGGCGATCCGCCCAGGCGAACCCCCTTCCCGCAGGTGCAAGTGTCAGCACCCCAGAAGGCATCAAAAACCAACTACGCCGGGACCGTGCCGAATAAGCACTGCCCGGAATGGCTTCATGGAGGTGGGCGCAGGATTCGAGCCTGCGTAAACGGCTTTGCAAGCTGTCGCCTGACCACTCGGCCAACCCACCGCGGTTCACTCGAATGTGTTGTAGAGCCCCTCTCTCTCCATTTCTCGCAATCTCGCATAGTCACGTTCGACGATGTGAGGATCATCAGCTGCAAGGTACACGACTCCGGGAGAAGTCGCGGAATCGCGTGTTCTGCGAAGATGCGTTCGCTCACTGAACCCGAGGTTGATGGAGCGGGCCGACGGCAACTGGTGCAGCCTTGATAGAACGTGTCGGGGATCAACTTCACCTTCATCATGACAAATGAGAGAAACATAGCGCAAAGCACCACTGGGCTCTGACTGACTCACCTCATCTATTTGCTTCGCGCCGACCACGAGCTCGACAGTAGTCGAGACCTGGCTGGCTCCCATCGAGCCCTCCACGACAGACGGAAGCACGGAACCTCCCAACCTGGCCGCCGACTCAATAAGATAGAAAACGCCGTCGCGCATCATAATTTCCGTATGCGCCGGCCCGTTCTCCATCCCCAGAGCGTCAAGGACTCGCGCCGTGAACTGGCCAAGTTCTCTTGACAGAGGATCGCTCCGTCGCAAAGGCTCCTCGAAGTCGTAGACCTTGGCTCCCTCGCCGCTGAACGTCTTGGAATAGCGCCATACTTCTAGCGCTTTATGTCTACCACGATGGGAGACGGAATTCACAAAGAATTCAGTTCCGTCAACGTACTCCTGGATGACAACTTGATCGTTCAGAATCCCGAGGAGATTTCGGAGACCGTAGATCCGCGAGAATGCAGCGACCGCTTCATCTACAGTGTTGCAGACCTGAACGCCGTCAGTTCCCGCAGACGCGGTGGGCTTGACGACAACGCGATTGACTTCAGTGCGCGTCATCCAGCTGCGTAGCTGCGAGGCACTCGTAACCACTGCCCACTTGGGAACTTGTATGCCGTGATTCTCGGCCGCTCCTGCCATTCTCCCCTTGTCCCTGAACTGGACGGCATCGTCGCTACCAATCGCCAAACGAGGTGTACCAAGTGTCTCGCTCAAGCGGGCAGCGAGTGCGACACCAGATTCTGTGCCAGGAAGGACAACGCTGACTTCGTGTTCTCTAAGCCGATCAGCCAGGGCATCGAAATTGCCGTCGAATGGATACTCGGCAAGGGTTTCTCTGCTGAGAGTCGGAAATGAATCAGTGAGAAACGACGGGAGCTCTCGGCTGCTCTTGATGTGTACGGCACCGTATCCGTGCTTCGCAAATTCAGGCACCAAGTAGCGGCCCGTGGAGTATGCGTCGACGATGGCCACCTTAAACATGCTCCCGCTCCTGCCTTCGGGGTCGTGATGCCACGAGTGCGATGATCGTAATGAAAAGGACGCCGAGGAGAGACATCGGGGACAGCGTGAGGCGCCCATCGAACAACTGCATACCGACGGTGAGTATCGGGGCAAGGCTCATCATAGCCGTTGCGCGATATGCGGGCACACGCCGCAGGCCATACTGGACCAAGAACACCGGAAGTGCGATGCCCAGCAATCCCATGACGATTCCTGGCGTGACTGCGTTCTCCAAAGCCTCGAGGTTTCCTTCGATACCCATGGCTCCCCAGCCGATCAACGCAAGCAGAGGAAAGCGAAGAAGAACGGTCACCGGAGCGGGGACTTTGTCTTGAGCGAGCTCTGCAGAAAGTGTCACTGTAATTGCCTGGCCCACTCCGGAGACGACCGCGAGAAGACAACCGAGAAACTGGAGCTCCGTCTCTTGCTCGCCCAAGCCTGAACGGCCTCCCAGTGAGACCCACATCAGGGCAACGACCCCCATTGACATGAGAGTCGCTGTGACGGCCTTTCCTCGGTTCTTCATCCCGCCCCGTAGGCGCGTCATGATGAGCGTGGCTGCGGGGGT
>NZ_BOOG01000022.1 GCF_016863115.1 Sphaerimonospora thailandensis
CCCCGCCGATCACCGGCAGACCGACCGAACCGGTGCCTGACTGCTGCACCGCAACCATGATCCCTCCAATCAGCAGGGCGAGGCAGATGGTGAGTCCGCCGATGAAAGACTTGGGTCGCTCGACCTTCACCCGGGCCGGGGGCGGCGGCACCGGCCGGTACGACTCCGCCGGCATGGGCTGGCGGGGCTGCCGCGGGGCGTACGGGCCATGTGGGGCGTACGGCTCGCCAGCGGTGTAGCCGTACGTGCCGGCGCGAGCCTCCCGCGCCAGATCCGACAGCCGCCGGTAGCCCGGGGGCGCCGGACTCGGGGGATTGGCACCAAGGGGTTCGGGAGCGGGGTGTTCCGGAGCACGGATGCCGGAGCCGTGGAAGGCCGCTGTCGCGCCAGGCTCCTGCCGGGAGCCGCCGCCGTGGGGCTGCTGGGGGGACGCCGGGTTGCCGGAAAGCCCCGCGCCGTACGGCTGCTGCGGGGCCGGCTGCGGGGTCGGCTGGGGGGTCGGCTGGGGGCCTGGCTGGGGGAACGTCGCCGTCACCGGCATCGCGGGTGTCGGGACGCCCGAGGGCCTCATGCCGCGCCGTCCGGTCGCGCGTTCCGGCATCGACTTGACCAGCGAGCGCAGGTCCACGCCGCGGGCGTGCGCGGCGAGCAGCACGATGGCCAGCAGCGTGCCGATCACGATCGTGCCCTTGTTGACCCCGCCCGACCCGACGTTGATGATCAGGCCGAGTGCGAAGACCGCCGCCATCAGCGCGAGCACGGTCTCGGCGTCGAACAGCCGGCGGGTCCACTGCTCCAGGTGGCCGGGCTGCCCGCCGGGCTGCCGCATCAGCAGGAACGCGGCGACGTACAGCAGGATGCCGGTGCCGGAGGCGAGGACCAGCACGGCGAAACCGACCCGGAACAGCACCGGGTCCATGCCGGTGAACCTGCCGAGGCCCGCGCACACCCCGGTCAGCATGCGGCCCGAGCCGCCGCGGCTCAGCACCCGCTCCGGCTCCGGACCGGCGGCGGGGTCCGGCCCGGGATCGGGGGCGGGGGTGGTCGGCGCTTCGGTCATGCTCCCATCCTGGCGGCGCACGCCACCCGCCCGCCATCGGGGTAACCCCTGACTCATCCCCGATCCCTCACCTGCCGACGGGCGGCCGAGCACGCCTTCATTCCACTGTTGCAATATACCCCATGGGGGTATATTGTCGCGGCGCAACCAACCGATAAGTCCTAGAAGGTGGAAATGTCGGACTCTACCTATCACAGCGGCCACGCCCTAAGCCATGACTCGCACGGCCACCATGGACGTGATCACGACGGTCATGGCATCCATCAGGAGGGGCACGACCACGGCGGCCACCGGGCGCCCGATCGCCACACGCATGGGGGACATGCGGCGAAGGTCACGTGGTGGATGGCCGCGTCGGCGACGCTGCACTGCCTCACCGGCTGCGCCATCGGTGAGGTGCTCGGCATGGTGGTCGGCACCGCGCTGGGCTGGGGCAACGCGCCCACCGTCATCCTGTCCGTCGCCCTGGCCTTCCTCTTCGGCTACGCGCTCACCCTGCTGAGCCTGCGTCGCGCGGGTGTCGGCTGGCGGGAGGCGGTACGGCTGGCGCTCGCGGCCGACACCCTGTCGATCCTCGTCATGGAGATCGTTGATAACGGCGTCATGGTCGCACTTCCGGGAGCGATGGATGCCGAGCTCACCTCGGGCCTGTTCTGGAGCGCGCTGGCCCTCGCCCTGCTGTTGGCGTTCCTCGTCACCACCCCCGTCAACAAGTGGATCATCGGCCGGGGCGGGGGTCACGCGGTCGTCCACGCATATCACCGCTGAAACACTGACAACCACCTCACGGAGATCACGAGCCCACGATGAATCCCCCCGACGCCCCGAAGCGTGCTGCCGTTGACGCGGTGCCCTTGTTTCCCGTGCTCATCGCACGCCTGTCATTCTTCGCCGTCGCACAGGCGGGAGTGGCGCTGGCCCTGACCGCCGCGGGCGAGCGCGATCCGCTCGCAGCCTCCGCCGCGTGGTGGCCGTTGACCGCGGCTGCCGCGAACCTCGTCACCATCGCGATGCTGGCCAGGCTCGCCCGCCGGGAGGGAATGCGCCTCGTCGATCTCTACCGGTCGCGCATTCCAGGCGGGATCGGCGGCGACGTGCGGGCACTGCTCGTCGTGCTGCTCCTGGCGGCGCCCATCGCCTATCTCCCCAACGTGGGGCTCGCGACGCTGCTCTTCGGTGACGCGGCCGTGGCGTTGGACATGTTCGTCCAGCCGTTGCCGGTGTGGGCCGCCGTCGCCGGCATGGTCGTCTTCCCGGTGACCATCGCGTTCGCGGAGTTGCCCACCTACTTCGGGTATGCGATGCCTCGTCTCGAGGCACGCTGGGGCAGTGCGCCGGCGGCCGTCGCTACGGCGGCGTTCTTCCTCGCGATCCAGCACGTCACGCTGCCGTTCATCGCAGACTGGCGCTTCGTGCTGTGGCGGGCGCTGATGTTCGTACCGTTCGCCCTGCTTGTCGGAGTGGCGATCCGCCGGCGGCCGCGGCTGCTGCCCTACCTCATGGTCGTCCACGCGCTGATCGACTTCGCCGCTGTCCAGCCTGTTTTCGCCGCGTCCGTCTGAGTCTGATTTCCGCCGATTCCCGCCCCGGCCGCCGTACGGCTTTCGCCTCGTCGTCAGGACCCTGAGGGCGGGGGTGAGAAGTCGGGGGAGGACCAGGGCGGGCCCTGATGCGGGCGGCGGGCGTGGCGTGTGACGATGCTTCCCGAGATGTCTGAGATGCCTAACGCGACGATGCCCAACACGATGCCCGGCGCCCCGGAGGCGCCGCCCAGGCTTGTCCGGCCCATGACGGGCCGGGTGATCGCCGGAGTGGCCCAGGGCGCCGCGGCCCAGCTCCGGCTCGATCCGGTGGTGATGCGGCTGGCTTTCGTGCTGCTCACCGTCGTCGACGGGCTCGGTTTCGTGGCCTACGCCGCGCTGTGGATGTTCACGCCCAAGGAGCAGCTCAAGGGACGCGTGCCCGGCCGGGACTGGGGTCAGCTCGCGGCGTACGGGGTGCTGTGGCTGGTGCTCGCCGCTTTCGGCTGGCTGACCGGCGCGCCCAGTGGGGGGTACGGCACCTGGCCGCTGGCCATCGGGGGCGTCGGCGCGCTGATCCTCTGGCAACAGGCCGACCCGGACCGGCGGCAGCGATGGATGAGCGGCGCGGTCCAGCAGGTCAACGCGACCTGGGTCCGTACGAGCATCGGGGCGCTGCTGGTCGTCGTGGGCGCGATCGGCTTCCTCGCCGCGAGCGGCGAACTCGCCAAGGCCGGCACCGGGCTGGTCTTCACCGCCGTCGTCGTCGGCGGCATCGCGATGATCGCCGCGCCGTGGCTCGCCTCCCTCATTCAGGAGCTCCAGCGTGAGCGCACCGAGCGCATCAGGCAGGAGGAGCGTGCCGAGATGGCCGCCCACGTGCACGACTCGGTGCTCCACACGCTGACGCTGATCCAGCGCAACGCGCACGACTCGCGCGAGGTGACGCGGCTCGCCCGGTCACAGGAGCGGGAGCTGCGCAACTGGCTCTACCAGCCGAAGCAGGACGCCGATGCCACGCTCGCCGCGGCCGTACGGCGAGTCGCCGCCGAGGAGGAGGACGCCCACGGCGTGCACATCGAGGTGGTCTGCGTGGGTGACTGCGAGCTCACCGAGGGCCTGGTGGCCTTGCTCCACGCCGCGCGACAGGCGATGGTGAACGCGGCGAAATACAGTGAGGCTTCGGTCATATCCGTCTATGCCGAGGTGGAGCCGGAGGAGGTGACGGTGTTCATCAGGGACCGGGGCAAGGGCTTCGTGCTCGACGACGTGCCGGAGGACCGGATGGGCATCCGGCAGTCGATCATCGGCAGGATGGAGCGGAACGGCGGCAGCGCCCGGATCAGGACCGAGCCCGGTGACGGGACCGAGGTCATGCTGACGATGAAGAGGAACCCGTGACCTCGGTGTCGCGGTGACAATGAGGGGATCATGAAGACCGTACGTGTGCTGATCGTCGACGATCATCGGCTGTTCCGGTCCGGGGTGCGCGCCGAGCTGGGGCCGTCGATCCAGGTGGTCGGCGAGGCGGAGGACGTGGATTCGGCGGTGAAGGCGATCGCCGAGCTGGCGCCCGACGTGGTGCTGCTGGACGTGCACATGCCGGGTGGCGGCGGCCAGGAGGTGCTGCGGCGGGTCCTCGGCTCGGGTGCCCAGGTCCGCTTCCTCGCGCTGTCGGTGTCGGACGCGGCGGAGGACGTGATCGGGGTCATCCGGGGCGGGGCCAGGGGCTACGTCACCAAGACCATCAGCGGCGCCGAGCTGACCGACGCGATCATCCGGGTGTCCGAGGGCGACGCGGTCTTCTCCCCGCGGCTGGCCGGGTTCGTGCTCGACGCGTTCGCGTCGACGGAGGCGCCCCCCATCGATCCGGAGCTCGACTCGCTCACCCAGCGCGAGCGCGAGGTGCTGCGGCTCATCGCGCGCGGCTACGCGTACAAGGAGATCGCCAAGGAGCTGTTCATCTCGGTGAAGACGGTCGAGACGCATGTGTCGAGCGTGCTGCGCAAGCTTCAGCTCTCCAACCGGCACGAGCTGTCCCGCTGGGCCACCGCGCGGCGCCTCGTCTGATCCGGGGGTCCGTTTTGAGGGTTACTCGTGCGATGTGACTCGATTGTGAATCGGGTGGAACGATACGGCATGATCGCCTGCAGCGTTGGTGTGCAAACGAGTAAGGCGGACAAACCGTGTCATCCCCCCGAGTTCTCCTCGCCATCCTCCTTTCGGCGGCCCTGACCGCCTCCTGCGGCTTGGACGAGGAGCCGACCGCTTCACCGCCCAAGAAGCCGAGGAAGACCGCGGAGGCCGTCAAGGCCGCCTCTGGATGTGACGAAGCGGGGGACGGCTTCGAGAGCGATGTGAAGCTGGTCCGGTGCCTCACCGAGAAGTTCTGGGTGAAGCGGTTCAAGGACGCCGGTGGAACGTACCAGCCCATCAAGAGGTTCATCGCGTACCGAGGGAACAGGGCGCCGTCCTCGGCGACCTGTGCGGGAGAGAAGGCCGAGCCGGAGAACGCGTTCTACTGCTCCGACGGGCACTTCATCGCGTATGACGTGGACTGGCTGAAATCGATGTACCGACAGATCGGCGACGCCGCCGTGTACTTCGTCATCCCTCACGAATTCGGACATTCCGTTCAGGCGCAGCTCGGCACCGAGTTCAAATACAACGTGAAGCTGGAGCTTCAGGCGGACTGTTATGCGGGTGCCACGCTCGCCGGGCTGGTCGAGTCGGAGGAGCTCGAGTTCGAGGACGGCGACGACGAGGAGCTGATCGCCAATCTGGAGGAGGTGGGCGACCCCACCGACGAGTGGTGGGAGCCGGACGCCCACGGCACGCCCGAGAAGCGGATGAAGGCCCTCGTCAAGGGGCTCGAGAAGGGCGTCGACGCCTGCTGATCGACAACATGGCCTTTGGAGGGACGTATTGGGGCGGACGGATCCGGTCATGTGCTCCTTGGGGCTCCTCGCGGCCGCGAACGTGCTGAACAACCGGGTCGCCAGACGCTGGGCGCCGCTGACGTCGGCGGTCACGACCGCCGTCCTGATCGGCCTGGCCCGGCGCGAGGGCCTGAGCCTTCGGGAACTGGGCATCGAAGGGCGCGGCGTCCGCCTCGGCGGCACGCTCGCCGCGGGGGTTGTGGCGGTCTACGCGGCCGGCGTCGCCCTGCCCCGGACCAGGCCGCTGTTCCTCGACGAGCGGGCGCTCGCGCTCTCGCGCGGGCGGCTGGCCGAGGAGGTCCTGCTCCAGGTGCCCGTGGGGACGGTCCTGCTCGAGGAGGTCGCCTTCCGCGGCGTCCTGCCCGCGCTGCTCGCGTCGCGCGGGCCTTCCGACCGTCCGCTCCCGTCGCGTACGGCCGCTGCCGCCTCGGCCGCGCTCTTCGGGCTGTGGCACGTGCTGCCCGCCATCGACATGGCGCGCGCCAACCCGGCGCTGGGCCGCGTCGCCTCGGCGGAGAGCTCGGCCGCGCCGCCAACAGAGCCGCCAACAGAGCCGGAGACAGTGCCGGGAGCAGCACCTGGGACAGCACAGGTGGCGGCGCCCGGGGCCGTACGGCTGGTCGCGGGGACGGTCCTGTCGACAGGGGCCGCCGGGCTGTTCTTCCACGAGTTGCGCCGCCGCGGCGGGCTGCTCGCGCCGTCACTGCTCCACCTCGCCACGAACTCGCTCGGCTACGTCGCCGCCCGCCTGGCCAGGCGGATCAACGCGAGGGCCCGATGACGGCCGGACACCGAACCGGCCGCACGGCGGATGCCGTACGGGATCAGGCGGTCACGACGAGATGGAAGGCCTCGGCGTAGGCGCCCTCGGGGAGACCGGCCTCCGACGCGTTCGCCGCGAGCCAGCCCTTCACCATGCCCTCCAGGTCGGCCATGTGCGCGGTCTGGCTCTCATGCGCCCGCAGCGCGGCGATCTTCCGGTCGACTGTCGCGGTGACGTCCACGAAGTGGTCCGGGGTCATCGTGCCGGACAGCCACACCTCGCGTACGGTCCAGGCCTCCAGGCCCTCGTCGGTCAGCAGTTCGGAGAAGGCGTACGGGTTGCGGGCGTCGGGGTAGACCGCGTCGAGGGTGGCGCCGCCGACGGCCCGGTGATCGGGGTGGCTCGGGCCGAGCCGGACGTAGTTGCGTTCGGGCGTGGACGTGATGACGAGGTCGGGACGCACCTGCCGGATCACCCGGGTGATGTCGCGCCGCAGGCCCAGGGTCTGCTCGACCGTCCCGTCCCGGTAGCCGAGGAAGCGGAGATCGGTGACGCCGACGCACTTGGCCGCGGTCGTCTGCTCGGCGCGGCGGAGGGCGGCCATGCCGCCGTTGTCGAGCTCCCGGTCGAACCCGCCCGCGTCACCATCGGTGACCAGGCAGTACACGACCTCCTTCCCGGCGTCGGTGAGCTTGGCGATGGTCCCCGCGCCACCGAAATCGATGTCGTCGGGGTGCGCCATGACCACGAGCACCCGGTTGAGTTCGGCTTCTTCCAGCATCTTCGGTCCTCCTCGTCCTCGCCCACCCACCTTAAAGGGGAAGCAAAACGATCGGTGGAACGGTCCGGCGCCGGATGTCGGTAGGCGGCCATACCCTTGTCACGTGTCCACCCGAGCCGACGCCACCGCCCACCCCTTGCTCGACGGCCTCAACCAGCAGCAGCGCGAGGCCGTCCTCCACCGGGGCAGTCCCCTGCTGATCGTCGCCGGAGCCGGATCCGGCAAGACGCGGGTGCTCACCCAGCGCATCGCGTACCTGCTGGCCGAGCGTGACGTGCATCCGGGGGAGATCCTCGCGATCACCTTCACGAACAAGGCGGCACGGGAGATGAAGGACCGGATCGAGCGGCTGGTAGGGCCGCGCTCCGGGGCCATGTGGGTGATGACCTTCCACAGCGCCTGCGTACGCATCCTGCGGCGCGAGGCCAAGCGGCTGGGGTTCACCTCCAGCTTCTCCATCTACGATCAGGCCGACTCCCAGCGGCTCATGGCGATGGTCTGCCGCGAGCTCGATCTCGACCCCAAGCGCTATCCGCCGCGTTCGTTCTCCGCGCAGGTCAGCAACTTCAAGAACGAGCTGATCGACTATGAGACGGCGGGCGAGCGCGCCGGGACGCATCTGGAGCGCACGCTGGCCGAGGCGTACCGGACCTACCAGCGGCGGCTGACCGAGGCCGGCGCGATGGACTTCGACGACCTGATCATGCTGACGGTCACCCTGTTCCAGCTCTTCCCGGAGGTGGCCGAGCACTACCGGCGGCGGTTCCGGCACGTGCTGGTCGACGAGTACCAGGACACGAACCACGCGCAGTACGTGCTGGTCCGCGAGCTGGTGGGGCGGCCGGAGCTCAGGACCGCCGACGGGGACCTGGTCCGGGAGGGCGCCGGCGTCGACCCGGCGGAGCTGGTGGTGGTCGGCGACGCCGACCAGTCGATCTACGCCTTCCGCGGGGCGACGATCCGCAACATCCTGGAGTTCGAACGGGACTATCCGGCCGCGCGGGCGATCCTGCTGGAGCAGAACTACCGGTCCACGCAGACGATCCTCAACGCGGCCAACGCGGTGATCGCCCGCAACGAGAGCCGTAAGCCCAAGAACCTGTGGTCCGACCAGGGCGCCGGGCCGAAGATCATCGGATATGTGGCGGACAACGAGCACGACGAGGCCATGTTCGTCGCGCAGGAGGTCGACCGGCTCACCGATGAGCACGGGATCACGCCCGGCCAGGTCGCGATCTTCTACCGGACGAACGCCGCCTCCCGCGTGTTCGAGGAGATCTTCATCCGCACCGGCCTGCCGTACAAGGTCGTCGGCGGGGTGCGGTTCTACGAGCGCAAGGAGGTCAAGGACCTGCTCGCCTATCTGCGGGTCCTGGCCAACCCGAACGACACGGTGTCGCTGCGGCGCATTATCAACGTGCCCAAGCGCGGCATCGGCGAGCGGGCCGAGGCGATGATCGAGGCGTTCGCGAACCGGGAGCGGATCAGCTTCTGGGAGGGGCTGCTCCGGGTGGACGAGGCGCCCGGCCTGGCCACCCGGTCGATCAACGCGATCAAGGAGTTCACGGCGCTGCTCGATCACTTGCGGAGCAGGGAGCTGCCGCCGGCCGAGCTCGCCGAGGAGGTGCTGAACGCCACCGGCTACCGGGCCGAGCTGGAGAGCTCACGCGATCCGCAGGACGAGAGCCGCCTGGAGAACCTCAACGAGCTGATCTCGGTGGCGGCCGAGTTCGGGGAGGCGAATGAGAACGGCACGCTGGTCGACTTCCTGGAGCAGGTCGCGCTCGTCGCCGACGCCGACCAGCTGCCTGGAGGGTCTGGGGGGGTCGTCCCTCCGAGCGACCGCGGTCCCGACGGGGACGACCACGGTGGCGTCGTCACGCTGATGACACTGCACACCGCCAAGGGCCTGGAGTTTCCCGTGGTGTTCCTCACCGGGATGGAAGACGGGGTCTTCCCGCATATGCGCTCGATGGGCGACGTGAAGGAGCTGGAAGAGGAGCGTCGCCTGGCCTACGTGGGCATCACCCGGGCCGAGCGCCGGCTCTACCTGTCCCGGGCCGCCGTCCGGTCCTCGTGGGGCTCGCCCTCGTTCAACCCGGCTTCGCGGTTCCTGGCGGAGGTTCCCGGCGATCTGGTCGAGTGGCGTACGGATCCGGCCAAGGACGCCAGGTCGGCCGCCACGTCGCGGGACGGTGCCAGTTTCCGGACGGACGCCCGTTCGTCCCGTACGGCTGCCGCTCCGGCGAGAAAGGGAGCGGGCAGCGTGCCGAACCTGGCGCCGGGGGACCGGGTCACGCATGACGCGTTCGGCCTGGGCACGGTGATCAGCGTCGACGGCGTGGGCCCCCGGGCTCAGGCGAAGATCGACTTCGGTGGCGCAGGCGAGAAGACGCTGCTCCTCGCCTACGCCCCGATCGAAAAACTCTAGGACTGGGCTAGTTGAGGGTCACGGAGGGGATGGAGGTGTCCTCCGCGTCGAGGTCGAGGTCGGTGATGCTGACGACGTCCTTGGCCGCGGGCGCCTTGATGGAGACCGTTCGGCCCCAGCCGGTGAAGACCGTGTCCGTGGTCAGCTTCGAGCCCGACAGGCCGCTCGCGGACCCGCTGTGGGAGCTGACGACCCGGGTCACGACCCCCTTCGCGTTGGTGAACAGCTTCCAGGTCACCTTTGTCTTGGACTGGGCGGCTTTGGGCTTCTGATCGAACAGCGCGCCGCGGAACCACTTCGACACCTTCCACAGCTCGCCGTAGGTGGTGGTGCCGCTGTAGCCCCCGGAGACCTTTTTGCCATGCGCGAGCAGCGTCTTCAGGGTCTCGGGCTCGGTGACGCCGATGATCTGGCCCATGGTGCCGACCACGCCGGCCTGGGGGCCGCCCGGGATCTTGAGCCAGGTCTTGTCCGCGGGCAGGAACGAACCGAAGAATCCGCCCTTGAAGTAGGCCGTGGTGCCGACGCGGATGGTCTGCTCCGGCGCGAAGAAGTCCCTGACCTCCTCGGACAGGTCCTCACGCTGCCTGGCCGTGAGGTTGAACTTGGTGGAGATGTCCGAGGCGGCGACGCCGCGCTTGCCGAACTGGAACTTGCCGGTGCGGCGGACCATGACGGTCGAGTAGTCGCCGTCGCCGATCGTGGTCCGCTCGGAGAAGGCCACGCCGTGGCCGGTGACGAACTGCTTCTTGAGCGCGATCACCGGGTCGGCGGCGGGTGCCTGGGCATACGCGGGCGTGGCCAGCGCGGGGGCCACCGCACCGACGGCAGCCGTGCATGCCAAAGTGGCGATTAATCGCCTCATGAGTGATTCCTCCCGTAATGCACCCCGTCTGTTGGGGTTATCGTGACATCATGCCGAGTAATGATCACGGTAAAGTCACAAAAGTCGGCATTTATTGTGGATTTTCATGTGTGTGACGATGTCGGGGCGCGTTATCGGTTCGCGTGCTCGGATGAGTTTCCCTTGGCAGGAAGCCGGCGGGCGTGACGCGGGGCCTTGGTAGAGGAGAGCGACGGGCGGCTCGCGAACGCCGTACCGAACATCTCGCCGGCCCGGGCCCGGTGAACGGGCCTGGTGAACGGGCCTGGTGAACGGGTCTGGTGAACGGGCCGGGGCGCTCATCCCGCTCGGCTCGGCCGATTCACCGGGCGCGACCGGAATCGGAATGTCCGCCGATGGCGTGAACGGCGTGAGAGGCGGGAATCAGCCTGCGGGCAGCGGCGGTAAATGGGCAGGGGGTCGCCATGGCGGGCAGAATCCGGGTCGTCGTCGCCAAGCCCGGACTCGACGGGCACGATCGGGGCGTGAAGGTCGTGGCGAGGGCGCTGCGCGACGCCGGCATGGAGGTCATCTACACCGGGCTGCACCAGACGCCGGAGCAGATCGTGCGGACGGCGATCCAGGAGGACGCGGCGGCCATCGGGCTGTCGATCCTGTCCGGGGCCCACATGACGCTCTTCGCCCGGGTGGTCGAACTCCTTCGCGAGCAGGACGGCGAGGACATCGTGGTGTTCGGCGGTGGGATCATTCCAGAGGCCGACATTCCCGAACTGCGACGGCTGGGGGTCGCCAGGATCTTCACCCCCGGCGCCTCGACACAGGAGATCGTCGAGTGGGTCCGCGCCACGGTGCCCGCGACCGTCTAGGCCGAGCAACACGACAAGCCCTGACATGTCACAACATCGTGCAGATCAGTGGCCAGGTTTTACACGGACCCGATGACGAGGCCACCTTCATGCGGGGGCTAGGCTTCATTGGCGGAAAATGCCGGGCGGAACGACGGTGCCCGGCGATCGACGTCAAAGGGGACGGACCCTCGTGGACCTGTTCGAACATCAGGCGAAGGAGCTCTTCGCTGAATACGGCATCCCGGTGCCGCGCGGAATCGTCGCGCACACCGCGGAGGAGGCGCGTGCGGCCGCCGAGCAACTGACCGGCCGGGTTGTGGTCAAGGCACAGGTCAAGACCGGCGGACGCGGCAAGGCCGGCGGTGTGAAGGTGGCCGACGACGTGGCCGACGCGCATGCGAAGGCGACGCAGATCCTCGGCATGGACATCAAGGGCCACACGGTCCACAAGGTCCTGATCGAGGAGGCCAGCCAGATCGCGGAGGAGTACTACTTCTCCTTCCTGCTCGACCGGGCCAACCGCACGTTCCTCGCCATCTGCTCGGCGTCCGGCGGAATGGACATCGAAGAGGTGGCGCACACCGCGCCCGAGAAGGTCGCCAAGGTGCCGGTCAGCCCGCTCACCGGCGTGGACCGGGCCAGCGCCCGCGAGATCGCCAAGGCCGGCGGCCTGCCCGAGAAGGCGCTGGACGGCGCCGCCGAGCTCATCGAGAAGCTCTGGGCCGTGTTCGTCGACGAGGACGCCTCGCTCGTCGAGGTCAACCCGATGATCCTGTCGGCCGACGGCCAGGTGAAGGCCCTCGACGGCAAGGTCACCCTCGACGACAACGCGACCTTCCGCCAGGCAGAGCACGTGCAGTACGTCGACAAGGCGGCCGAGGACCCGCTCGAGGCGCGGGCCAAGGAGAAGCACCTCAACTACGTCAAGCTCGACGGCACGGTCGGCATCATCGGCAACGGCGCCGGCCTGGTCATGTCGACCCTCGACGTGGTCGCCTACGCGGGCGAGGCGTTCCCCGGCCGGCCGAAGCCGGCCAACTTCCTCGACATCGGCGGCGGCGCCTCGGCCGAGGTGATGGCGAACGGTCTGGAGATCATCCTCTCGGACCCGTCGGTGAAGTCGGTCTTCGTCAACGTCTTCGGCGGCATCACCGCTTGCGACGCGGTCGCCAACGGCATCGTGGCGGCCTTCACGCTGCTGGAGAGCCGGGGCGAGGCGGTGACGCATCCGCTGGTCGTCCGGCTGGACGGCAACAACGCCGACCTCGGGCGGCAGATCCTGGCCGACGCCGCGCTGCCGCGCGTCGAGCTGGTCGACACGATGGACGAAGCGGCCAAGCGTGCCGCCGAGCTTGCCACGGTAGGTGCGTAATGGCCATCTGGCTCACGGAGAACAGCAAGATCATTGTCCAGGGCATGACGGGTTCGGAGGGCACCAAGCACACCCGCCGCATGCTCGCCGCCGGCGCCAGGGTCGTCGGAGGCGTGAACGCCCGCAAGGCCGGCATCGTGCACGAGGGCCTGCCCGTCTTCGGCACGGTCAAGGAGGCCGTGGAGCAGACCGGTGCCGACGTGTCCGTCGTCTTCGTGCCGCCGGCCGCCACCAAGGCCGCCGTCAAGGAGGCCATCGACGCCGAGATCCCGCTCTGCGTGGTCATCACCGAGGGCGTGCCGGTCCACGACACGACCGAGTTCTGGGCCTACGCGGTGGAAAAGGGCGGCAAGACCCGCATCATCGGGCCCAACTGCCCCGGCATCGCCTCGCCCGGCGCGTCCAACGCCGGCATCATCCCGGCCGACATCACCACGCCCGGCCGCATCGGCCTGGTCTCGAAGTCCGGCACGCTGACCTACCAGCTCATGTACGAGCTGCGGGACATCGGTTTCTCCACCTGCGTCGGCATCGGCGGTGACCCAGTCATCGGCACCACGCACATCGATGCTCTGCAGGCGTTTCAGGATGACCCGGGCACTGACGCGATCGTGATGATCGGTGAGATCGGCGGCGACGCCGAGGAGCGGGCCGCGGCCTACATCGAGGAGCACGTGACCAAGCCTGTCGTCGCCTACGTCGCCGGGTTCACCGCTCCCGAAGGCAAGACCATGGGGCACGCCGGTGCGATCGTGTCCGGCTCGGCCGGCACCGCCCAGGCCAAGAAGGAGGCGCTGGAGAAGGTCGGCGTCCGCGTCGGCCGCACCCCCAGCGAGACCGCCCGCCTCATGCGCGAGGTCATGCGGTCCCGCTGACCCCGGTTGCCGCAGCCGGGCGGCGTGGCTCCGAGGATTCGCGGGTCTCTGCTGGGATCATGGGGTAGCGTGACGGCCCTTTTCGACCAGCTTCGGACTGCCCCCCGTGCCGTCCTCAGCCGCCTCGGGGACGACGAGGAAACCCGTCGCCCGCTGCCCGTCTCCGGCATGCTGGCCGCGGTCTGGACGCTCGGCGTCGGCCTGGCCGTACTGACCACGCTCACGCTCATCGGCTGGATGGCGGCGCCGCGCGGAGCCTTCGGCGAGGGCCTGCCCGGAGTGTTCCGTACGGCCTGCCAGCTCTGGCTCGCCGCGCACCACGCGGGGTTCGCCATCCCCGGCGGCCGGATCGGACTGCTGCCGCTCGGACTGATGATCCTGCCCGGTGCGTTGCTCTACCGCGCCGGCCTGTGGATGGCCCGGGACGCCGATCTGCGGCTGCGCATGCCCGCCCGGCTCCCGAAGGGCACTCCCCGGGACGTCGAGAACGCCCGCCGGCGCGCGCAGCTCGTGCTCGTGGCGCAGGCGGGCATCTCGCTGGCCGCGCCGTACGCCCTGTTGGCGGGCGTCATCGCCCTGGTCGCACGCAACGAGGTGACCCAGCCGTTCCTGGGGGAGGCACTCGTCAGCCATTTCGTGCTGGCCTTCCTCACCGGATCCGTCGCCACCGCGCGCACGATAGGCCCGTGGCGGTCGATGCTGCGCCTGCTGCCCGAGCGGGCCCGCTCGCTCGTGGCCGGTACGGCTGTCGCGCTGACGTTGCAGCTCGCCGCCGCCGCGGTGCTGGTGCTCGCCGCCATCGTGGTGAACTTCGGGGAGATCCGCGACCGCTCCGACATGCTCAGCCCGGGGTTCGTCGGCGGCCTGCTGCTACTGCTCCTCGAGGGCCTCTACCTGTTCAACGCCGTGATCTGGGGCTTGTCCTACATCGCAGGGCCGGGGTTCGCGATCGGGACGGGGACGCTGGTCGCGCCCACCGGCGTGAAGCTGAGCGCCGTTCCCACGCTGCCGATGCTCGGGGCGCTGCCCGCGCCCGGTACGACGCCCGCCTGGGTGATGGCTGTCATCGCGGTGCCGTTCGTCGCCGGCGCGGTCGCGGGCGTCGTCATGGCCCGCATCGCGCCGACGCCGTCGATCGAGGCCGCGCCGCTGTGGGGTTTCGTCTGCGGCCTGTCGACGGGCATGATGGCGGGCGCGCTCGCGGCGCTGTCGGGTGGCCCGTTGGGCGGGGCCCGGCTGTCGGTCATCGGGCCCTCGCCCTGGGAGGTGGCGCTGTCGGTCACGCTGGAGGTCGGCGTCGCGGCGGGAATCTCCGCCGGGCTCGCCAACTGGTGGCTGATCTCACGCCGCCCGGCCGTCGCGCCGGAGCCGGTACGGAAGGCGGGGGCCGCGATCACCAAGGCGGCCCGTCGCGTCCGGCCGCACGACCGGAACGCGCGCGTCCTTCCCGGGCACTGGATGGACGGCACCGAGGCGGACACCCAGCCGATACCCGTGATCAAGGATGACTGGCCCGACGAGCACGCGGCCGCGGCGGCGGAGACGTTCGGCGGCCGCGACGACTCCGTCCGACAGCACGACAAGCAGCACGACACGCGGGGCGACAGGAAGGACATCGTGGACGAGTCCGACGACCGCGGCGGCCATGTGATCTACATGGACCCCTACCCCTGGGAGCGCGAATAGGAGGGGCGTGGAAAGAGTCAGGCAGGGGTGGGGAAGTCGGGGGGAAGGGTGACGCCGAGCTTCTTCTCCAGCGACCGAATGAGCTGGTCGGAGCAGTGCTGCTGGGCCTCGACCGTTCCCGCGCCCTTGCGGCACTCCGTGTAGGCCGCGAGCTCGGCCGAGAAGTAGAACTGGAACGCCGTCGTCATCAGGCCCAGCACGAACGCGACGGACGAGATCACGATCGCGCCGGTCGCCATGCCGATCCGCTGCTTCGCGGCCTGAAGCGCACGCAGGTCGCGGATCGCGAGGATGATGCCGAAGATGGACAGCGCCAGCCCGGCGGCGGGCAGCATCACCGTGAAGATCAGCGCCATGATCGCCAGGGCGAGCGCCCTTCGGCCGCCGGTCTCGGGGGCCGACATCTGGAGGGGTGCTGTCACGTTCTCTTCGCCTCGCCTCGCGTCGCTCGGGGGTGGACCGTCGTAGATCGTGGTGGTCGGCGCCCGATACGCTTTTCGTGCGGGGGTCATCCCGTTCGCCGTTCGGGGACGGCCCCACCGACCGTCTTCCAAGGAACCATCTCATGATGGTCACCTGCAAAACGAAGCCCGCTCACGAAGGAGTTCCGCCCTGTCCTTCCGGCTCGTGGTCCTCGTCTCGGGTTCGGGGACCAATTTACAAGCCCTGCTGGACGCTACGGCCAGTGGCGACTTCGGCGTAGTCGCCGTCGGCGCCGACCGTCATGGCATCGAGGGCCTCACCCGGGCCGGGCGTGTGGGCGTCCCGACTTTCGTCGAGCAAGTGAGCGATCACGCGAACCGGGATGAATGGGACGAGAGTCTCGCCGTCCAGATCGCAGCGCACAAGCCGGATCTGGTGGTCTCCGCCGGGTTCATGAAGATCCTCGGCCCGCGCGTGCTGGCGGCGTTTCCCGTGGTCAACACCCACCCCGCGCTGCTGCCCGCGTTCCCGGGCGCGCACGCGGTCCGAGACGCCCTCGCCTACGGCGTTCGCCTCACCGGCTGCACGGTCCACCTCGTCGACACCGGCGTGGACACCGGGCCGGTGATCGCCCAGGAAGCGGTGGCCGTACGGGAGGGTGACGACGAGGAGACCCTGCACGAGCGGATCAAGACCGTCGAGCGGCGGCTGCTCGTCGAGGTCGTCGGCCGGATGGCCCGGGACGGCTGGACCGTGACCGGTCGAACCGTACGCATCGGCCGTACGGGCGAGCCGCGCGACGCGAGCCGTACGGGCCGGGAGGAGAGCTTCCAGCAATGCCAGGAACCAGGAGGTACGACGAAGTGACCCGCATCGCCATCCGGCGCGCGCTGATCGCGGTATACGACAAGACCGGGCTGGAGGATCTGGCCCGGGGGCTCGACGCCGCGGGCGTGGAGCTCGTCTCGACCGGTGGCACGGCCGCCGCGATCGCGTCCTTCGGCATCCCGGTGACGAAGGTGGAGTCGCTCACCGGTTTCCCCGAGTGCCTGGACGGGCGGGTCAAGACCCTGCATCCCCGGGTGCACGCCGGTCTGCTGGCCGACGGGGCGAACGCTTCGCACGTCAAGCAACTGGAGGAGCTCGAGATCGAGCCGTTCCAGCTCGCGGTGGTCAACCTGTACCCGTTCGCGGAGACGGTCGCTTCGGGCGCGTCGGACGCCGAGTGCGTCGAGCAGATCGACATCGGCGGTCCGGCGATGATCCGCGCGGCGGCGAAGAACCACGGCACGGTCGCCGTCGTCGTCGATCCCTCGTTCTATGGCGAGGCGCTGGCGGCGGTGGCCGAGGGCGGGTTCACGCTGACCGAGCGGCGGCGGCTCGCCGCGGCCGCCTACGCGCACACGGCCTCCTACGACGTCGCGGTGGCCTCGTGGTTCGCCGACGTGTACGCCCCGGACGGCGTAGCCGAATGGCCGGCGTTCATGGGTGCGGCCTGGCGACGCAGGGCGGTCCTTCGCTACGGCGAGAACCCCCATCAGGGCGCCGCGCTCTACTCCGGGCAGATGGATGGCCTGGCCAACGCCGAGCAGCTGCACGGCAAGGAGATGTCCTACAACAACTACGTGGACGCCGACGCCGCCTGGCGGGCGGCCTGGGACTTCGACCAGCCCTGTGTGGCGATCATCAAGCACGCCAACCCCTGCGGCATCGCGGTGGGCGTCGACGTGGCCGAGGCCCACCGCAAGGCCCACGAGTGCGACCCCGTGTCGGCGTACGGCGGCGTCATCGCGGTCAACCGCGAGGTCACCCGGGAGCTCGCCGAGCAGATCGCGCCGATCTTCACGGAGGTGGTCGTCGCGCCGTCGTTCGCCGCGGACGCGCTGGAGGTGCTGCGCGGGAAGAAGAACATCCGGCTGCTCGCCTGCCCGACCGGCCCGCGCAACCCGGCGGAGTTCCGCCGCATCGACGGCGGGCTGCTCGTGCAGACGGCCGACCGGGTGGACGCGCCGGGCGACGACCCCGCCGCCTGGGAGCTCAAGACGGGTGAGCCGGCCTCGCCCGAGGTTCTGACTGACCTGGCGTTCGCGTGGCGGGCCTGCCGGTCGGTGAAGTCGAACGCCATCCTGCTGGCGTCCGACGGCGCCACCGTGGGCGTCGGCATGGGCCAGGTGAACCGGGTCGACTCGGCACGCCTGGCGGTCTCGCGTGCGGGGGAGCGGGCGGCCGGCTCCGTCGGGGCCTCCGACGCGTTCTTCCCCTTCCCCGACGGCCTCCAGGTGCTGACCGAGGCCGGGGTGAAGGCGATCGTCGAGCCCGGCGGCTCGATCAGGGACGACGAGGTCATCGCGGCGGCCGCCGAGGCGGGCATCACGCTCTACTTCACCGGCACCCGCCACTTCTTCCACTGACGTTACATCTCCGTTCGGTACGGCTCCCGGCGCCGAGGGCCGTACCGTGTTTTCTGGGGTAATTGGGATAAATGGTGCAAAGAGTCGGATACTCTTGGGCGAGGTTTCCCACTCCTTCCTCTCCCGGAGCTCTTCCATGCCTTTGCTCGACGCCGTGGCGAACTCGCTGATCCTGATGAACGAGCTGGGGAGCAGCCCGTTCGCCCTGATCTTCGTCGCGATCGCCGCGGCCTACTTCGGCTGGCGGATCGTGGAGTTCATCCCCTTCACCCGCCGCATCATCGAGAGGCGCGAACAGCGCTGACCGTGATGTGGAGCGCTGACTGAGAGGCGGGGCGGACTGACGGCCGTGGGAGGATGGCGGCATGAGCGCGAGGATTCTGGACGGCAAGGCGACGGCAGCGAAGATCAAGGCCGATCTCGCGGGCCGGGTCAAGACGCTGGCGGCCCGGGGCATCAACCCCGGCCTCGGCACGATCCTGGTCGGCGAGGACCCGGGCAGCCAGATCTACGTGGCCGGAAAGCACCGTGACTGCGCCGAGGTCGGCATCGCCTCCATCCGCAAGGATCTGCCGGCTGACGCGAGCCAGGCGGACGTGACGGCCGCGGTCGACGAGCTCAACGCCGACCCGGCGTGCACCGGCTACATCATCCAGCTCCCGCTGCCCCGCCACCTGGACACCCAGGCGCTCATCGAGCGGATGGACCCCGCCAAGGACGCCGACGGCCTGCACCCGGTCAACCTCGGCCGCCTCGTGCACATGGTCGACGCGCCGCTGCCGTGCACGCCGCGCGGCATCGTGGTGCTCCTGCAGGAGTACGGCGTGTCGATCAAGGGCGCCGAAGTCGTGGTGATCGGCCGGGGCATCACGGTGGGTCGCCCGCTGGGGCTGCTGCTCACCCGGCGTACCGAGAACGCGACGGTGACGCTGTGCCACACCGGGACGCAGGACCTGGCATCCCACGTGCGCAGGGCCGACATCGTCGTGGCGGCCGCCGGCGTGCCCGGCCTGGTGACGGCGGAGATGGTCAAGCCCGGTGCGGCCGTGCTCGACGTGGGCGTCTCCCGGATCGAAGGAAAGCTCGCCGGCGATGTGGCGCCGGACGTCCTCGACGTGGCGGGATTCGTGGCGCCGAACCCGGGCGGCGTCGGGCCGATGACGCGGGCCATGCTGCTCGCCAACGTGGTCGAGGCCGCCGAGCACCACTAACTTTTTTCCGCGATTTCCGGCACGCCTGTCCGGTGGCGCCGAAATCCCTGGTCAGGAAGCGCGGCGGCCGGCTGCGGCCCGGTGGTGCTCGGAGTCGACCGGTGCGGTGGGCCGTTGCGGTGGCACGACGGGGGTGGGCCGCACCAGACCGAGGGCGACGACCTCGTTGGCCAGCCGGGTCCGCCGGTTGCTCCCCTCGGGAATGCGGAACTTCTGGTAAAGCCTCAGCAGGTGTTGCTTGACGGCCGCCTCCGTCACGACGAGGTCGTCCGCGATCTCCTTGGCCGTCGCCGGCGCCACGAAGGCCTCGTCCGACAGGGCCGGTCGGCACAGCGACGTGAGCACGTCGACCTCGCGGCGGGTCAGCTCGGGTGCGGCGGCACGCCGCAGCTCGACCTCGGGGGCGAGATCCTCCCGGGGGATCCCGCCGACGCGGGCACGGGCGGCGCCGAATGAGACGACGTCGCCGTCATCGAGGACCCTCCGGGCGATCGGCCTGCCGTTCACACGTGTGCCGTTGCGGGACAGGCCCAGGTCAACGACGTACAAGTAGGTCCCGCGACGGACGAATTCGGCGTGCAGCCGTGACACGCTCGGATCCGCCAGCCGGATGTCCACGCCTCGGCCACGACCGATCGTGGTGACGTCGGGGCGCAGCGGCATGATCTCGCCGCTGTCCTCGATCCGAATGAACGGCCCCTCCACGGCAGTTCCTCCCCAGGTAGCCCGCCGTTACTTTCGCTACACGTCCGGCTTACCCACCCGTGGCGGTGGGGAATCTCCTTTACGAGAAGCAGAATCTTTCTTGTCGCTGGTCTGGACCAATCATGGGCGATTTGTCTGCTCACGGGTAGACTTCGGAGGAAGATAAGCGGAGGAAATACTCATGGCTGACAAGCCCACCAAAGGCCTCGCCGATGTCGTCGCCGCGTCCACAGCGCTGAGCGACATCGACGGCAAGGCCGGTCGGCTCTTCTATCGTGGCTACGACATCCACGACCTGGCCGGCCGCACCACCTTCGAAGAGATCGCCCATCTGCTTCAGCGCGGAAAGCTGCCGACACATGACCAGCTCGCCGAATACGGCGCCGAGCTGGCCCGCGGACGCAGTCTGGGCGGGCTCGCCGAGAACAACGTCGCCGAGATCGCCGAGAAGCAGGCGCCGATGGCGGCTCTGCGCACGCTGGTCTCGTTGTCGGCGGCCGACGACCCGGACAAGAACTCCAACGCCGCGGACGCCAACCGCCGCAAGGCGGCGCGGCTGACGGCCCAGCAGCCGATCCTGGTCGCTCACTATCATGCCGCCAGAACCGGCGCCGAGATCCCGGAGCCGGATCCCGAGCTCGGCATCGCCGCCAACTTCCTGCTGCAGATCACCGGACGGCGGCCGTCGCCGCGCGAGACGGAGATCTTCGACGCGTGTCTGGTCCTGCACGCCGACCACACGATGAACGCCTCGACCTTCGCCGCCCGGGTCTGCGCGGCCACGCTGTCCGACATGCATTCGGCCATCGTGGCGGCCATCGGGACCCTCAAGGGCCCCCTGCACGGCGGCGCCAACGAGCAGGTCATGCGTACGCTGGAAGCGTTGGACCCGAGCGGCGTGGCACAAGCCGTACGGGACAAGCTCGCGGCCGGCGAGAAGATCATGGGCTTCGGGCACCGTGTCTACAAGACGGAGGATCCCCGGGCGACGCATCTGCGGCGGATGTCGCGGGAACTCGGTGAGGCGTCCGGCGACGACACTTACTATCGGATGTCCAAGGAGATGGAGGAGGTCGTCTTCGCGGAGAAGGGTCTTTACCCGAACGTGGACTTCTACGCCGCGACGGTCTACCACTACCTGGGGATCCCGACGGATCTGTTCACCCCGGTCTTCTCCGTCAGCCGGATGTCCGGCTGGACCGCGCACGTGATCGAGCAGCACGCGGACAACCGGCTGATCCGGCCGGACAGCGAGTACATCGGGGAGCGCGACCAGAAGTGGATCCCGATCGACGAACGGTGACCCGACAGGTGTGAAGGCGAGCGGCAAGGGCCAGATCTGGAGGCCGTACCTGCTGGTGGTGGCGGGTGCGGCGGCCGGGCTGGGCGCGGTCGGCCTGGGGGCGGCGCCCTGGGCGGGCGGCGTGACCATCGGCGGGTCGCTTCTCGCCGGGGCCGCGCTGCGCTACCTCGGCTCCGGCCGCAGGGCCGGGATGCTGGCCGTGCGGAGTCGTAAGACGGACACGGCCGTGCTCGCCCTGCTGGGCGCGGCCCTGCTGGCAGGCTCCCTGAGCCTGCTGCTGCCGCCTCTGCACCATCCCTAGGGAACGTCTGACACGACCCAGCCCGCGCCCTGGATCGAGGCACTACCACAGCCATCCGATAGCCTCAACGGCCAGTGAGCCTCAAAAAGGACTGTCTGGCCAGTTAGTTTCAGAAGGGGAACCCCACGCATGCCCAAGATCAAGGTAGCGGGTCCGGTCGTCGAACTCGATGGCGACGAGATGACGAGGATCATCTGGCAGTTCATCAAGGACCAGCTGATCCTTCCCTACCTCGACGTCGACCTGAAGTACTACGACCTCGGCATCGAGCACCGCGACGCCACTGACGACCAGGTCACGATCGACGCCGCCAACGCCATCAAGAAGTACGGCGTCGGCGTCAAATGCGCCACGATCACCCCGGACGAGGCCCGCGTCGAGGAGTTCGGCCTCAAGAAGATGTGGAAGTCCCCGAACGGGACGATCCGCAACATCCTCGGCGGCGTCATCTTCCGCGAGCCGATCATCATGTCCAACGTGCCGCGGCTGGTGCCCGGCTGGACCAAGCCGATCGTCGTCGGCCGTCACGCGTTCGGCGACCAGTACCGCGCCACCGACCTCAAGGTCCCCGGCGAGGGCACGCTGACGCTGACGTTCACGCCGAAGGACGGCAGTGAGCCGATCGAGCTCAACGTCTTCGACTTCCCCGGCTCGGGCGTCGCGATGGCGATGTACAACCTCGACGAGTCGATCCGCGACTTCGCCCGCGCCTCGATGCGGTACGGCCTCAACCGCGGCTACCCGGTCTACCTGTCGACCAAGAACACGATTCTCAAGGCGTACGACGGCCGGTTCAAGGACGTCTTCGCGGAGGTCTACGAGACCGAGTTCAAGGCCGACTTCGAGGCCGCCGGCATCTCCTACGAGCACCGCCTGATCGACGACATGGTGGCCGCCTCGCTCAAGTGGGAGGGTGGCTACGTCTGGGCGTGCAAGAACTACGACGGCGACGTCCAGTCCGACACGGTGGCGCAGGGCTTCGGCTCGCTCGGCCTGATGACCAGCGTGCTCATGACGCCCGATGGTCGCACCGTCGAGGCCGAGGCGGCCCACGGCACGGTGACCCGCCACTACCGTCAGCACCAGCAGGGCAAGCCGACCTCGACCAACCCGATCGCCTCGATCTTCGCCTGGACCCGCGGCCTGCAGCACCGGGGCAAGCTCGACAACACCCCCGAGGTGATCGACTTCGCCGAGAAGCTGGAGCGGGTCTGCGTCGAGACCGTCGAGGGCGGTCAGATGACCAAGGACCTCGCCCTCCTGGTCGGCGGCGACGCCGAGTGGCTGACCACCCAGGACTTCCTCGCCGCGCTGGACGAGAACCTGAAGAAGAAGATGGCGTTCTGACCCGTCCCCTTCGACAGGCCACGCAGACAGGGCCGCCCTCCTCCGGGCGGCCCTGTTCACATTCATGCGCGTGATCTCCCTTCCGTGATCTTGAGCTGCAAGATCACGGCAATTGGATTGCGAGTGCGGGCCCGTAAAGTTGGGCTGACCGGATGTTTGCCCGATCTTGAGGGCTGTTCGCGCAAATTTGGGGGCGTGATGTCACAGATCGTGCCGCTCGGGCCCGGGGACCCGACCCGGCTGGGGCCGTTCACGCTCTCCGGCCGGATCGGCGAGGGCGGGCAGGGGATCGTCTATCTCGGCAGGAACGAGTTGGGGGACTGGGCCGCGGTCAAGCTGCTGCACGTCAAGTTCAACGGTGACACGATCGCGCGGTCGCGTTTCGCCAGGGAACTGCGCGCGGCGCAGCGGGTGGCCGGCTTCTGCACCGCCCAGGTCCTCATGGCCGACGTCGAGGGCGATACGCCGTACATCGCGAGCGAGTACATCGAGGGAAGATCGCTGCGGGAGAGGGTCGAAGCGGCGGGTCCGCTGCGCGGCACGGAGCTGGACCGGCTGGCCGTCGGTACGGCGACCGCGCTGACCGCGATCCATCATGCGGGGATCGTGCACCGCGACTTCAAGCCCGACAACGTGCTCCTCGCCGCCGGCGGGCCCCGCGTGGTCGACTTCGGCATCGCCCGGATCGTCGACTCGACCGGCACGATCACCAGCCGGGCGATCGGAACCCCCGCCTACCTCGCCCCCGAGCAGGTCGCGGGCGGCGGGGTGGGCACGCCGACCGACGTGTTCGCCTGGGGCGCGACCATTGTGTACGCCGCGACGGGGAAGGCGGCGTTCGGCGGAGGGTCCATCGCCGCCACACTGAACCGGATCCTCAACGAGGACATCGACGTGAGCATGCTGTCCGAGCCGCTTCGCGGGGTCGTGCGGGCATGCCTCAGCAAGCAGGCGGCCGACCGGCCGACGGCGGACCGTGTCCTGCTGGGCCTGCTCGGCCTCCCGGAGTCGGATGACGCCTCGGCGGTCGTGCTGTCGCATGCGGCACGCCTCGCCGGCACGGGCCGGCCGTACATCGGCTGACCCCTACACCGGCTGACCCCTATCGGCTGACCCCGGGCCCCGGCGTACCTCGATGTTTAAGCCGTCGGAGCGCGCGCAGCGGCGGCGTGTCGGAGGGATGCACGGGCAGTTCGGCACGGTTGAATTGATCTCGAGCGTTCGGGGGAGCCGCATGGGTCGTAGGGTCGTCACGGGTTTGTTCTGCGTTTTCGTCGCCGGGATGCCGCGCCCGGCGGTGGCAGTGGATCAGGTGGAGCAGTGGGGGTCGGCGGATCTCACGGTACGGATCTCCGCCTCACCGAAGGTGGCGCAGCCGGGTCAGCCGCTGGTCTACCGGGTGAAGGTGCACAACAAGGGGCCGGGTGACGCCGTGCTGCCGGTGCTGCGGGTCAACGTGCCCCGCGATTTCCAGATCGTCAACGTCAACGTGGCGGAGTGCCGACCGGCCCGTGGTTACAGCGAGGTGGTCTGCGAGTCGAACCGGGACGTCCTCGCCGGCGAGTCCGGCAGCTTGACGATCACCGGTGTGGTCCGGCCGGGGGCGCACGGCCCGCTCCGGGCCCAGGCCCGCATCGCTTCAGAGGTCGTGGACGGCCACGAGGCGGACAACACCGCGAAAGCGGTCATCAAGGTGGACGCGGGGGCGGATCTCGCTGTCCGTTTCCGGTCGTCGACCAGGTTCGCCCGGCCGGGTCACTGGTTTTCGGTGCGGGCCGAGGTGCGCAACCGGGGTCCGCGCATCGTGCGGGACGCCTATGTCGTCCTCCAGCCCCGGCGGGCCCGGTTCCTGTCGGCGACCGGGGGACGCTGCCGGAGCCGGAAGGCGTTCGTCGCATGCGCCATGCCGCCGATCAGGTCCGGGTCCACCGGCCTGCTGAGGCTGATGTTCCGCGTGCCGTCCCACGCCTCGCGCGCCGTGTCCACGATGGCGACGGTCTACTCGCGCCACTTCGGTGACCGGCGGCCGGCCGACAACCAGGCCCGCATGCGGGTCTCGCTACGCCGAGGTTGACTCCTTTCCGGCCGTGGCCGTCCAGGCGTCGGAGACGATGTCGCGCAGCGAGGGGCGGGCGGGCTTCCAGCCGAGCTCCCGCTGGATCTTCTCCGACGAGGCGACCAGCACGGCCGGATCGCCGGCCCGGCGCGGGCCGATCGTCACGGGGATCTCGTGTCCGGTCACCTCGCGGCAGACGTCGATGACCTCCTGTACGGAAAAGCCCGCGCCGTTGCCGAGGTTGAAGATCCGGTGCGTGCCGGCCGTACCGGCGTGGAGGGCCAGCAGGTGCGCACGGCCGAGGTCGGCGACGTGGATGTAGTCGCGGACGCAGGTGCCGTCCGGTGTCGGGTAGTCGGTGCCGAACACGCTGATCGACTCGCGCTCGCCGAGTGCGACCTTCAGGACGTTCGGGATCAGGTGGGTCTCGGGCGTGTGCCGCTCACGGAACTCGCCGTACGCCCCGGCCACGTTGAAGTAGCGCAGGCTGACGGCGGCCAGGCCGTACAGATCGGAGAACGTGGCGAGCGCGGTGTCGACGGCGAGCTTGGACGCGCCGTAGGGGTTGGTGGGCCGGGTCGGATCGGTCTCCAGGATCGGCGTGCGCTCGGGCTCGCCGTACGTCGCGGCGGTCGAGGAGAACACGATGCGGCCCACGCCGGCCTGCCGCATCGCGTCGAGCAGCGCGAGTGTGCCGCCCAGGTTGCTGGACCAGTACCGGCCCGGTTGCTCGACCGACTCGCCCACCAGCGACTTCGCCGCGAAGTGGAGCACGGCGTCGAACTCCGCGAAGCTCTCGCCGAGCAGGCCGCCGGCCTCGGTGATCGAGCCCTGGACGAACCGCGCGCCGGCGGGCACGGCGTCCGCGTGTCCCGTCGACAGGTCGTCCAGCACGGTGACCTCGTGTCCCTCCTCGACGAGCTGGGCGGCCACCACGCTGCCGATGTATCCCGCTCCACCGGTGACCAAGAGCTGCACTGTCACTCCTATGTTCGATTCTGTTTAAGAGTGTTTAATTCTGTACGACCGTCGCCTAGCTTACGCGGTCTCCTCTCGGAACGGGTTGAATGCCTGCAGAAGAGCGACCACATTGGGAACGGACGATGACGTGAGCAACGTCGCGGTGATCATCACCCTGGTCCTGATATTCATTCTGATCGGCGGCTTCTTCACCGCCACCGAGATGGCCATGGTGTCCCTGCGGGAGAGCCAGGTCAGGCGGCTCAGCGAACGGGGCCGCCGCGGCGCCCGGGTGCAGAAGCTCGCCCGCGACCCGAACCGCTTCCTTTCGGCCATCCAGGTCGGCGTGACCGTCGCCACCGTGCTTTCGGCCGCGCTCGGCGCCGGCCAGCTCGCCGACCGGCTGACTCCGGTCTTCGCGGGCTGGGGCTTGGAGCGGGGGGTCGCCGCCCCTCTGGCGTTCGTGATCGTAACGCTCGCCATCTCGTTCGTGTCCCTGGTGCTGGGCGAGCTCGCGCCCAAGCGCCTTGGCCGGCAGCGGGCGGAGGGGTGGTCACTGCTGGCCGCGCCGATTCTCGACTTCATCGCGGGTCTGTCGCGGCCGGTCATCTGGCTGCTGTCGATGTCGACCAACGGCGTGGTGCGGCTGCTCGGCGGCAATCCGGCGGCCGACCGGGCCGAGATGACCACTGAGGAGCTCCGTGAGATGGTGGCGGGCCACCAGGAACTCGCCCAGGACGAGCGTGACCTGATCGGAGAGGTGTTCGCGGCGGGTAAGCGCCAGCTCAGAGAGGTGCTGCTGCCGCGTACGGAGGTCGAGTTCATGGCGGTGGACACACCGCTGGCCGAGGCGGCTGTGCTGGCCGCAGCCATGCCGCACTCCCGGTTCCCGGTCTATCGAGACTCATATGACGACATCATCGGATTTGTCCATGTTCGGGATCTCCTCGACCCGGTCCTGACCGGGAGCGTCGAACCGATCAGCGAACTGGTGCCGATCCGGCCCGTCAAACTCGTGCCGGCGAGCAAACGGGTCCTCACGACGCTGGCCGAGATGCGCGACGAGGGCCACCATCTGGCGATCGTGGTCGACGAGTACGGCGGGACCCGCGGCATCGTGACGCTGGAGGACCTGGTCGAGGAGCTCATCGGCGACATCCGCGATGAGTACGACCAGGACGGCGAGGCCGTACGCCTCATCGCCGGCGACATGGAGATCGAGGGTCTGGTCCATCTGGAGGATTTCGCGGACCAGACGGGTGTGCGGCTCCCCGAGGGCCCCTACGAGACACTGGGCGGATATGTCATGGCCGCGCTCGGTCACGTCCCCGAGCCGGGTGAGGCCGTCGAGGTGGTCGGCCTCAAGCTGACCGTCTCCGAGATGGACGGCCGGCGGGTCTCCCGCGTCCGGGTCACCCGTACGGCTCCCGCCCCCGAGGAGGCCACGGACGACGCGGGGGAGGGGCAGGTGAGCACGGGTTGAGCGGGTCGGGGATGCGCCTGTCGCGGGCACCCGGCGACTCCTGACAGAATTACATGTCATGGCCCGTCCTCGCGTTCTGTCCGGAATCCAGCCCACCGCCGACTCGTTCCACCTCGGCAACTATCTCGGCGCGGTGCGGCAGTGGGTGGCCCTGCAGGACACCCATGACGCCTTCTACGCGGTCGTCGACCTGCATGCGCTGACCGTCACGCCCAAGCCGGAGGATCTGCGCCGCCGGACCAGGGTGGCCGCAGCCCAGCTGTTCGCGGTGGGGCTCGACCCCGAGCGTGCCGCCGTGTTCGTGCAGAGCCACGTCCGGGAGCACAGCGAGCTGGCCTGGTACCTGATCTGCCAGACCGGCATGGGCGAGGCCGCCCGGATGACCCAGTTCAAGGACAAGGCCGCCAAGTACGGCGAGAGCTCGGCGGGGGTGGGCCTGTTCACCTACCCGATGCTGATGGCCGCCGACATCCTGATCTACCAGACCGACCAGGTTCCGGTCGGGGTCGACCAGAAGCAGCACCTGGAGCTCAGCCGCGACCTCGCGCAGCGGTTCAACAGCCGCTATGGCCCGACCTTCAAGCTGCCGAATCCGTACATCCTGAAGGAGGTCGAGAAGATCACCGACCTTCAGGACCCGTCGGCCAAGATGTCGAAGTCGTCGTCCAGCCCGCAGGGCATCATCGACCTGCTCGAGGAGCCGGGCAAGCTTCGCAAGAAGATCATGCGAGCCGTCACCGACACCGGCTCCGAGGTCATCGCCGACGAGGAGAACAAGGCGGGCGTAACCAACCTGCTGCGGATCCACTCGGCGCTGTCGGGCATGTCGATCGCCGACCTGGAGGCGCGGTTCGCCGGTCAGGGCTACGGCGCCTTCAAGAAGGAGGTCGCCGAGGTCGTGGTGGACACGTTCGCCCCGATCCGCGAGCGGACCGAGAAGCTGCTGGCCGACGAGGCCGAGCTCGATCGTCTGCTCGCCGTCGGCGCCGAGCGTGCCCGCGCGGTGGCCCGCGAGACCATGGCCCAGGTCCGCGACCGCCTCGGCCTGCTGCCCTAGGCAGGGCTCCGTCCGGGCGTCGATTCGCCGACACTGGGTAGTGGACGGCGGATGGAAGCCGAGTCGGGTGTGATCGATCGGGTGAAGCGGCGAGTCGCCGCCGCCAAGGAGTGGGGCCGGGAGTTCGTCGAGCGGGAGCGGTTTCGGCATCGGTGGGTCGACCACCTCATCCGGACCGTGCAGCGCTACCACGTGCGCGAGGGCGACCGCCTGGCGGGTGCGCTGACCTATTTCGCGTTCCTGTCGTTCTTCCCGCTGCTGGCGTTGGCGTTCGCCCTGTTCGGGGTCATCGTGACGTTTCGGCCCGACGCGCTGGCCACGCTGATCAAGGCGGTCAACGCGCAGCTTCCCGGGCTCGCCGAGCAGCTCCACATCGACCAGCTCGCCGGGGCTCGGGCCGGCGCGGGCGTCATCGGCCTGCTGGGGCTGTTTTATGCCGGGCTCGGCGCGATCGAGGCCCTGCGCACCGCCCTGCGCGACATCTGGATGACCAGCCGCCCGAAGCCGAGCTTCTTCGTCGGCAAGTTCCACGACCTCGTCGCGCTCGCGCTGCTCGGTGTGATCATGCTTGTCTCGGTCGTCGTCAGTGGTTTCGCCGCCGGTGCGACCGGTGCCGTGGCCGGATGGCTCGGCCTGGGCGGCTCGGTGTTCGGGGAGTTCACGGTACGGCTCGCCGGGGCCGGTGCCTCCCTACTGGCCGACCTGCTGATCTTCCTTGTCATCCTGGGCTGGCTGATCAAGCCGGACGAGCCGCTGCGGGTCGTGCTGAAGGGTGCCCTGCTGGGGGCGGTCGGCTTCGGTCTGCTCAAGCAGCTCGCTGCGCTGATCCTGTCGGGGACGCTGCGCAATCCCATCTACGGCACGTTCGCGGTGATCGTGGGCCTGCTGCTGTGGATCAACCTGTCCGCCCGGCTGGTCCTCTACACCGCCGCCTGGACCGCCACGGCCACCCTCGGCCCACCCCCCGGACCCACCCCCTTGCCGTCCCCCGCCATTCCCGACCGCGAAGAACCCTGGCCCGACGCCTGACAGCATCCTGTCGTGATCGGCAACGTCGAGCGGAGCTTCTGGCCCTCACGGCCCGCCCGAACTGATGATCCCATCCCCGAGGACCGGTCGGCGGACACCCCGCCGCCGGTCCTCATCAGACATCCATCCCTATGCTTGGACTTATTGGTCCTGAGGGTTGCATTCCCTCCGCATAACGTTTTCCTTCCGAGGTTTTGCTGTCTTCAACTCGGCGACCAGCGTGTTGGCGTTCCCGCCGAGCGTCTTGTCTCTCAGCGTCCAAACCTGTGGATCGACGCTCTTCAGTTTGGCTTTGGCCGTCTCGGCAGAGCGTCCTTCACCCTCGAATTCACCCATGCCGAGGACGCCTTGGTCGAAGGGGATGACGCTGCCCGTGCCCAGAGCATCCCACTTGCCCTTCGCTACGTCGTCGGAGCACGGGTCGTCGATCCACTCGATCGCTCGGATATAGGTGTGGCCGACCTCAATGCGTGACGAGTCCGCGATGGCGAACTTGCGCTTGCCGTGGCCGTCGTTGTTGTTGAAGACCCAGCCAGGAACCGACATCTGTAGGATTCCGGGTGGCGGTTGAGGGGCATCGGGAGCGGACCACAGCACTTTGTCGATCCGTTCTGTGACTGTGCGCCCTATCATGCCCTCGCCACGTTCGATCTCCTTCTTGCTCGGCTGCTTTTCGGTCTCCTGTACAGCGGTGACAACCACCACATGGTCGGCATAGGTGGCCCAGTCACTTGCTGTGCGACTGGCTGTGCGATCACGGCCGTGACCGACAACGACTTCCGTGCTGGCGGCATCCGTGCCCACGGCAAGCGCCGGAGACGACTCCCTGCTGCCGGCGAGGGTCAGTGTGGTGGCGACTACGGCGGCCACGACGACGGGGGCCGCGATGGTGGCGACGGCCCATACGGGGATACGCTTCATGTCGGCTTTCCTCTTAATACACGCCGTTGATGAGGTGTGCGCTGTTGTTGCCGAGGTTGGGAGGGAACTCTTCCGCGTTCTCCATACAACCCAGCCTGTCGTCTCCCGGGTCCAGGACGGGGTAAGCCTCAGTACCGTGTACTAAACCGACGGCGTGTCCCGTCTCGTGGCAGGCCACCGACCCTCCCTCTACCCGGTAGCCGTCCGGGGTCACGATCCGGATGTACGTCTGATCGCATGTGTAGAGCTCGCCGTTTACCGCGTCGTCGCACCACGTGATTCCATATAAACCGGTTAGACCATCGGTCTCTTCCTGGTAGATGATGTCCGTCTCACCGCTTCCCGAAAACACAGGGTTGGACTCGTGGGTGACAGTGAGATCGGTCGGCTGGTATTGGGCGCTTAACATGCCGCTGAGTGCATCTTTATCGTTTTGTTCAAGGGCGGCGTAGTCGTTGCTGTCCGCGTACCAGTAGACGCTCGCGTTGTCCGTCCGGCATACCGGGCTATCGGTGACTGTTCCGTTGATGCAGGCAGGTCCATAGGTTGCGGTCGGTATGATGCCATCATAAATGTGATCGGCCGCCGCTACCGTAGGTAGCATGAGCAGTGCTATCGCGGGTGCGATGCCGACTGCCAGTTTACGGCGAAGCAACGTGGTCCTCCTCCTCTTCTCTCCTTCTATACGGCTGGAGGGCGTCGCGGGTTCAGGTCGTTGATCGGCGCTTAAGTCAGCGCCGGATTGCTGTCTGTGACTCACGGGCAACCCTTCGAGTTGTCTCGGAAAGACCGGCCGAACCACCGGAAGATGGTCCGGGCTATGAATGGTGATCCTCTCATGTCTTTCGATTAGGGGCAATTGGGAATTTCTGGTCAACTGTTATGGGTAGCCGAATTCGCTTTTATGGATATCCGTATCCATGGCTGGGATGACGAGGTCATGTGCAATGGTGGTATGCCCTTACGGGCGGCGCTGGGGAAGGCGCCTGCGACGAACACCAGAACCCGCGGTACCCCAGGGGTCAGTTTTCAGGATCCGGCGACAGCTTCCTGGATCAGGCGCGGTTCACCTCAATGGTGCTTACCGCGCATACTCACCTCGGCGGCGATCGTGGCGTGCAGGAGGCGTCCGAAATGGCGCTCGCCTTCGTGAACGACTACCCGATTCCAAGCGAGGAGCGATAGTGAACGCGGACGTCGCGGCAGCTCAGGCACGAATGGATGTCGACGTCGATGGGGCGGTGTACTACGCACGGCGCACTCTCGCGCTTGCACGGCAGACGGAGGCGTCGTGGGGGATACGCCGCCTGGGGATGTGGACCGGGCGCCGGCCGTGCGCGACTTTCGCTCCGAATACGGCTCGGCCCGCCGTCGCCTCGCCGACGCCCCCGGTTAGGGACACTCCCTAGCGCGGCTGTCGTGTCTCCTCGGTGATCCAGTTCAGGTAGGCGGCGAGCCCGCCGTCGATCGGCAGCGTGATGATCTCGGGTGTGTCGTACGGATGCTCGGCGCGGATGTGCTCGGTCAGCCTGTCGGCCAGACCGCCGGCGGTCTTCAACAGCAACAGGAACTCCTCGGCGGTCTCGATCCGGCCCTCCCACCGGTAGGTGCTGGTGATGGGACCGACGAGCTGGGCGCAGGCCGCGAGCCGGGCCTCCACGGCGGAGCGGGCGAGCGAGGCGGCCTGCTCGCGGTCGTCGATGGTGACCTGAACCTGCACATACTCCGCCATCAGGAGCCTCTCCCTTCCTCTTGAACCTTCCGTACCCAGATGCCGGCCTATCGCGGGGGACAGGGTGGGCCGCTGGGATGGAGGTGCGCATCGGGGAGTCGGCGAAGCGATAACCGAACTTCGGCTTCCCGCTGGTTCACGAACCGATGCTCGTCCTGGACGGCGTGTCTACCGAGTCGCACGTCTACTCCGACCCCGACGCGGCGGGACTGAAGGCGTCGCGGCAGGTGCGGGCGTGGCGGATGCCGCTGTCGTTCCGCTGCGAGACGACCGTGGCGGAGACGCACTTCACCAACACCCTCGGCCCCAATCCGTGGGGCCGGGTCAAGCTGAGGCCAACAACCATTAATCACTCTATGTATTTGTGATGTAACGTTGGGTGTCATGCCGTCTGCTGTGCACGACACCCTGAATCTGATGTTCCGCAACCGGCCGGAGCTTGCCGTGGAGATGTTGCGCGACCAGTTGGGTGTCGCGATGCCCGGCGGGCTGCCGGTCCAGCTGGTCGGCAACGAGCTCAACGACCGACCGTCCAAGGACCTGTACCCCGACACGGTGATCACGGTCGGGCCCCGGCACCACCCCGTGCAGGCCATCATCGTGGAGATCCAGCGGGAAGAGGACGAGGCCAAGCAGGCGCAGCTGCCACGGTATGCCGCCGCGCTGTGGCTGCAGCTGCGGTGCCCGGTCCGCGTGCTGGTGATCTGCCCGCAGGCCAAGGTGGCCGCGTGGGCGGCCAAGCCGATCCCCACCGAGCTGCCCGGCTACACGTTGATCTGCCATGTGATCGGCCCGGAGCAGATCCCTGTGGTGGTTGATCCGGGGAAGGCTGCGGCGCATCCGGAGCTGGCGGCGTTGTCGGTGATGACCCACGGAGATCGGGAGGAGGTGCTGGAGGCGTTCGTCGCCGCGCTGCAGCACCTCCCCGGCGAGCACGCTCCGCAATACTATGAATACGCATTCCGGTTGGCCTCAGAGGCTGCTCGACACCTGATGGAGAAGCTCATGGAATCCGCTGTCTGGCCGGTCTACAGTCCCTTCGCGCAGAAGCACTACGGCAAGGGCCTCGAAGCGGGCCGTGCGGCAGGTCTCGAAGCGGGCCGTGCGGCAGGTCTCCAGGAAGGCCGGGCGGAGGGGGAGGCCAGGGCGGTGCTGGCCGTCCTGCAAGTCCGGGGCATCCCCTTCTCCGACGCCGACCACGCCCGCATCACCACCTGCACCGACCTGGACCGGCTCGACGCATGGGCCCGGCGCGCCGTCACCGCCACCTCCACCGCCGACCTGTTCACCGACGACCCCGAACGCTCCGCCGGATAAGCAGTCGGCCTGCCTTCGCCTACTCGGGATGGGCAGGCCTCTGCGTACCCGATCCCTCAGCTGGGAGCGGTCATATCCAGCTTGCGCTTGAGATCGTTTCCGTTGCGGTAGGGCCATCGACGGGGGAACTCTCGCTGCAGTCGTCCTGTGACTATCCCGGGGGCGATTCCGATCTCCTCGGCGAAGGCTCGTATGGCGTCCTTCGAGGTCAGGCCGGCCAACCGGGAGGCATGCCGGGGAGGGATGAGGGTGTCCGCCGCGAACCGGTCGGCTTCCGCCTCTTTCGGATCGTCGGTCCCGGTCCTGCCGGCGATCTCGATGCGAATCTCATCGTCGCCGTTCAGCACGTGGTGAACCTCGTGAAAGAAGCTGAACCAGAGCTGATCGTCCGTACGGTAGCGAAGGCTGAGCTGAATGACGCGCTTGGTTCCGATCTTTCGAGTGACACCGCTTACGCGCGCCCCCCTGACCTCCTCCACGAAAACAACCGCCACACCGCTGCTGGAGCAGATCTCCCGCAGGCGTGGCCGGAACTCGTCCGGGGGCAGCACGGTCAGCGCCCGCAGCTCGGGGATCGTCCTGCTGAGCGCCGCGGCGTCGAAGGTCGCGCAGCGGATCTGCTGTGCTTCTATTTCCCCGAGGCGCAGCCAGGTGGCCAAGGGGCCGAGCTTCGAATCCTGGGCCTTGGACTTTCTGAACGCGCATGCCGCCGGTCGCTCGTACAGCTCCCGCCATACGTCGACCGAGGCGATGGCGAAGAACGCGAGAAGCTGTTCGACGCGTGCGACCTTGTCTTTCGGCTCTTCCGGAAGCACCTTCCGTTTGACCAGTTCGGACACCGGAAGCTCTTTGAGCCACTCGATGTGCTGTTCCAGGTCCCTGACCGATCGAAGACGTGCGCGCGTCGACTGGTAGTCGGCCTCAAGCCGGTTCCACAGCCTCGCGGGAGTGCCGACCACGCGTTCCAGCGACTCGGCGACCTCGGGAGTGAGGCGTACGAGACCGTGAATCAGCTGATTGACATGTTTCGGGGACAATCCGACACGCTCTGCCAGCTCACGCTGGGTCATCCCCTTCTCTTCGAGAAGCTCCCGCAGGGTGTCCCCCGGCGGCACCGCGTAGTCGAGATCTCCAGCCGCATACAGGATACGCGTGGTCTTCGCCCTGGCCATTTCCATCCCTCCTCACGCCGTCGCACCGCCCTACCCGCGCCTCCCGCCTGCGAGATTTACCTAGTAGGTAAAGATGGCATCACTTTAACCGACGCATCGTGAGCCCGCGCGCAAAGCGTGTCTGATCGACTACGAATTGAGAGATATGACGGAAAAATTCTTCAAGGTGCTTGGGGACATCCCGGGGAACGGCCGTGAGGCCGGGTGGATGGCCCGCCTGCTGTCACGGGGGAAGTACGGCAGGCGGGCCGTCTTGGCGGGGCGGCCTCCCTCGGCGGGCAAGGTCGTTTGCGGAAGACCGCCCATGGCCCTGCCGATCGCGGCCAACGGCGAACGGCGGGGCGGCTCATCGGGCTTCGCCGGTCAGGATGCGCTCGAAGAGTTCGACGGCACGGGGTGCGGGGACCCGGTCGGTCTCGTGGATGGTCGTTCCCTTGGTGCCGCGTGTCGTGCGCCGTACGAACCCCTGGCCCCCGGCGCTACACAGCTCGTAGATCATGGCGCGGCATTCGCAGGTGTGCCTGACGACGCGGACCGTGGGCGTACGGTTTGACGGGTGCCGCCAGGTCAGCCGAGGCTTTGCAGGTTCGAGCGAGGGACAGGGTGGGCCGCCGGGATGGATGTGCGCAACGTCAGTGAAGCGGCCGTTATGCGACGCTGAAGGGATCAAGGAGTGGTACCGGAAAGTGGTACCATTCAACCGTGGCTGAGACCAGACTGCGGCTCCCGGACGAGACCTATGAACAGATCAAGCAGATAGCCGGCGCTGATGCGCAGAGCGTCAACTCGGCGATGGTCATCGCGATCGAGGAGTACATCGCCCGTCGTCGCCGTGAACGTTATGCGGCAATGGGCAGAAAGATCGCAGAACGCGATCGGGAACTGCTCGACCGCCTGGCCCGATGACCTCCTATCCCACGACAGGGGACATCCTTGCGCTGGCCGGAGCCGTACTTCCGGCTGTCGAGCTGCGCGACGGCGGTCTGTTGCACGCGGCGGTGCTGCGCCCGCAGACCTCGGTGTTCGGTGAGGATGCCTACCCGGATCTGTGGGAGAAGGCTGCCGCGCTGATGCATAGCATCGTCCTGGGTCATCCCCTGGTGGACGGCAACAAGCGGCTCGGCTGGGCCGCCGCCGTCGCGTTTCTCGAAGACAACGGCGAGACTCTGGATTATCAGGACGTGGACGAGGCGGAGAGCCTCGTCATCGCACTGGCCAAGGGCGAGCTGGACGACGTTCCCGATCTCGCCCGCCGGCTCCGCGGCCTGGGCGGCCAGCTGGGAATGGAGTAGCCGCGCGTTGCCGAGCCGCTGAGCCGGATTTCGATCAGGTACGGCTCTCGCGGCGTCGGCGGCGGATGCCGTACACGGTGGCGCCGCCGCCGATGAGGAGCACGCCGCCTGCCAGCACGGCCACGATGGCCGGGAGCGGGCTGCTCTCTCCGCCGGCTCCGCCCGCCGCGGCGGCCGGGCTCGCGGCGGGTCGGCCGGGCCGTACGGGCAGGGCCCCGGGTGAGGGACTGGGCGACGGGGACGGTGAGGGCGCCGCCGGGCCGACGAGCCGGCCGATCGGCGCGGCCTTGCCCCGGTTGGCGAAGCCCCAGTCGAGCAGCTTGGCCACCTCGTCCCAGAAGCCGCCCGGGTGATGCATGATCACGACGATGATCGTGTGTCCGTTTCGGGTGGCGGCGCCCACGAAGCTGCCCAGGGCCTTCGACGTCCAGCCGTTCTTGACGCCGATCATGCCGGAATACTTCCACAGCAGCCGGTTGTGGTTGCCCATCTCGTAGTAGCTCGGCGGGGATTTGCTGGCCTTGGGGCTGTGGCCGCGGTTGTGGCCATCGGACTGCTCGCGGTACTCCCTGTCGTAGTGCTTGGGGAGTTTGGGGGCGGGGAACTTGGCGACCTTCGTTTTGATGTACTCGCGGAACCGGGGCATCGCCAACCCGGCCCGGGCGATCAGGGCGAGGTCGTAGGCCGAGGTCCGCTGGCCCGGCTTGTCCAGGCCGTTGGGCGTCTTGGCCACCGTGTCGTACGCCTGGAGCCTGCGCGCCACGCCGTTCATGTCGGCGAGAGTCTTGCGCATGCCGCCGTTCGCCTCGGCGAGCGCGACCGCGGCGTCGTTGGCCGAGACCATGAGCAGCGCCCGCAGGAGATCGTCGACCTTGTAGATCGGTTCGGGGACGATCCCGACGGCGCTGCCGTCCACATTGCAGGCCTGATCGCTGGGTTTGACCTTGCGGTTCTTGTCGAGCTTGGGGATGAGGGTGACGGCGGTCAGCGTCTTGAGCGTGCTCGCGGGCCGGTAGTGGCCGTGCGGGTCCTTGGCCGCCAGCACGGCGCCGGTGTCGGCGTCGGCGATGAGGAAGGCCGAGGCCTCGGTCTTCGGCAGCGGTTTGAGGTCGGCGGGCACGATCACGCCGCGGCCGGCGAGCAGCCTGCCGCCCACCGTGCTACGCGGGGCGTTGTCGACGGTACCGGGGTTGGCAGTGGCAGTGGGGCTCCGGGTGGCATCGGGGCTTTCGTCGGCACCGGGGCTTTCCTCGGCGCCAGGGCCGACGGTGTCGGGAGAGGGGGACGGGGAGGGCAGGGCTGTCGCGCCGGCCGGTGCTCCGACTGCCGGTGCTCCGACTGCCGGTGCTCCGACTGCCGGTGCTCCGACGCCGAGCAGCGACACGGTGGCGAGCGCCGTACCGAGCGCTGTCACGCATGCCGTCATGCGCGTCTTCGCCGACGTGGGGCCGCGGTTCGTCCTCTTGGGCAGCATAGGCGGATCAGCCTAGTCCTGAGTCCCTGCACATGCGGGACAGATCCCCCAAAGATCGCGAATATACGCATATGGGGCGACCGTTGATACTAGAAGGATGACGAGACGTGTATCGGGCTTTCTGTTGGCCCTCGGCGCTTTCATGATCTTTGAATGGGTGAACCTCGGGTTCAACCTGCAGGACGGGCACGACACCGCCTTCTATGTGGTCCACGGTGTGCTGATCGCCGTCAACGTCATCCTGGGGCTGGTGCTCGGCGTCCTGGGCGTACGCGGATTGCTGGCGTCGGCGGCACTAACCAAAAGCGCAACGGGCATTAAGGAAAGGAAGGACATTTCGATGTGATGGAGGCGAGTGTGGCGATCCAGTTCAACCCTTCCCGCGGCGCGACTCTGGGTGTGGAGTGGGAGCTCCAGCTGATCGACCGGCACACCCGCCAGCTTCGCCAGGACGCCAAGGACGTGCTCGCCGCGGTCCCCGACCTGAGCGAGGGCCAGCGTCCGAAGGCCATGCACGAGCTCATGCAGTCGCAGATCGAAATCGTCACCGACGTCTGCCACACGGTGGCGGAGGCCGTACAGGACCTGAAGAAGAGCATCAGCAGGCTCACCGAGGTGGTCGGGCCCAGGGACACCGTGTTGGCCTGCACGGGCACCCATGCGATCAGCGAATGGCGCGACGCGGTCTACGCGCCGAGCCAGCGGTACGCCGAGCTGGTCGAGGACCTGCAGTGGCTCGCCTGGCGGATCCAGACGTTCGGTGTGCACGTGCACGTCGGGGTCCAGGACCGAGACAAGGTCATCCCGATCGTCAACGCGCTCGCCGCCCACCTGCCGCACTTCCTCGCGCTGACCTCGTCGAGCCCCTTCTGGGGCGGCAAGGACACCGGACTGGCGTCCAGCCGGGCGATCGTCTTCGGCTCGCTGCCCACCGCCGGGCCGCCGCACCTGCTCGCGGACTGGGCGGAGTTCGAGGAGTACATGGACACGTTGCTGCGGGCGGGGACGATCAGGAGCATCAAGGAGGTGTGGTGGGACATCCGGCCGCACCCCGACTTCGGCACCATCGAGATACGGATGTTCGACGGCATCCCCACGCCCAGGGAGGTCGGCATGGTCGTCGCGCTGTGCCAGAGCCTGGTGACACGGCTCGACCAGCAACTCGACCGCGGTTACACGCTGCCGCACCCGGCGGCCTGGGTGGTGCACGACAACAAGTGGCGGGCGACGCGGTACGGCCTCGACGCCAACGTGATCACTGATGACCGCGGGTCGACCGCGCCCATGCGGGATCTGCTGTACGAGCTGCAGCGCGATCTAGAACCGGTCGCAGAGCGGCTCGGCTGCGCCGAGGAACTGGCGGTCATGACCGAGGTGCTGGAGCAGGGCAATTCGAGCGAACGTCAGCGGGCGATCCTGGCGGACGGGGGGAGCCTTCAGGACGTCGTCGACGCGACGGTTATCGAACTCGCCGAAGACAGGTTCGTAACGTCCCGTGTCGAGCAGCCCGGATGGGCGGATAGGTAATGGTTGGCCCACGCTTCGCATAAACTCGCAGGAAAACCGGCAGATCGGTGTATCGATCGCTAGACTGTCCCCCATTCTCGCTTGCGATCACAAGGAAAATGAACTAGCTGGACGGAGTCTGCTCTCGTGTTGACAGGGGATTTGGATCTAGAAACACTTATCCGGTTCCGCCGGGACATCCACTCCCACCCAGAGCTGGCCCGTCAGGAGATCCGTACGACCGCCGCCGTGGCGGACATGCTCAGATCCGCCGGACTGGAGCCACGGGTCTTCCCGACCGGGACCGGGCTCGTCTGTGACATCGAAGGGACCGACGGCCCCACCGTGGGGCTGCGCGCCGACATGGACGCGCTGCCGATCCTGGACGCCAAGGACGTGCCGTACCGCTCGCAGAACACCGGCGTGTGCCACGCCTGCGGGCACGACGTACACACGACCGTCCTGGTGGGGACGGCCCTCGAACTCGCCAAGCGGCGGCAGCACCTGCCGGGCCGGATCCGGCTGGTGTTCCAGCCGGCCGAGGAGTCGTCCTCCAGCGGCGCGCTGGACATGATCGCGGGTGGCGCGATCGACGGCGTTGACGTGATCTACGCTCTGCACTGCGACCCGAGCCGCAAGGTGGGCGACGTCGGCATCCGCACGGGCGCGATCACCTCGGCCCAGGACCACATGGTGCTGCGACTGCACGGCAAGGGCGGCCACTCGGCTCGGCCGCACCTGACCGTCAACCCGATCAACGCGCTGGCCTCCGTGATCGCCCGGCTCTCCGAGTCCGTGAACGAGTCCCTCGAGCCTCACCAGCGGGTGCTCCTCGGGTTCGGCATCATCCAGGCCGGCGAGGCCGCCAATGTGATCCCGTCTCGCGCGCAGGCCGCCGGGACCGTACGGATCCCCAACGCGGACATCTGGGAGCAGATCCCCAGCATCGTGCAGAAGTCACTCACCGAGCTGATCGAGCCCTTCGGGGTCGAATGGGAGTTGGACTACAACCGGGTGTGCCCGGCTGTGGTCAACGACGCGGTGGCCACGAAGATCCTCTACAACTCGGCGCTCGCCGTCTGCGGCGAGGAGCACGTGCAGGAGGCTCCGCAGAGCCTCGGCGGTGAGGACTTCGCCTGGTACCTCCGCCAGGTCCCGGGCGCGCTCTTCCGCCTGGGCGTCACGCATCCGGACGCGGAGGACCACGTCGACCTGCACAACGATCGCTTCGACGTCGACGAGCGGGCCATCGGGGTGGGTATCCGGATGTTCGTGGAGACCGCCATGAACGCCCTGCGGTCCTACTGACCGGTAGTCGTACCAGGCCACCGCAGCCGTAGTGAGCGGCGGTCGGGGGTGACCTGGAGTTTCCGCAGGCCGGCCAATGGGTCACAAGGTGGCCTGAGGTACATAACGGACACGTTGCGGACTGCGGTGCGGGTTTGGTTCACGCAGGTCAACGAACTATCTTCCGTGCAGGGTTGCCGTGCGTTCCTCCATGCCGGCGACTGGACCGGCGGGGACACGGAAGGGGACTGCACACCTTGCTCCGCAATCGAGTTAGCAAACTGGCCGCCGTCAGCGCGGCGGGCGCCATGCTCATGGCCGCCGCCGCGTGTGGGGGTAACGACGACTCCACATCGACGGCCACATCCGAGGCGTCCTCGTCTGCCGCGCCCGCGGGCGCGGCTCTCAAGGTCGGTCTCGCCTACGACATCGGCGGCCGCGGCGACGGCTCCTTCAACGACGCCGCCGCGCGGGGCCTCGACAAGGCCGTCGCCGAGCTGAAGGCCGACAAGAAGGAGCTGGAGGCCGCGGCGGGCGAGACGGACGCCCAGAAGGAGGAGCGGCTCCGCCTGCTCGCCTCCAACGGGTACAACCCGGTCATCGCGGTGGGCTTCGCCTACTCCGAGTCGCTCAAGAAGGTCGCGCCCGAGTTCCCCGACGTGAAGTTCGCCATCGTCGACGACGATGCCGCGACGGGCGCGAACATCAGCAACCTGGTGTTCGCCGAGGAGCAGGGCTCGTTCCTGGTCGGCGTGGCCGCCGCGCTCAAGTCCGAGAAGGGCAGCGTCGGCTTCGTCGGCGGTGTGGACGTGCCGCTGATCCACAAGTTCCAGGCGGGCTTCGAGGCCGGCGCCAAGGCGGTCAAGCCGGACATCAAGCTCCAGTCGAAGTACCTGACCCAGCCGCCGGACTTCGGCGGCTTCAACGACCCGGCCAAGGGCAAGACCGCGGCGCAGGGCATGTTCGACAGCGGCGCCGACGTGGTCTACCAGGCCGCGGGCGGCTCCGGCAGCGGCGTGTTCGAGGCGGCCAAGGCGGCCGGCGCGATGGCCGTCGGCGTCGACTCCGACCAGGCGGCTCTCCCCGCGTACGCCGACGTCAAGGACGTCATCATCACGTCCATGATCAAGAAGATCGACGTCGCGGTCTTCGACTTCCTCAAGCACGCCGCCGACGGCACGGTCCAGTCCGGCAAGACCGTCTACGACCTCAAGGCCGACGGCGTGGGCTACTCGACGACCGGCGGAAAGATCGACGACATCACGTCCAAGATCGACGAGTACAAGCAGAAGATCATCAGCGGCGAGATCACGGTTCCGAGCTCCTGAGCCGTGCCCGCCTGACCCGCTCCTTCGTGGGGCCCGGTGAAGTTGTCCACAGCCGTGCGGCAGCGGCCGCGCTTCCCGGGCCCCCACGCCTACGATCTCGTCTGTCACCGCCCACCCAGGTACTCCTCGAGGAGGGGGCCCGCCATTTCCACCGCGACCGTCACGGCACCCGCCGTAGAGCTCACCGGGATCACCAAGAGGTTCCCCGGCGTCGTCGCCAACCGCGACATCCAGTTACGGGTGACCAAGGGACAGATCCACGCCATCGTCGGTGAGAACGGCGCGGGCAAGTCCACCCTCATGAAGATCCTGTACGGCATGCAGCGCCCGGACGAGGGTGAGATCCGCGTCGAGGGAAAGCCCGTCGCCTTCCACACCCCGGCGGACGCCATCGCCGCGGGCATCGGCATGGTTCACCAGCACTTCATGCTCGCCGACAACCTCACGGTGCTGGAGAATGTCATCCTCGGCAGCGAGCCGCGCCGGGCCGGTGTCGCCGTAGACTTCCGCGCGGCCCGCAGGAAGATCAAGGAGATCTCCGACGCGTACGGCCTGGGCATCCGGCCGGATGTGCCGGTGGAGGAGTTGGGGGTCGGCGACCGCCAGCGGGTGGAGATCCTGAAGGTCCTCTACCGCGGCGCGCGGATCCTCATCCTCGACGAGCCGACCGCGGTGCTCGTACCGCATGAGGTCGACGAGCTGTTCGAGAACCTGCGCGGCCTGGTCCGCGAGGGCCTGACGATCCTGTTCATCTCCCACAAGCTCGACGAGGTCCTGCGGGTGGCGGACGCGATCACCGTGATCCGCCGCGGCACCACCGTGGCCAGCGTCGATCCCAAGGACATGACCGCTCGTCGCCTCGCCGAACTGATGGTCGGCAGCGAGCTGCCCAGCCCGGAGACCCGCGAGTCCACGGTCACCGACACCGTGGTGCTGTCGGTGCGCGACCTGACTGTAGGCGGCGTCGACGGGCGGGCGATCGTCGAGGGGGTCGGCTTCGACATCCACAAGGGCGAGGTGCTCGGCATCGCCGGAGTCGAGGGGAACGGCCAGGCCGAGTTGGTCGAGGCGCTCATGGGCATCCGTCCCTGCACGACCGGTTCGCTCATGCTCGACGGCAAGGACATCTCCGGGTGGTCGACGTTGAAGCGGCGCGAGGGCGGCATCGGTTACATCCCGGAAGACCGGCACCGGCACGGCCTGCTGCTGGAGGCGCCGCTGTGGGAGAACCGCATCCTCGGCCACCAGACGCGCCGGCCCAACGTCAAGGGCCCGTGGATCGACCGCTCGGGGGCCCGGGCGGACACCCGGCGGATCGCGGAGGACTACGACGTCCGTACCCCCGGGATCGACACGGCGGCCGCCGCGCTTTCCGGCGGCAACCAGCAGAAGCTGATCGTCGGCAGGGAGATGAGCGGTGATCCAGTGCTGTTGATCGCCAGCCATCCCACCCGTGGCGTCGACGTCGGCGCGCAGGCCGCCATCTGGGATCACCTGCGGAACGCGCGCGCCAACGGCCTCGCCGTGCTGCTGATCTCGGCGGACCTCGACGAGCTCATCGGCCTGTCCGACTCGCTCAAGGTGATCCTGCGCGGCCGGATCGTCGCGGACGTGGATCCCGCGAACGTGACCCCCGAACAGCTCGGCTCGGCCATGACCGGCGCCGGTGAGGCGGCAGCACAATGAGTGAGCGAAACGCGAGCAGCAGCGGCACGCCCGGGGCCGGTGGAACCGGCGGAGTGGGGGGCTTCCGCGACAGGCTGCTGGGGAGGGTGAAGCTCAGCGGCTGGCTGGCGTTGGCCGCTCCGCTGCTGGCGGTCCTGTTCGCGGCACTGATCACCTCGGTGGTCCTGCTGATCGCGGGAAGCTCACCGCTGGACGCCTTCGACGCGCTCGCCCAGTACGGCACCCAGCCGCGCACGATGGCCGTCATCCTCAACAGCGCGACGATGTACTACATCTCCGCGCTGGCCGTCGCCATCGGGTTCCGGATGAACCTGTTCAACATCGGCGTGGACGGGCAGTATCGCCTGGCCGCCGTGGTGGCGGCCGGCGTGGGCGGGGCGGCGCTGCTGCCCGGTGTGCTGAACATCCTGCTCGTGCTCGTGGTAGCGGTGCTCGTCGGCGCGCTCTGGGCGGGGATCGCCGGGCTGCTGAAGGTGAAGCGCGGCGTCAGCGAGGTCATCGCGACCATCATGCTGAACGCGATCGCCACCGGCCTCGCGTCCTGGCTCATGAGCAACCATTTCGGTGTCCTGAACGGGAACGAGCTGGCCACGCGGCCGATCCCGGCGGACTCCCAGATGCCGGGGATGGCGCTCATCTCCGGCACACCGCAGCTGGTCAACGGCTTCTTGGTGGTGGCGATCATTCTCGGCATCGCCTATTACGTGCTGCTGAACCGCACCCGGTTCGGGTTCGAGCTGCGGGCCACCGGAATGTCCGAACCCGCCGCGGTCGCGAGCGGCATCGGGGTCAAGCGGATGATCGTCACAACGATGGTCCTGTCCGGGGCGGTGGCCGGCCTGGCCGGGATGCCCGAACTGCTCGGCGAATCGCACAAATACAGCAACAACTTCCCGTCGGGCCTGGGCTTCGACGGCATCGCGATCGCGCTGCTCGGCCGGAACAACCCGGTGGGCATGGCCCTCGGCGCGCTGCTGTGGAGCTTCCTGAGCAACTCGTCCAACTCCCTCCAGATGCTCAACATCTCCAAGGAGACCGCGGACATCATGAAGGGCGTGACCGTGCTCTCGGTGATCATCGCGTACGAGCTGGTCCACCGATATCGGATCGTCGCCGAGCAGCGGCGGGCCGGCCAGGAGACGGCCGCCGCACCGGCCGCTGAAGGGGCCGCGGCGTGAGCGGGCAAGCGGAGGGGACGACCACGGCGCCGGCTCCGGCGGGTGGAGCCCGGGCCACGTCGCCGGCCCGCCGATTCCGCGTCACGACGCCGATCCTGCTGCTCGGCGGGGTCGGGCTGGTCGTGCTGCTGTCCGCCGTGCGCATCGTCACCGGTGCGAGCGACATCACGTCGGGCGGCACGGTCGCCGCCGCCCTCGGCCTCGCCGTACCGATCGGCCTGGCGGCCCTGGGCGGCCTGTGGTCGGAGCGTGCCGGTGTGGTCAACATCGGTCTCGAGGGCATGATGGTGCTCGGAACCTGGTTCGGCGCCTGGGGGGCGCTCCAGTTCCACAGCCCGTGGGCCGGGGTGGTCGCCGGCGCGGTGGGCGGCGCTCTCGGCGGCGCGATCCACGCGGTCGCCACCGTGACCTTCGGTGTCGACCACATCATCTCCGGTGTCGCGATCAACATCGTCGGCGTGGGCTTCACCCAGTATCTGTCGAAGCTGGTCTTCGAGAAGATGCCGGGCGGCGGGACCAAGAACTCTCCCCAGCTCCCCGAGATGGGCAGGCTCAGCGTCACGTTCATCGACGGGCCGTTGCGGACGCTGGAGGCCAAACAATGGTTCCTGCTGTCCGACTTCGCGGGCATCCTGCGTGGGCTCACCCAGGGCGTGTCGTGGTTCACGATCCTGGCGATCCTGCTGGTGCCGCTGTCGTACTACATCCTGTGGCGCACCGCGTTCGGCCTGCGCCTTCGGTCCTGCGGCGAGCGCCCGGTGGCCGCCGAGTCGCTCGGCGTCAACGTCTATCTTTACAAGTGGGCCGCCGTGGTCGTCTCCGGCCTGCTGGCCGGGCTGGGCGGCGCGTTCCTGTCGATCGTGGCGGCCGGGATCTACCGTGACGGGCAGACGGGGGGTCGCGGCTACATCGGCCTCGCCGCCATGATCTTCGGCAACTGGCGTCCGGGCGGGCTCGCCGGCGGCGCGGCGCTGTTCGGTTACACGGACGCGCTGCAGCTGCGGCAGGGCGGGGTCTCGGTGCACGCGCTGCTGCTCGTCGTCGCGCTGCTGCTCGCCGCCATGGCGGTCTACCAGCTCGTACGGCAGAGCCGTACCGTCGCGGCGCTGATCACCGCAGGCTGCGCGGCCCTGGTCTTCGTGGTGTTCATGATGACCGACACGGTGCCCGAGCAGTTCACCACGTTCACCCCGCACCTGACCACGCTGCTGGTGCTGTCGCTGGCCTCCCAGCGGCTGCGCATGCCGGCCGCGGACGGAATCCCCTACCGCAGGGGACAGACCACATGACGGGTCGCGAGGGCGAAAGGGGAGCGAGATGACGATCGACTGGGCGGCGCTGCACGCCGCGGCGAACGAGGCGATGACGCACGCGTACGCGCCGTACTCCAAGTTTCCGGTCGGCGCTGCCGCGCTGGTGGACGATGGCCGGGTGGTCACCGGCTGCAACGTGGAGAACGCGTCGTACGGCATCGGGCTGTGCGCGGAATGCGGCCTCGTCTCCGCGCTGCACGCGAGCGGAGGGGGCCGGCTGGTCGCGTTCACCTGTGTCGACGGGCACGGCGAGCTGCTGATGCCGTGCGGCCGCTGCCGCCAGCTGCTCTTCGAGCACGGGGGTCCCGACCTGCTGGTCGAGACGCCGGAGGGGCCGATGCGGATGGCGGACTTTCTGCCCTACGCCTTCGGGCCGGACGACTTGTCGCGATAAGGGATAGAGGGCATGGGGTTTGACGCGATAGAGGTCATCACCACCAAGCGGGACCGCGGCGAGCTGTCCACCGCGCTGATCGACTGGGTGGTGGACGCCTACACGCGAGGTGAGGTCGCCGACGAGCAGATGTCGGCGCTGTTGATGGCCATCCTGCTCAACGGGATGAACCGCAGGGAGATCGCGGACTGGACCCAGGCGATGATCCGGTCGGGGGAGCGGATGGACTGGTCGATCCTCGACCGGCCCACGGCCGACAAGCACTCCACCGGCGGGGTCGGCGACAAGATCACACTTCCGCTCGCCCCGCTGGTGGCCGCCTGCGGCGCCTACGTGCCGCAGCTGTCCGGACGGGGACTCGGGCACACCGGTGGCACCCTGGACAAGCTGGAGTCCATCCCCGGCTGGCGGGCGTCCCTGTCGAACGACGAGATGCTGCGGGTGATCCGTACGGCCGGCGCCGTGGTCTGCGCGGCGGGCAGCGGGCTCGCCCCGGCGGACAAGAAGCTGTACGCACTGCGCGACGTCACCGGCACGGTCGAGTCGATCCCGTTGATCGCTTCGTCGGTCATGTCGAAGAAGATCGCCGAGGGGACGGGCTCGCTCGTGCTCGACGTCAAGGTCGGCTCCGGCGCGTTCATGAAGGATGTGGCCGGCGCCCGTGAGCTGGCCCGGACGATGGTGGCCCTCGGCACCGACGCCGGGGTGCGCACGGTAGCCCTGCTCACCGCGATGGACCGGCCGCTCGGCAAGGCCGTCGGCAACGCGCTCGAGGTCGCGGAGGCCGTCGAGGTCCTCGCCGGCGGCGGCCCCGCCGACGTCGTCGGGCTCACCGTACGGCTGGCGCGGGAGATGCTGGAGGCGGCCGGGATCCCGGACGCCAGGGATCCGGAGGAGGCGCTGAAGGACGGCTCGGCGATGGACGCCTGGCGGCGCATGATCACCGCCCAGGGAGGTGACCCGGACGCCCCGTTGCCGAAGGCGGCCGAGTCCCTGGAGCTCACCGCACCCGCTTCCGGCGTGCTGACCCGGCTCGACGCCATGTCGGTCGGTCTGGCGGCGTGGCGGCTGGGCGCCGGCCGGGCCCGCAAGGAGGACCCGGTGTCGGCCGGAGCCGGGGTGACCCTGCACGCCAAGCCGGGCGACCCGGTCAGCGCGGGCCGGCCGCTGATGACGCTGCACGCGGACGACCCCGCGAGGTTCGAACGGGCCGTCGAGGCACTGGACGGCGCCTACGAGATCGGGGCCTCGGCCGACCCCGGCCTGCTGCCGCTGATCGTCGACCGCGTCACCGCGTAGCGCGAGTCAGGGGTGGAAGTGGCCGCAGCATCCGCGGGGGAAGATCTGCGAGAACCGAGAAGGAAGCCGCTGACCGCCGTCCGCCGCGGGCGGCTGCTCGACCATGGGTCCGCATGCCTGGTCGCCCAGCGTCGGGAACAGCGCCTCGGATATCCGGCGGGCTCCCGCCGCGACCATGGGCGCCAGTCGCTCGAAATGTATTTGGGGGAGATCGCCGCAGACGGAGATGGCCCCGGCGGGACCGTTCGGACCGCGTACGGCGCATGCGATGGCGCCCACCCCCGGCATTGCCTCACCGCGGTCGAAGTGCAGCCCGCCCACCCGGCGGATGGTGTTCAGTTCGCAATGGAGCGAGCCGAAGCCGTCGTCAGTGCTCTTGGCGAACTCGGGACAGGATCTGAGCAGCTCGTCGACCTGCTCGGCCGGAAGGTAGGCGAGGATCGCCTTCCCGATTCCGCTGTTGGTCGCCCACCACCGGCTGCCGACATCCGAGGGGAGCCGGGCGGCGTAGGCACCGCCGATCTTGTCGAGGAAAACGGTCTCCGGCCCGTCGAGCGTGCACAGGTGGCTGACGAGTCCGGTACGGACGTGCAGGTCGTGCAGGACCGGGGCGCTGGCCCTGCGCAACTCGTCCCAGCTCGCACTGGAGGCCGCGAGCTGGAAGGCGCGGGTGCCGAGGCTGTACCCATAGGGCCCGTGCTCGACCCACCCGAGGTTGAGCAACTGGCAGAGGATCCGGTGCGTGGTCGAACGGGGGAGCCCGGTGCGCCGTTCGATCTCCTCCAGCGTCAGCCTGATTCCGCGCTTTCCGAGGGTGTCGAGGATCAGCGTCATCCGTCCGACCATGGAGGATGGCAGGTCTCGCTCCCCGGCCTGCTCCAACTCCGTGCCGATGGTGAGCGTCATCGCACACTCCGAAGTCTCGCCGTACAATCTACCTAACGATTGTTAGATAGCCCCACTGTAAGTCAACCATCGCACGTCCACGCCATCGCCCCGCCACGATATCGGTAGATACCGGGACATACGTGCATGAATAGGTGCAGTGTCACCTGGGGGCAGCATGTGACGTGGGTGTCCCGTCCGGCTCCCGGTCAGTGAGAGCCACGGGCAGTTCATGTCCAGACCTGCCTAACCTGCGTAGGCGCAGCGGCCGATCCAGGTCCGCCTGCGAGCAGGCCACGATCGCCACGGGGACCCGGCGCGTCCTCATCTCACCTCCGGGAGTGCTGCTGTTGAAGCTCGGCCTCTTCTTCGATCTCCGTAACCCGCCCCGCTGGCGGCGCCCCTGGACCGATCACTACCGGCGCAACCTCGACCTGATCAGCGCCGCGGAAGGCATGGGCGCGGCATCGGTGTGGTTCACCGAGCACCACTTCCTCGAGGACGGCTACCTCCCGCAGCCGCTGACCTTCGCCGCGGCCGTGGCCGCCCGCACCTCCCGGCTCCGGATCGGCACCGCGATCCTGCTGGCCGCGTTGCGGCATCCCCGACACGTCGCCGAGGAGGCCGCCGTGGTCGACATCCTCTCCGGCGGTCGGCTCGAACTCGGGATAGGCGCGGGGTTCGCGCAGCGGGAGTACGACGCGTTCGGCGCGGACATCCGGCGGCGCTACACGCTGACCGACGCGTCGGTCGGCGAGATCAGGCGGCTGTTCGCCGAGGGCGAGGTCACGCCGCCGCCCGTCCAGCGGCCGCTGCCGATCTGGATGGGCTACCAGGGGCCGCAGGGGGCCCGCCGGGCCGGTCGGCTCGGCGCGGGCCTGCTCTCCCTGGACCCGCGGCTGCTCGAGCCGTACGAGCAGGGGTTGGCGGAAGGCGGGCACGAGCCGTCGTCGGCCCGCATGAGCGGCATGTTCGACATCATCGTGGCCGACGACCCCGACGAGGCGCGGCGGCGCATCCTGCCGCACTTCGTCTACCAGCTGAACTCCTACCGGAGGATGAACGCGGGTGAGACCGAGTCGTACCGCGATCTGACCGTCGAGGAGGTGGCGGGCGGCGCCGGCCCGAAGGGCAAGATCCCGGGTCTCACCGTGCTGACGCCGCAGGACGCGGTTCAGGCGATCAGGAAGCGTACGGCGGCCCTGCCGGTGGAGCACGTCTACCTGTGGGCGAGCATCGCCGGGATGCCGGACGACCTCGTCGAGCGCCATGTGGAGTTGCTGTTCGGAAGTGTCGCGCCCGCGCTCCGCGCCGAGACAGAAGCCACCGCCGGGTCCACCGCCCAGACAGGCCGCGGGACGTCCGATGACTGAGAGCTCCGAGATGAACGAGATGAATGAGATGTACGGGATGCCCGAGACATGCCTCACTGGTGGAGAGGACTCGGTGCGGGACTGAGGAACGTTCGCCGAAACTGGCCGACCGGGAAGCGAGGGGGAAGTCACCGTTGAAAGGACGACGCCATGGGCGAGAACACGACTGATCTTGCGGCTCGGGTGCGGAGGCTGGAGGCGGTGGAGGAGATCCGCCAACTCGTCTCCCGCTACGCGCTCGCGCTGGACAGCCGGGACGTCACGACCCTGGCCTCCCTCTTCGTCGAGGACGTCAGGACGCATGACGGGCGGGTGGGCAGGGAGGCGCTGGCCGACTGGTTCGGGGAGATCCTGCGGCCGTACGGCATCACCTTCCACCTCGTCGGCAACCACGTCATCGACTTCGTCGACGAGGACCACGCCACCGGCGTCGTCTACGGCCGCCCCGAGCACGAGGTCGGCGACCTGTGGGTGGTGATGCCCATGCAGTATTGGGACCGATACGAACGACGTGACGGGCACTGGTACTTCACGTCGCGCAGCACGAAGGTGTTCTACGCCGCCGACGTGGAGGAGAGCCCGCTGAGGGTGCCGGGCAGGTTCAACTTCCCGGGGAACCCGTTCATCCACCGGGCCGAACTGCCCGAGCGCTGGGAGTCGTGGCGACGCTTCTGGGGGACCGATCCCGGGGACGGCTCCGCCCCAGCGGACGGGCGAGCGTGACGGGCAGCACATTGGGGCACTCTCTAGTGTCTTTCGGGCGCTCGGCGTAGCCTGCTCGGCATGGTGAAGAGGATCGATGGGCCGACGCGGATTCCCGTGCCGGGAGGCAAGGTCATTCGCGAGTACGTCGGCCGGGTGAACAGCGGCGACGACCGGGTCTCGATCGCGTACATGGTCGCTCCGTCCGGCTGGGAGGAGCCTGCCCAGGCCCCCGAGTTCGCGGAGTACACGCTCGTGCTCAAGGGCTCGGTCGTCGTCGAGCACGACGGAGGCGCCACGGTCGTGTCCGCCGGCCAGGCGTTCGTCAGCGAGCCCGGGGAGAGGATCCGGTACACCTCGGGGCCTTCGGGAGCCGAGTACGTCGCGGTCTGCCTGCCCGCGTTCTCCCCCGACGCCGCGCACCGGGAGGAGTGACGGCGCCGGGGATAGGATTGCGTGATGAGCGACCGGAGCGAGGTGGGAACCGTGAGCCGCTTGCCCAGTCTTGAGGAGATTCGCAAAGCGCCCAAGGTGCTTCTCCATGACCATCTGGACGGCGGGCCGCGCACCCAGACGATCATTGATCTGGCCCGTGATCGCGGCCATGTCCTGCCGTCCGGCGATCCGGACAATCTCGCCGAGTGGTTCCGGGGCGCCGCCGACTCGGGCTCGCTCGAGCGCTACCTGGAGACCTTCGCCCACACGGTCGGGGTGATGCAGAGCCGTGAGGCCCTGGTCAGGGTCGCGGCCGAGTGCGCTCAGGACCTGGCCGACGACGGCGTGGTGTACGCGGAGGTGCGGTACGCCCCCGAGCAGCACACCGTCGGCGGGCTCACACTGGACGAGGTCGTGGAGGCCGTGCTGGAGGGCTTCCGGCTGGGCTCGGCGGGACCGGACGGACAGCCGCGGATCAGGGTCGGCACACTGCTCACCGCCATGCGCCACCAGGCCCGCTCGATGGAGATCGCCGAGTTGGCGGTGCGCTATCGCGACGTCGGAGTGGTCGGTTTCGACATCGCCGGGGCCGAGGCGGGATATCCGCCCACCCGGCACCTCGACGCCTTCGAGTACCTGCAGCGGGAGAACGCCCACTTCACCATCCACGCCGGCGAGGCGTTCGGGCTGCCGTCGATCTGGCAGGCCATCCAGTGGTGCGGCGCCGACCGCCTGGGCCACGGCGTACGGATCAACGACGACATCACCATGTCCGGCGATGGCGAGGCGAAACTCGGGCGGCTGGCGGCCTACGTCCGGGACAAGCGGATTCCGCTGGAGATGTGCCCCACGTCGAACGTGCAGACCGGCGCCGCCCCGTCGATCGCCGAGCACCCGATCGGCCTGCTGCGCAGGCTGAACTTCCGGGTGACGGTGAACACCGACAACCGGCTGATGAGCAGGACGAGCGTGTCGCTGGAGTTCGCCAAGCTCGTGGAGGCATTCGGCTACGACTGGGACGACCTGCAGTGGTTCACGGTCAACGCGATGAAGTCCGCCTTCATCCCGTTCGACGAGCGACTGGCGCTGATCAACGGCGTGATCAAGCCCGGCTTCGCCCACCTGAAGTGGCGGGCCTGAGTTGGACAGGGCGAAGGGAGAGGTCTACCGGTCGAAGTTCAGCTGGATCTTCGGCTGGATCTGGCTGGTGTTCGCCGCGTGGAACGCCTATGACCTGGTCGTGCGTGGTTCGATGCCGTCGGCGCTGATCGCCGGGGCCGTGCTGGGCGTCATAACAGCACTGATCTTCATCATGGCGCTGCGCCCGGCGGTCGTGCTGGAGGGCGGCGGCGTCCGCGTCCGCAACCCGCTGCGGAACGCCTACATCCCCTGGCGCGCCGTCGACGACGTGATCGTGACCAGCGCGATCGTCATCGAGGCCGGCCGCACCACGGTCCGGTGCTGGACGCCGCAGGTGACCGCCCGCGAGCGGGCCAGGACCAGGGCGCGCAGCACCAAGGTGGCCTCCTCGGCCGACGCGTCCCGTACCGAGCGGGCAGTGGCCGAGGCGGTCGGTTCGCGTACGCACGCCGACTGGGTGGCCCAGCGGATCACCGAGATGAGCACGAGCAGGCGGGACGCCTCATCGGGGGAGACCTCCGTCACCTGGTCGCCGACCGCGGTCGGCGTAGCCGTCGCCGCGGTCGCCCTAGTCGTGGTGACAGTAATCCTCTCGTGAATGAACCGAGCTCAGAGGCCGAGGGCGGCTGAGAGGTCTTTCTTGAGGGCCTCCAGGTCCTCGGCGGCACGCGCCCTCGCCGCGGCCACGGAGTCCTCGACCGGGATGACGATCTCCAGATAGCACTTGAGCTTGGGCTCGGTGCCGCTGGGCCGTACGACGACGCGCGCGCCGCCGGTCAGGCGGTAGCGCAGGCCGTCGGTGAGCGGCAACCCGGCCACGCCCGCCGCCAGGTCCTCGGCCGACTCCACCTCGCGGCCGGCGAGCCCGGTCGGTGGCTCGGCGCGCAGCCGGGCCATGGCGCGGCCGATCTCCTCCAGGTTCGTCACCCGGAACGAGAGTTGGGCGGTGGCGTGCAGGCCGTACGTCCTGGCCTGGTCGTCCAGCAGGTCGAGCAGCGTCCGCCCGGCCCGCCTGGCGTCGGCGGCCAGACCGGCCAAGGTGAGGGCGGCGCCGACCCCGTCCTTGTCGTGGACCGGCAGACCATCATCCGAGCCCACGCTGTATCCCAGCGCCTCCTCGTATCCGAAGACCAGTCCGGGCCCGGCCTTCATGATCCATTTGAAGCCGGTGAGGGTCTCGGCGTGGCGCACGCCGTACGCCGCCGCGATCTTGGCGAGCAGCGACGACGACACGATCGTCGTGGCGACCAGGCGGTCGTCGCCGGAGGTGTGCCGCAGCACGTGCTCGGCCAGCAGCCCGCCCACCTCGTCGCCGGTGAGCATGCGGTACCCGCCCTCCGGCAGGGGCGTGCCGACCGCGCACCTGTCGGCGTCCGGGTCGTTGGCCAGCACCAGGTCGGCGCCGATCGAGGTGGCCAGGCCGAGTGCGAGGTCCATCGCACCCGGCTCCTCCGGATTGGGAAACGACACGGTCGGGAAGTCCGGGTCGGGGTCCGCCTGGCGGCCGACCACTCTCGGCGCGGCGAACCCGGCCCGCGTGAACGCCTCGGTGAGCACGCCGTGCCCGACGCCGTGCAGCGGCGTGTACGCGATGACCAGTTCCCTGGCGTCCCCGACCGGGAGAGCGGCCAGGGCCTCCAGGTACGGAACGACGATCGTGTCGTGATCGAGCGTCTCCCAGCCGTCACCGAGCGGGAGCTCGTCCACCCGGCCGATCGCGTCGATGGCCTGGGAGATCTCACGGTCGATCGGCGGGACGATCTGCGCGCCGTCCCCCCAGTAGACCTTGTAGCCGTTGTCCCGAGGGGGGTTGTGCGACGCGGTCACCATGACGCCCCCGTCGGCCCCGAAGTGTCGTACGGCGAACGCCAGCACCGGGGTCGGCCACCGGCCGCCCATCACGGAGGCGCGCAGGCCGGCCCCCGTGAGCACGGCGGCCGTGTCTCTGGCGAACACGTCCGACATGTGGCGCGCGTCGAAACCGATGACCACATGCCTGCCCGGTCCAAGGACGCGGGCGAGCCCGGCCGCCGCCCGCATCACCGTGACGCGGTTCATCCGGTTCGGACCCGCGCCCAACTCACCGCGCAGGCCCGCCGTGCCGAACTCGAGCTTTCCGCCGAACCGGTCCGCGAGCGCCGCCGTGTCCCGGCGATCGAGGATGTCCGCCAGCTCCGCCCGGGTCCGCGGGTCGGGATCCTGCGCGTGCCACTCGCGGGCGATGCGGACCAGGTCGTCGGTGGTCAAGGTGGGTTCCCCTTGCGTCATCCGTGGTCGTGTCCCGACAAATCATGCCCGGTTCGGCGGGTACGGCACGTCGGCAGACTTCCCCTAAAGTTTGTCGACCACCTTGGCGAGGAGACCGCCCATGCGGGTGGCGGTGGACCGGCCCACCTCGAGGACCTCCTCGTGGTTGAGCGGCTCTCCGGTCAGGCCCGCGCCGGGGTTGGTGACCAGGGAGATGCCGAGCACCTCCGCGCCGGCCTCCCTGGCGGCGATCGCCTCGAGCACGGTGGACATGCCGATCAGGTCCCCGCCGAGCGTGCGCAGCATGCGGATCTCGGCCGGCGTCTCGTACGTCGGGCCGCGGAACGCCACGTAGACGCCGTCGGCCAGCGACGGGTCCACCTCACGGGCGAGGGCGCGCAGGCGTCGGCTGTAGACCTCGGTCAGATCGACGAACGTCGCGCCGGTGATCGGGTTGCTCCCGGTCAGATTGATGTGATCGCTGATCAGGATGGGCTCCCCGACCCGCTGGGTCTCCGGGCGCAGGCCGCCCGCCGCGTTGGTCAGCACGACCGCACGCACCCCGGCCGCGGTCGCCGTACGGACCCCGTGGACCACGGCCTCCACACCGCGCCCCTCATAGAGGTGCGTGCGGCCGAGGAAGATCAGTGCGTCGAGGCCCGCGCCGGTGCGCACCGCGCGGAGCGTGCCCGCGTGCCCGGCCACGGCGGGCGCGGTGAAACCGGGCAACTTCGTCACAGGGAACTCGGCCACCGTCTCGCCGATGGCGTCGGCCGCCGGCACCCATCCCGAGCCCATGACGAGGGCCACATCGAAGGAATCCACACCGGTGAGGTTGCGCAGCGTGCTCGCGGCCTCGGCCGCCAGGACATATGGGTCGTTGGTCACGCTAGTGAGCGTAGCGGTCACAACCCCGGGCGGTCCGTCCCCGGTGGCGTCGACGCCGGTCAGTCGCCCAGTGACTTGCACGGGCGGTTGCGCAGGCCGGTGACATAGTCGTCGGGCGCCCCGGCCTTCTCGGCCGCGTCGGCGAGGATGCCCACATATCGCGCCGACGGCAGGCCGCCCTCATAGGAGTCGAGGACATAGGTCCAGGCCAGCACGTCGCCCTCCAGGGTCGCGACGCGGAGCCGTACCTTGCGGTAGAGGCCCAGCGCGGTGCCCATCCATTCGTCGAGGGAGGCCTCGTCCCACTCGGGCACGTCGTACAGCACGACGAACACCTGCTCGTCGGGGTCTTCGACGATGGTCGCGAGCGCGCCCTCCCAGCTGACGTCCTCCCCGCCGAAGGTCAGGCGCCAGCCCGCGAACCAGCCGGTTCCTCGCATCGGCGAGTGGGGAGCCCACTCGGCCATCTGCTTCGGGTCCATGTTGCTGCCGTAGGCCGCATAAACAGGCACGGCACACAAGCCTAATCCAAGACCCCGGGCTTCGCCGAAGGGATCGCGCACGCCGTGCCGCCGAAAGAGATTCGGTACGGCGGGGCCCGGCGGACTTCACCGGGCATGGGCCCGCCGGAATGCGGGAGAATGGGATATGTGACGAGGATTGTGATCATTGGCGGCGGTCCCGGCGGGTACGAGGCGGCGCTGGTGGCCGCGCAACTGGGCGCGCAGGTCACGGTGGTCGAACGGGACGGCCCCGGCGGCGCCTGCGTGCTCACCGACTGCGTGCCGTCCAAGACACTGATCGCCACCTCGGTACGCAAGCAGGCGCTGCTCGACGCGTCCTCGGTCGGCGTCCACTTCGACGGCGGCCCGGATGGCGACACCGGCGGCGTCATCGCCGACATGTGCCTGGTGAACAAGCGTGTCAAGGAACTGGCGCAGGCGCAGTCCGCCGACGTCGCGGCGCGGCTGGCCGCCGAGGGCGTGGAGGTGATCCACGCGGCCGGCCGCCTCGTCGACCCCCAGGTGGTGCGTGCGGGCGACCGGACGATCCGGGCCGACGTCGTCATCGTCGCCACCGGCGCACACCCCCGCGTGCTGCCCGGCGCCGAGCCGGACGGGGAGCGCATCCTGAGCTGGCGGCAGCTGTACGACCTGCAGGAGCTGCCCGAGCACCTGATCGTTGTGGGGTCGGGCGTCACCGGCGCCGAGTTCGCCGGGGCGTACCAGTCGCTCGGCTCCCAGGTGACGCTGGTCTCCTCCCGGGACCGGATGATGCCGAACGAGGACGCCGACGGCGCCGAGGTGCTGGAGGAGGTCTACCGGCGGCGCGGCATGAACGTCATGGGCCGCTCGCGGGCCGCGGCGGTCAAGCGCACGGCCGACGGCGTCGTGGTCTCGCTGGAGGACGGCCGCACCGCCGAGGGCAGCCACTGCCTGATGACCGTCGGCATGGTGCCCAACACGTCCGGGATCGGACTGGAGGAGAACGGCGTACGGCTCGACCGGAACGGGTTCATCGAGGTCGACAAGGTCTCCCGGACGTCCGCGCCCGGGATCTACGCCGCCGGCGACTGCACGGGTGTGCTGATGCTGGCTTCCGTCGCGGCCATGCAGGGCAGGATCGCGGTCTGGCACGCGCTCGGCGAGGCCGTACAGCCCATCCGGTTGGCCACGGTCGCCGCCAACATCTTCACCGACCCCGAGATCGCCAACGTCGGCGTGTCGCAGCAGCAGATCGAGTCCGGCGAGATCGCCGCCAACGTGGTCAAGCTGCCCCTGGCGACCAACGCGCGGGCCAAGATGCAGGGGTTCAACGACGGGTTCGTCAAGCTGTTCTGCCGGCCCAACACCGGCATCGTGCTCGGCGGCGTCGTGGTGGCCCCCCGGGCGTCGGAGCTGATCCTCGCGGTCTCCGTGGCCGTGCAGCAGCGGCTCACCGTCGACCAGATCGCGCACACCTTCGCCGTCTACCCGTCGCTGTCGGGCTCCATCACCGAGGCCGCCCGGCGCCTCATGTCACCGCTCACCACCGCCATCTGACGGCTCGTCCGTCTGCTTGGCCCTGACCTGGGCCAGGGCCTCCTCGGCCGTTCCCGGGCAACGGAGACGCCGTGATCTCGCACCGGGTCAAGTGCAAGATCACGGCGTTCAAAGGTGCAGGTGACGGGCTATCCGTGCGAATTTGTGCAAGATCACGGATGGTATCCGCCCTGGTGAGCGTGGGTCACTGCGAGAATTCGCAAGATCACGCGGGGGGTTTTGGGGGCGGGGTGGTTACCAGTCGCCGCCGCCGAAGTCTCCGCCGCCGAAGTCGCTGCCGCCACCCCAGTCACCGCCGCCGAAGCCACCGCCACCGAAGTCGCCACCGCCCCAGTCGCCGCCGCCGGACTCGACGCCCGCGGCGTAGCCGGAGTCGTAGCCCGCGCCGTAACCGCCGTGGCCCCAGCCGCCGAAGGCGTGGCCGAGCATGGTGCCGACCATCATGCCGGTCAGCAGGTCGCCGCCGAAGCCGCCGTAGTACCCGTAGGCGTACGGCTGGTAGGCCGGGCCGGCGTCCCAGTACGGCCTGCGCTCACCGTTGACCATGACCTCGCGCATCTGCGGGTCGAAGCCGCGCTCCACCGCCTCGGCGTCCGCCGCGCAGGCGGGAACGTCGCGGACCGCGCCACCGGGCGGGGCCCATCGTACGTTGCGGACCGACGGGCCGTGCTGCGGGTTGAAGAAGCACGGGGGCAGCCGCTCGGGCAGCGGCTGGTTGTTCACCCGCGCCTTGACGCAGGCCAGCGCGTAGCGGCCGTCCTCCAGGGTCGAGGTCACCGTGCGCAGTTCGTCGGCACGCTGCACCGCCGCCAGCTCGTTCTTGGCCCGCTCGTAGGAGTCGAGCGCACGCTGCCAGTCGGTCGTCGTCTCCGCCTGCGGCAGCATCTTCATGTCCAGGTCGAGGGCGGTGATCTCCTCGCCGAACTTGGTGACGTCCTCCTCGACGGTCTGCTTCACCGCGGCGAGCTCGGCGGCCTCGCGCTCCTCACGCTTGCGCTTCTTACGGCGCCCGATAATCCACAAACCGGCTCCTCCCACGACCGCGATGCCCAGGATGCCGACGAGGACACCACTACCGCCGCCGCCTCCGCCTACCGTGGTGTCACGGTCACGTGCGCCCTTGACATCGCCGTCCTTGACCAGGTTCACCCGGTTGACGAAGTCCTGCATACCGGTGACGAGATCGTTGTTGGCGTTCACGGAGAGCTTGGCCAGCGTGCCCGCCGCGTTCTTGGGCAGATCATTCGATCCGGCGAACAGGGTGGTCCCGTCGAGCACCGCCACGGTCGCCTTCGACCGGCCGGCCTTGTCGAGCTCGGTCAGCAGCTGTGGGATATAACTGCTGACCTGGGCGGTGGTCACGGTGCCGTCGGGCAGCGCCGCCACATAGATCGGGGCCTTCGAATCCTTGATCGCCTTGCGGACCTCGTCCTGCTGGCTGGACGACAGCGGCGATCCGCTCATCGCATAGAAATGATCCTTGCTGTTCTTCCACGACGCCACGACGGTCGCCGGGTCCGGCGCGCTCGCGGCGTACGCCGCGGGGACCGCGGCGATCAGCGTGAACAGGCCCATGAGCAATGCGGTCAGGCCCACGCGTAGCGCCGCCACGGCACTCCCCGCGTGGCCCAGCGGTTTCTTGATGGTCACGGCTTCTTTAGCCTCCTTCGCCCTTCTGGACGAACGGCGATGTACGAAGGTTCCTCATCTGACAACGCTATCCGCTGAAGCATGCCCCGCGTCGGGCCGGTTTCCCGTTCCGTTACGAACGCGCCCCGGGAATCTCCCGGGGCGCGTCTTTCCGGTTCGCTCAGGCGTCCTTGATCTCGCAGATCACGGCGCCGGCGGTCACGGTCTGGCCGACGGAGGCGGCGAGACCGGTGATCGTGCCGGACTTGTGCGCCGTCAGCGGCTGCTCCATCTTCATCGCCTCGAGCACGACGATCGTGTCCCCGGCGGCGACGGCCTCCCCATCGGCGACGACGACCTTCACGATCGTGCCCTGCATGGGGCTGACCAGGGCGTCCCCGCTCGCCGCTGCCGCCTTCCTCGCGCCGCCGTTCGCACCGCCTCGCCTGGGCGCCGCCTTCTTGGTCTCGCTGCGGCCTGCCGTACCGAGACCGGCGGGCAGCACGACCTCCAGACGCTTGCCGCCGACCTCGACCGTGATGCGCTCACGTCCGGCCGGCTCGTCCGTCTCCGCGACCCCCGCGAACGGCGGGATCTCATTGACGAACTCGGTCTCGATCCAGCGGGTGTGCACGGAGAACGGCTCGCCGGCGAAGGCCGGGTCGTCCACCACGGCCCGATGGAACGGCAGCACGGTCGGCATGCCGTCGATCTCGTACTCGGCGAGCGCCCGGCGCGACCGCTCCAGGGCCTGCTTCCGGGAGGAACCCGTGACGATCAGCTTGGCGACGAGCGAGTCGAACGACTGCGGCACGCTCATCCCGGCCTCGTAGCCGGCGTCCAGCCGTACGCCCGGGCCCGAGGGCACCCGCATCGAGGTGATCTTTCCGGGCGCGGGCAGGAAGTTGCGGCCGGCGTCCTCGGCGTTGACGCGGAACTCGAAGGAGTGGCCGCGCAGCACCGGGTCGTCGTACCCGAGGGCCTCGCCGTCGGCGATGCGGAACATCTCGCGGACCAGGTCGATCCCGGCGACCTCCTCGGTGACCGGGTGCTCGACCTGCAGCCGGGTGTTGACCTCAAGGAAGGAGACCGTGCCGTCCTGGCCGACGAGGAACTCGCAGGTGCCGGCGCCGACGTAGCCCGCCTCGCGCAGGATCGCCTTCGACGACGAGTAGAGCAGCTCCAGCTGCTCCTCGGTCAGGAACGGCGCGGGGGCCTCCTCGACCAGCTTCTGGTGGCGGCGCTGCAGCGAGCAGTCACGGGTGCTGACCACGACGACGTTGCCGTGCCGGTCGGCGAGGCACTGCGTCTCGACGTGGCGGGGGCGGTCGAGATAGCGCTCGACGAAGCACTCCCCGCGGCCGAAGGCCGTCACGGCCTCACGCACGGCCGACTCGTAGAGGTCGGGGATCTCCTCCTTGGTGCGGGCCACCTTCAGTCCCCGGCCGCCGCCGCCGAACGCCGCCTTGATGGCGATCGGCAGGCCGTGCTCCTCGGCGAAGGCGATCACCTCGTCGACGCCGGACACCGGGTCGGCCGTGCCCGCCACGAGCGGCGCCCCGACGCGCTGCGCGATGTGCCTGGCCTGGACCTTGTCGCCCAGCGCGGTGATCGCGGCGGGCGGCGGACCGATCCAGATCAGGCCCGCGTCCTGAACGGCCTGGGCGAAGTCCGCGTTCTCCGCCAGGAAGCCGTAACCGGGGTGCACGGCGTCGGCCCCCGTCTCCCGGGCGACGGCGAGCAGCTTCTCGATGTCGAGGTAGGTCTCCGCCGGGCTCTGCCCGCCCAGCGCGTGGGCCTCGTCGGCCACCCGGACGTGGAGCGCCTCCAGATCCTGGTCGGCGTACACCGCGACGCTCTTCAGCCCCGCGTCCGCGCAGGCGCGGGCGATCCGAACAGCGATCTCACCGCGATTGGCGATCAGGACCTTGTGCACCGGCGTCTTCCCTTCCCTTGACAAGCCTTCCTGGAGTGTAAGGGGGGCCCTCGCGTCGGAGACGCCCGCCCCCGGTGTCCAGGCTCAACTACCCGAAACCGTACGTTCGGAAGGTAACAGGCAGAGGTAACACGGACGCCGGGTTGAATCGGTATAGCGGCTCGGCATATGGGCTTTACAAGATTGACCAGGGGTTTACGGTGAGAGCGGCCCTCTGTCGATTAAGGGAGTGAACTGAATGAGTAACAGCTTGCTCGGCGGCGACCCCGCGGAGATGCAGAGCATGGCCGCGCAGTTCAACCAGCAGGCGGACCAGGTTCGCACCACGATGGCCAACCTCGACCGTGAGGCGGCCAAGGTCGGCACCGCCTGGACCGGGCCCGGCGCGCAGCGCTTCCACGACGCCTGGCAGAGCTACCGGTCGGCCTTCCAGCGGATGTCCGAGGAGCTCAACGAGGCGTCCCGCGTCATCAACACCTACCGCGGCAACATCGAGTCCGCCACCCGCTGACGCGTCGGCGCCACGTTCACTGAACCGGGACCGCGGCCTGGATCGGGGTCGCGGTCCCGGAGATCACCAGCAGGCCTCGCCCGGTCGGGCCGCCGACGGCTCCGCGCGGCAGCCGTACGTTGAACAGGTCGCCGTCGGCCGGGCTCTGCACCGACAGCAGCAGTCCCGTCCGCGCCTTCCTGGCCTCCGCCACGAAGCCCCGATAGGCGGTCGCCAGATCCCCGGTGGCTCCCGCGATGAACAGCCCGTGCTCTCCGTCCCGCCCGGTACGGAGGACCTCCTCCAGCGCGAGACCAAGCGGCGAGTCCGGGGAGATCAGCTCCGCGTCGTCGACGAGCACCACATAGCGCTCCCGATCCTTGACCAGGCTGAGGAGATCCCGTGTCGCATCGCCCTCGGCAACGTCCCTGGCGTTCCCGTCGAGCACGGCGAGCACGCCGGCCGATCCGGCCAGCTCCCGCAGCGGGCTGCGGCGGGGGGTGACGGCGAGCACGGAGGCGCCCTGCCGAAGCAGTGATATCGCCGCGGTGACGAGGCAGGAGGATCTGCCCGATCGGGGCGGACCGGCGATCACCGCGGCCGGTCCCTGGCCGAGCAGATCCACGCCCAGCGGGGCGAGGGAGTCTCCGCCCGCGCCGAGCAGCGCCCACAGGGGCGACGGCGGTTCGAACGACGGCACGAGGTCCAGGGCCTGCTCGGCCGTGATCCGCATCGGCAGCGCGTCCACGCGCAGCGGCGGCTCTCCGGCCCAGACCCATCGGCCCCGGCCGCCATCGCCGAGGTCTCCGGCTTCGAGGTCATGGCCGCCGAAGCGGGCGGCGGCGCTGCGGCCCAGCTCCTGCAGCACCGCCACCTGCGCGGGGCCGGACTGATCGGGGGACAGCAGCGCGATCTGGCTCTCCACCAGGCCGTGCTCCCCGACCGACAGCGCCCGGCCGGGGGGCATCGAGGTGGGCAGATCCCGCACCGGCAGCCCGGCCAGCCCGTAGTCGGCCGGGTCAGCCAGCCGCAGGACCAGCCGCTCATCGAAGATCGTGGAAATCTGTCCGATCAGGCCCGACCGGTCGGAGGTGACCACCGCCCGAAGGCCGACGGCCGGCCCCTCACGCAGCAGTTGCATCAGTGCGTCGAGCAGGCGGCCGTAGTCGTAGTTCTCGAACGCCGCGACGTACCCCTCCCACCGGTCCAGCAGCAGCACCAGCCAGGGCAGCCGTCCGACCTCGTCGCCCGAAGACCGCGGCGCCCGTCCCCGTGCGGCCGTCCTGGCCTCGGTCAGTGAGGCGTATCCGGCCTCGGCGAGGAGCTGCTGGCGGCGTCCCACCTCGGCGCGCAGCCGGGTCAGCAGGCGTTCCACCCGGTCGAGCTGGTCGCGGGTGACCACGGCGCCGCAGTGCGGGAGGCCGACGAGGGGCAGCAGCGCCCCCGACCCGCAGTCGATCGCGTGGATGTGCACGTCCGCCGGCGAGGCCCCCGCCGCGATTGAGCCCGCGAGCGTACGCAGGGCCGTGGATCGCCCGCTGCGCGCCGAGCCCGCGATCAGCAGGTGCCCCCCGTGCCGCGGATCGAGGACGAGCGGGCGCCTGCCCTGCTGCCACGGCAGGTCCACGAGTCCGAACGGCAGCGGCGGCACCTCCTGGGCGTCTGTCCGGTACGGCCCGGCCGGGTCGAGCCGGTGACCCGGAGAGTCCCCGTCGGCCCGGCCGGTGACTGACAGCGTGACCAGCTCCGGCAGGGGCGGCAGCCAGGGGCTGGGCTGGCCGGGGACGCCCCGCCCGGCCTCCCCGATCGCGTCCACCAGCAGGGCGAGGTCGGAGTCGTCCCCGGACTCGACCGCCGGGACGGAGACCGGACGGCCGAGCGCCGGCCAGGCCAGCTCCATCACCCGCAGGCTCTCCCCGCCCTGCCCGGCGCCGTCCCCGGACGCGGGGGCCCTCCGGGGGCTACGCCCGCCGATCCTGGCGGTCTGCACCGCCACCGCCGGGCCCGCCCCCGACCTGACGTAGCAGCGGCCCGGCGTGGACCGCGAGATGTGCGCCGCGTCCGGCGAGTCGATCACGTCGGCCGACTCGCGGACGTCGGTCACCCGCAGCGCGATCCGCAGCGAGGTGTTGGCCTGGATGTCGGCGGTCACCACGCCGCCCGGCCGCTGGGTGGCGAGGATGAGGTGGATGCCGAGCGAGCGGCCGCGCCGGGCGATGTCCACCAGGCCCTCGACGAAATCGGGCAGCTCCGTCACCAGCGCGGCGAACTCGTCGATGATCAGCACCAGCCGGGGCATCGACGGCCGTTCCCCTTCCTGCTGCCGGACGTGGCCGCCCGCCGTGCCGAAGAGGCCTCCGGCGGGGGCCTGCCGTACGCCTCCGGAGCCCAGCACCCAGGTGGCGCCGCGTGATCGCAGCCGCTGGTACTCCTCGATGTCCTTCGCGCCCGCCTCCAGAAGCAGGCGCTCCCGCCTGCGGATCTCGGCGGCCAGCGATGACAGCGCCCGCTGCGTCAGGTGACCGTCGAGGTCGCTCACCATGCCGACCGTGTGCGGGAGCCGTACGCACTCCTTGAAGGCCGCCCCACCCTTGTAGTCGATGAGCACGAACGTCATCTCGTCCGGCCGGTTGACGACGGCCAGCGAGGAGATCAGCGTCTGGAGCAGCTCCGACTTGCCCGCGCCGGTGGTGCCGGCGATGAGCGCGTGCGGGCCGTCCCGGCTCAGGTCCACCTCGAACGGCCCATCGGGACCGACGCCGATGACGGCCCGGGTCGACCGGCCCCACCGCTTGGCGATGTGGTCGGGCTCGCACGCGTCCGGGCCGAGCAGGTCGAGCAGGCGGGCAGAACCGGGTACGGCCGAGGCGGCGTCCTCGCGGCTCACGTCGCGCAGCGCGGCGAGCGCCCGGCTCAGGCGGTCGGCCCACGAGATCGAGACCTGGTCCGCGCGGATCCCGCCGAGGGCATCCAGGCCCCCGCCGTGCAGCCGCACCTCGCCGTCGGCCGAGCACGACACGACCGTCGCGCACTCCTCCGGCAGCAACCGCTGGTCGCCGTCGATGGCGATCGTGTAGACGCCGGCCCGTGGGCCCTGCCTGAGCACCTGCGGCATGCCCGGCAGGCCACGCAGCACCTGGGCGCCGTCCAGGATGACGAGCACGTCGAACGGCTGCTCGTCGTAGCCGGCGAAGGCGGGTTCCGTCTCGGCCGTCGCGCCGCCCCTGCTGAGGTTGACGCCGCCGAGGTCGTCCCACCCCGCCGGCCCGCCTGTCAACCGCCCACCGCCCAGCGCCGACGCCGATCCGCCCAGTCCCGGTTTGGTCTCGTCGTCGAGCCGTTCTTCGATCAGCGCGGTGAGTTCCGCGACCCGGCGGGCGGCGGCCTCGGGGTCGGCGCCGACGAGCGCGACGCTGTCAGCGCCGAGAGGCCCCCCGCCGCGGTGGCCGCAGTGGGGGAGCCAGCGCACCCAGCCCCACTGCCGGTCGCTGTCCGACCCCGCCGACAGCACGACGATGGCCAGGTCGCGCGGGCTGTGCAGGGCGGCGGCCTGACCGACCAGCCAGCGTGCGCAGGCCAGCGCCGTCTTCCGCGGCCCGGTGACGCCGGCCACGCCGAGCCGCCGCATGACCAGCGCGACCGGCACGTCGTGACAGGTCGGCTGCTCGGGCCGGGACGCGTCCTGCGGGGCTCCGCTCTCGAGCTCGAACTCCAGCCCGGCGGGCAGATCGGCCAGGCCCACCCGCAGCCGCAGCGCGTCCCGGTCGTGGACGCGGCGCTCCCACAGCCTGCGCCGGGGCCCGGTGGCGGTGAGCAGCACCTCGGCCGGGTCGGGTGCGCCGTCCCGGCGTGCCGCCTCGTCCTCCTTGACGGCCAGGGCGACCTCCGCCTCGAACGCCGCCAGGCGCTCCCGGTACGCCTTGACCGCCCGGCGGTGCTTCTTCTTGCCGTGCCTGCGGTCGCTCACCCACTGCCCGATCATGAGGAGCGGTGTCATGAACGCGAACAGCAGGTAGTACCAGGTCTTCAGGGCCACGGCCATGACCACGCCGAGCACCGCCGGGAGCAGCGCGGCGAGCAGTTGCAGCCGCATCCCCTCGGCCCGGCGCGGCTCCGCGGGGACCGTGATCCGCCGGCCGGGGACCGGCCGCCGCAGCCTGGGCGGGCGGTTGTAGGCGAGACCCCCGTCCGGCAGCGCGTCCAGGTGCGTGTCCGGCGGCTCGACGGGGCCGAGCGAGAAGGCCGAGTTGCCGCATGAGAGGGCGCCCCACTCGGGCCAGGGCACGGCCTCGGTGAGCGGCTCGCCCTCCAGCCGGGCGGCTCCCTCGCTCATGCTCTCTCGCCGCGCCGTGGCGCCCTGCCGTCGTCCCCGGCGTCGGCGCCACCTCTTCTTGACTTTCTTGCGTGGTACGGCGTCGCCCGGTTCCACGGTCACGCCGTTCGGGGTCAGGCGGATCACGGCGGCGACCGGGGGCATCCCCAGGTCGGGTACGGCTATCGCGCACGCCGGATCGGACCCGATCGTGTGCGCGCCGACGCCGAGCCGGTGGACCGAACCGGCGCCCGGGCCGCCCACGACGCGCAGCTCCACCAGCCCGTCGGGCTCCTCGCTCATCGTGGCCCACGCGGCCCGGGCGTCCAGGGCGACCACGTCGCCGTCGCGGAGCAGTCCGAAGACGGCCGCTTCCGGATCCAGCGGCCGCCCGTCCAGCCAGAGCCCACCACCCTGCCGCGGCCTGCGCGGGCCCGCACCGGCCCCGCGTCCGGCTCTCCCGCCGGCGGCGCTTCGGCTGCCGAGGTCGTACGGCGCTCGGGCGTGCGGGAGCCGTACGACATTCGAGGCGCGGCCGGACGGGTCGTCGAGCGCGGCGACGAGATCGGCGGTGAGCGCGGCCACGGTGGCCGTCTCGTCGCCTTCGATCAGCACGTCACGCCGTTCGTGCTCGGTGACCACGGTGAGCGTAATCCGCATGCGCAGACTCCCGGCGGGGGTCGGATAGGGGGACGTTCTCCGGCAAAGCGTTTCATCCGCCGGGCCTCCCCGGGAAGAACCCGTGGAGATCTTCCATGACGATTCGGCCCGCATTCAGGGCTTTGCCGCGTGGACGTCCGGCGAAGGCCACGTTAGCGAGGGGATCCGGGCGGCGCGTGCCCTAATCGGTAAACCGCCATGTCATGCGCATCTTCCGGCATGGCCGGGACGTACGGCAGGCACGGATTCGACCGTGGCCGCTCGGTCAAGCACCTTGTGAACGATGGGGCATCGGGAAGGGACTGTTACCCTTTATCACAGAATTTCCAGATCGGATAGTCGCCTACCAATATGGTGATAGATCCATTGCCGTTGACAGGTGTATTGCCAACGGATAAGCATGGGACGCCGTATCTCGCCACGCCTGAGACCGAAAGTCGGCCATAATGTGGTGAATGCGCGGAGAACGGCAAGGACCGTAAATAAATTGGAGCAGCCCGAAAATTGGGCGTGATCATCACTGGGAGCCCCCGAACAGATGAGGATCAGCGAGAAGGCGTCGCAGGACGGTCGCGGCGCGGTGAGTGAGCGGTCCGGGCTGTCCGGGCCCGCGTCTCGCAAGCTTCCCGTCTCGCCCAGGGAGCGCAGGCCCGCGCTCGCGGCGCTCGCCGTGCTCCTCATCCTGGGCGGCGCCCTGGCGACCACGTTGCTGGTGATGCGCAGCGGCGAACGGGTGTCGGCCATCCGGGTCGGCCAGCAGGTCGGAGCGGGACAGTCGATCCCGATATCCGCGCTGGAGGAGGTGGAGATCGCCGACACCGGCATCGCCCGGGTCCTGTGGCGCGACCGCGAGAGCGTCGCCCAGGGGTACGCCGCGGTGACCCTGCTGCCCGGCACGCTGCTGACCGAGACGATGGTGGCCGAGTCCAGCGGCGACGTGGGACCGGGCAAGGCGCTCGTCGGCCTCGCGCTCAAGCCCGGGCAACTTCCGGTCGGCCTGCAAGTGGGCGACGTCGTCCAGGTGATCTACGTCGCGGGCGCGGACAAGGGCACGGACCAGGGGACGGAAGGCCGGCAGCAGCGGGTGCTCGCCACCGCCGCACGCGTCCACAGCATCCCCACCCCCGGCCGGACCGGAGGAAGCGGGCTGTTCACGGTGCGCGTGGACACCTCCGCCGCGCCGGCCATCGCCCAGCACGCCTCAAACGGGCAGGTCGCCCTGATCAAGCTTCCCGGAGTGAAGTGACGTGGCGCTCATCGTCCTCGCGGCAGACAAGGGAGCGCCCGGTGTGACCACCGCGGCGACCGCCCTCGGCGCGGTGTGGCCCCGGCCGGTGCTGCTGGCCGAGTGCGACCCGTCGGGAGGCGACCTGGCCTACCGGCTGCCGGGGGAGGACGTGGGCGTGCTCAATCCGGGCCGGGGCCTGCTCAGCCTGGGCGCCGTGGCGAGGCGGGGGCTGCGCGCCGAGCTGATCTACGAGCACACGCAGCGGCTCGTCGGCGGCCTCGACGTGCTCACCGGGCTCACCAACGCGGAGCAGGCGGCGGGGCTGACCTGGCTGTGGGGGCCGCTCGGGCGCTCGCTGGCGGCGCTGCCGGGCGCGGACGTCCTGGCCGACTGCGGCCGGCTCGGGTCGCACCCGCAGATGAACGACCTGATCGCCGAGGCCGACGAGGTGGTGCTGTTCACCCGGGCCAGCCTCGACCACGTCGCCCACCTCCGGGAACGGCTGACGCTGCTGGGCCGGCGGGCCGGAGTGGTGGTGATCGCCGATCCCAGGGCGTACCGCGCCTCGATCGAGGAGGTCCGGCGGATCGTCTCCGGCTGGGACGTCACGTTCGTCGGCGGCCTGGCACATGATCCGAAGGGTGCGGAGTTGCTGCGCGGGCAGTGGGGCGGCCGGCTCGACCGCAGCCTGCTCATCCGGACCGCACGGGATCTGGCCGGGCGGCTCATGGCCCAGTTGACGGCCGATGCCGCCGCCTCCGACGCCCAGGGCGGCACGAGGCCGACGAGGGGGCCGAGATCATGAATGCGGAGCAGCGGCCCGTCGACCACGGCCTGGTGAAGCGGTTCCGGCAGGAGGTCGGAGACCGCCTGGCACACCAGCGGCGGCTGGACCAGGCCAGCGGGCTGCCGCCGATGACCGGCGAGGACGAGCGACAGTTCGCCCGCGCGCTGATCGCGCAGGTTCTCGAGGAGTACGCCCGCGGCGAGATCGGCGTGGGCCGCACGCCGCCGACCGCCGAAGAGGAGGAGGCGCTCGCCGGGGGGATCCACGCCGCGCTGTTCGGCGTGGGCCGGCTGCAGCCGCTGCTGGACGACACCGAGATCGAGAACATCGACGTCAACGGCTGCGACCGGGTCTTCGTCGGTTACGCCGACGGCCGCGAGGCGCTGGCCGACCCGGTCGCCGACACCGACGAGGAGCTGATCGAGCTCATCCAGGTCCTGGCGGCGTACTCGGGGCTGTCGTCCAGGCCGTTCGACACGGCCAACCCCCAGCTCGACCTGCGCCTGCCGGACGGGTCGCGGTTGTCCGCGGTGATGGACGTGACCGTCCGGCCGGCGCTGTCGATCCGCCGCGCCCGCCTGGGCAAGGTCTTCCTCAGCGATCTGGTCGGCAACGGCACGCTCATGCCGGAGCTGGGCCGGTTCCTGTCGGCGGCGGTGGCGGCCCGCAAGAACATCATGATCGCGGGGTCGACGAACGCGGGCAAGACCACCCTGCTGCGCGCGCTGGCCAACGAGATCCCGCCGCACGAGCGGTTGATCACCGTGGAGCGGGCGCTGGAGCTGGGGCTCGACCAGTTCCCCGAGCTGCATCCGAACGCCGTGGCCTTCGAGCACCGCCTGCCGAACTCGGAGGGCCAGGGCGAGATCACCATGGCCGAGCTGGTGCGGCGCTCGCTGCGGATGAACCCGTCCCGGGTGATCGTGGGCGAGGTGCTCGGCGACGAGATCGTCACGATGCTCAACGCGATGACCCAGGGCAACGACGGGTCGCTGTCGACCATCCACGCCAACTCCAGCATGGAGGTGTTCAACCGCATCGCCACCTACGCGCTGCAGGCCGAGGAGCGGCTGCCGATCGAGGCCACGCACATGCTGATCGCGGGGGCGATCGACTTCGTCGTGTTCATCGAGAAACGCAACGACTATCACCGGGGCGGCGGGCTGCGGCGGTACGTCTCCAGCGTCCGCGAGGTGACCGGGGTCGACGGCCGGGTGCTCTCCTCGGAGGTGTTCACCATGTCGGGAGATCAGCTGGTGCCGCACGCCCCGATCTCCTGCGCCACCGAGTTGGCCTATCACGGCTACGACCCCGCGCAGGGAGGGTGGCGATGAACGCCGGACTCTTCGGAGCGTTCGACCCACTGGTGCTGCCGGCCGGGGCGGTGATCGGCGGCGGGCTGTTCCTGCTGGGCCTCTCTCTCCACGGCACGCGACCCAGGCCGGCCCGCCCGGAGGGCAGAGCGAACCGGGTGCGGCTGCTGCGCGCCCTCACCACGAGGACGACCGTCGCCCTGATCACCGGAGTGGTCGTCCTGGCGGTGACCCGGTGGGCGGTCATCGCGGGGGGATCGGTGCTCCTGGTCCTCGCCTGGCGAGGCCTGACCGGCGGCGCCGCGGAGGAACGCGCGGCGATGCGACGGCTGGAGGCGCTGGCCGCCTGGACGGAGTCGCTGCGCGACACCATCGCCGGGGCCGCCGGCCTGGAACAGGCCATCCCGTCGTCGGTCCGGGCGGCCGCCCCCACCCTGCAGCCGCAGCTGCGGACGCTCGTCGACCGGCTGCACACCCGCATGCCGCTCCCCGACGCGCTGCGGATGTTCGCCGACGAGCTCGACGACACCTCGGCCGACCTGGTGGTCGCCGCCCTCATCCTCAACTCGCGGCTGCGTGGTCCCGGACTGCGGGACGTGCTGTCCGCTCTGGCGGTGTCGGCCCGGGAGGAGCTCGACATGCGGCGGAGGGTCGAGGCCGAGCGGAGGTCGACCCGCAAGAGCGTGCAGATCGTGGTCGGTACGGCTCTCGCCTTCGCCGGCGCCCTGGTCATCTTCAACCGGTCGTATGTGGAGGAGTACGGCAACCCGCTCGGCCAGGCCGTGCTGGTCGTGGTCGCGGGCCTGTTCGGCGCCGGGTTCGCCTGGATGCGGCGGCTGGCCCGGTTCGACAAGCCCGCCCGCATCCTCGCCCCCTATCACCGTCCGCCGGTCAGGCAGAAGGAGGCCGGATGATCGAGACCGTGCTCGCGGGAGGCGTGCTCGGCATCGGGCTCTTCCTCCTGATCAGGGCGCTGTTCCCGCCGAGGCCCGGGCTCGTCGCCAGGCTCGCCGCGCTCGACGTCGCCCGCGACGGCACCGCGGTCCCGAGGGCGCCGCTCATCGCTCCCGAGGAGAACGTCAGCCCGTTCCGGCGTGGCCTGGGCGAACGGCTCGCGCGCTTCTACGCGGCCCGCGGCTGGGAGGCGCGCTCGACCAAGGCCGACCTCGCCCTTCTGGGGAAGTCCTTCGAGGGGTTCCTGGCCACGAAGGTCCTGCTCGGCGTCTCGGGGCTGCTGGCCTTCCCGATCCTCTTCGCCTGGCTCGCGCTCATGGGCTGGGGCATGTCGGCGCAGGTGCCGTTCTGGTCCACGCTCCTGGTGAGCGTGGTGTTCTTCCTGCTCCCCGACGTGCAGATCAAGCGCGACGCGGCCGACCGGCGGCGCGACTTCCGGCACGCGGTGGGCGCCTTCCTCGACCTCGTCTCCATGAACCTCGCGGGAGGTCGCGGCGTTCCCGAGGCGCTGATGATGGCGGTGTCCGTCGGCAACCCCAGGCCTGCCGCCGATCCGCTGCCCCACGGCAGGCCGGCGCCGGCGGGGACGGGCACGGGGGCAGGGCGCACGGTGGGAGGGCGCACGGGAGCCGGGGGAGCGGGGGCAGGGGACAGGGCAGCCGGGGGCACGGGTACGGGTGCCGACGGCGCCGGTCCCTCGGCGGCGGGCTCCAACTGGGCGATGGAGCGGATCCGTGAGGCGCTGTCCAACGCCCGGATCGTCGGCATCACCCCGTGGCAGGCCCTCGGCCAGCTCGGCGACGAGATCAACGTGGATGAGCTGCGGGATCTGTCCGCGGCGCTCGGACTCGTCGCCGACGACGGCGCGAAGGTGCGGGCCTCGCTCACCGCCCGCGCGGCCACCCTGCGGCGCCGCGAGCTCGCCGAGGTCGAGGGCAAGGCGGGTGAACGGTCTCAGTCGATGCTGGTGGCGCAGCTCCTGCTGTGCGCCGGCTTCGTGCTCTTCCTTAGTTTTCCGGCAGCGATGAAGATGTTGGGGTCCTGATGCTCTGGTTGCACTACCTGATCGCCGTGCTGCGCGTACGGATCGACCGTGCCAGGAACGCTCCCAGCAGGGGAGCCTCGGCGGTCGAATGGGTGATCATCACGGCGATCATCGCCGGGGTCGCCCTGGGGCTCGCCACGCTCATCAAGAACCTCGTCGCCGGGAAGGAGGGCGAGATCACCTCCAACTTCGGCGGTGGCGGCGGTGGGGGCGCCGCGGGTGACCAGTGAGCCCAGGGGGTCGGCGCGCCTCAGGACGCCGGGCGGCGAGCGAGCGCGGTGCCACGGTGATCGAGCTCGCCATGCTCATGCCGGTCATCCTGGCCGTGGTGCTGCTGGTGGTCCAGTTCACGCTCTGGTTCCACGGCCGGCAGGTGGCGGACGCCGCCGCACGGGAGGGGGCCCGCATCGCCCGCGCCGCCGGCACCTCCGACGGCTGGCAGAGCGGCGCCGAGGCGAAGGCCAGGCAGATCATCCAGGCGGTGGGGCCCAAGCTGCTGCGGAACGCCCAGGTGCAGGCATGGGAGAAGGGCGACCAGCGGGGCGTCGACGTGACCGCCAGCGCCGTACAGGTGGTGCCGCTGCTGCCCGAGACGACCTTCGAGGTCACCGCGCACTTCGGCGGCCCGATCGAGTGCTTCCGCCCCGACGACGGCTCGGAAGGCTGCGAATGAGACGCGCCGACACCTCCGCCGACGACCGGGCCGAGGCCGGTTCGATGAGGGCCGGTTCGATGGAGGCCGGTTCGATGACGGCCGAGACGGTGATGCTCGCCCCGGTTCTGCTGCTGTTCCTGCTGTTCCTGGTCGGGGCCGGGCGGATCGTGGAGGCGCAGGGGGAGGTCAACGGCGCCGCCAGGGACGCGGCCAGGGCCGCCTCGGTCCAGCGGAGTCTCTCCGAAGCCGAGTCGGCCGCGACGGAGGTCGCGCAGTCCTCGCTGTCGGGCGACTGCTCCCCGCAGGTCAGCCTGTCGGGGACCGACTGGAAGGCGGGCGGGGTCGTCAAGGCGACCGTGACGTGCCAACTCGACCTGGGCTTCCTCGGTTTCAGTGGGGCCAAGCAGATGACGGGCGACTCCGTCGTGCCCCTGGAGCAGTTCCGGAGGTATGACCAATGAGCCGTTGGCGTGGTTCGAGGGACGCCTCCTCCGGCGGGGCCTGCGACGAGGCGGACCGGGGGTCCATGTCGGTGTTCGTGGTCATCTTCTCGGCCGCCGTGTTCCTCCTCGCCGGCCTGCTGGTCGACGGCGGGTCGGCGATCAACGCACGGCTCAAGGCCGCCGACATCGCGGAGCAGGCCGCACGCGGCGCCGCCGACCAGATCGACCAGGAGACCCTGCGGGCGACCGGCGAGATCCGTCTGCTCTCCGCCGGTGGAGACCTCTGCGGACGTGCCGAGGAGATCGTGGGCGCGCACCAGGCCGACGGGGTGCGGATGACCCGATGCGAAGCGGGCGGCCAGACGGAGGTGACCGTCGGGGTGGCGGTTCGCTGGGACGCCTACTTCCTCGGAGTTCTGGGCTTCAACGGCTCCGATATGGAGGCCGCCGCGACGGCCGCACCCAGCACGGGCACCGCCGCCCTGGCCCGGACATCGGACGGCCTGAACGTCGGGGAGGGATGAGGCGGAAATGTCGCAGAAGTCAACATCCCCCGGCCCTCGTGAGCCACTGCGCCGCTGGCCGGAATCCGCGGGGGAACGACCACGTGGCCGAGGAGCCGCGAACACGAGATCGACCGCGAACGCCCGGCCTGACCCGGGCGCCAGGCCGGGGGCTCGGGGTCCGGACGCTTCGAGCTCCATCCCCTCGAGGCCCGCCGACTATCGGCCCTTCGGGCAGACGCAGCGCGGGGCCGAGGCGCAGCGGGACCGCCGTCCGGTCCGCATTCCGTCCAGGCGGCGGGCTCGTGACATCTTCTCCGGCCTCGGCGCGCTGCTCGCCCTCGTCGGGCTCGTGGGCGGCGTGCCGTACGCGCTGATCAGGCTGGCCGGCCCGCCCCTGTCGCCGGAACTGCTGAACCTCGATCTGCTCACCAGCCGGGTCGGTCCGGAGGCGATCATCGGGATCCTGGTCCTCCTGGTGTGGCTCGCCTGGTTCCAGCTCTTCCTGTGCGTGATCGTCGAGGTGTACGGCGGGTTGCGCCGCGTCGGCATGCCGGCCCGGGTTCCCCTGTCAGGTGGCCCCCAGGCACTCGCCCACCGGTTGGTCTCCGCGGCGCTGCTGCTGTTCACGGTGACGGCGATGGCCGTGCCGTTCTCCCGGGCGACCGCACCCGCACCCGCATCGATTCAGCCCCAGGTGACGGCCCAGACGGCGGCGCTGTCCGCACCGGTCGCCGCCGAAGCGGAACAGGCGCCCCTGCATGCCCGGGAGGTCAAGAAGGTCTACGTCGTGCAGCCGCCGCACGGGCGCCATCACGAGAGCCTGTGGGAGATCGCGGAAAAGTGCCTGGGAGAGGGGCGCCGCTATCCCGAGATCTACCGGCTGAACAAGCACAAGGTGCAGCCGGATGGCAGCCGCCTGCACATCGCCGATCTCATCCGGCCCGGCTGGGTGCTCGACATGCCGGACGACGCAAGAAATGTCCATATCGTCCCTGTGGACGAGGAGCGGCCGGAGATCCTCAAGGAGCATCGGGACAAGCCGGCGGAGCTCGACGGGCGCACCCAGTACACGCAGCCCGATTCCGCCGATGCCGGGCATGCCGAATCCCGCACCGCGAAGGCCGACACCGCCAGGCCGGACATCAACAGGCCGGAACCTGACAGACCCCGTCCTGAGAGACCTCAGCATGACAGGGCGGAACATCGCAGGCAGCCGTCCCTCGTCACCCCGCCGCCCGTCGCCTCCGAGCCCACGGCGACGGCCACGGCTCACCCCACCGCGGCACCGGCAGGGAAGCCGCCGGTAGCCCGATCGGCCGACGGGCAGGGCGAGTCGGGCCAGGATGAGGCGGCCACCGGGCTGGAGTTGCTCGACTACCTGGCCGCCGCGACGCTGGCCGGCGCCGGGCTGCTCGCCGTGCTCGGCCGCAGGCGCAGGGAGCAGCTGTGGCGGCGGGCGTTCGGATGGCGGATCGCACGCCCACAGGGGGACGCGGCCGACGCCGAGGTCGCCATCCGCCTCGGCGCGGACGCCCCCGGCAGCAGACTGCTCGATCTGGGCCTGCGGCTGCTCGGCAGGCTCCTGGCCGAGCGCGGCGCGCATCCGCCCACGATCTACGCCGCGCACCTGTCCGACCGGGGCCTCGACCTGTGGATCCATCCGGCCGACGAGAACGCCCCGCAGCCATGGGAGGCGTGCGACGGCGGACAGGTGTGGCGGCTGCCGACGCACGAGGGACGGCGGATCGACGAGCACGCGCTGGCCGACGTCCCCGCCCCCTATCCGGGCCTGGTCTCGCTGGGCGTCGGCCAGGACGGCGGCAGGGTGCTCGTCGACCTGGAGGCCGCGCACGGGCTGATCAGCATGACCGGCGCGAACACCGTCGCGGCCCTGTCCGCGCTGGCCGTGGAGCTGGCGACCAACCGGTGGTCCGACGACATGCGAATAACGCTCGTCGGCTTCGGCGAGGAGCTCACCGCACTCGCGCCCGAGCGGATCAGGACGGCCGGCAGCCTGGCCGAGGTCCTGCCCGAGTTGGAGAGCGCGGTCGCCGAGGCAGGCTCGCCGGATGGAGGCGCCCGGCCGGGCGGCGACGTCCTGACCGGCCGGATCCACGGTCGGGTGGCCGACCCGGCGTGGACCCCGCACTACCTGCTGTCGGCCATCAGACCCGACGACGACGAGGCACGCCGCCTCGCCGTGCTCGGCAAGGGCGCCATGCTCGACAAGGGCAGGAGGACGGCGAACGGCTTCGTGCTCACGGGTGAGGTGCCGCACGCGACCTGGACCTGGGAGATCACCGAGACCGGCCGGGCCCGGCTGGACGCGCTCGGCTTCGAGGTCGACGCCCACCTGCTGCCGCGCAGGCACTACGACGCCGTCGTGGACCTGGTCCGTACGGCACAGCAGGCCGAGGGCGAGCCGCTCACGATCACCGGGGGCGCGGCCGAGCGCCTGCCCGACGAGCCGCCCGAGATCGAGGTACGGATCCTCGGCGCGATCGAGATCACCTCGGTCGATCCGCTGGAGGAGGGGAGGGCGGCCCTCGCCCACGAGATGGTCGTCTATCTGGCCACTCATCCGGAGGGAGTCCACCCGGTCGTGCTCGGCGGCGTCCTGTGGCCGCGGGGAGTGCAGAAGGCGGTCCGCGACGCGACCATCACGCGGGTGGCCGAATGGCTGGGCAGCGACTCGCGGGGGCGGCCGCATCTCCTCCTCGACGACTCCGGCCGGCTGCGGCTCGGCCCCGGGATCCGTACCGACTGGCGGCTCTTCCAGGATCTGGTCCGCCGAGCGGCGGCGAGCACCGGTTCGGAGGGCGAGGCGGAAGCCGTACGGCTCCGCGAGGCGGAGGCCGAGCTGTTGGACCGGGCGCTGCGGCTGGTGCGCGGGCCGCTGCTGAACGGCCGGCCGGGCAAGCGGTACGCCTGGCTCGCGGCCGATCCGCTCGAGTACGACGTGACGGCGTGGGTGGCCGACGCGGCGCACGCGCTGTGCGAGATCCGCCTGGGGCAGGGCGACCCGGACGCGGCGATGGCGGCGGCCAGGGCGGGCCTGCTGCTGGCGGCCGACGACGAGGGACTCTGGCGCGACATGCTCCGGGCGGCCCATGCGACCGGTGACCTGACGAGGCTGCACGCCGTCGTCGACGGCCTGGGGCGGCGGGCCGCCTCCCATCCGTACGGCGGCGGGATGGCCTCCGAGACCGAGGCGCTGATCGACGAGTTGCTGCCCAGCTGGCGCCGTGCCTCGGCCCAGGACCTCCCGACATCTCGTCTCGCCTGATGGAGCCCATGTGTCGATGAAGAAACAGCACGGTGTGCCCGCGAGATTCGCTCTCGCCGCCCTGTCGGGGTGCGCGCTGCTGGCGTCGGCGGCCGCCTGCGGCCGGGCCGACGCGGATCGCGCTTTCACCCCACGCGGCGTCGTCGAGGTCTCTCCGGAAGCGGGAGCGGAGACGCGGGAGGCGGCGACACCGTCCGCTACGGTGACCGGGACCGATGAAGCGGCGGGTCCCGAGATCCAGGTCGAGTGGCCGGAGGGGCTCAGTCCGAAGCACAAAGCGCTGCTCGAGGCATTCGTCGACGACTACCGGGCTCAGTGGCGGGCCATCACCAGCCACGGCAGGGACCTGTCCTACACCGAGGGCGTCGTGGACGACGCGAAGCGAGGCGCGGTCAAGTGGGTGCACTCGTACGTCGATGAGAAGCTCTCGGCGAAGGGCGTGATCAAGCTGTACTCGCTGCGGGTGGTGGCCGAGGTGGAGCCGGGCGCCCAGGTCGCCGCCTGTCTGAACCAGTCCGGCCTGCGGGTCACCGACTGGCGGGGAAAGCTCCTGGCCAAGCAGCCCGACTGGATCAAACCGCCGAAGTCGACCTTCCTCTACTCCGCGTCGTTCCGGCATGAGGACGACGGCCGCTGGATCGTCGTCCGGTACCGCTTCGCGGACTATCCGGATGAGTACGCGAAGGAGTGCGCCAGATGAACGCTGAGCTGGCCGCGCTGCTGGCCGCCGTGCTGACCGGAGGCGTGCTCGTCGGCCAGGCGGCCGTTGATCCCAATCCGGTCAACCGGCAACAGACGCAGGTGAAGGGCTTTCAGGAGGGCGACACGGCCGGGGTGACGCTGAAGAACTCCTCCATCGTCCTGTCCGGCAACGGCCTCGGCGGCAAGAGCGACGGCTATCGGATGCCCCGCCCCTGTTGGCGGGAGCCGATGATGACGGCCGAGGAGATGCACCGGCTGAGGGTCACGGAAAGAAGGCAGAACAGCTCCCTACCCGCCGGAGAGCGGGGCACCTCGAACGAGGACGTGCAGGAGTCCGCCGGCAAGCTCAACGAGAAGGGCATGTGGTGGGGCGCCGCCGCCAACTGGAGCGACCCGGGAGCCGAGGCGTGTTATGCGGGTTTGGCGGAGCCGGTCTGGGTGCCGGAGGGGACCACCCCGCCCGGGGGGATCACGTTCGAGCAGCTCCTGCAGATCGCCCGGGCCGCGCTGACCGTGCCGGAACCCAAGATCAAGCTCAGCCCGGACGTGAAGAGCTACGTCAACCTGGAGACCTGGGTCTGGCTGGAGGGGGGGCAGGCGACGCCCCGCTCCGTGACGGCCACGCTGCCGGGCGTCATGTCCGCGACCGTGACCGCGACGCCGCAGGCCTTGGAGATCAAGTCGGGCACCACCGACGACCGGGCGAAGATCGGCAAGGATTGCGGCACTACGGGCCACCCGTACAAGAAGGGTGAGGAGTTCAGGTGCGGCGTGCAGTATCTGCGGGCGTCGATCGACCAGCCGCGCAAGGCTTACACGCTCACCGTGACGGCGGTCTGGAACGTCACGGGTAGCGGCACGGGCGGCAACGCGGCAGCGCTCAACTATGCCCCGATCCGGATGTCGGCCTCCCGCGATGTCCCGGTCGACGAAGTCCAGACCATCGTCACCAACTGAGTCTTAACCCTTGTCGCTCTCCCGGGAGCGGTGCTCGTGGGCGAGCAGCCACTCTTTGACGTGGGTGCCGTAGTAGTAACCGCCGTAGCCGCCTGACGAGGGCAGCACCCGGTGGCAGGGCACGAACGGGGCGATGAGGTTCTGCGCGCAGGCCGACCCCGCGGCCCGCGCCGCCGTTCTGGGCAGGCCGGCCTTCTCCGCGAGCAGGCCGTACGACACGGTCGCCCCGGCGGGCACGGCCCGTAGCGCCTCGTACAGCCGCTGCCGGGTGGGCGTGCCGGGCTGCTCGACCGGGATCCGGTCGAGCGCGCCCAGTTCCCCGTCGAGATAGTCCCGTACGGCCTGCGCCGCGTCGGCGAGGTCGCCCTCTTCCAAGGCGAGATCCCGTAACGCCGGCGGGAGCCGTACGAACATCTCGCGGGGGTCGGCGGTGAAGCCCCCGGCGACGAGGACCCCGTCGCGGGCGAGTATCGAGAGCGGACCCACTGGTGTGGGCACGACCTGGGCAATGATCACCTGCATGATGGCCGTTTTTCCTCCTTTTGTGAGATTAGCCGGGGTGGAGTGGACATGGACCAGAGGTGGAGGGCGGCGTAGGCGCGCCAGGGGCGCCAGCGTTCGACCTCCTCGGCCGGGATGCCGAGAGCGGCCATGGCCTTCTTCAACACCAGGTCGCCCGTCGGCCAGGCGTCCGGGTCGCGCAGCGAGCGCAGGGCGATGTAGCCCGCCGTCCACGGTCCGATGCCGGGGATCCGCAGCAGCCTGGCCGTGGCGTCCGCGGGGTCCTGGGCGCCGTCGAGGTCGATCTCCCCGGCGGCGACGACCTCGGCCAGCGCCCGCAACGTCGCGATGCGACGGGTGGTGAGCCCCAGACCGGTCAGGTCGGCTTCGGCCAGCTGTCCGGCCGAAGGGAAGAGAACCGATCCGGCGTGCTGATCCCAGCTGGGACCGGGGTCGCCGGACGTCCCGGCCCGTACGGCGATGCGGCCCAGGATGGTGCGGGCTCCGGCGACCGAGATCTGCTGGCCGACGACGGCCCGCACCGCCGGCTCGAACCCGTCGAACGCGCCCGGCACCCGCAGACCGGGCCGCAGCGCCACAAGTGAGGCCAGCGCTGTGGCGCCGAGGACGGTGGCGACCGCCTCCGGGTCGGCGTCCAGGTCGAGCAGCCGCCGGCAGCGTGACACGATTTTGGCGAGCTGCCGCATGTCATCGGTGTGCACGAGCAGGCGGATGTGGTCTCCGGCAGGCGTCAGCGTGAGAGATCCGCCGGGGATCACCCGGGAGTAGCTCCTTACCTCGGCACGCGCCGAGAGGCCGGGTTCGGCGGGCATTCCGGCCGGCCGCGCGTTTTCCGGGCCGTCGCCGGACCAGGTGACGCTCTCCATGCCGGGGATCGCCCGGGTCGCGAGGAAGCGCAGCACGGACTGCGCGTCGTAAGGCATGCGGTGGGTGAGCCGGAGGGTCAGCCCGGTGGCGGCGCATGGGCGCGTCGAGTCGCCCGTCACAGCCGCGGACACCGCATGGCGGCCCCTCCGCGCGAAGGCGGCGCCTGCGAGCACGCCGTGGCTGAGCTCGCCATTTCTCAGCTCGGTGGGAGCGAAGCCGTACGACTCCTTCATCGCGGCGTTGAACTGCCGGACACTGCCGAATCCGGCGGCGAACGCCACATCGGTGATGGGCAGGGAGGTTTCGGTGAGGAGTTGCTTGGCGAGCAGCAGCCGTCTGGTCCGGGCGACCGCGAGCGGGCCGGTGCCGATCTCGGCGACGAACAGCCGGTGCAGGTGCCGCTCGGTCACGTGCAGTCGCCGGGCCAGACCGGAGACGCCCTGGTCGTCGGCCACGCCGTCGTCGATCAGGCGGAGCGCCCGTCCCACCACGTCGGCGCGCACGTTCCAGCCGGGGTCACCGGGGCTCAGCTCTGGGCGGCAGCGGCGGCACGGCCGGAAGCCCGCGGCCTCCGCCGCCGCGGCGTGCCGGAAGAACCGTACGTTCCTCCGTATGGGCGTACGAGCGGGACAGATCGGACGGCAGTAGATGCCCGTCGAGGTGACAGCCGTGTAGAAGCGCCCGTCGAACCGGGGATCACGCGCGGACACCGCCAGATAGCAGGTGTCGAAGTCGAGCTGTCGTGTGGTCACTCTTCCGACGTTATGCGCAGACCACGGGCTCGGACTCGCGGAAATCGGACCTGAGCGCGCCGCGCCGCCACTTGTCGGCCGTCACTTGCTCGAGATGCCCACCCCCAGATCGAACTCGCGGTAGACCCTGGCCCAGAAGCCGTCCCGCAGCCAGACCCGCGCCTCCGGATAGGGCCGCAGCGAGTGGCCGAGCTCCTTCTCGGCCTCGATCAGCAACTCAGTGTCGATCACGGTGGGCAGGATGGGGCCGGGCAGCAGATCGCGGATGTTGTCGCGGCCCCGGGTGAGGATCCACTTCTGCGCGACATGCTCGCCGACCTCCTCCACCCGCGGACGGCCCGGGCCGAGCTTGGCGACCTGGCCCACCGGCGCCTTCGGCACGGGTTTCACCGTACGACCGGCGAACACCTGGGCGGGCGACGGCGTGGGCGGTACCGGTACCGGAACCGGTGCACGGGTGAAATACGGACGCAGAAACTCAGCACTCAGGATCTCCACCGTGTCCGATTCCCACACCAACCGCTCCGCCTGGTTCGTACCGAACGGCGGCTCGACCCCCCAAAGGTGGACGCGAACGCCGTACGCCTGGGCGGCCTCCACCGCCGGGACCATGTCCTCATCCCCGGCGATCAACACCGTGTCGCTCACCGCGTGGTGCCTGGCCAGTGCTTCCAAATCGCTGCGGATCTGCGCGTCCACACCCTTCTGCTGCCCCCTGGCGTTCAGGTTGCCGAGCCGCACCTTCACCCAGGGGAGTTGCGCGATCACACGTTGGTCGACGGTGGGAACACGATCACGTGCCGCGTCGTACCAGTAGACCCTGAGCAACTCGCCGGGGATGCGCTCAAGAGCGTGCTTCTGGAGCGCCTGGATCAATTCGTCGGCCGATACGCGGTACTCCTTGCGCTCCTTCGCGCCTAACAGAACTTCGCCGGCCGCCGCATAGAGGTAACCAACATCAACAAGAACGGCATACTTCGCGGCAATGCCATGTGCGCTGAAGTCCGGGATGGCCATGCTGTCCTCCAGGACTCGTCACTAGATGATCGGGCTGACTATCATTCCCCCACTTTCTAGATAGTCCCAACTCTTGGGCCGGTTGACACCCCGTTCCGCCGATGTAATCGCACCGTGCTCGCGGGGATGCCGGTCTAGACGCCGGGGAAGAAGGCACTCCGCCAGGCGCCGGGACCGTACGGCAGCGGCCCTCTCGTCTGGTATGCCGAGTTCCGCCAGTTCGCGGATTTCCGTACGCCCGCCTCGGGGCCGGGGATCGCTGGGATCGCGGCGAGCGCGGCGACGAGCGCGGCGACCTCCTCGGGAGTCGCCGCGCCACGCACGATCTTCACGAACGGCTCTTCTGCCGTCGGACTGCCGGTCACAGCGGGATGTTCCCATGCTTCTTCGGCGGCAGCGTGGCCCGCTTCTGGCGGAGGGCACGCAGCGCGCGGATGATCTGAACCCGGGTCTCCGCGGGGTGGATGACCGCGTCGACGTAGCCGCGCTCGGCCGCGAGATAGGGGTTGGCCAGCGTGTCCTCGTACCGGGTGATGAACCGGCCGCGGGCGGCCTCGGCGTCGTCGGCCTCGGCGAGCTCCCGCCGGTAGAGGATGTTGACCGCGCCCTGAGCGCCCATCACCGCGATCTGGGCCGTCGGCCAGGCCAGGTTGATGTCCGCGCCGAGGTGCTTGGACCCCATGACGTCGTAGGCCCCGCCGTACGCCTTCCGGGTGATGACGGTCACCAGGGGCACGGTGGCCTCGGCGTAGGCGAAGAGGAGCTTGGCCCCCCGGCGGATGATGCCGTTCCACTCCTGGTCGGTGCCCGGGAGGAAGCCCGGCACGTCGACGAACGTCAGCACCGGGATGTTGAAGGCATCGCAGGTGCGGACGAACCGGGCGGCCTTCTCCGAGGCGGCGATGTCGAGCGTGCCGGCGAAACTCATCGGCTGGTTGGCCACCACGCCGACCGACCGGCCGTCGACCCGGCCGAAGCCGACCACGATGTTCGGCGCGAAGCTCGCGTGGACCTCCAGGAACTCCCCGTCGTCCAGCACGTGCGCGACGACCTGCTGCATGTCGTACGGCTGGTTGGCCGAGTCGGGGATGAGCGTGTCGAGCTCGCGGTCCTCGTCGGTGGTCTCCAGCGGCGTCTCCACCTCGAAGACGGGCGCCTCGTCCATGTTGTTGGACGGCAGGTAGGACAGCAGCGCTCGGGCGAACTCCAGGCAGTCCTTCTCGTCGGTCGCCTCGTAATGGGCCACGCCGGACTTCGAGCCGTGGGTGCGCGCGCCGCCCAGTTCCTCGAAGGTCACCTCTTCGCCGGTGACCGTCTTGATGACATCCGGCCCGGTGATGAACATGTGCGACTTTTCCTGAACCATCAGGACGAAGTCAGTCAGCGCGGGGGAGTAAACGGCGCCCCCCGCGCACGGGCCCATGACCAGTGAGATCTGCGGGATCACGCCGGAGGCGTGCACGTTCCGCTTGAAGATCTCGGCGTACAGGCCGAGTGAGACCACGCCCTCCTGGATCCGGGCGCCGCCGGAGTCGTTGATGCCGACCACCGGACAGCCGGTCTTCAGCGCGTGGTCCATGACCTTGACGATCTTCTCGCCGAAGACCTCGCCGAGCGAGCCGCCGAAAACCGTGAAGTCCTGCGCGAACACCGCGACCGGCCGGCCGTCCACCGTGCCGTGCCCGGTCACGACGCCGTCACCGTACGGGCGCTCGCGATCGAGTCCGAAGCTCGTCGAGCGGTGTCTGGCGAACTCGTCGAACTCGACGAACGAGCCCTCGTCCAGGAAGGCCAGCAGCCGCTCCCGGGCCGTCATCTTGCCCTTGGCGTGCTGCTTCTCCACCGCCCGCGCCGACCCCGCGTGGGCCGCCTCGTGCCTGCGCCGCTCCAGATCGGCGATCTTGCCCGCGGTCGTGTGGATATCGATCTCGTTGGTGGCCTCGGTGCTCATCGGCCGATCACCGCTCCCCCCGGCCCGCTTCGCGGGTTCGCTCCGCACTCATGTCGGACAGGGTAACCAGCCGCTCACAGCGGGCCGCGCCGGGGTGTCCTCGCACGCCACCGGAAAATCCGGCGTACCGAGCCGACATGCGGGACCGGCGTACGGGACCGGCGTACGGAACCGGGGCTTCACCGCCGTTCGTTGGCTGAGACAGCGGGAACTTACGCCGACGGAATCTGGCAGGGTGAGGCGCATGACGGAAGCGGTGCGGACACGGGGTCTCTTCAAGCGGTTCGGGCAGCAGGTGGCGGTGTCCGGGATCGATCTGGTCGTGCCGAGGGGCAGCTTCACCGGGCTCGTCGGGCCCAACGGAGCGGGCAAGACCACGACGCTCAGCATGATCACCGGTCTGCTGCGCCCGGACGGCGGCCTCATCGAGATCGACGGCCACAACGTCTGGGCCGATCCCGTCAGCGTCAAATCACGCATCGGCGTGCTGCCCGAGGGGCTTCGGCTGTTCGAACGGCTCTCCGGCCGTGAGCTGCTTCTCTACAACGGACAGCTGCGGGGCATCCCGTTGGACGAGGTCGGCAGGCGCGCCGACGAGCTGCTGCGGGTCATGGACCTCGTCGACGCGCAGGACAAGCTGGTGGTCGACTACTCGACCGGCATGCGGAAGAAGATCGGTCTCGCCGCCGCCCTGCTGCACAATCCGAGTGTGCTCTTCCTCGACGAGCCGTTCGAGGGCGTGGACCCCGTGTCGGCGAACACGCTGACCGAGGTCCTGCGCAGGTTCACCGCCTCGGGATCGACCGTGGTCTTCTCCAGCCATGTGATGGACCTCGTCGAGCGGCTCTGCGACTGGGTCTCGGTCATGGACCGCGGCCGGATCGTGGCACAGGGCCCGCTCGACGACGTCCGGGGTGAGCGCACCCTCAACGAGGCGTTCCTCGACCTCGTCGGCGCCCGCGGCAACGGCGACGAGGGCCTGTCGTGGCTCGGGTCGGCCACGGCGTGAGTGGGAGACCGGACGTGACACAGTCGATCGACATGACGACCGCGACGGGTGCGGAAGCGATGGGGACGCGCGCGACGGTGGCGTTGTTCGTACGGCTCAAGCTGCGCCTGATCCGCGGCAACCTGCGCGGGGACCTCGCCAAGCAGCTCGGCTTCGTCTTCTCCTGCCTGGCCGCCGGTGTCGTCGCGGTCCTGGGGTTCGTGCTCTTCGCGGTGTTACGGCTGGCGCCGGCGGACATCGCCCGTGACGTCGGCATCGTGGTGTTCACGGTGGTCGCGATCGGCTGGATCTTCGTGCCGTTGATGGCCTTCGGCCTGGACGAGACCCTCGACCCGGCCCGGCTGACGCTCTTCCCGCTGACGACCCGGCAGCTCGTCGCCGGCATGTTCGCCGCTTCGGCGGCCGGCCCCTGGCCGATCGCGTCGCTGGTCATGCTGAGCGGCGGTGTGGTGGCGCTGGCCTCCGGCCCCGGCGGAGTGCTGATCGGCCTGCCCGCAGTGCTGCTGCAGTTCGCCTTCTGCCTGGTGGTCTCCCGGGCCGTCACCACCGCGCTGTCGGGTGCGCTGCGCAGCCGCCGAGGCCGTGACCTGCTCACGGTCGGCGTCGTCTTCTTCATCGTCCTCACCCAGATCCCCGGCCTGATCATCAACCGGGGGCTCCCGGGGGACCCCAGGGAACTGCTCGCGGCCACGGCGGGGGTGCTGCGCTGGTCGCCGCCGGGACTGGCCGCGCACGCGATCGCCGACGGCGGGCTCGCCGGTGTCGCGGAGATCGTCGTGCTCGCGGTGGTCGTCGCGGTGCTCGCCTGGCTGTGGATCGTGGCCCTGCGCCGGGCCCTCGTCACGCCGGACTCCTCCTACCAGGGCGGGGCCGTACGGCGGTCCCGAATGGGGTCGTTCCTGCCGGGCGGCATGCTCGGCGCGGTCGTCGCCAAGGAGCTCAAGTACGCACGCAGGGAGCCGCGTGGGCGGATGAACTGGCTGGTCGCTGTCGTGGTGAGCGCCATCCTGATGTTCTCCCTGCGCGGGCGGCTCGACGCGGACGGCCCGGCGCTCGTGATCGGTCCCATCGCCCTGGCCGCGTTGATGATGGGAATGCAGGCGGCCAACTCGTTCGGCATCGACGGACGGTCGCTGTGGATGAACGCGGTCGCCTTCGCCACGGTGCGGGACGTGCGCACGGATCTCGCCGGCCGGCATCTGGCCTACGCGATCGTCGCGCTGCCGCTGCTGGCGGTGCTGTCCGTCTTCGCGGCCGTGACCGGCGGTGATCCCTGGCTGGCGGTCGCCGCCACCGCCACGGGGTGGGGGGTGATGGGCGTCGCGCTCGGCGTCGGGGCGATGGTCAGCGTGCTGCTGCCGTACACCTTTCCCGAACGGCTGAACGCCTTCTCAGGGGCCGCGCCGGGGCAGGGCGGACAGGCGTTCGCCGCCACCTTCGCCGCGATGACCGGCACCGCGGTCCTGGTGCTGCCCGTCGTCGTGCCGGTCATGTTCGGTCTCTCCGTCTGGGCCGTGGTGGCCGTGCCGTACGGCCTGGCCGTGGCCTGGGGAGGCCGCCGTCTGGCCGCCTTGATCGGCTACCGGCGCATCCCGGACATCCTCGCCGCGGTCTCCCGCCCGACATAACCGGAGGTCAAGGCGGGTGACCTTGGTGGTCTAGTCCAATTGGTGGGGCGGGTTCCGGTCGCCGAACTCGGTTCGCTAGCCTTCCGAACATGGCCGCCATCGCTCCCTCAGACCGAGACGGAATCCCTGCGGAAGGGCATGCCCCCGCTGGACGTAACAGTGCCGCGGCGGAGCTGCCCGAGGAGATGCGCGCGGATGTGCGCCTCCTGGGCGGCCTGCTGGGCCGAGTGATCGCCGAGCACGGCGGCGCAGATCTGCTGGCCGAGGTGGAACGGCTGCGCAAAGCCGTGATCGCCGCGCGGCGCGGCGAGACGACGGCCGACGAGGTCGCGGCCATGGTCGCCGAGTGGCCCATCGATCGGGCCGTCCAGATCGCGCGCGCGTTCACCTGCTACTTCCACCTCGCCAACCTGGCCGAGGAGCACTTCCGCATCCGCACCCTGCGCCGGCGTGACCGTGACGACGTGTCGGTGCGTGAGTCGCTGGCCGAGGCCGTACGGCGGCTGAGCGACGACGAGCGGCTGCCCGAGCTGATTGAGGGGCTCGAGTTCCGCCCGGTGCTGACCGCGCACCCGACCGAGGCACGTCGGCGGGCGGTCGTTACGGCGATCCAGCGGATCAGCGCCCAGCTCGACGCGTACAACACGCCGGGCCGGGGCGCGGCGGAGCGGGACGAGGCCCACCGCCGGCTCCTCGAGGAGATCGACGTGCTGTGGCGCACCGCGCAGCTCAGGGCGAGCAAGCTCGACCCGCTCGACGAGGTGCGCACGGCGATGGCCGCGTTCGACGAGACGTTGTTCCGCACCGTGCCGCTGATCTACCGGTCGTTCGACGCGGCGCTCGAGGACGGGACCGGCACGCGCGCGCCGCTGTCGCGGCCGTTCGTCCGCTTCGGCAGCTGGATCGGCGGCGACCGCGACGGCAACCCCAACGTCACCGCCCGGGTGACCCGCGAGGCGATGCAGATCCAGGCCGAGCACGTCCTCATCGCGCTGGAGAACGCCGCGACCCGGATCGGCCGGTCGCTCACGGCCGCCGCCGCCTACACGCCGCCGTCCGCCGAGCTGCGCGCCGCGCTGGCGCGGGCGGAGGGCCATCACCCCGACCTCGTGTCCGAGATGGGGACCCGTTCCCCGCAGGAGCCGCACCGGCAGTGGCTGCTGTTCGTCGCCGCGAGGATCGTCGCGACCCGCCGCCGCGACCTCGACCTGGCCTACCGCTCGCCAGAGGAGCTGCTCGCCGACCTGCGGCTCGCCCAGGACTCGCTGCGGGGCGCCGGAGCCGTACGGCAGGCCTACGGTGAGCTGCAGCACCTGATCTGGCAGGTGGAGACGTTCGGGTTCCACCTGGCCGAGCTGGAGGTGCGCCAGCACTCCAAGGTCCACGCCGAGTCTCTGGAGGAGATCGCGTCCGGCAGGCCGTCGGAGCGCACCGAGGAGGTCCTGGCCACGATCCGGGTGATCGGCTGGATCCAGGAGCGGTTCGGGGTGCGCGCCTGCTCCCGGTACGTCGTCTCGTTCACCCGGTCGGCCGACGACATCGCGGCCGTCTACCAGTTGGCCGCGCACGCGATGGGAGACCGGGCGCCGGTGCTCGACGTGGTGCCGCTGTTCGAGTCAGGCGAGGACCTGGACAACGCCACCGAGGTGCTCGACGGCATGCTCGCGCAGGAGCCGGTGCGGCGCCGGCTCGCGGACAACGGGCGGCGACTGGAGGTCATGCTCGGCTATTCGGACTCGGCCAAGGAACTCGGGCCGGCCGCCGCCACCCTGCGTCTTTACGACGCGCAGGCGGCGCTGGCCGCCTGGGCGGCCGCCAACGACGTCCGGCTGACGCTCTTCCACGGCCGGGGCGGGGCGCTCGGCCGGGGCGGCGGCCCCGCCAACCGGGCCGTGCTGGCCCAGGCGCCGGGGTCGGTCGCCGGCCGGTTCAAGGTCACCGAGCAGGGTGAGGTCATCTTCGCCCGCTACGGCCACTCGGCGATCGCCCGCCGCCACATCGAGCAGGTGACGAACGCCGTCCTGCTGGCCTCCACCACGGCCGTCGAGTCGAGCAACGCCGCGGCCGCGGCCAGGTTCCGCGACCTGGCCGAGCAGGTCGCCGGCGCGTCGGAGCGCGCCTACCGGTCGTTGACCGAGGCGTCGGGCTTCCCCGAGTGGTTCGCCCTGGTCAGTCCGCTGGAGGAGATCGGCTCGCTGCGGATCGGGTCCCGGCCCGCCCGGCGCGGCCTCGGCGCGCCGCGCTCGCTCGACGACCTGCGGGCGATCCCGTGGGTGTTCGCCTGGGCCCAGACCCGGGTCAACCTGCCCGGATGGTACGGCCTGGGCAGCGGCCTGGCGGCCGTGGAGTCCCGGGGCGGCCTGGACGAGCTGCGAGCGGCCTACCGCGAGTGGCCGCTGTTCGCCGCGATGCTCGACAACGTCGAGATGTCGCTGGCCAAGACCGACCGGGCCATCGCCTCGCGATATCTCGCGCTGGGCGGCCGGGACGACTTCGCCGGGCAGGTCCTCGGAGAGTACGACCTGACCAGAAGGCTGGTGCTCGAGGTGACCGGGCACAGCAGGTTGCTGGAGAACCGGCACGTCCTCTCGCGGGCCGTACAACTGCGTGATCCCTACGTGGACGCGCTCAGCCACCTGCAGTTGCGCGCTCTGTCGGCCCTGCGGGCGGACGTCGGGGTCTCCGGCGGCGGCCTGTCGGAAGCGGAGCGCGAGCGCCTGTCCACGCTCCTCCTGCTGAGCGTGAACGGCGTCGCCGCCGGCCTCCAGAACACCGGCTGACGCATTCCGGGGGGGTCAGGCGCCGTCACCGGTCGTGATCCGCTCGGCGCCCGAGTAGACGTTGAAGCGTTCCTCGCGCAGGAACCCGACGAGGGTCACGCCGAACTCGCGGGCGACGTCCACAGCCAGGGACGACGGCGCTGAAACGGCACAGACGATCTGGACGCCGGCGGTCACCGCCTTCTGCATGATCTCGTAGCTCGCCCGCCCGCTGACCAGCAGAACGTGCCGGTCGAGCGGCAGCCGCCCGCCCAGCAGCGCCGCGCCGACCAGCTTGTCGACCGCGTTGTGCCGCCCCACATCCTCGCGAACCCCGGCCGGTGACCCGTCCGGGGTGAACAGCCCGGCCGCGTGCAGCCCGCCGGTCCGGCCGAACCCGCTCTGCGCCTTCCGCAACAGGTGCGGCAGGCCGTACAGGACCTGCGGCGCGACGGCGAAACCCGGTGCCGAGGACGCGGGTGTCGGGCAGCGGTCCCGTAACGCCTTCAGCGTCGCGGTGCCGCAGACCCCGCACGCACTCGAAGTCAGGAAATGTCGCTCAAGGGTGGCTATATCGGGCAGCGTGGGCAGGTTGAGCCGTACGGTCACCGTGTTGTAACGCTCTTCCGGCTCCAGATCCTCATCCGTGCAGTAGCCGATGGCGGCGATGTCGCCGGGCCCGATCACGCCCTCGCCGTAGAGGAAGCCGGCCGCCAGCTCGAAGTCCGCGCCGGGAGTCCGCATGGTGATCGCGACCGTACGGCTCTCGCCCCCGGCCAGCAGCCGGATCTCCAGAGGCTCCTCAGTGGCCAGATCGTCACGGCGATCCCGTACGGCAGAGCCGGAAACCTGGCGGACGCGGGTCCGCGTCACCGGCCCCGGGCGGTGCACCGGCCGCTCTCTACCATCGTCATGCATGCACTCCTCCAGATCCAGGCCCCTTCAGGCTCCAGGCTGCTGCCCAGCAGCCTGCCATGTTCATATGGACGGGCTTGAGTGGAGTCGTTATCGCCCGGCTGGCGGCCAGCGCGTCCTGGGCGCGGGCGTGAGCACGGGCCTTGATCAGCTTGTTGAAGGCCGGCACCCGAAGGGCTGCGCTGTTCTTGGCCCGATCGAACTTGGGGGTGTTCAGCTTCCGGTAGGCCTCGGTCGCGTCCGCTGACAGCCACCCGCAGGGAGCGCACTCGGCGGTCTTGTCGACGTACCGTTCGCCGCTCAAGCGAACAGCACGTGCACCGGACAGCCGAGGCCGGACACCCGCGAAAGCCGAGCGTCGGTTGTCAGCAGGGGGCAACCGTAGGCTTCGGCCGCCGCAACATATGCGGCGTCATAGGTGGTGATGTTGGAGCGCAATTCCCACATGCGAGGGAGTAGGACGCGGGTGAGAGGAACGACCGGAGCGATCTCGCCAAGAGCCGTAATGGCTCCGGTCGCCTGGATCAGGGTGATCTTCCTTCCCAGCAGGTGTCCCCGGATAACGGAGGCAACCTCGGTCATCCAATGCTCTGGAGCGATCCAGCGGTCGTCGTCGGCGAGCGCGGCGCGGCACCTGTCTCCGACCGGTCCCTCGTCCAGCAGGGCGAAGGCGAAGACGGAGGCATCGACAACGATCACTGGTCCACCTCGGGGACGCCGAGTATCGCGTCCCGCTCCCCGCGCGCGCTGTGCAGGGCCCCCAGAACCTCGTCCACTGACAGCCTGGTGCCGAATGAACGGCCCGACAGCCGCTGGATGACCGCGAGGTTGTCGTGGCGGCGCACCTCGTCGCCGACGACATCGAGCAGGTATGCCTGCAAGGACTGACCACGTTCGCGTGCTATCGCGGTGAGCTTGTCGCGCATGTCTTCGGGCACGTCACGGATCTGAAGAGCTACCATGCCTCCATCGTAGAGCGACGCATGCGAAAATGCATGCGCTTGTGCTGGTCACGGCATCGGCCACGGATCGCGCGGGAATGTCGGCCATGCAGGCCGGTGGCCCGTCGGGAGCGAGCGGGCATCGGGCGGTCCACCAGCACGGTTGCTCGGTGATGGCGGTCGGCAGCCGATGCGGGCAGTCCGGCAGCCCCTGCAGATCGACGCCGCCGCCGATGCCGTACCGGAGGGCCGACGTCGGGCCGAACAGCCCCACCGTCGCGGCGCCCGCCGCCGCGGCGAGCCGTACCGGACCGGTGTCGCCGCCGACGACGACGCCGCCCCGGTCGGCGACGGCGGCGAAGCACGCGGCGAGCTCCCGCAGCCCGGCACCCGGCAGGAACATCCCGCCCGCCGCGTCACCAGCGGTGCCGTGCGGAACCGCGTCAGGCTCGGTAGGGGGCGGGCCAACGATCAGGACGGGGTGGCCGCGATCGGACAGCAGCCCGATGAGCTCGGTCCAGTACGGCCAGCGTTTGACGGCCATTCCGCTGCCGGTGACGAGCACGACCGGCGGGCGGCGAGCGATGGCCGTGCTGCCGGAAGCCGGGAGAAAGCTGCCACCAGCCAGGAGAGACTCGTCGAGCAGCCGGCGGCCCCGGGCCAGCTCCGCCGCGGACAGGTGCACCCGCGGCCGGGCCAGGTCGTGCGGGTCATCGGCGCCGAGCAGCCCCTCGGCCTGCAGGATGCGCAGATAGCGCAGCCCGACCGGCTCGTCGGGCGGCGGCCGTCGCCACAGATCGGTGACGCATCGGGCGCCGGAGGCGGCGAGCAGGCCGGGGATGCCGTCGTAGCGGGTCGTGGTGACGGCGAGGTCCGGGCGGCGTTCGGCCAGCGCCCGCGCCACCGCCTCGCGCTCGGCGCCCGGGCGTCCATGCGCGGGGGTGCGCACCTCGGTGACGGCGGGATCGCCGCGGACCAGCTCCGCGCCCGGCTCGTGGGTGAGCACGCGCAGCGAAGCGCCGGGGTTGCGGCGGGCCAGGGCGTGCACCACGGGAAGAACCATGATCAGGTCTCCGATCCCGCCGAGGAGGTCGACCACGAGGATGTCGGCGTAAAGGTCAGGCATTCCGGCGTCCGTACGCCGCGCCGACCACGCTGTCGTAGAGCTCCCGATGCGCGGCGGTCACCCTCGACCACGAGTGCCGGGCGGCCAGCCGCCGCCCGGACTCGGCGAGCCGCCGCCGCAGTGCCGCGTCGTCCAGCAGCCGCTCCAGCGTGCCGGCGATCGCCGCCGCGTCGCGTCGGGCGGGGATCACGGCGACGGTGTCGTGGAGCACGGGCGGATCAGGTTCGTCCGGGACGGTGATCGCGGTCGGCAGCCCGTGCGCCAGCATCGTGAGCAGCGCCCCGCTCTTGGCGGTGACGCCGGCGGTGAAGGGCAGGACGCCCACGTCGGCGGCGTGCAGCGCCTCCGACACGGCGGCGGCGGGCAGATGGCCGGTGAACGTCACCGCGTCCGCCACGCCCAATCGCTCAGCGAGCGCGTCCAGCTCGGCCCGGAAGGCGCGGGCCTCCGCCTCGGGCAGCGCCTGAGACGTGAACCCGCCGATGACCAGCAGGCGCAGGCCGGGACGCCGCGCCCGCAGGCACGCCACGGCCTCCAGCAGATATCGGATCCCCTTGACCGGGTGGACGAACCCGAAGAAGGCCAGCACGTCGCCGTGCCCGTCCAGGCCCGGGCCGCGGCCGTGGTCGGCCACGTTGGGGGCCAGCGGGACCTCGATCGGCCGGCCGCCTGTCCGTAGCCTGACCTGCCGCGCGTGTTCCCGATTGGTGACCACGACGGCCCTGCTGGCGGGGACCAGCCGCCCGGTCTCCCGGTCCCACAGCCGGGCGCGCTCAAGTGGCCGCCAGACGGCGTCCGGCACCCATCCCGGCGCCGCCCACCATCCGTACTCGTGCAGGGTGGTCACCAGCGGCACGGATGGCGGCAGCAGGGGCGGCAGCAGCCCGGGCAGCCCGGAGAACCGGTACGCCGACGGTGCGAACTGGACGTGGACCACATCGGGCCGTAGCCGTCGCACCTCCCGGGCCGCCCGCAGCGTGGCCGTGAGCCAGCCCGCCGCCGAGCCGTCGCCGCGCACCGGGACCGACGTCGCCGCGACCCCGACATCGTCCAGCGCGTGCATCAGCCGTTCGACGTAGTCGCTGACCCCGTCCAGGTCCGCCGGCGCCGGGCCGTGGATCATCGCCACCCTGATCTGGTCCCGGTCCACCGCGCACACCTCCCGATCCCGCACGCCCGGCGCGCCCGTACGGCGGCATGCGGGCACTGCCTACCCGTCGAGCCGAAAGCGACACCGGCGTTCGTTTCCTACCCGCCGGCGGCTGTCGTTTGCCCTGCTCAGCGGTCGGGTAGCGCCATGAGATGGGGATGGAGCACCCCGCCGCGCTCGCCGGGCCGCCGATCGGATGGCGGGACCTGGACCGCGTGCTCGTCGTGCGCCCCGACAACCTCGGCGACGTGCTGATGGCCGGTCCGGCGCTGCGCGCGCTACGGCACGCCGCTCCCGGCGCCCGGCTGGATCTGCTCGCCGCGCCCGCCGGCGCCGCGGCCGCCCTGCTGCTACCCGAGATCGACGCCGTGCTGACCTGCTCGGTCTCCTGGCAGGAGGCCGGGTCACGCGATGTGCCGGTCGCCGCGGACCTGGATCTGGTCGACCGCATCGGACACGGCGGCTATCAGGCGGTCGTGATCCTCACGTCGTTCTCCCAGTCGCCCTGGCCGGCCGGATACCTGTGCCGGTTGGCCGGTGTGCCGGTCAGGGTGGGCATGTCGAAGGAGTTCGGCGGCGCGGGCCTCACCCACTGGGTCCCCTCGCCGCCGGACGAGCTGCACCAGGTCGACCGCTCACTGCACCTGCTGGAACGGGTGGCGGTACCCCCGTTCGGGGGGCGTCTGCACGCCCGCGTCCCGCCCGGTGCGGTGCGCGCCGCCCGCGTCCTGCTCGGCGATCGCGGGCCGTACGCCCTGATCCTGCCGGGGGCGTCGTGCCCGGCGCGGCGTTACCCCGCCGGCCGGTTCGCCCGGGTGGCCGGGCGCCTCGCCTCCTCAGGCCTGCGGGTCGTCGTGGCCGGGACCGCGAAGGAGGCCCCGGTCGTGGCCGAGGCGGCCGGCGACGTCCCCGGCGCGGTGATCCTGGCGGGAGAGCTCGACGTGCCGGCCCTCGCCGCCACCGTGGCCGGCGCCCGGGTGGTGGTGTGCAACAACAGCGGCGGCGCGCATCTGGCCGCCGCGCTCGGCACGCCCGTGGTGGTGCTGTTCGCCGGCACCGAGCAGGTCGGGCAGTACCTCCCGCGTTTCGTCCCGGCGTCGGTCCTGACCGTCCCGACCGGGTGCGCGCCGTGCCGGCAGTTCACCTGCCCGTACGCCCTCGAGTGCCTGGACCTGCCGCCGGAACGGGTCGCCGCCGAAGCCGTACGGCTGGCGGCGCGTGGGCCCGTACGAACGTCCGCATGGTCGTCCGTACGGGAGCCCGGATGAAGAGGCCCGCATGAAACGGCTCGAGCGGCGGGAGGCGTGGCACGGCGCGCTCAGCGTCGCCGAAGCCGTACGCGTCGCGGACGTCGCCGGGCCGGAGATGGCGGCCTTCGGTTACCTGCCCGCTGCGCCGGCGTGCGGTAGCCGGCACGTGCCGGGTGCCCGGCGGCTCGCCGCCAGGCTCGCCCGGATGCGTGATCTGGAGTCACTGCCGGCCGTGTCCGCTCCGCGCCCCTCATATCGAGCAGGGGATCGATAGCCTGGGCAGATGAGGGAATCGCCCTACACCGATCTCGACCGGCCGCCGCTGTCCGAGGCGGCGCTGCGCAGAGCGCTCATCCGTCCGGGAGCGCTGTGGTCGTCCATCAGCGTGGTCGAGCGGACCGGCTCCACCAATGCCGACCTGGCCCGGGCCGCACGCGAAGGGGCCTGTGAGGGCACGGTGCTGGTGGCGGAGTCCCAGTTCGCCGGGCGCGGCCGGCTGGGCCGGGCGTGGGTCGCGCCGCCGAGGTCGGGGCTGTCGTTCTCGGTGCTGCTCCGGCCGGAGGGCGTGCCGCCCACGCTTCAGGGATGGCTGTCGCTGCTGGTCGGGCTCGCCGCCGCCGTAGCCGTACGGCGGGTCGCAGAGCTCGACGTCCGGCTGAAGTGGCCCAACGACCTGCTGGCCGGTGAACGCAAGCTCGCGGGCATCCTCGCCGAGCGGGTGGACACCTCGATCGTCATCGGGATGGGCCTCAACGTGTCCATGCGGCAGGACGAACTGCCGGTGGACCGGGCGACCTCCCTCGCCGTCGAGGACGCCATGTGCACCGACCGTGATCCGCTGCTGCGGGCGATTCTGCGGGAGATCGAGTCGCACTACCGGGCATGGGCGGAGGCGGGCGGCGACCCGGACGCCTCCGGGCTGCGCTCGGCCTACCTCGCCTGGTCGGCGACGGTGGGGCAGGAGGTCAGGGTCGAGCTGCCCGGCGAGCGCGTGCTCACCGGCCAGGCCGTCGGCGTCGACCGGTTCGGCCACCTGCTCGTACGGGCGCAGGGCGAGGAGCACGCCCTGAGCGTCGGCGACGTGGTCCACGTCCGCCCCGCCTCCGGCTAGGAAGTCGTGGATCGGGCGACCGCGATGCGCAGCGGGCTGGAACGTGTCACGATTTGCGCCATGGGTCTCCCCGATCATCACCTGACCGAGGGCGAGCGGATCATTCACGAGTTTCATCCGCACTGGAAGCGGTTGATCCTGCCGATCCTCGCCTTCATCGTCGTCGTGGTCGCCGCCGGCGCGGCGATCTACTTCATCCCGAGTGACTATGGGTACTCGGGGTATGCCCGGATCGCGGTGGCCGTGGTCGCCGTCGTCGCGCTGGCGTTGTGGTCGTTCATCCCGTTCCTGAAATGGAAGACGACCTCGTACACGCTGACCTCGCACCGGCTCGCGATCAGCACCGGCATCCTGAACAAGTCCGATGAGGACATCCCTATGGCGAAGGTCAACAGCGTGAGCTCCGACCAGCGGTTCGTCGAACGGGTCCTCGGCTGCGGCACGCTGCGCGTGGAGTCGGCCTCGGAGAAGGGCGAGATCATTCTCAGGGACATCCCGAGGATCCAGCTCGTCCGGCAGGAGCTGTTCCGGCTGGTGGAGGACGCTTCCGACGGGAACATCGACGGAAAGTAGACGAGATGGCGCGGGCAGCGCGCCGGCTGGGGGAGGGGGACGTGGAGATCAACGGGCGTCCCGGCACCGATGACGTGCGGCGGCTGCTTGTCGGGTCGCCGCCGGTCTACACCCGCCGTCAGCTGGCCGAGGCGGCCGGCATCTCCCGGGACCTGGCGGCGCGGATCTGGCGGGCGCTCGGCTTCGCCACGCTGCCCGACGACGCGGTGGCCTTCACCGAGGCCGACCTGTCCGCGTTGCGGCGGATTCGCCACCTGATCGACGCGGGCCTGCTCGACGAGCGGACCGTCATCCGCATGACCCGGGCGCTGGGCCGTACGACCGGCAGGCTGGCCCAGTGGCAGGCCGAGATCATGATCGAGGCGGTGCTCGACCAGACGGGCCGGCCGGGTGAGGGTGATTTCACCCAGGTGATGGAGACCGTCCGCCGGCTGCTGCCCGACTTCGAGGAGATGCTGGTCCACGTCTGGCGGTCGCAACTGGCCGCGGCCGCGGGCCGGCTCATGTCGCTCTCCGAGCTCGGCCAGGAGATGGTCCCCTCACGTCTGATGCTCGCCGTGGGCTTCGCGGATCTGGTGGCGTTCACCAGGGTCACCCGGGAGCTCGACGAGCCGGCCCTGGCCGACCTCGTGGAGGGTTTCGAGGCCCTGGCCTCCGATGTCGTGGCGGCGCACGGCGGGCGGCTGGTCAAGACCCTGGGCGACGAGGTGCTGTTCACGGCGGGCGAGCCGCGGGCCGCCGCGCTCATCGCGCTCGACCTGGTGGACGAGATCAAGGCGGGGGAGGAGGGGCCGGATGTGCGGATCGGGCTGGCGTACGGCCCCGTGCTCCCCGCGATGGGCGACGTCTTCGGCACGACCGTGAACCTGGCGGCCCGGCTCACCGCCATCGCCCGGCCGGGCACGATCGTCGCCGACGGTGAGATGGCCGACGCGCTCGGGGGCGTGAGCGCCTTCGACCTGGTCAAGCTGCGCCGCCGGCCCGCACGCGGGCTCGGCGTCGTCCAGCCGTACGTCCTGCGGAGGTCCGGCCGGGAACGCTGAACCGGAAGGAAATGTGGCTCAGCCCACATGCCTCCCACATAGGCAAGCCTTACCAAAGTGGGTTACCTTAGGTGTGCCTAACCTTCCTAGCGCCACCGAGAGGCCCTCACCGCCATGTACGTCTGCGTCTGCCGAGCCGTCACCGAGAGCGAGGTCCACGACTGCATCGCCGAAGGTGCGAAAACCGCTCGTCAGGTACGCGACGCGACCGGCGCCGGAGGGGACTGCGCCACCTGTGTCCGTAAGATCTGTGCGATGCTGAAACGGTCAGATGACCTGGTGACCAGCGCATAGACCGAGGGGCCGCCATGCAGGGGGACAGAGAGATAATCACGCTGCTCAACGAGCAGTTGACCGCCGAACTCACCGCGATCAACCAGTATTTCCTGCACGCGAAGATGCAGGAGCACTGGGGATACACGAAACTGGCGAGCTACACCCGGAAAGAGTCCATAGACGAGATGCGGCATGCCGAGCGGCTCACCGACCGCATCCTCTTCCTGGAAGGCCTGCCCAACTACCAGAAGCTGGGCACGCTGCACATCGGGCAGACCGTGCGGGAGCAGCTGCAGGCGGACCTCGACCTCGAACTGGGGGTGGTCGCGCGGCTCCGGCCCGGGATCACGCTGATGCGGGAGCGTGGCGACGTCACCTCCGCCCGGATCTTCGAGGACATCCTCGCGGACGAGGAGCACCACATCGACTACCTGGAGACCGAGCTGAGCCTCATCGAGAGCCTGGGCGAGGCGCTCTACCTCCAGCGCTATGTCGGAGATCCTTCGGCGTCGTCCTGACGCCCCCTTCTCGATCACCGCGATCTTCCGGGTCGCCGGACTTCCGGACCATCGCGTTCACGTCCGCACGCCGAGCCGCCATGGCGGTGCGGCGGCGGACCGGCGAATGCTGTTTACCGTGACATGTGGGATTTGGGGCACTTCACGAGATGGGCGAGAAATGCCCGTATCGGGGTGCCCCGTTGCGTACTGACTATCCCGGATTTATCAGTGTTTGCCCAGGTCAATTGATGGGTCAATGACAAGTCAAACTGCGCGCTGTAGCCGGGAAACGATCGCTTAAGGTCCTACGATCGCTTTCATGACCTGCGTACTTCTCGCCGAGGATGACACCTCGATCTCGGAGCCTCTGGCGCGCGCTCTGCGCCGGGAGGGTTATCAGGTAGAGGTGAGCCCCGATGGCCCGCAGGCCCTTGAGAGGGCACTGTCGGGAGGCGTCGATCTGATAGTTCTCGATCTCGGCCTGCCAGAGATGGACGGGCTGGAGGTCGCCCGCCGTATCAGGGCGGAAGGGCACGGCACGCCCGTGCTGATCCTCACCGCCCGCGTCGACGAAGTCGACACCGTGGTCGGGCTCGACGCCGGTGCCGACGACTACGTGACCAAACCGTTCCGCCTCGCCGAGCTGCTCGCTCGCGTACGGGCACTGCTGCGACGCGGCACGTCCGAGACGCCGGTGGTGCAGGGCGTCCGCATAGACGCCGACTCGCGCCGGGCGTGGATGGGAGACAAGGAGCTGCACCTGACCACCAAGGAGTTCGACCTGCTGCGCGTGCTCGTACGGGACGCCGGCAAGGTCGTCACGCGCGAGCAGATCATGCGTGAGGTGTGGGACACGAACTGGTGGGGGTCGACGAAGACATTGGACATGCACATCTCGTGGCTGCGCCGCAAGCTGGGGGACGACGCGGCGAAGCCGCGATACATCACGACGGTCCGAGGGGTCGGTTTCCGTTTCGAGCGCGAGTAGGCCGCCGTGCGGTGGTCAGTGGGGAGGAGCTAGCCCGTGCGCCGGCGCTTGCTGTCCTCGATGTTGCTCGTGGCGGTCATCGCGGTCGTGCTGTTAGGCGTGCCCCTGGGCGTCCTCGTCGTGCGACTGATCAACGACGAGGCCGAGCAGATGCTGCGGGCCGAGGCGACGCGGCTGCTCGTCGGGGTGGAATACTCCGTCAGCCAGCAGCAGAAGATCGATCCGCACCAGCTCGCGAAGAACTATACGGATCGGTACATCCAGGTGTACGTCCGGGGGAACCGGCCGATCGCCGTGGGGTCGCCGCCGCCACCCGGCCGAGAGCTGGTGCAGGAGGCCCGGTCCGAGGCCGGCTACGTCCGGGTGGCCCAGGACTCGGCCCAGATCGAGCAGGACGTCCGGGCCCGGCTGGTGCTCATCGTCGCGCTCGCGGTCATCGCGCTCGGCGTGGCCGTCGGCCTCGCGACCGTCACCTCACGCCGTCTGAGCCTCCCGCTCCAAGACCTGACAAAGATCGCGGAGCGGCTGGGCTCGGGTGACGCCAGGCCCAGCCGGCACAGCTACGGCATCCCCGAGGTCGATCTGGTCGCGGAGGTGCTGGATCGGAGCGCGCTGCGGATCTCCGACCTGCTCGCGCGGGAGAGGGAGTTCGCCACCGACGCCTCGCACCAGCTTCGCACGCCGCTCACCGGGCTGACGATGCGCCTGGAGGAGATGGTCGCCGCGGCCGGCCAGCCCGAGACGGTACGCGAGGAGGGCGAGGCCGCCATCGTCCAGGTGGAGCGGCTGACCGCGGTCATCGACGAGCTGCTGGCCGCGGCGCGGCGGCAGCGCCATGCCCAGACGGGTCCGATCAACGTGGACGACGTCGTGGAGCAGCAGATCACCGAGTGGGAGCCTGCCTTCCGTCGCGCGCAGCGCGCAGTCGTACGGCGGGGAGACCAGGGGCTGAGCGCCCTCGGTACGACCGGCGGGCTGAGCCAGGTCCTGTCCACGCTGATGGAGAACTCGCTGGAGCACGGCGCGGGCGTGCTGACCATCTACACGACGAGCACGGACAGGTCGGTCGTCATAGAGGTGGCCGACGAGGGGCCGGGCATCCCGGAAAGCCTTGGGCACAAGGTATTCGAACGCAGCGTGAGCGGCGGGGGCAGCACCGGGCTCGGCCTGACGCTCGCCAGGGCCCTGGTCGCGGCCGACGGAGGCAGACTGGAGCTGGTCAGGCGCCGTCCGGCGACCTTCGCGATCTTCCTGCGGCACGCCCGCGAGTACGGCCGTCACCGGGTGGTGAGCGGGCCGGCCTGAGGGAGGATCTCAGATGGCGGTGACCGGTCCCGCGTGCGCCTGCGCCTTTTCCGGGGACGTTTCCGTGTCCTTCTCCTGAGGTGTCTCCTGCGGCTGGGCCTGTCCGACGGCCTGCGCCTGCGGGTCACCCGCCTCCTCGGCCGAGGAGGAGAGGCTCGGCGGCAGATCGGCCGGGATCTCCGGCAGCGCCAGGAACACCCACTTCTTGTAGGACCAGAAGCGGAACAGCGTGCCCAGCCCCACGCCGATGAACCGTGCGACGTTGTAGCTCACCGGGTCGTCCATCCGCAGCACGTAGGTGGCGAACGCGGCCAGGATCGCCGGGGGCAGCAGCCCGATGCCGTTGAGCACGAAGAACAGGACGTACTCTCGGACCATTCCGCTCTGCTTGCGGTGACGGTAGGTCCAGAAGCGGTTGCCCAGGTAAGCGAACGTCGCCGCCACGATCGTGGACGCGACCGAGGACTTCACCGGCCCCATGTCGAGGCCGAAGCGCAGCAGATTCGCGCCGCCGAAGTCGATGACGAAGGCGATGGCGCCCACCGTCCCGAACTTCAGCAGCTCATGGACGAGTGACGCGAACCGCTCGTAAGCGTGTCGGAGGAACTGCACGACCCGGCGGTCCTTCCTGTCGGCGGCGAGGTGCTCTCAGGGCTGAGATGTTTTCAGGCCGAGGTGTTCTCAGGCTACCGGTACGGCACGGCCAGGAGTGGGCCGCTGCCCGTAGATGACGCTCCGCCGCAGGTCAGCGAAGAACATTTCATGAAATATCTCGTTATGGGGCCAACTGGGTGTCGTTCAGGCTACGCTGCCGCCCGACAAGGATCACTTCGTTCTGGAATCCGCACATTCCGGAGAGGTGGCTCCCACCGTGCTGCGCAAAATCACGGCCACACGTCGTGTCTCCCCAGGTGTCGCGTGCCTCGGGCTCGGCCTCGCCTTACTGGCGGGATGCGGAGACGTGAACGCCGGGCAGGCCATCGGCCCTCCCGCGAGCGTCCCCGCCACCGCCGCGTTCACTCAGGCCGACGCGGAGACGGCAGTCGAGAGCCTCGGCGACCTCGCTGACGCCTGGAAACACCAGGACTGTGCGAAGGTCGGGCATCTGACCACCTGGGTCGAGAACACACTGGGCGGCCGTGTGTGCGAGGCGGCCCGATCCGCCCGATCGACAGCGTCCGGCCGTGCCGTACCGGACACGAGCTGGGGCTCGGGAGTAGGCCGCTACCGTGACCCGGAGTTCCTGGTGCCGGGAACCGCGGCGACCGACGACGAGGACGGCGCGTGGTTCGCCGTGCTGGCCCGACGCCCCGAGCCCGCGTACTTCGTGTTCGTGCGGTCCGAGGGCCGGTGGCGCCTGGGCGCCGGTCCGATCCCGCTCATCGGCCCGGCGCCCAAGCGTGCGGACGAGGTCGGGAACGTCGACGACGAGCCGGACGTGGCGGTCAGGGCGAAGCTCGTGCCGACGCGGTATGTGACGTTCCTGACCGACCCGGCGGGTGTCAGCGGCGTGAAGTTCGCCTCCGGCGACCCGATGCGCGGCCTGCTGACCGAGCTGGTCCGGGCGCCGGGCAGGGTCCGTCCCGACAGGTTGTCGGTCGACGTGCGGATCGAGGGATCGCCGCGGGCGCTGGCGCTGCCCGACGGCTCCGCGCTGGTGTTCCACGCGCTGCGGCTCGTCCACGCCCAGGAGCCCGGCCCGGGCCGTTCCACCCTGGCCCATCCCCGGTACGCCGCGGGCGATGTGCGGGCGTTCACCGGCAAGAGCGGGCCGAGGAGCATCACCGCCGAAGAGCTGGTGCTGGTGGCGACCAAGGTCTCCAAGAACAACCGCCTCACCACGGTCGCCCTGCGCCGCACCCTGGCCGACATCGCCCAGTCAAAGCCGATGTAATGATCGACGTGCTGAAGGAACTCCGGATGCGGGCGCACTTTCCCGCAATCGGTAAGCTGGCCTGTCGTGAACAGCCCGAACGTTCCTCCTTCCCGATCCGCCGGAGGCCTGGAGGTCAACCCGTTGGTCAACCCCCTGGTGAACTCGCCGGCGGGTCCCGTGGTGGGCATGGTCGGCGCGGGCCAGCTCGCCCGTATGACCCAGCAGGCCGCGATCGCGCTCGGCATCGAGCTGCGCGTGCTGGCCAACGCGCGCGACGAGAGCGCCGCCCGGGTGATCGCCGACACCCGCCTGGGCGACTACCGCGACCTCGGTGATCTCCGCGAGTTCGCCAAGGGGTGCGATGCCGTCACGTTCGACCATGAGCACGTGCCGACCGAGCACATCCGGGCGCTGGCCGCCGAAGGCGTCGCCGTACGGCCCGGGGCCGACGCCCTGGTCCACGCCCAGGACAAGGCGGTCATGCGGGAACGGCTCACCGCGATCGGCGCGCCCTGCCCCGCCTGGTCGCGGGTCTCGTCCCTGGCCGACGTCGAGGCGTTCGCGGAGGAGCACGGCTGGCCGGTCGTGCTGAAGGCCGTACGCGGCGGCTACGACGGACGCGGCGTGTGGGTGTGCGCCTCGGCCGATGAGGCGCGCGAGGCGCTCGCCACCGGCATCGCGCTGCTGGCCGAGGCCTTCGTGCCGTTCGAGCGGGAGATCGCCGTGCTGGTCGCCCGGTCCCCGCACGGCCAGGGGGTGAGCTACCCGGTCGTGGAGACCGTCCAGCAGGACGGCATCTGCGTGGAGGTGATCGCTCCCGCGCCCGGATTCCCGGCCGAGGAGGCGGCGGTCGCCCAGCGCGTCGCGCTCGGCATCGCCCGCGACCTCGGCGTGACCGGGCTGCTCGCGGTCGAGATGTTCGCCACCAGGTCGGGCCTGGTCGTCAACGAACTGGCCATGCGTCCGCACAACAGCGGCCACTGGACCATCGAAGGGGCCAGGACCTCCCAGTTCGAACAGCATCTGCGCGCCGTGCTCGACCTGCCGCTCGGCTCGCCGTCGCTCGCCGCGCCCGTCGTCGTCATGGCCAACCTGCTGGGCGGGCCCGACCCGGACGTGTTCTCGCGCTATGAGCACGTGCTCGCCAACGACCCCGGCATCAAGATCCACTTCTACGGCAAGGCCGTACGGCCCGGCCGTAAGATCGGGCATGTGACCGCGCTCGGCACGGACCTCGACGAGGTGCGGGCCCGGGCCCACCACGCCGCCGTCTGTTTGAGGGGACCGCTGAATGGCTGACGTCGGGATCGTCATGGGAAGCGACTCGGACTGGCCGGTCATGCGGCAGGCCGCCGAGGCGCTCGCCGAGTTCGGCGTGCGGTTCGAGGCCGACGTCGTCTCGGCGCACCGCATGCCGGCCGAGATGATCGAGTACGGCTCGCACGCCGCGGACCGTGGGCTCAAAGTGATCATCGCCGGCGCCGGGGGAGCGGCCCACCTCCCCGGCATGCTGGCCTCGGTCACCCCGCTGCCGGTGATCGGGGTGCCGGTGCCGCTGAAGTATCTGGACGGGATGGACTCGCTGCTGTCCATCGTCCAGATGCCCGCCGGGGTGCCGGTCGCGACCGTGGCCGTCGGCGGGGCGCGCAACGCCGGTCTGCTGGCCGTACGCATCCTGGCCGCTTCCGACGCGGGTCTGCGGCAGCGGATGGAGGAGTTCCAGGCGGCGCTCAAGGCGCAGGCGTACGCCAAGGGCGAGCGCCTGCGCGCCGAGGCCGCCGACCTGCACGCCCGAGACCACCACGCCTGAGACGGTCAGGGGCGGCCGAGGGCGCGGTAGTGCCAGCCGGCCTCACGCCAGGCGTCGGCGTCGAGCGCGTTGCGGCCGTCGACGATGTTGCGGGCCGCGACGACCAGGCCGAGTTCCTCGGGGTCGATCTCGACGAACTCCTGCCACTCGGTCAGCAGCAGGACGACGTCGGCGTCCCGGGCGGCGCCGCGCGCGCTGTCCGCGTAGCCGAGGTCGGGATGCGCCGCACGCGCGTTGCCCAGGGCCACCGGGTCATAGACCGTGACCTTGCCGCCGTGCTGTGCGATGGTGACGGACACGTCCAGCGCGGGGGAGTCGCGGATGTCGTCGGAGTTGGGCTTGAAGGCCGCGCCGAGAACCCCGACAGTGCGGCCCTCGAACGAGCCGCCGACCAGTTCACGCGCGAGATCCACCATGCGGGCCCGGCGTCGCATGTTGATCGCGTCGACCTCGCTGAGGAACGTGAGCGCCTGATAGGCGCCCAACTCGCCGGCCCGGGCCATGAAAGCCCGGATGTCCTTGGGCAGGCAGCCGCCGCCGAAGCCGAGGCCGGGGTTGAGGTATTTGCCGCCGATCCGCTCGTCGAACGACAGTGCCAGTGAGAGCTGCTTGACGTCCGCGTGGGCGGCCTCGCACACCTCGGCCATCGCGTTTATAAAAGAGATCTTGGTGGCCAGGAAGGCGTTGGCCGCCGACTTGACCAGCTCGGCCGTCGGGTAGTCGGTCACCACGATCGGGATCTCCTCGCCCAGCGGCGCGTAGACGTCGCGCAGCACCTTCTCCGCCCGGTCGGAGGCCACGCCGAGCACGATGCGGTCCGGATGCAGGGTGTCCCGTACGGCGAAGCCCTCGCGAAGGAACTCGGGGTTCCAGGCAAGCTCGACCTGGGCGCCCGCGGGAGCGAGCCGTACCAGCTTCTCGGCCAGGCGCTCGGCGGTGCCGACCGGCACGGTGGACTTGCCGACGACCAGGCACTGGCGGTCGAGGTGGGGAGCGAGGGACTCGATGACGGCGTCGAGGTAGGAGACGTCCGCGCCGTACTCGCCTTTCTTCTGCGGAGTGCCGACGCAGACGAAGTGGACGTCGCCGAAGTTGGCGGCCTCCTCGAAGGAGGTCGTGAAGCGCAGCCGTCCCGACTCCAGGTTGCGCCGCAGCAACTCCTCGAGTCCGGGCTCGTGGATCGGCAGGTCTCCGCGCCGAAGCCGGTCGATCTTCGCCTGGTCCACGTCGAGGCCCAGCACCTCGAAGCCCAGTTCGGCCATGCATGCCGCGTGGGTAGCCCCGAGATATCCGGTTCCAAGCACGGTGAGGCGGTACGGCACGGCATGCTCCCCTCTAGCTCACTGATTGTGAAGTGGCATGGTACCGGGCTGGTTTACTGCCCGTTGAACCACGTCCGCAAACTGGGTATGAGTCAACGGTACGGTGCCCTCCCTGCTCGGTCGATGGGGCCCAGACGGATGTTCTGTTACCAGGCTTGTCAGAATCGACCAGATTGATCTACTGGTAGGTAACATCTGCTCGGACGTCCTACTATCTCCTCATGAGCTTCCCTCTCTACGCGCCCGCCGAGGAGCACGAGATGCTCCGGGAGACGGTCCGGGCCCTCGCCGACGAGAAGATCGCCCCGCGTGCCGCGGCGGCCGACGAGAACGAGGAGTTCCCCTGGGAGGTCTACAAGGACCTCGTCGCCGCCGACCTGCACGCCGTCCACATCCCCGAGGCGTACGGCGGAGCCGGCGCCGACGCCCTCGCCACCGTCATCGTGATCGAGGAGGTCGCGCGGGCCTGCGCGTCGTCCTCGCTGATCCCCGCCGTCAACAAGCTGGGCACCGTCCCGCTGCTGCTGTCGGCGTCAGAAGAGCTCAAGCAGCGCTACCTGTCACCGGTTGCGCGTGGCGAGGCGATGTTCTCGTACGCGCTGAGCGAGCCGGAGGCCGGCTCGGACGCCGCGGCGATGAAGACGCGGGCGGTGCTCGATGGTGATCACTACGTGCTCGACGGCACCAAGATGTGGATCACCAACGCGGGCGTGTCGGAGTACTACACCGTGATGGCCGTGACCGAACCGGGCGCCGGGGCGCGCGGCATCTCCGCGTTCGTCGTGGAGAAGGACGACGAGGGCGTGTCGTTCGGGGCCAAGGAGAAGAAACTCGGCATCAAGGGCTCGCCCACGCGTCAGGTCATCCTGGAGAACGTCCGAATCCCGGCCTCACGCATGATCGGCGAGCCGGGCACGGGCTTCAAGACCGCGCTGGCCACCCTCGACCACACCCGGGTCACGATCGCCGCCCAGGCGCTCGGCATCGCCCAGGGCGCGCTCGACTACGCCGTCGGGTACGTCAAGGAGCGCAAGCAGTTCGGCAAGCCGATCGCCGACTTCCAGGGCCTGCAGTTCATGCTCGCCGACATGGCGATGAAGCTGGAGGCCGCCCGGCAGCTCACCTACGCCGCCGCCGCCAAGTCGGAGCTGGCCATGAACGGCACGCGGGTCAAGGACCTCACGTTCTTCTCCAGCGCCGCCAAGTGCGCCGCCTCGGACGCCGCCATGGAGATCACCGTCGACGCCGTACAGCTGCTCGGCGGGTACGGCTACACGCGCGAGTTCCCGGTCGAACGCATGATGCGCGACGCCAAGATCACCCAGATCTACGAGGGCACCAACCAAATCCAACGCATGGTCATGGCCCGCCAACTCCTGAAGTAGCCATTGACGTGCAGAAACCCCGCCTGCCGTAGTTGGTGGGCGGGGTCCGCTGTCTGCGGGGCGGACCTATAAACGATCACCGTTCCGCGAAGAGGAGGGTGGGTTCGGCGAGGATGTCTCGTCCAACTTCGCTCTTGTAGATCTCGTCGACGCTCCCGAACCTGGCCTCGGCGTAATCGAGTCCCAGCAGAGCGGCCGCTTCGCGGACCGACGCCTCGTCAGGCCCTTCGATCTCCAGAAAAGTGGAAAGGCCCGGCCAGGTGTCGAAGTCGAAGACGACATCCCCCAGACGCCACTCCTCACGGTAGTTCTCCTGGTAGCGGACCTCGCGTAGACCGATTCCGCGGAGGATGTCGGCCATGGCGTGAATGTCGGCGACTTCCGTTTCGATCTCGGTCGTGCCGTCGATCGTGGTGGCGTCGGTGACCTGCTTGAGTGTCAGCGTGGACCTGCCGCCCTCGTCACGCAGGCGGATCCACTGACCGTTGTCGAGAACGTCGTTTTCGAAGATCTTGCGGGTGAGCAGGGTGCGCGGGCTCGACTGGGTCGCCCCCAAGGCGGTCAGCCTGGCCTGGAGGTCGGTGACATCGGCGTTGAGGAATTTCGCCTCGTACTCGTGCTTCATGGGCCCTTCTTCGTAAGGAGTGGGGAATGGCGGGCAGAGCGGAGGGCGAGCAGCAGGCCCATTCGGTGCGTGTGGTCCGCAAGCTGGCCGACGTGGGCTCGCTCGGTGAATTCGCTGGTGCGTAGCGTCAGTAGAAGGTCCCAGGAACCGGTGAAGTGGTAGCTGAGCCTCTCGGGCGAGGTGTAGTGCTCGATGAGATAGTGCCGCGGTTCGACAGCCATCATGAACTCCGCGCCGAACAGCCCGCCGGGGCGGACAAGCAGTTGCATACGGGTGACGAACTCGGCAAGCGGGCGATGGTGGTTGACACTGTAATGCCAGGAGCAGCTCGTCCACACCGCATCGCAGAGCGTGTCGAGGGGGTGTTCGTAGGCCAGGAAGTCCTCCTCGACGACCTGCACCCGGTCGTGGAGTTCTTCGAGCTTGAGACGATCGATCAGGCCCGGTGCGTGGGTGTCGATGTCGCCTGGGAGCCGGGCCGGGCCGCCGTGCAGGGCGAGGGGGTCGCGCTCGATGGCGATGACGCGGTAGCCGGCGGCGGCCAGCGGCAGGACGAACTTGCCGTCACTCGCGCCGACGACCGCGACGGTGGCGTCAGGGGAGGCGTTGGCTTTCAGCGCGGCGAGGAACTGGGGGAAGAACGTGAGTGTCTGCTCCCACAGGCTGCATGTCCGCATCGAAGCGGGCTCCTTCCGAATCAAAGTTGATAATGGCCTGGACGACCTGATCCGGGGCGAGGCCCGTGGTGTCCACGCGGTGCATCGGAAACTGTGTATAAGCGGTAGTGATCAGCTCAGCGGCGTCCTCGCTCAGGACATCCCAGCGGGAGGCTGGTCTGTCACGCTGGATCAACCGGCGACGGCGTTCACCCTCTGCGCAGAGCAGTTGGTAGGTGACGGGCATGGGTAGGTCGGACGGTAGCGTGACGCCGAGTTGCGCGCCGAACGCCTGATGGGTGGCCAGGCACCGGGCGAAGTAGCTTTCCACGACGACCGGAATCCCGACGTCCAGGTAGCCCTGGATCTCCTCGGCGGCGGCGAACAGCGCCGAGAGATAGAGGCACATCCTGGCCTCGACGTTCTCCTGACGGTCGACCTCCCGGCGCAACCGCTGGTAGACGATGGGGATCGTGGGGATCAGAACAGCCTTGCGGACTACCGCGAGCAGCGGTGCGATGGTCGACTTGCCGGTACCGCGCAGTCCTTCCAGGCTCTCGAATCTCGGCCGGTCAGGCATGGCCGTAGACCACGTCCGGAACCGCGAGGGTCAGCTCATCGGCAGGGGATGGTCGGTGGACGATGCTGTTGGTCGGCTTGTCGTACCAGAAGGCATGCGCGTCCTTGCCGACCGCCTTGCAGGACATGGTGAGCGCCCCTCGCGGGTCGACCTCGATCCGCTCGATCTCGTGTGGGCCACCCACTGGGGGACAGATATCCGGAGCGCCATCGACGGACAGGTCCTCATCGACGATCACTTCGATGGTCAGGTCCGCCGCCTGGAGTTGCTGGCGCATGTCGGGGTACGCGGCGGGGTCGGCGACGAAGAGGTCGGGGTGATGGGCGGCGTTGCCGACCGGTCGCAGGCAGTGCAGCTTCAGCTGGCGCGCGCCCAACTTTTGCATTGTGCGCGCCAGCGGCAGCACCTCGTGGATGTTGCGGGCAGTGACCGTCATGGTCACCCCTGTGGGCACGCCGAGGTCCCTGGCGAGGGCCAAGGCACCGAGCGCGCTCTGGTAGCTGCCGGGTTTGCGGATGTGGTCGTTGGTCGGCCCGATTCCCTCCAGGGAGATCCGCAGCAGGTCCACGTAGGGGGCGATCTCGATCAGCCGCCGCTCGATCCGGTAGCCGTTGGTGCAGATCTCGACCTGCAGACCGAGCTCCTGCTTGGTGCGGCTGACGACCTGCGGCAGATCCCGGTAGGCGAACGGCTCTCCACCCAGCAGGGTGACGGCCTCGGTGCCGTACTGGTCGCGCATGAGGGTGACGAGGCTGATCGCCTCGTCGGGGGTGAAGGCGTCGGCATGCTTGAGCCGCTCGCCGTGGAAGCAGTGCAGGCACTCGAAGTTGCAGCGGTACAGCAGCTGCAAGTACAGCATCCGAATCTTGCGTATCCCGACGACTTCCCTGATCACATGGACCTCCATCGGCCAGGTTTCTGGTTGGAGACTCGATGATGGCCAGGGAAACAAGGACCGCGTCACCGCGTACCCGGACGGTTCCGGGACGTCCCAAGACGTTCTCAGGGTGCCTGGAAGGTCTCCAGAAGTTCGATGAGGCCAGCGGTATCCGACAGGTCTGGCAGGACGATGGTGGCTCCGGCAGCGGCCAGTTCGGCTTGAGTGTGGATGCCCGTGGCAACCGCGACGATTCTGCAACCTGAGGAAAGAGCGGCCTCGACGTCCCGAGGCGTGTCCCCTACCAGCACAATCGGTATGTCATCCGTGGGACCGTATCGAAGACGTACACGCTCGCGAGCGACAGCCACCAATTCGGGACGATGCACGGCATCAGCCCCGTACGCCGCGACGGTCAAGTCCAGCAACGGGTCCAGGCCGAATGCCGACAGCTTCACACGGGCGTTGGCCGCGATGTTGCCGGTCAACACAGAGGACGTCCAGCCGTTCTGCGCCGAGGCAGCCTTAAGAGCCTCGCGCACACCCGGCAGGACCGCCCCACGACTACGAAGAGCGTCAGTCCGCTCCTCTCCGGCCTGTGCAAGGGCAGCCTCGACGGCCGCCCAGCCCGGTTCGGGCAGGTGATGTCGGAGGAACATCTCTTTCATGATCAAACGGTCCGTGCGACCCTCCGTCACGGCCGCACCCGCCGGGCGGACCCCCGCCAAAGCCCGGAAGGCCGCGCTGTAGATCTCCTTGCTTATCCCCGCATTGTCGATAAGCGTGTGGTCGATGTCCCACAGGATGGTGAGCGGCATGCGGCCAGGATACGAGCCCTGTCGGGCTGCCAGCTCAATCGGGATATAACTCGACAATCGGGAAATCACGCGACATGCGACATCCTTGCACGGCCACGTTCGCCTGGGTTTACATACCTCCATGAACGAGCGACTTCACCACGTACTCGCCCAGCGTGGCGTCTCCCTCGAATCGCTCGCCGAAGCCTGCGCGGTAGACCCAAAAACCGTCAGCCGCTGGCTTGGCGGACGTGTTCCTCATCCCCGGCACCGTTTCCGCGCCGCTCAGCACCTGCGTGTCGAGGAGACCTTCCTCTGGCCCACCCCGCAGCCCCAGCCAGGGCAGCGCGGGGTAGGCACCGAAATCATCGGCACCTACCAGAACCGGGCCAGTGTCCCCCGAGAGATGTGGCTGACCCTCCTGCAGGAAGCCCAGGATCAGATCGACGTGCTCGTCTTCTCTGGAACCTTCTTCGTCCAATCCAATCCACAGGTGGCCAAGATGCTCGCTGAGCGCGCGGATAATGGGGTGAGAGTGCGGCTGTGCTTCGGCCATCCGGACGGCCAGGCCGTGGCTATCAGGGGCCGCGAAGAAGGCATCGGTGAAACTCTCGCTGCCAAGATTCGCGCTTCCCTCACCTATTATCGCCCGCTCTTAACCGTGCCCGGCTGCGAGGTGCGCCTCCATGACACCACCCTCTACAGCTCGCTGTTCCGCTATGACGAGAACTTACTGATCAATCCGCACGTATGGGGCCAGCCGGCCAGTGCGAACCCCCTGCTTCACCTCAAGAGGCTGAACGCTACCGGATGGTTCGACAACTACGCTCAGAGTTTCGAAGCCGTCTGGGCCCGCGCATGCCCATGGACGCCGGATCGAGAGGGGACCGCCACGCATGGGCAGGATTGAGTACTACTACGACCCCGACGCGCCCAAGGCCAACACCCTCATCCCGGCCAGCAACCTGCTCGTCGTCGATGATGCCGGCGCCATCCTGCTCCAGCGCCGACGTGACACGGGCCAGTGGGCCCTGCCCGGCGGCGCTCAGGAGATCGGCGAGACCGCTGCAGAGTGCGCGATCCGCGAATGCCAGGAGGAGACCGGTATCATCGCCGAGATCACCGGCTTCCTCGGGGTTTACACCAATCCCCACCACATCGTCGCCTACACTGACGGCGAGATCCGCCAGCAGTACGAGAACACCTACATCGGCCGCCCCATCGGGGGTGAACCCGCGGTCAACGACGAGGCCGATGGTGTCCGCTTCGTCCAGCCTGCTGATCTCGACCAGTACGACATCCATCCCAGCATGCGCCAGCAGATCGGCGACTACGTGACCGGAACCTACCCTTGCCTTGGCTGAGTGGTGCGGGTCTGGTCCAGCCACCTCACCCGGCCCGAACTCACCCTCGCGGCCTGATCAAATTAGCCACCAGGGTCAGGTGAGATGCCAAACGATCGGTTACGTGCGGCGCTGCTGGAACGCGGGGTGAGCATCGCGGACCTGGCGGAGGCCGTCGAGGTGGACCCCAAGACCGTCGAACGGTGGATCACCAAGGGCCGCGCCCCCTACCGCAGGCACCGCTACGCCGTGGCTGTCCACCTGGGCATGGACGAGGGTTACCTGTGGCCGGAGGCCTTAACGCGGGAACAGGTCGCCTCAGCATCCGAGAGTGAGATCGTCACCGTCTACCCGCACCGCTGGGCCGTCCCCCGGGACGCCTGGGGACGACTGTTCGCCGCCGCCACCGAAGAGATCGGCATCCTCGTCTACAGCGGGCTGTTCCTCGCCGACGACGCGGGGATCGTGCGCATGCTCGGCGAGAAGGCCGCCACCGGGGCACGGGTGCGGATCCTGCTGGGCGATCCGGAGTGCCCCGAGGTCGCCCAGCGCGGCGCGGACGAGGGCATCGACGACGGCATGGCCGCCAAGATCCGCAACGTCCTCGTGCTGTACAAGCCGATCCGGGGACTGGACAACGTCGAGTTCCGCCTTCACCGCACGGTCCTGTACAACTCGATCTACCGCGGGGACGATCAGCTTCTCGTCAACACCCACGTGTACGGCATGCCCGCCGGCAACGCCCCCGTCCTGCACCTACGCAAGGTCCTCGGCGGCGACATGGTCACCACCTACGTCGACAGCTTCGAACGGGTATGGGAGCAGGCCCAGCCGTTAGAGTCGTAACCATGGCCCGCCGGATCGACTTCTACGACGACCCCGACGCCCCCAAGCCCAACAGCCTCGTGCCGTCCGTCAATGTCGTGGTCACCAACGACGCCGGAGACCTGCTGGTGATCCGCCGGTCCGACAACGGCAACTGGGCCGTCCCCGGCGGCGCGATCGACCTCTGCGAGTCGTTGCCGCAGGCCGCCGTACGGGAAACCCTCGAAGAGACCGGCATCCTCTGCGAGATCAACGGCATCGTCGGCACCTACACCGACCCCAAGCACGTGATCCTCTACGCCTCGAACGGCGAGGCCCGCCAGGAGTTCTCCATCGTGCTCACGGCCCACGCCGTCGGCGGTGAGCCGACCCCGAGCAGCGAATCCACCGAGGTCCGCTGGGTACCATGTGCTGAGGTCACCGGCCTGCCGATGGACCGGTCAATGGCTTTGAGAATCGGCCACTACCTCAGCGGAACCGGCCTGCCGTACATCGGATAGCGCTGCCTCGATGCTGCGGACGGCAGCCAGGATGCACGGCGTCGAGAGCGTGATCGAGCGGCTGACCAGGTGATCGGGGCCGTAGCGGGAATGGATCTCGGCCAGGCGGTCGCGCACGTCCAGGTGCCGCCCGTCCGGGCCGATGGTCATGTCGCAGTAGGTCAGCGCGTCGGCCAGCTCCCGCCGCTCCGGGGCGAACTCCTTGGTCAAGGCGTCGTACAGGTCGCGTTCGGTCGCCTCGTTGACCGCACACGAGTGATGCGCCACCAACCGGCACAGCCTCTCATCCGCCCCGGCGATATCGCGCAGGTAGCGGGCGCCGTCGAGGGGGTGAAACCCGGTGTCGACCAGTTCGGGCGAGTATCCGATGTCGTGGAGGTACGCCGCGGCGGTCACCGTGTCGGCGTCGTCACCGAGGACCGGGGCCAGCGACGCCGCCCGCGCCGCCACTCCTCGTGTGTGCGCCCACCGCCGCGACAGCGGTTCGGCAAGAAGTCGTTCGGCCAGGTCGCGCGCCCACTCAGCTTGTCCCACGGGATAGACGATAGGCACCCCAGGCCCAGCCAGACCTAGGGTGCCAACTCGGACGTCCCAGGACGTCTCAACCTTGTGGGTGGACGAACCGGCCCTTGCCGTGCCGGGACACGATCAGCTTCTCCCGCTCCAGCATCGTGAACGCCTGCCGTGCCGTGGTGCGCGACACGTCATACAACCAGCACAGCTCCGCCTCACTCGGCAACGCGTCGCCCGGGGCCAGCTCGCCCCGCTCGATCCGCCCCCGAAGCTCCCGCGCGATCACCTGATAGCGGTAGGCCGAATCCACGACATACCCATCGGCTCGCACGATTCGCCCCTTGGCCGGGACCGTCACGATCAGACCCTCGACCTCCAGGGCGAGCAGCGCCCGGCGCACGGTGTTGCGGGCAACCCGAAACTCCGCCGACAGCACCGCCTCCGACGGCAGCGCCACCCCCGCCGGATACGCGCCCGCGGCGATGCGCTCGCGCAACCGCTCGGCGATCTGCCCATGCACTCGCCACCCGGTCAGCCATCGCTTGGGCATATCAGGACCGGCCCGCATCGAGGATCTTGTTCAGGTTGATGCCGAGGTCTCCCTGTTCCCCCTCGCGCCAGCCCTCCCGCGTCGCCTCCTCGATCCGCGCAGCCGCCGGCAGCAGCTGCATGCACGAGACGCGCTCGTCCTGCTCCTGGCCCCAGTAGAACCACAGGAACGCCAGGTGAACGTAGACGCGGCGCGACCGCAAGCACCGGTCGAGGACCTCCAGCGCGGGCCGTCCCTTCTGATCCACGATCAACACCGTGGTAAGACCACGCTCCTCCAGCTCATCCCGCAGTTCGGTCAGCAACTTCTGCTGGTACTCCTGCTGCTTCTCGCGGATCGTCCGCATCGGCTCCATGCCCGCAGCTCCCTTCGGCTCGTACGGCGCGCCCGGTGTCGCGTCGATTGCCGTACGAGCGTCCGTCGAGGCAGGGGAACCTCTGCACCGCAACTAAGGGACGTCTAGGGACGTCTCGTGTTAACGTCGCAGGCAGAGCCAACCCCGTCTCAGGAGGTGCGCCCGAAGTGAGCGACAACCTGCGTCACGCCCTCGCCCGCGCCCGACTCCAAACCGTCGACGTCGCCGCCGCCCTGGCCGTCGATCCCAAGACCGTCGACCGCTGGCTAAAGGGCCGCATCCCCTACCCCCGCCACCGCTGGGCCATCGCCGATCTCCTCCAGCTCGACGAGGCCGAACTCTGGCCCGACATCGTCAAACCCCGCCGCGCCATCATCAACGAGGTCCAAGCCGTCTACGCCCACCGCTGGACCGTCCCCCAGGCCGTCTGGCGACGCCACTTCCAAGCCGCCACCCGGCAGATCGACATCCTCACCTACAGCAGCCTGTTCCTCGCCGAAGACACCGGCATGATCCGCCTACTCGCCAGCCGAGCCCACGAAGGCGTCCGCGTGCGCATCCTCCTCGGCGACCCCGACAGCCCCCAGATAGCCGCCCGAGGAACCGAAGAAGGCATCGGCCCCGACGTCATGGCCGCCAGAACCAGAAACGCGCTCGCCCTCTATCGCCAGCTCCACGAGATGGATGGCGTACAGATCCGCCTCCACCGCACCGTGCTCTACAACTCCATCTACCGCGCAGACGATGACCTTCTCGTCAACACCCACGCCTACGGCACCCCAGCAGCCCAGGCCCCCGTCATCCACATGCGGGCAACCGCGAACGAGGGCACAGCAGCCGTCTACCTCGCCAGCCTCGAAGCCGTCTGGACAACCGCGGAACCCATCAGCAGCACATCCTGACCCGGCCGCCCCACCCTGATCGGAAGCAACTTTTCTTCTCGCTATTAAAGCGGCCCGCCTGCGGCGGTCCGCGTCGCGCGCCGGTCGGCCAGCCGGCCGGGCATGCGGCTCTTCGGCCGGTCCCGGCCGACGCCGCCCACGCGCTCACATCCACCGGACAGTCGTCTCTTGATCGATCGAAGACTCCGGCAGCCTTGATGAGCCATCCGAAAGGCTGCCGCCCCGCTTCCGCTCCTCGGGCCTGGCGGCCCTGCGGTGCGGGTCGGGTTGCCACCGGATACCTCAGTTGCTCGCCATGACCCACCGGCGGTAGAGGCGCCTGGCGTTATAAGAGCCCTAACGCAATAGCGTGAGGCGCGTCGGTCCGTCGTATTGCTGGCCAACTCGACGAAATTAGTCATACAGCCACATATCCGGTCAAAGTGTTGCATAGTGCGCTGGGCGCCGGTCAGGATGCGGCGAAGAAGCTTACCCGCCGGACGACGTCTGCCTCCAAACCTGTCGGAAGCGTGCGTTAGTCACTAAGGTGGGATTTCGATCGCGCAGAGGAGAAGTCATGACCAATCTCATACCCGGTGTCGGCGCAGGCTCGCTGCTGAACTCACGGCTGATCGCCGACGATCGGTCGATTCGGATCGGCGCAATCTACCGGATCGACTATAACGAGGCGATTGTGCTCACCCACGACAGTTGGAAGTTCGAGGCGGGTGGCATACCCCAGTATTCGTTCCTGCTCGCCACGGCCCAAGACATCAACGCCCCGCAAGTTGATGACGATGAAGTCCTGCTGTTGCGCGTTGACGGGACGTCGCCGTTGTCGATGGAGAGTGACCTGCATGCCGTGCGCGAGGAGTCCCTCCGTGCGGCACTATCAAGCAGTCAGAATCCGTCCCCGTCCGTCGTTCTCGACATAAAGATGGACGCGGTCACTAAGAATCGAATTTCCTTCACCGGCCTGCGCTGCAAGATTCTCGGCACCTTTTATGAGGATGATGTAGAAGGTCAGAAGGTGCTCGAGTTCGGATCAGATGTCGACAATTTCTACGCCACGTCTACTTACCGGGTGCTAAAGCCGGTCGGCGAAGGGCTCTCGACGATCGCGTCATACCTGAAACCGACGGATCGCCCTGTGGATCCCGTCCGTATCGGCGTTGTTCGGTACTCCGCGACTCGTCGCCGGGCAAAAGCGTCAAAGCAGGCCGCCTCCGCTGTCGAGGTCAACATCCGGGACTTCATTGGCCACAAGACCGCACTATTAGGCATGACCCGGATGGGCAAGTCTAACACCGCCAAGATCATCATCGCTCGTACGTTTGTCATATCGGAGCGTCAGCGCGCTGCGGGTGGGCCTCCCGTGGGCCAGCTCATTTTTGATCCGCAGGGCGAGTACGCGAACCCAAACACTCAGGACGGTACCGAGATCGCCGCTATCGGCGCGAAGCACGTCCGCATCTTCAAGTTCGGAGCGGACGGATCCCAGCCGCACGTCAAGCCTCTCTCAATCAATTTCTTCTCGGAGAACCAGATCGACGCGGTCCAGAGCCTTATCTCCGACCAGCTCAGCACTGACGACGCGGGCTATGTGAAGGATTTCGCTGGTACGTCCTATGCTGATGTTCCTGGCGACCAGTCCGCGACCACGCACGCCCAGCGCGCAAGGCTTGCCCTCTACGGAGCGCTCATGCGCGCAGGATTCGATGTGCCATCCCGATTCCGAGTTCGTATCAACATTAAAGGCACGTTCCAGCAGACCATTGCGAGGGAACTCGGACGTAACCCTTTCACTCAGGCGGGGACGACGAGCAACATCGTGACCGTGGCTGCGACCGACGTGGAAGACGTGGTGCAAAAAATCGTCGAGCTTCGCGAGGCGGGCGACGCCAACGCTGCGGACTTCACGAAGAACGTCCGATGGATGAGCGTCGAGCCGATCTTTACTACAAAAAGCCAGAACCGCAACGTTCGCGGGTGGAAAAACCTTAACCCGCTGCGTCCTTTCCACAGCCCTCTGACGATGAACGACCCAGCCATCGAGATCTACGACGAACTCATTCAGGGACGCATCGTCATTGTCGACCTTCATGTTGGAGCAAGTGCGATCACCAAAGCCCTCAGCGAATCGATCACTGCGCGCCTACTTGAGCGCCAGACGTCCGTATTCACATCTGGACAGGAGCCTCCGGCCATCCAGGTGATGCTCGAAGAGGCCCACAATCTGTTCTCCTCCGACCGTTACAAGGACGACAGGGACATCTGGGTCAAACTTGCCAAGGAGGCGAGCAAGCTGAACCTCGGCATGACGTACGCGACTCAGGAGGTTTCGGGTGTCGCACACCAAGTTAAGGCCAACACTGCCAACTGGGTGGTCGCTCACCTAAACAACACGAAGGAGATTCGCGAGCTCGCCCAGTTCTATGACTTCGGCTCGTTCTCCGATGCCATCATCGCCTCCGAAGACCGCGGCTACGTGCGACTCAAGACCCTTTCGTCGCCATACATTGTTCCGGTGCATATCGACCGCTACGACTTGGAACTCGTCAACGAGGCTCGCGCAGCTGCGGGTGACCCTCCGTTGATTCCGAACGGCAACAGGGCGGCTGTCTGATGCCATACGAGACCGTCGCTGGGACGCATGAACTCGCATCACGCCTTGGGCACTCTACCGCTGCGGTCCGTGCCATCGCTGACCAGCGCACGTTTTATGTCCCGGCCGAGGCGCTGCGCGATGTCGAGGAGATTCGCAAGCGGGTCCGGCAACGCGCTGACGTTAATTCCACGACTGCACGTTTGTCGTCCGCGCTCGCTGTCGACGGGTCGTACGTTGTTGAGCGGGTGAGGGACGGATTGCCGTCGGTGCTGTACGGGTTCGCGCAAGCTGCGGCGGCGTATCTCGACCTCGGCATTCTCGAGACGCAGGAGGCACAGCGGTTCGTCGATCCGTACGAGATCGCAAGGGCTGTCAACACGGCGCTCGTGACGCTCGACCTTCCGGTCGCTGGTGCCTACACCCGTGAAGGCGTTGACATCGCGACCTCCTGGCGAGAGGCGATCGACCAGCTCTTTCGTACGAAGAAGATCGAGGTGAATCGTCTAAACCAGACGTTGCTGGAACTGCTCTTCCTGCTGCATGGGAGGCCGGGCGGGCCCGCGTCAACAGTCCCCGTGAACTGCCCGACCGAAGATTGCAGCAAGGACGTCCGTGTTCCGCTGGCTGGCGTTAAGTGCGACGCGTGCGACATCTGGCTTTTCCCCACTGACGTCCTGCGTATCCACGAGGAGGTGAGCGAGGAAGGGAGTAATCAGTCCGCCCTCGGCCGGCTGATGTCGGTTGTCGAACTCCTTGTGCTCGTCGGGCTGGCCACCCTTCTATGGGAGCAGTCCCGTCAAGAGTTGCTGCCGACCACGCTGTTTATCGTCGATGGGCCACTTGCTATCTACGGTCCTCCAGCCAAGCTACGCGGCCGAGCCCTTGACTACTTTCAGGCGATGGCTGCAACCACCCCGGGTGTGGGGCCATTCGTCTGCGGTATCGAGAAGTCTGGCGCCATGGTCGACTACGCGCGACAGTTGGCCCGCCACGACGTGCTAGTTCCTGGTGATCTGCTCGTTTGCGACGAGGACATTATGGCCCGCGTCACCAATGCGACCAATGCTCGTGCGTACGGCAAGGAGACCTACTGGGGGCGCAAGTTCGTCTATCGGGCGCTCGACGGGCGGGTGGTGGTCCCGACAGTCATGCCGCCGTCCGGTGCGCCGTACGACGCGAACGGCGGGCAGCCGGACCCAAAGGACTACCCGACCCTCGCGGCGATCCTGGACGTTGTCGACCGCACCGGCTCTTCCATGTACGTTGACGGGATCATTCCCGTGGCGGCCGCGCATGGGAAGGCGGCGTTCCCCATCGGCGTCGGCACCGATGTACTACGGCTAGTGGCCACAACACGGCTTGGTCTCGACCAAACGGCCCGCAACTCTGGCCTAGTACCATGAGCGCCGTGACAGTTGCCGCACGCGATCAAGAGTCCATGCGTGCAACAACCTTGGTTCCGGTTGGGGCGACGCCGCGTAAGATCGACCGCACGCCGGCCCAGGTCGCGCATCCTCTGGCAACCGGGCGGTACCAGAGTCCGCTGCGCTACCCGGGCGCTAAGAGCGGTCTGTCGAAAGTGATCGGCGAGCTCATCGCAGCCGCTCAGCGGTCCGCTCAGGTCAGGAAAGTCGACCTCTTGGTGGAAGCGTTCGCTGGCGGCGCGTCGACCAGCCTTAGGCTGGTCGGTGCAGGCATCGTTGAGCGGGCATTGCTTGCGGACGCAGATCCGATGGTGGCGGCCTTCTGGCAAGTGGCGGCCTCTCGCACGCAGGAGCTTATCGAGCGCATCGCCGACGAGCACGCGAAGTACGTTGCTGTCGGCGGGGCGACGGCACTGGCACGGTGGGACTACTGGCGTTCCTGGGCAGCGACTCCTGGCACCAGTCGGTCGACTAAGGACCTTGAACTCGCCACGAAGTGCATGTTCCTAAACCGAACTACCTTCTCGGGGATCCTTCACGGGCAGGCTGGCCCCATCGGCGGTCGCACACAGAGCTCGGAGTACGGCATTGGATGCAGGTTCAATCTCAATAGCTTGATTGAGCGGCTCGAATACGTCGGTCACCTCTACGACTTGAGGAGGATCGCGGACGTCTGGCTGTCAGACTGGAAGACCACGCTCCATGGCGTCGCCTCGCACTACAAGACCCTGCTCCCCGACCGCGTTGTCGCATATCTCGACCCGCCTTACCTTTCGAAGTCAGGAAAGCTTTATCGAAGGTCGTTCGATGTTCAGGCTGCGCAGGAGGGCAAGGACCTGGATTGGATGAGCGGACTCCAGCACCACGACCTGGCGGAGTACCTCCGTCGAGAGATGCAGTACCGCTGGATTCTGTCGTACGACTACGACGAGCGCTTGCTCACAGATGACTCGCTGTACGCAGCAAAGGCGATGCACCCGTCGATACTTAGCCGCGACCTGAACGGCGTCAAGGCTTGGCGAATCAGCAAGCGCATTGTGACCCTGAACTACTCTGCCTCCTCGCGAACCGGGCGTGGCCCGGCACAGGAGCTCCTGCTCACCACACTTCCACCGGCAACGGTGCCAATCAACGAGAGGCTGTTAGCCAAGACCCCCAACTGATCTACGGACGGCTCCGCAAGTGAAAACTTT
>NZ_BOOG01000023.1 GCF_016863115.1 Sphaerimonospora thailandensis
GGCGCTGCGCGACCTGGTCGCCGCCTGCCGTAAGCGCGGCGTCAAAACCGTCTTCTGGCACTCGGGCGGATCGGTCTCGCGGGCGTTCCCGGCGGCCGAGCACTTCGAGTACGTGCTGACCACCTCCGAGGCCCGGGCCCGCGAGTGGCGGGCCGCGCTGCGGCACGACCGGGTGGGCATCCTCACCCACGCGATCCAGCCGCGCGTGCACAACCCGATCCCCGCGGTCGGCGGCCGCTCCGGGGATGTGGTGACGCTCGGCACGGTCGCCGCGCCCCCAGCGGCCTCCTGGGTGGTGCTGGCCGGACAGGACGAAGCCGACGAGACGTCCTACGACGATGTGCTGACGGCCTACCGGCGGCCTGCGCTGGTGGTCGCGGGCCCCGACGCCGACCCCAGGGCGATCGCCGAGGTCGCGGCCTGCGGGACGCCGGTGCTCCAGGTGCGGGCGGGCGCCCGTGGCGAGGAGATCGCCGCGGCCGCCGAGGTGTTGCTGGCCGATCCCGCCCGGCTGGCCCGTGAGGCGCACCTGGCGTGGCGGGCCCGAACGAGTGCGACCCCGCTGTTCGACCCGATCCTGGACACTCTCGGTGTGCCGAGCGTGCGCAACAACGCCGTGATCACCGCGGTCACCGCCGTCGCGAGCCGGGCCGAGCTCGATCACCTGCTCGCCCAGGTCGCCCGCCAGCGTCGCCGGCCGGGGCAGCTCGTCATCGTCGCCGACGGCCTCGACGCCGCCCTGGTCGAGAAGGCCGCCCGCGAGGCGCTCTCGAACCCCGACGCGGCGCCGCAGGCCGAGCCCGACCTCGTGATCCGCGCCGCGGACGGGCCCGTCACCCTCGGCGCCGGACTCGACCGCGCGCTGCGGCTCGCCGACGGCGACTACGTCGCGGTCCTCGATCCCCGCGACGTGTACGGCGAGCACTATCTGGCCGACCTGGTCCGGCATTTCGCCTCGACCGAGGCCGAGGTGCTCGGGAAGGCCGCGTTCTACGCCCACCTGCCGGAGGCGGGCGCCACGCTGCTGCGCCAACCGGAGGCCGAGCACCGTTTCCTGCCCGAGGTGGCCGGGGGGACGCTGCTGGCCCGCCGCCAGATCCTCACCGAGTTGGGGCTGGCCGACGTCTCCGAGGAGTGGGGCGAGGTCTTCATGCGGCAGTGCCGCACCGACGGCATCGGCGTCTACTCGGCCGATCGGTACTCCTATGTCTGCGTACGCGACTCCGCCGAAAGCCGGCTGCTCCGCTCGGCTCACCTGGCGGGATACGTGCCCGCCGAACCGCTCGCACTGATCTGAACCGATGCGCCCGGACCTGCCCTAGGCTGCCGGGATGACGCCCGTCCGGCTCGCGGAGATCCTCGGTGAGCTCCTCGGCATGCCGCCGAGAGAGCCGCCGGCGCCGTACGGATCCTGGGAGCGCGAGGCGGTGTACGCCTCACCGATCGCCCTGCGCGGTGCGCGCGGAACCGCACCGGCGACCAGGCAGGCCCGGGAGGTCGCGGAGGATCTGGCGGTACGGCTCCGCGCCCATGACGGCGTCGCCGGCGTACGGGTGCGGCCCGATGGTCTCCTCCTGATAGCCGTGACCTGCCCCGGCGAGGTGGTGCGGGAGATCGTGCAGGCGAACGGCATGCCCCGGTGGGCGGCGGTGACCGAGCCCGGCCGCGCGGCTCCGGATTTCCCCCGGACCTGGGACAACCCGGGCTTCGTCGTCAGGTACGCGCACGTGCGCGCCGTCGCCGTACGGCGCTGGGCTCGGGATCTGGGCGTGCCGGAGACGGGGCTGCGGCCCGAGGCGCTGGACGATCCGTACGACCGGGCGGTGCTCCGGCTGCTCGCCGAACTGCCCAGCCGGGCGGCGAGCCGCGCTCCCTCCTGGGAGACGTACGCCGAGCACCTCGCGCTCGCCTTCCACGACGCCCACGAACACGCGCCGGCCGTGCCGCGGGCGGACCAGCCGGTGACGGCCGTCCATACCGCCCGTCTCTGGCTCGCCATGGCCGTGCGAACCGTGCTCTCCGGAGTGCTGTCGACCCCACTTCCCGCCAGATTGTGAGCCGCCCGCAACTTTTTGGCCATTTCTTCCGCTGGAATCACCTGATTTCCGGATTTAATGTTGTCGTTGTCTCGCCAGATGGTCAGCTGTCTCTCGTGGGTGGCGAGGTCGGATAGCCTCGTTCGGGTGAGTCGCTTCGCCCACACCGCCGCGTCAGATGACGGACAGGCGGCCCCCGTCGCCGCGACGCCGGAAGGCCCGCCGCACGCTCCCGTCGACCTCAACGCGCTCGATCTCAACGCGCTCGACCCGGCGATCTGGCCCCGAACGTCCGGCCGGATCGACGGCGCCGTCGCGATCGGCGGCGTCGACGTCCGGGAGTTGGCGAAAGACCACGGCACGCCGCTCTACGTCGTCGACGAGGAAGATTTCCGCTCCCGCTGCCGCGACTACCGGTCCGCCTTCCACGACGGCGAGGTCCACTACGCCGGCAAGGCGTTCCTGTGCCGCGAGATCGCCCGCTGGGTCGACCAGGAAGGGCTCGGCCTCGACGTGTGCAGCGCGGGCGAGCTCGCGGTCGCGCTCAGCGTCGGGTTCCCGCCCGAGCGGATCACGATGCACGGCAACAACAAGTCGGTCGCCGAGCTGGAGAAGGCGGTCGAGGTCGGCGTCGGTCACATCGTGGTCGACTCGTTCGAGGAGATCGCCCGGCTCGGACGGCTCGCCGAGCGGTACGGCGCCCGCCCCAAGGTCATGATCAGGGTGACCGTGGGGGTGGAGGCGCACACCCACGAGTTCATCGCCACCGCGCACGACGACCAGAAGTTCGGCCTGTCGCTGAACAGCGGCGCCGCGGCGGAGGCCGTACGGCGCATCCTCGCGCTGCCGAGCCTCGAACTGGTCGGCCTGCACTCCCACATCGGATCGCAGATCACCGACACGGCCGGATTCGAGGTGGCGGCCCGCCGCCTCGCCGGCCTGCTCGTGGAGATCAAGGACGAGCACGGTGTGATCCTTCCCGAGCTGGACCTCGGCGGCGGCTACGGCATTCCGTACGTGGCGGGGGACGAGGCACCGGACATCAAGGTCATCGCGGACAGTCTCCACGAGATCGTCACCAAGGTGTGCGGGGCGGCCGGCCTGCCCGTACCGCGACTCACCGTCGAACCCGGCCGCTCGATCGCGGGACTCGCGGGCGTGACGGTCTACGAGGTCGGTACCGTCAAGGACGTGGAGGGCCTGCGGACCTACGTGAGCGTCGACGGCGGAATGAGCGACAATATCCGCACCGCGCTGTACGGCGCGCAGTACACGGCGGCCCTGGCCTCCCGGGAGAGCCGGGCCGAGCCCATGCTGTCGCGTCTGGTCGGCAAGCACTGCGAGAGCGGCGACATGGTGATCCGCGACCTGTGGCTGCCGGGTGATCTGACGCCCGGCGACCTGATCGCGGTTGCGGGCACCGGCGCCTACTGCCGCTCTCTGGCCAACAACTACAACTACCTGCCCAAGCCCGCCGTGGTCGCGGTGTCAGCGGGCCGCTCGCGGGTTATCGTGCGCCGGGAGACCGAGGACGACCTGCTGCGGGGCCAGCTGTGAGCATCAGCCGGGGAAATCGGCGGTGGGCGAAGCGAGGAGGACTCGTGGGTCGAGTCGAGGAGGGCTCGTGAGTAACGCTGGCGGTAAACCGGCGCTCAAAGTGGCGTTGCTGGGCTGCGGTGTCGTCGGATCGCAGGTCGTGCGCCTGCTGCGAGAGCAGGCCGATGACCTGGCCGCCCGGGTCGGCGCGCCCCTGGAGTTGGCCGGCGTGGCCGTGCGGAGGCTCGGACGCAAACGCGACACCGAGGTCGACCCCGCGCTGCTCACGACGGACGCCGAAGCCCTCGTCACCCGTGACGACGTGGACATCGTCGTCGAGGTGATCGGTGGCATCGAGCCCGCCAGGTCGCTGATCCTCGCCGCGATGGCGCGCGGCAAGTCCGTGGTGACCGCCAACAAGGCCCTGCTGGCCGAGGACGGCGCGACCATCCACGGTGCGGCCCGGGACAACGGCGCGGACCTCTACTTCGAGGCGAGCGTGGCCGGTGCGATCCCGCTGCTGCGTCCGCTGCGCGAGTCGCTGGCCGGCGACCGGGTACGCCGCGTGCTCGGCATCGTCAACGGCACCACCAACTACATCCTCGACAGGATGGACTCCTCGGGCGCGTCGTTCACCGAAGCGCTGGAGGAGGCGCAGGCGCTGGGGTACGCCGAGGCGGACCCGACCGCAGACGTGGAGGGCTTCGACGCCGCGGCCAAGGCCGCGATCCTCGCCGGGATCGCCTTCCACAGCAGGGTCACCGCCGCCGACGTCCACCGTGAGGGCATCACGGAGATCACCGCGGCGGACGTCGACTCCGCCAGGGGCATGGGTTATGTGATCAAGCTGCTGGCCATCTGCGCCCGTTCCGACGACGGGCGGTCGATCGGCGTCCGGGTGCATCCCGCGATGATCCCGAGGTCGCACCCGCTGGCCGGGGTCCGGGAGGCGTACAACGCGGTGTTCGTCGAGGCCGAGTCGGCCGGACGGCTGATGTTCTACGGCGCGGGCGCGGGCGGTGCGCCCACGGCCTCGGCGGTCCTCGGGGACATCGTCGCGGTGGCGCGCAACCGGCTCGCCGGCACCCGCGGCCCGGAGGAGTCGACCTACGCCGACCTGAAGGTCCACCCGATGGGCGACACGGTCACCCGCTACCACATCTCGGTCGACGTGGCGGACAAGCCCGGCGTGCTCGCCCGGGTCGCGGACATCTTCGCCAAGCACGACGTGTCCATCCAGACGGTCCTGCAGGAGGGGCGCGGCGACGACGCGCAGCTCGTCCTGGTCACCCACCGGGCGAGCGACGCCGCCCTGTCGGCCACCATCGAGGAGCTGCGCGACCTCGACATCGTGCGCGCGGTGGCGAGTGTGATGCGCGTCGAGGGTGACGAAACGCCCTGATCAGAAGAAACTGCATGACTCGACGGACCCGGTCGGCGATCACGGCCGGGCCTGTTGAATCGTGGAGTTCGATCGCGCCGCCTTGACCTTGTGCTCCTGGCTGGAGACACCGGCGGGATGGATGCCACCGGATGATTCGTTTCGGTAACAACGTCACCGTTTGCGGTTGAGCAAGGCGAAGTGTTTCCTTAGCCTGCCGGGATGGTCACTCTTGCGGGGGAGGGGTCGGCGGCCGTCCGTCACGGTTCCCATCGGCGCAGCCGGCCGGGGGATCGGGAGCCGGACGGGAAGCGCGGTCGGCGACGGCTCCCAAGATGGACCCCGGTGGCCGCCGGGGCCGTGGTCACCGGCGTGGCGATCTCCGGGACGTCCGCGTCGCTGTCCGGTGACGAACTGGCGACGTACAGCGCGGTGACCCGCTCGCTGAGCGGGCTCTGGCTGCTCGTGCAGCACATCGATGGGCATTTCCTGCCCTACTACCTGTTCATGCACTTCTGGGCGATGCTGAGCGACGCGGAGTGGTGGCTGCGGCTGCCTTCGGCGCTCGCCCTGGGCGTCGCGGCCGGGTTCCTGGCCGATCTCGGGCGCCGGCTGCACAGCGCGCGTGCCGGGCTGCTCGGCGCCGCGCTGTTCGCCGTGCTGCCCTCGGTGTCGTACCACGGCGCGAACGCCCGGCCGTACGCGTTCGCCGCGGCGGCCGCGGTGATCTCCGCATGGGCGCTGCACCGGCTGGTCGAGGCGCCGACCACCCGGAGGGCCTGCTGGTATGCGGGCGGCGTGGCCCTGCTCGGATGCACGCACCTGTTCTCGGTGCTGGTGCTTCCCGCGCAGCTTCTGGCCGCGGCCTGGCTGCTGCCGCGCCGCGAGATCCTGACCAGGGCGCTGCCCGCGATGGCCGCCGGGTGCCTGCCCGTGGCGGTCCTCGGACTGGTCGGGTGGGGTGAGCGCCACGCCATCAGCTGGATCAAGCCGCACGGCCCCGACGTGCTGCTCAAGTTCCCGAAGATGGTGACGGGATCGCCCACCCTGGGGCCGGCGTTGTTCGCGGTCGCCGTGGCCGGCGTCGTGATCCTGCTGCGACGCCCCGCAGACCGGGCCGACCGGGCCGACCGGACTGGCCGGACTGGCCGGGCCTGGGGGGCGCTGCTGGGCGGCTGGCTCGTGTTCCCGCCCGTTCTCCTGCTGCTCGTCTCGGCGGTGCTCACGCCGGCGTACGTGGACCGGTACCTTTTCGTGGCCGCGCCCGCGCTGGCCCTTACAGCGGGAGTCACGCTGGCCGCCGGCTACGACCTGCTGCGTTCCGGAGTCCTGATCCCCAGGCTCACCGCATGGGGAGCCGTGCTGATCGCCGCGGTGCTGGGCATGCCGGATCAGATCGACTACCGGCAGCAGAACGGCCACTACGACGATTTCCCCGGAGCGGTGCGGGTCGTCCAGTCGAAGGCCCGGCAGCGTGACGCGATCCTGTACGGCCAGAGCTGGTTGCGTACCGGATTCGGTTACTACGGCCGGGGCGTTCTCCCTGATGACGTCATGCGGGTGGGTACGGCCTCGGGCACGGCCTTCGAATATCCGGAACGTTCCGACGTCGCCGCCGCGTTGAAGGGCCGCACCCGGGTCTGGATCGTCTGGCGCGGCACCAAGCAGTCCGGCCTCACAGGCTCGAAGTTTCCCGAGGTCACGGCGGTGCGGGCGGTCGGATTCCGGCTCTCCTCCGCGTGGCACTCCGCGGAGCTTCCCGGCCTGACGGTGGCCCTGTTCTCCCGGACTGTTCCAAACCCGTGACGCTCTCCCGGAACCGGAGAGAACGAGGAAGCCATCCTGAACGGTTGCTGACAACGGAGTTAACCGGTTTGATCTGACAAGGGTCCACCACGACTCGAATGATCTTTGTGGGCGCGGGAGGTGCGGTGGCGACGGACATCTGCTCGCCGGTGGGGTTCACCCGATCTCCGGCCGAGGGAACCGCTGAGCTGTCCTGGAACGCCGGACAATGGATCGCCGATGGATTCTTGGAGCGCGCCCCGAAGGGCCCGGAAGGAGTGGAGCGCTCCGCTGGGCGGTCGCCGGGCCACCGGGTGACCAGGGAGGAGATCGACGCGCTCCGGCCGCTGCGCGGGCTGCGGGTCGGCTGGCCCGCCACGCCCACCCGCCAGGCGGAGGAGGCGCTGGCGGCCGTCACCGACCTCGCCGCCGCGGGAGTGCCGCTCACCTCCGGCCCGCCGCCGCCCTGGGTCCGCCGAGCCGATCCCGTCCTGGCCGACCTGGTCGCCAACTGGACCCCGGAGCCGGACGAGGGCACGCCGGACTCGGTCGGTGATCTGCGCAGGGAGGAGCACAGCGTGCGGCTGCGCCGGCACGCGCTGCGCGCGAGCGGCGTCGGCCGTACGGCACCGGCGGTGACGGTGGTCATGGCGACGCGCCGGCCGCACCTGCTGGACGCCGCGCTGCGGCAGATCGCCCGCCAGCGCGGGGCGGACCTCGAGGTGATCGTCGCCTCGCACGGTTTCTCCGCCGCGCTCGCCGAAAGGGCGGTGGCGGGCTTCCCCTGGCCCGTCATCGTGCTGGAGTCGGACCGGGCCACGCCGTTCGGGGAGGTGCTCAATCTGGCGGCGTCCCACGCCACGACCGACACCATCCTCAAGTGGGACGACGACGATTGGTACGGCCCCGAGCACATCGCCGATCTCCTGCTCGCCAAGGCGTACTCCGGCGCCGACGTGGTGGGCACCGCCCAGGAGTTCTTCTACCTGGAGCCGCTCGACGTCACGGTCCGGCGGACCGACTACGGCAGCGAGAGGTGGACCGACCACGTCGCCGGGGGCACGATCATGATCGGCAGCGAGCTCTTCCGGGAGGTCGGCGGTTTCGGACCGTACCCCCGGGGTGAGGACGCCCACCTGCTGCGCGCGGTCGTCGCCCGGGGCGGGCGGATCTACCGCACGCATGGGCTCGGGTACGTCCTGCGGCGCTCGCTGAGCGGCGAGAACACCTGGCAGCGGCCACTTGCGCACTTCCTGAGAGTTTCGGGCAAACAGTGGCGAGGCTTCCGGCCCAGTGTGATCCTGGAGGACGGTCAGGTCGCGGGGGACGGCGAGAGCGTGGAGGCGGGATGACGCCGCGAATCCGGGGAAACGACTACACCGTCCTCGACCCGCCCGCGCTGGGATCGTCGTGGACGCCACGGCTCCGGGTGAGCCTCGTCGTGCCGGCCCATGCGAACCAGTCCAAGCTCGACCTCACGCTGGCGGGTCTCGCCGTCCAGACATATCCGGCGGACCTGATCGAGGTCATCGTCGTCGACAACGGCAGCGAGCCGCCGCTGCGCCTGCCGGACATCCGGCCGGAGAACACCCGCCTGCTGGTCTGCCCGACCCCCGGCCGCGCCGCGGCGCGGAACATGGGGTTGGCCGCGGCCATCGGCGACGTCATCCACTGGATGGACTCCGACATCGTGCCGGAGCGGGAAGAGGTGGAGGCGCACATGCGCTGGCACCACCTCGCGCCCTACCTGTCTGTCACGTCCTATCTGCGCTTCACCACCGCGCCGCTTCCCGACGCGAAGGAGGTGGCCGAGGCCGAGGACCTCGCGAAGTTCTTCGAGCCGACCGAGCCGCACGCGTGGATCGAGGACATGGTCGACCGGACGGACGGGCTGACCCGCACCCACAGGGCGTTCAGCATCCATATCGGCGGGGCCACCTCGGTCGGGGCGCGGCTGTTCGAACGGGCCGGACCCATGGATCCCGACATGGTCCTCGGCCAGGACACGGAGATGGGATACCGCCTGGCTCAGGCCGGGGCGGTGTTCATCCCCGATCCCGAGGCGCGGGCCTATCACCTCGGCCCGTCGATGCGGATGCGGGACGCCGAGTCGATCAGCCGGGTCAGCCACCCGCTCGTGGCCGACCGCGTCCCCGTCTACCGGTGGCTGCGCAAACACCCCACCCGGCAGTGGAAGGTCCCCCTGCTGGAGGTGGTGGTCGACGCCGCCGGCGCATCGTGTGACGACGTCATGGCGACCGTGGACGCGGTCCTGGCCGGTACGCTGACCGACCTGTCGGTGCTCGTGACCGGTCCGTGGGACGAGGTCAGGCCGGAGCAGCGCGCACCGCTCACCGATCCCCATCTCGATCTCGTCCTGCTGCGCGCGCACTACGGTCACGAGGGCCGGGTCCGGCTGGTCTCCGGGCTCTCCGACAGCGTCGCGCCGTTCCGCCTGCGCCTGCCGCCGGGCTGGGCGCCCGGCGAGGACACCCTGTCCCAGATCCTCGGGCTGGCACAGGAGCAGGACCTCGGGCTGGTCAGCATCCTGCTGGCCGAGGACCCGGAGGGCATCACCGGGGCACGTCTGGAGAGCACCCAGGCGTTCGCCCGCGCCGCCCTGCTCGTCTCCCCGCACGAAGCGGACGGTGAGGGGGAGACCATGGCGCACGGTGACGGCGGTGACGGCGGGGACGTCGACGCCTTCGTCGACGAGGTCTTCGGCACGTTCTGGGCCGACGGCGAGACGTACGGTTTCACCTCGGGGTCCGAGGCCGGACCGTTCCCGAGCGTCCGGGCCGCCTACCGGGCCCGGGTGCAGGCACAGGCCGAGGTCGAGCGGCTCACCAAGGAGGTCGAGCGGATCCGCGGCCAGGTCGCCAAGTGGCGCGAGGAGGCCGGCCGGTGGCGCAGAACGGCCGTCGGCTACCGCCGGGAGGTCGGCGCTCTCCGGCGGCAGGTCTCGACGCTCCGGCGCACCCAGAGCCGGCGTGGCCTGCGGAGCCTCAGGCGAATCAAGGTCCTCGCCCGGGGCCTCACCCGCACGTTCAACGGCAGGAAGTCCTAAGTCGCTCCCTGGGGGAAACGACCTGAGTCACGAGCGGCGGAACAGGCCGCCGAGGCGCTGCCGCGGCCGCTCGGGTTGAGTCACGGGCGGTTGAGCCACGGGCTGCTGAACAGGCCGAGACGCTGGGGGAGTCGCCGGGGCAGGCTGCCGTTGGGGCGCAGTGAGGAACTCCTTCTCCGCGGCGTGCCGTATGCCGTGGGTCTCCTCGATGACGGCGGAGAGATCTTCACCGGGGCGGGCGAGCAGGCGGGCCCGGGCGGCGGCCTCCGTCCGTTCGAGGGCGGCGGTGCGGCCGTCCGGCAGTTCGACGACCAGCAGGCCGAGTCGCTCCTCCAGCATCGTCTTGGTCATCCGCTCCAGTTCGTCCGCGGCCGGAGGCGAGTCGATCGGCGTGGTGTAGCGGAAGGGCGCGGGAGCCGCGGTCGGCGCCGCCCGCTCGGCGAAGCGAACCCGCTGATCGTGGCGGAATGCCTCCCGCACCAGGGCGAGATCGAACGCCCTGCTCCCCGGCGCCTGGCTCGCCCGGTCGGAAAGGCCCGGCCAGGGCCCCACAAGCGTGATGGCGATGTCGGTGAGCCCGGCATCGGTTCCGGTGAGGATCGCGTCGACGGACGTGCGGATCAGCGTCTCGTCCGCGCCGGTCACGTCGAGCACGATCTCCACGTACGGCACCGGCCGCCGCCGGTCGCGCTCCTTGCGGAGATCCCGCCGCAGCGGCACCTTCTGCGCCAGATGGGTCTCGACCAGCCGGACGATCGCCTTGCCGTGCTCACCGCGCTGGGCCGGCAGCCCGAGATGCACGGCCCGCGCCGTCATGTCCGGCACGAACACCGCCCCGGCCTGGGCGAGCCGATAGGCGAACTCGGTGTCCTGGCCGCGCACGACCTCCGGGTCGAAGCCGCGCACCTCACGCAGCAGGGCACGGCGCAGCGAGACGGTGGGCCCGGTGCAGACCTGGTAGGGATTGCGGCTGGCCCGCAGCCCGCCGAGGCGGCGGATCGTCTCCTCGGTCGAGCTCGACACGAGCGCCGCCGGGTCGAACAGCGTTTCCGGCGTGCCGTGCCGCACCGCGTCGTACACCTGCTCGGGAGTCAGAGCGGGCTCCTCGGCGAACTTCTTGCCGCCGATCGTCACGAGATAGTCCGTGAGGTGGTGCCAGCGGAAGAGCGCCTCCAGGTGCTCCCGGCAGATCACCATGTCGGCGTCCAGACGTTGGACGATCTCGCCCGTCGCGACCTCGACGCCCGCGTTCATCGCGTGTCCGGCACCCCAGCCTCCTGGCGGGCTGGAGATGATCCGCGTGTTGTCCGGGCGGATCTCCGGGAGCCGCAGCGGCGGATCGCTGCCGTCGTCGACGACGATGACCTCGGTGAGGGAGGCGGGGTAGGTCTGCGCGGCGAGCGCGGCCAGCGTCAGGTTCAGACGGTGCTGCCGGCCGTGCGCGGGGATGACGACGCTGGCGGGCAGCGTCGGGACCCACTCCCCGACGGGCGGCGGGGCCAGCGGGGAATAGTCGTTGTGCCGGATCCTCGGCCTGACGTGGCCTCCCGTCACGATCGCCGCTCCTCACCTTGCGATACCTCGCGAGACCTTGCGATCTCCATCGGACGCCGTTCACCCTAACCAAGCCGGCCGACGGTTTCGCGGGGCGAGCGTGGGAATCCCCTGGAAACGGCGATGCCCGCCCAGATGTCCACCAGTTGGACGGCGCATCCCGGACGTCAGGCGGATGGCCGTAGACTCGTTGCCCGATACCGCAGGTGACACGCGCGTCGCGCGTGGGAGGAGCAAGCAATCATGTCCAGGGCTTGGCGTGGCCTGATCGAGGAGTACCGCGACCGTCTGCCGGTCTCCACGACGACGCCAGTGGTGACCCTGCTCGAGGGCGGCACACCGCTCCTGCCCGCCAGGCGCGTGTCCGAGATCACCGGCTGCGATGTCCACCTCAAAATCGAGGGCCTCAACCCCACCGGCAGCTTCAAGGACCGCGGCATGACCGTGGCCATCAGCAAGGCCGTCGAAGAGGGCGCCAAGGCCGTCATCTGCGCCTCCACCGGGAACACCAGCGCCTCGGCCGCGGCATACGCCGTACGCGCCGGGCTGCGCTGCGCCGTCCTCGTGCCGCGCGGCAAGATCGCGATGGGCAAGCTCGCCCAGGCGCTCGTGCACGGCGCGAAGCTGCTGCAGGTGGAGGGATCGTTCGACGACTGCCTGGAGATGACCAGGAAGCTCGCGGAGAACTACCCGATCGCGCTGGTCAACTCCGTCAACCCGCACCGCCTCCAGGGGCAGAAGACCGCGGCGTTCGAGATCGTCGACGCGCTCGGCGACGCGCCGGACGTCCACTGCATCCCCGTCGGCAACGCGGGCAACATCTCGGCCTACTGGATGGGCTACAAGGAGTACGCCGACGACGGCCTGGCCACCAAGCGGCCGCGGATGCTGGGCTTCCAGGCCAGCGGCGCAGCCCCGCTGGTGTCCGGCGCCCCGGTGACCCACCCCCAGACGATCGCGACGGCCATCCGGATCGGCAACCCGGCCTCCTGGCGGCTCGCGGAGGCGGCCCGCGACGAGTCCGGCGGCGGCATCCAGGCCGTCACCGACCGGCAGATCGCCGCCGCGTACAGGTTGCTCGCGCAGGAGGAGGGCGTCTTCGTCGAGCTCGCCTCGGCCGCGAGCGTCGCCGGACTGCTGACGGCGCACGAGCAGGGTCTCCTCACGCCGGGCGAGCGCGTGGTCTGCACGGTGACCGGCAACGGACTCAAGGACCCTGACTGGGCCATCTCGGGTGCTCCGTCTCCGGTGACGATTCCCATCGACGCGTATGCCGCCGCCTCCGCGCTCGGTCTCGCCTGACATCTCCCGCCCGGTGCCCGGCGTTTGCCCACGTCTGCCCGGCGCCTCGTCGGCATGCCCCGACTACGAGACGCCGTTCGTCCATCCGAGATGAATGGAAACCATGAATGACGGATAGTCACGGCGTCGTGGTCCGGGTGCCGGCGACCAGCGCCAACCTCGGCCCCGGATTCGACAGCCTCGGCCTCGCGCTCGACCTGTACGACGAGGTGGAGGCCGCCGTGCTCGACGCGGACGGCGCGCGGCTGCGGGACGTGCGGGTCGAGGTCGAGGGGGAGGGCGCGGGCACGGGCGAGCTGGACCGGGGCGAGAGCCATCTGATCGTCAAGGCCATGCGGACCACGTTCGACCGCATGGGCGTCGTCCAGCCGTCCGGCATCCGGTTGCGCTGCCGCAACCGGATCCCGCACGCGCGCGGCCTCGGTTCGTCCTCGGCCGCGATCTGCGCCGGCGTCCTCGCCGCCCGTGCCCTCGCGCCCGCACTCGCCGACGGCGCGGCGGGAGCCGTACGGCCCCTGCCGGACGACGAGGTGTTCGCCCTGGCCACCGAGTTGGAGGGGCATCCGGACAACGTGGCGCCCTGCCTGGCGGGCGGACTCACCATCGCCTGGACGGACCAGTCCGGAGCGTCGAGTATGGTGAAAGTGACTCCGCACGAGGATGTCCGCCCGGTCGTGTTGATCCCGGACTTCCGGTTGTCCACGGAAGAGGCGCGGGGGCTGCTGCCGAAGGACGTTCCACACGCGGATGCCGCGTTCAACGCGGGCCGCGCGGCATTGCTCGTAGCGGCGCTCACACAACGGCCGGAACCCGGCCTGCTGCTCGCCGGTACAGAAGACCGCCTCCATCAGGATCACCGTGCGTCGGCGATGCCGCGCACGGCGGAACTGGTACGCGGGCTTCGTGCGGCCGGTGTGCCGGCTGTGGTCTCGGGGGCCGGTCCCACGGTTCTCGTTTTCATGACACGGGACACCAAGGATTTGATCGCGCCTAAAGTGGGTAATGACTGGCACATCCAGCCAATGAACGTCGACCCACGTGGTGCGTACGTTCGGTTTCCCGAGACACGCTGATGCCTCTTCGACCTTCAGGGAATAGTTGTGCGCGCTGGTGATGTTAGGCTGATAGCCGCACCAGGTGCCCCCGTGTTGGGTGCGTGCTTGTCATTCGCACATCGCTGCACTTCGCTCCGCGTCCTTCGACGCGGGCATGGCGATTTTCCCGAAACCGTTACCTTCAGTCAGCTCACCTGCGAGTGGCCTGGCGAGAGGCGGGGTTCTCGGAGACATGCGCGTTCGATCCACCAAGACATCTGGTTGGTGACGGCAATCCGGGGGAAGTCCCCCGGGCACCTACCGCTTGCGAGTCCCGAGGGTCATCGACACATGAGACTCGTCAAGCCCGGCCCGGTCTGTCCCGCCGGGTCGCACCACCGGGACGCCTGGACGCACGATTCTGGCGCCCAACCCCTGGGAAGGACCCTTAGTTGAGCGACACCACCGAACTCCTCTCCGACGGCCAGGCCGCCGGCGACACCCCCACCAGCGCCCCGGCCCGACGTCGTCGCTCCGGCACCGGCCTCGCCGGCATGGTGCTCCCCGAGCTGCAGGCCCTGGCGTCCACCCTGGGCATCACCGGGATCGGACGGATGCGTAAGAGCCAACTCATCGCGGCCATCCAGGAGAAGCAGGGCGAGCAGGGACAGGCCTCCGCCGAGCCGAAGGCGGCCGAGTCCGCCGCCCCGGCCGAGGCGCCGGCCGCCGAACGTCCCACGCGCGGCCGCAGGGAACGTTCCCGCGCCGCGAAGCCCGCCGCCGCTGAGCAGACGACCATTGAGCAGGCGACGCCTGAGCAGCCCGCCGTCGAGCGTGAGGAGCGGCCCGCCGCGTCCGAGCCCGTGGTAAGCGCACCCGCTGCTGTCAGCGCTCCCGCCGACAGCGTGACCGCCGGATCGCCCGCCGCCTCGTCGGTGGCGCCGGCCGAGTCGCAGGCGGATGCCGCGCCGGGCGAGACGCGCACCGAGGGCCGGTCCGAGCGGGGCGGCGACCGGCGTGAGCGCCGTACCCGCGGTGAGCGCGGGGACCGGCGCGACCGCTCGGATCGTGATGGCCGTGACGGTCACAGTGGTCGTGACGGCCACAACGGCCGTGACAGCCGGACCGAGCAGCGCCCCGCCGCGGTCGACGCGGGCGACGGCCAGAGCCGCGGCCGCGACCAGCGCGGCGACGGCAGGAACGACCAGCAGGGCGATGACGGCCGCGGCCGGCGTGGCCGGTTCCGCGAGCGCAACCGCCGCGGCCGTGACCGGTTCGACAGCGGCGAGCCGGTGATCAGCGAGGACGACGTCCTCATCCCGATCGCCGGCATCCTGGACATCCTCGACAACTACGCGTTCGTGCGGACCAGCGGTTACCTGCCGGGGGCCAACGACGTGTACGTCTCGCTCGCACAGATCCGCAGGCATGGCCTGCGCAAGGGCGACGTCGTGACCGGCGCCGTACGGCAGCCGCGCGACGGTGAGCGCCGCGAGAAGTTCAACGCGCTCGTCCGTCTCGACTCGGTGAACGGCATGGAGTCGGATCAGGCCCGTCAGCGGCCCGACTTCAACAAGCTCACGCCGCTCTACCCGCAGGAGCGCCTGCGTCTGGAGACCGAGCCGAACATCCTCACCACGCGGATCATCGACCTGGTCTCGCCCATCGGCAAGGGCCAGCGCGGTCTCATCGTCTCGCCGCCCAAGGCCGGAAAGACGATGGTGCTGCAGGCCATCGCCAACGCGATCACCCGCAACAACCCCGAGTGCCACCTGATGGTCGTCCTCGTCGACGAGCGTCCGGAAGAGGTCACCGACATGCAGCGGACGGTGAAGGGCGAGATCATCCACTCGACCTTCGACCGGCCGGCCGAGGACCACACCACCGTCGCCGAGCTGGCGATCGAGCGGGCCAAGCGCCTGGTCGAGCTGGGCCACGACGTGGTCGTCCTGCTCGACTCGATCACCCGGCTGGGCCGCGCCTACAACCTCGCGGCGCCCGCGAGCGGCCGGATCCTGTCCGGTGGTGTCGACTCGACGGCCCTCTACCCGCCGAAGCGGTTCTTCGGCGCCGCCCGCAACATCGAGAACGGCGGTTCGCTGACGATCCTCGCCACCGCGCTGGTCGAGACCGGCTCGAAGATGGACGAGGTGATCTTCGAGGAGTTCAAGGGCACCGGCAACATGGAGCTCAAGCTCAACCGGTCGCTGGCCGACAAGAGGATCTTCCCCGCGGTGGACGTCGACGCGTCCAGCACCCGCAAGGAGGAGATCCTCATGGGCAAGGAGGAGCTGTCCATCGTGTGGAAGCTCCGCCGCGTCCTCCACGCCCTCGACATGCAGCAGGCGCTGGAGCTCCTCATCGAGAAGATGAAGGAGACCAAGTCCAACGCCGAGTTCCTGCTCCAGGTGCAGAAGACCACGGTCAGCAGCGACCGCGACTGACGCGCCGTCTGATCGGAAGACGAACGCCCCGTACGGCCCTGCCGTACGGGGCGTTCGCCTGTTCGGGCCGTGGCTCTGTGGGCGGGTCTTGTCGCCTGGAATAAGTCCATGGCCTGGGCTGGTTGAAGGATCTGGCACACTGGTAGCCGAACCGCCGCGGTACCGGTTCCCGCACGCGCGCATACAAGGTGTGCCGATGCGCGCCAGCCGTACGGCGCAGCCGTACGGGCAGAAGCGACCCGGCGACCGCACTCTAGCGTTAGGACTGAGGACATGAAGCCCGACATCCACCCGGAGTACGTGGCCACACAGGTGACCTGCACCTGCGGGAACTCCTTCACCACCCGTAGCACGGCGAAGAACGGCGTCATCCACGCCGACGTCTGCTCGGCCTGCCACCCGTTCTACACGGGCAAGCAGAAGATCCTCGACACCGGTGGCCGGGTGGCCCGCTTCGAGGCGCGCTTCGGCAAGAAGGCCCAGACGGGCAAGTAGCGCATCCCCGGACGCCGGCTCGGGTGCGGCTCTCTGTCAACGAGAGGCCGCGTCCGGGTCGGCGTTCTTGGTGATCGGGGTTGGGGACACCCCGGCGCCCGGCTGGATCCCGAGGATCGTGCGGAAAGGAGCGTGAGTTGAACCTCGACGAAATCATGGGTGAGTACGCGGACCTCGAACTGCGACTCGCCGACCCCGCTGTGCATGCCGACCAGGCCAGAGCGAGGACCTACGGCAAGCGCTACGCGGTGCTCACGCCCATCGTCACCACCTATCGGGAGTTGGAGGCCGTACGCCAGGACCTCGCCGCCGCCAAGGAGCTGGCGGCCGAGGACTCGGCGTTCGCGGAGGAGGCGGCCGAGCTGGAGGGCCGCATCCCGGGCCTGGAGGAGAAGCTGACGCACCTCCTCGTCCCCCGCGACCCGAACGACGACAAGGACATCCTCATGGAGATCAAGGCCGGTGAGGGTGGGCAGGAGTCCGCCCTGTTCGCCGGCGACCTCCTGCGGATGTACCTCAGGTACGCCGAGCGGGTCGGCTACAAGACCGAGATCATCGACGCCCAGCACTCCGACCTCGGTGGCTACAAGGACGTCACGGTCGCGATCAAGGGCAAGGAGGGCGTCTGGGCTCGGCTGAAGTTCGAGGGCGGCGTCCACCGTGTCCAGCGGGTGCCGGTGACCGAGTCCCAGGGGCGCATCCACACCTCGGCCGCCGGAGTCCTGGTCTACCCCGAAGCCGAGGAGGTCGACATCCAGATCGACCCGAACGACCTGCGGATCGACGTGTTCCGGTCCAGCGGCCCCGGCGGGCAGAGCGTCAACACCACCGACTCGGCGGTCCGGATCACCCACATTCCGACCGGTGTGGTCGTCTCCTGTCAGAACGAGAAGAGCCAACTCCAGAACAAGGAGTCGGCCCTGCGCATCCTGCGTGCCCGGCTCCTCGCGGTCGCGCAGGAGGAGGCCGAGGCCGCCGCCATGGCCGAGCGTAAGTCCCAGGTGCGTACGGTCGACCGTTCCGAGCGGGTTCGTACGTACAACTTCCCCGAGAACCGAATCTCGGATCATCGGGTCGGCTACAAGGCGTACAACCTCGACCAAGTTCTGGATGGCGATCTCGACACGGTGATACAGGCTTTGTTGGACGCGGAACTGGCGGAGAAGCTGGGGGATGTCACCGCCCCTTCGTGACTGCCCTTCGTGACTGATCCGAGCCGAAACATCAACCGAAGTCAGAATCCCGCAGAAGAACCCACAGAAGAACCCGCAGAAGACAGAAAAAGCCCGAGAAAGTCCCCGAGCCACAAGAGACCGTGCCGTAAGAGACCATGACCCTCCTGCTCGATGAGATCGCCCTCGCGACCGCCCGGCTTGCCGAGGCGGGCGTGCCGTCCCCGCGCACGGACGCCGAAGAGATCGCGGCCTTCGTACACGGTGTGTCCCGAGGGCGGCTCCACCTGGTCAAGGACGCCGATTTCGACGCGCGGTTCTGGGAGGGCATCGCCCGCAGGGAGGCCCGCGAGCCGCTGCAGCACATCACCGGCCGCGCCTACTTCCGCTATCTGTCGCTCGAGGTCGGGCCGGGGGTGTTCGTACCCCGCCCGGAGACCGAGGTCGTGGCGGGCTGGGCGATCGACCGGCTGCGTGAGATGGACGTGGCGTCGCCGATCGTCGTGGACCTCGGCACCGGATCCGGGGCGATCGCGCTGTCGATCGCACAGGAGGTCGCGCTCGCCCAGGTGCATGCCGTCGAGATCGACCCCTTGGCGTACGGCTGGGCGAAACGCAACATCCTCGAGCACGGCCAGGGCCGTACCACGCTCCATCCCGAGGACCTCGCCGACTGCCTGCCCGAGCTCGACGGGCGGGTGGATCTGGTGATCTCCAACCCGCCGTACATCCCGCCGGGCGCGATCCCGCGCGACCCGGAGGTGCGTGACTACGACCCGACGCGCGCACTGTACGGCTCGGGCGAGGACGGCCTGGACGAGGTCAGAGCCGTTGAGCGTACGGCACGCCGGCTGCTGCGGCCGGGCGGGTTCGTGGCCGTCGAGCACGCCGACGAGCAGGGAAACTCGGTGTACTGGCTGTTCCCGGAGGAGAACGGCTGGCGTGACGTACGCCTCCGCCAGGATCTGACCGGCCGGGACCGCTTCGTCACCGCCCGCCTGGAACAGGACTGATCGGCCCTCCAGGAGAGGGCGTGGATGGAAGGATGGGGTTGTGAGCCGACGGTATGACTGCGTGGACAAGGCCGGGCGGGCCGAGGGAGTCGCCGCCGCGAAGACGGCGGTGGGGAACGGGGACCTCGTGGTCATCCCCACCGACACCGTCTACGGCATCGGCTGTGACGCGTTCGTGCACGCGGCCGTGAACGACCTGCTCGAAGCCAAGGGCCGGGGCAGGGACATGCCGGTTCCCGTGCTCGTCGGCACCGTCAAGGCGGCCAACGCGCTGGTCGAGAGCCTCGGCATGTACGGCCAGGACCTCATGGACGCCTTCTGGCCGGGCCCGCTCACGCTGATCCTGCGGGCCAACAGGTCGCTGTCGTGGGATCTGGGCGACACCAAGGGCACGGTCGCGGTCCGCATGCCGTTGCACCAGATCGCCCTGGACCTGCTCAAGGAGACCGGCCCGATGGCCGTGTCGAGCGCCAACCGGTCGGGCATGCCGCCCGCGACCACGGTCGAGCAGGCCGAGGAACAACTCGGCGACTCGGTGTCGGTCTACCTCGACGGCGGCCCGTGCGACGAGAACGTGCCCTCCACCATCGTGGACCTGACGACGGCCGTGCCCCGGGTGCTGCGCAAGGGCGCGATCCCGATCGAGAAGATCCGCCCCGTCGTGGGCTATCTCGCCACCGAAGACTAGAACGAGCCCGAAGACTCAGCAGTGCAAGATCACGGGGGCGTGGGGGTTCGAGGGGGGTGGTTTATTTATGCCTTCTGGCTATCGGACTTCATTTACGCCGCCAGTCAGGCTACGGTGAAGTGCGCGGATATCTCTGTGGAGGCGCGCCTTGGCCAAGCTCGACGGAATGGATCCCAAGCTCGTACGCGAACTGCTGCGGGAGGTTCAGCAGGCCGGCAGGGAGATACAAGACGTCGAGGCCCGGGTCACGGGGGTGATGCGCCAGGCCGGAGTCGCGGCGCACGTGACCTACCGTCCGGCACAGGTCGCCGACGATTGCACGTCCATGGTCAAAGACGTGACCGGCCGGTTGGCCGTGCTGGAGAAGAAAGAGAAGCAGCGCGGCGGGAACGGCAAGCCGGCCGAGAACAAGGGCCAGAAGTTCTACCAGGAGCCCGACATCACCATGCCGGCGGATGATCCCAAGCCGGAGGATCATAAGTCGAACGGCGCCAAGCCGGATCACAAGCCGGAACCCAAGGGCGACCACAAGCCGGACCACAAGGCCGAAGCCAAATCGGAGCACAAGCCGGAACCCAAAGCCGACCACAAGCCGGATCCCAAGGCGGACGACCACCGGGCGCATGACAAGGCCGCCACCGGAAACGGGGCCGGCACGCACAGCGCGGCCGATGACGCGAAGCCGGCGAAGGGCGGCGAAAAGAATCCCCGCGTAGCCGAGGGCTCTCTGTCGCAACCTCCGCCAACTGCCGACGAGACAGCACGCACCGGCCAGGCAACGGTCGAGCCCGTCGGCCAGCCCGTCGGCCAGCCCGCCACGCAGCCATCCGTTCCGCCGGCCGACCCACATCAGGATGCGGCAGGTAACTCGAGCGCGTACGGCACCGGCACGACCGATGCGACGAGTCCCGCCACCGGAGCCGGCACTGGAGTCGGTGCGAGTGCCGACGGCGCCGGTAATGCCATGGGCAATCCCGGAGGCGACGCGAGCGCGGCGGGCGGTACGGCGACCTGCCAGTGCGTCGGCATGTGCCGCTGCGGCATGGCGAACGGCACGGGCACCGCCGCGATGACCGGAGCGGGGGGCGTGCACCCGGGCGGTGGCGGCGCCGACGCTGCCACGACGGGGGGCGTGGTCAATGCCTCCTATACCGATGCCGGCCAGGGCACGGCGCCCGCCCCGAGTTCGGGCACGGCCGCCGCGCCCGCCGCCGTCCCCAGCGCCAACCAGGTCCCTGACGCCAACCAGGTCAACCAGGTCCCCAACGCCACTGACGCCACGGCCGGGGGCGCACCTGGTACGGGCCATGTCGCGCAAGACGTGTCCGGAACTACCGGCGTCCCCGTCCGGGATGACTCCCAGATCTTCGACACGCTGGGAAAGGACCATCCCGACGACATCGACCAGACCGCGGGCCGCCAGGTGATGGTGGTGGACGGGGTCAAGGTCGTCAGCACGCCGATGAACATGCCCGGAGTCGCGGACACGCAGGGCGCGGGAGCGCAGCCGGCGAGCATGGTGACCGGTCCCCATCCCGACGGCCCGCCGGGTTTCGTCGAGCCGCTCGAACCCGCCCACTCCGGCTCCGGCCAGCACACAGGCTCCGGGCACGTCGGCGGCCCCCCCGTCGGGAACACGGGCTCCGCATCCACTGCCTCCGGGCACGCGGCATACGGAAACGCGATCTCCGGGAACTCCGGTCACTCGGTGCCGGCGCCCGGTCAGTCAGAGCTGGCGCCGGGAGACCCCATGGGCGACTACGTCGGCACGCCCGCTGACAACGTCACCGAGGATCCGTACGCCACGGGCGACGCGAGCTCGGCGCCGGGAACGCCCGAGGACCAGGACCGCCCGCTGGTGGTGGAGGTCCACCTGGCGACGCCGGATGACGCCGGCGGGCCCGGCACGTCCGGCGACCGCGGCCAGAGGGAGGTTACGCTGTGACGTTCGCCGACCCGCCGGCGCCCACGCCACGTCAACCCGGTGAGCAGCCGCCCACCACGTCGACCAGCGACCTGCTCTCTCCTGGGGGTCAGCCGACGGGCTGGGTGTTCAACCCGGAGTACCAGAAACTCGTCGACCTCTGGTTCCAGGTGCTCCCGCAGATGGATCGCCTCACCCGGTCGCTCGACAAGCCCTATGCGATGGCGCGCAGCAAGGACGTCTGGGACGCGCCGGTGTCCGGACGCTACGTCGAGGACCTGGCCGAATGGCGAAAGAGGCTGGCCATGTACCGCCAGGCCGTGCTCACCGCCATCAGCGATCAGGCGGCGGACACCCCGCGCTGGGTGCCCGGCGGCACGCGTGCGCCGCACGCGTTCTCCTGACACGCGTCGCCTCTGTCGGCACGGGAGTGACCGCGGGTGCGCTAACGTCTGTGCAAGGGTAAAGGGGCTGACCGCGGCGCCTCCGGCATATCCCCGTGGTGAGTATGGCGGTCCGTGTCGCTTTCCCGGCACAACGTGTCCGCTTATGCAGGGAAACTGGGTTCCGTGAAGGAATATCTCCTCTTGGCGCTCGTCACGGCGGCGGTGACGTACCTGCTGGTGCCGCCGGTGAGGGCATTCGCACTGCGGATCGGCGCGGCGCCGGAGGTCCGGGAGCGGGACGTGCACAAGGTGCCGACACCCCGCCTCGGGGGACTCGCCATGTTCGGTGGCATGGCGGCCGGGCTGTTCATGGCCACCCAGCTCCCGCATGTCGGCGGCGCGATAAGCAGCGGGCAGACCGGCAACACCGTGATCGCGCTGCTCGCCGCCGGTGGCCTGATCGTGCTGACCGGCTTCCTCGACGACTGGCTGGGGATGGACGCCCTGGTCAAGTTCGGCGGCCAGGTCGCCTCGGGCGGCATCCTCGTCTACTTCGGGATGAACCTGCCGTTCCTGCCGCTTCCCCAGTCATGGGGTGGTTCGACCGGGCTCGACGGCAACCTCCGCACCGTCCTCACGATCTTGATCGTGGTGGTCGTCATCAACGCGGTGAACTTCGTCGACGGGCTGGACGGTCTGGCGGCGGGGATCGTGGGAATAGCCGCGCTCGCGACGTTCGCCTACTCGATCGTGCTGTCGCAGACGAGTAGCGGCTCGCGCATCAACGTGACGGCCGCGGTCACGGCCATCCTCATCGGGATGTGTCTGGGCTTCCTGCCGCACAACTTCAATCCGGCGAAGATTTTCATGGGCGACACCGGCGCGATGTTGCTCGGGCTCCTGCTCGCCACCTCGCTGGTAACCGTCACCTCCTCGGTCGAGCCCGTCGCCGGGATCAACAAGTTCCCGGTCATTCTCCCGCTGGTGCTGCCGATCGCGGTCATGGTCCTGCCGCTGGCCGATCTGATCATGGCGGTGGTCCGCCGGACGTCGGCGGGGCTCTCGCCGTTCCATCCCGACCGCGGCCACCTTCACCACCGCCTACTGGATCTGGGCCACTCGCAACGTCGCAGCGTACTGATCATGTACGCGTGGACGTTCCTGTTCGCGTTCACCATCGTCGGATTGTCGATCGGCGGGGTTCCGCTCATCCTGTTCCCGCTGACGATCCTGCTGGCCGTGGCCGTGCTGGTCCTGATGGCGCTGCCGAAGTTGCGGTCGCGGCAGGACGCCACGCGCTACCACCGGAGCGTCGGCGCGCACGCGGCCTCTCCCACACGTCACCGGGATGTTACAACTCCCCGGTAACCCGACCGAACTCCCAGGACTCGTATGGACTCGTATGGACTCGCTGGAACTCGATAGAAACGGCAGGTAAAGGCGGCACTCCGGAGCTTGTGATAGCTTTCACTAGCAGGGGTTGCCCCGCCGCATCCCGCGAGGTACCAAACGCTCGCTTGACATCCGACACGTGGAGTTCCGATGCAGGCCAACGACATGCGCGTGCTCAAGAGCGCGGCGCTGCTCACTCTCGCAGTGGGACTGCCGGCCATCGTGGTCGCGATGCTCGCCGTCGGCGTGAAGGGGGCGATCGGCGCGGGCATCGGTCTCGCACTGGTGGCGGTGTTCTTCACCATCGGCCTGGTCTTGGTCTCCTGGGCCGGCCGGATCTCACCCGCGGTCATGATGATGGCGGCGGTTTCGGGCTATCTGGTCAAGGCTCTGCTCATCATGGCGTTCCTGAAGGCGTTCGAGAACACCACCGCGTTCCACCCCCGGGCCTTCGCCTGGACCGTGATCGTCTGCACCGTGGTATGGACCATTGGGGAGATGCGCGGTTTTGTGAAGTTGAAGATGCTGTACGTCGAGCCTGGCCGTGACGCGATTCCCGGTCGAGGTGGCTCCGATGTGGCCTAAAGTTGACGAGGGCGGGTCCGATATGACTAGCCCTGCTTCCGACTGCTATGGTCATGCCCGCGATGAGCGAAAAGGAGCGTCGGCCCGAGGACGACGGCCGCGACTTCGCCAACGCCGCCTGGTCGATTCCCAGCTACGTGCTCGCGGGGATCATTCTGTACGGCGGCGCCGGCTGGTTGCTGAGCCGTTGGACCGGCGTGGCCGTCTTCACGCCCATCGGGGTGATCCTCGGGGTCGTGCTCTCCATCTATCTGGTCTATCGGAAGTTCGGTCGCTGACCTCAGGCGACGGTCATCTTTCCGATGAGGCCTTCCTGATCCATTTCCACATCGAAGGGAACGCCGCGTGAACGCGCTGACGGTCCTCGCCGCCGATGAGTTCAAGGCTCCGGGGCTTGAACTGTTCGACATCCCTCCACTCTGGGACGGGGCGCCCTACTGGCTGACCAAGCCGGTCGTGCTCGCGGTGCTGAGCTCTTTGGTGATGGTGGTGCTGTGCTGGTCCGCCTTCTCCAATCCCAAACTGGTGCCGCGGGGGATCCAGAACGTGGCCGAGATGGGCTACATGTTCGTCCGCGACCAGATCGCCCGGCCGTTCCTCGGCAAGGAAACCGACCGCTGGATGGGCCTGCTGCTCAGCATCTTCCTCCTGGTCTGGATGTGGAATCTGATCGGCGTCGTCCCCTTCCTCCAGTTCCCGGTCGCCTCGCACATCGCTTTCCCCATCGTGCTGGCGGCCAGCGTCTACCTACTGAAGATCTACCTTGGCATCAAGCACCAGGGCGTGATCGGCTACTTCAAGAACATGATGTTCCCGCCGGGGCTGCCCAAGTTCATCTACTTCCTGCTGGCCCCGATCGAGTTCCTGTCGAACCTGATCATCGCGCCGTTCACGCACGCGGTCCGGCTGTTCGCGAACATGTTCGCCGGCCACATGATCCTGGCGTTCTTCAGCATGGTCGGCTTCTGGTTCCTCTTCGAGAAGCTCACCCCCCTCGGCGCACCGGTGGGCGTGGTGGGAGTGCTCATGACGATCGCCATGACCGGCTTCGAGCTGTTCATCCAGTTCCTCCAGGCCTTCCTGTTCGCGCTGCTGGCCGCGATGTACATCGGCGGTTCGCTGCACCCCGAACACTGAGGTCTCTCCCCCTAGTCCAGACCGGTGACAAGGGTCACCGGCCGTCCAGTGAAGGAAATTCCATGAACGTTCTCGCTGAGGTCGCGGGCAACATCGGTTCCATCGGTTACGGCCTGGCCACGCTCGGCCCGGGCATCGGCGTCGGCCTGATCTTCGGCCAGGGCCTGCAGGCGATCGCCCGCAACCCGGAGGCGTACGGCATGATCCGCCAGAACATGCTGCTCGGCTTCGTTCTCGTCGAGGCGCTCGCGCTGATCGGCCTTGTCGCGCCGTTCATCTACTGAGGTCAGACAACCCCTGACGGAAGGCTGCAGCCATGACAACGGCAGCTACACTTCTCGCGGTTGAGGGCGAGAGCCCGATCATGCCGCACGCTTATGAGCTGGTCGTCGGCGGCTTCGCGTTCCTCGTGGTCTTTCTCGTCGTCGGCAAGATCCTCACCCCGCGCATCCAGAAGACGCTGGCGGAGCGGACCGAGGCGATCGAGGGCGGCATCAAGAAGGCCGAGGATCTTCAGGCCGAGGCTAAGAGCACCCTTGAGGAGTACCGTACCCAGCTCGCCGAGGCCCGCCAGGAGGCGTCGAGGCTGCGGGAGGAGGCGCGCGAGCAGGGCGCCCAGATCAAGGCGGAGCTGCGCGAGGAGGCCCAGGCCGAGGCTCGGCGTCTCATCGAGGCCGCGCACGCCCAGATCGAGGCCGACCGGCAGCAGGCACTCGCCCAGCTGCAGAGCGAGATCGGCCGGCTGTCCACCGAGCTCGCCGGTCGCATCGTCGGCGAGTCCCTGGAGGACGAGGCCCGCCAGCGCCGGATCATCGACCGGTTCCTCGACGAGATCGAGGCCCGTCCGGAAGCGGTCCGCTGATGCGTGGTCTGAGCAGGACCGCCCGGGCGGAGGTCGAGGAGCGGTTCAACGCCGTCGCGGCGTCGGCCGACCTCGGCACGCTTGCCGAGGAGGTGTTCGCCGTCGTCGATCTGTTCGACCGCGAGCACGGGCTGCGGCGGAACCTGTCCGACCCCGCCCGTCCGGCCGAGCAGAAGGCGGAAGCCGTCCGCGCTCTGCTGACGGGCAAGGTCGGCGCGACCGCGCTCGAGGTCACGGTCGCCGCAGCCCGGGCCCGGTGGTCCAGGGCCGGTGACCTGCCCGACACCCTGGAGCGCGTCGGTGTCATGGCGGCGGCGGCCGAGGCTGAGTCCGCGGGCCGGATCGACGACGTCGAGGACGAGCTGTTCCGGTTCGGCCGCATTCTCGCGGCCAACCCGGCGCTGCGCCGCGCGCTCAGCGACCCGGCCGTCCCCTCGGAGCGAAAGCGGGACCTGCTCGTCGCGCTGCTCGGCGGCAAGGTCGCCCCGTCGACACTGCGCCTGGTCACGCAGCTCGTCGCACATCCGCGAGGACGTAGCCTGGAGACGGCCCTCGAAGAGTACGGCTTGATCGTGGCCCAGATCCGGGAGCGCCTGGTCGGGGTCGTACGCAGCGCCGTACCACTCGGGGAACAGCAGAAGCAGCGGCTCGCCGCCTGGTTGCGAGCCACCTACGGGCGAGAGGTCCACCTGAACGTGGAAGTGGACCCGAAGGCACTCGGTGGATTCTCCGTCAAGATCGGGGACGACTACATCGACGCCACGATCGCCGGACGCATCGAAGAAGTCCGCCGCCGGTTGGCCGGCTAAGGCGAATAGGGAGACAGAGAAGAGATGGCGGAGCTTACGATCCGGCCGGATGAGATCCGGGACGCGCTTGAGCGCTTCGTCCAGGCGTACGAGCCGGAAGGCGCCGCGCGGGAGGAGATCGGGACCGTCGTCGACGCCGGCGACGGCATCGCCCATGTCTCCGGCCTGCCCTCGGCGATGGCGAACGAACTGCTGGAGTTCGAGGGCGGCACCCGCGGCCTGGCGCTGAACCTGGACGTCCGGGAGATCGGCGCGGTCATCCTGGGCGACTTCAGCAAGATCGAGGAAGGGCAGCAGGTCCGCCGTACGGGCGAGGTCCTGTCGGTCCCCGTGGGCGACGCCTTCCTCGGCCGCGTGGTCGACCCCCTGGGCAACCCGCTGGACGGCAAGGGCGCGATCGAGGCCGAGACCCGCCGCGCCCTGGAGCTGCAGGCGCCCTCGGTGGTCCAGCGCCAGCCCGTGAAGGAACCGCTGCAGACCGGCCTCAAGGCGATCGACGCGATGACGCCGATCGGTCGCGGCCAGCGTCAGCTGATCATCGGCGACCGTGGCACCGGCAAGACCGCGATCGCCGTGGACACGATCCTCAACCAGAAGGAGAACTGGCTCTCCGGCGACCCCAGCAAGCAGGTCCGCTGCGTCTACGTCGCCGTCGGCCAGAAGGGCTCGACGATCGCACAGGTGCGCGGCCGCCTGGAGGAGGCGGGCGCGATGGAGTACACCACCATCGTCGCCGCCCCGGCCTCCGACCCGGCGGGCTACAAGTACATCGCCCCCTACACCGGTTCGGCCATCGGCCAGCACTGGATGTACCAGGGCAAGCACGTGCTGATCGTCTTCGACGACCTGACCAAGCAGGCGGACGCCTACCGCGCGGTCTCCCTGCTGCTGCGCCGCCCGCCGGGCCGTGAGGCCTTCCCGGGCGACGTGTTCTACCTGCACTCCCGGCTGCTGGAGCGCTGCGCCAAGCTCTCCAGCGAGATGGGCGGCGGCTCGATGACCGGTCTGCCGGTCATCGAGACCAAGGGCAACGACGTGTCGGCGTTCATCCCGACCAACGTCATCTCCATCACCGACGGGCAGTGCTTCCTGGAGACGGACCTGTTCAACGCGGGTGTCCGCCCGGCGATCAACGTCGGTGTCTCGGTCTCCCGAGTCGGTGGCTCCGCCCAGATCAAGGCCATGAAGAAGGTCGCCGGCACGCTCCGTCTGGCGCTGTCGCAGTACCGCGACCTGGAGGCGTTCGCGGCCTTCGCCTCGGACCTGGACGCGGCCTCCCGCGCCCAGCTCGAGCGCGGCGCCCGCCTGGTGGAGCTGCTCAAGCAGGCGCAGTACAGCCCGTTCCCGGTCGAGAAGCAGGTCGTGTCGGTGTGGGCCGGCACCACCGGCGAACTCGACGAGGTCCCGATCGAGGACGTCCGCCGCTTCGAGACCGAGTTCCTGGAGCACCTGCAGCACGAGCACAAGGGCATCTTCGACGGCATCCGGGAGACCAAGGACCTGTCCGACGACGCGGTCACCGTGCTCAAGGGCGCCATCGCGGAGTTCAAGAAGGGCTTCACCACCTCCAGCGGTGAGCTGCTGGTCAAGGACATGCCCGTCGAGGCTCTGGAGGCCGGCGAGGTCGGCCAGGAGACGGTCGTTCGGCGCGTCCGCAAGACCGAGAAGAAGTAGCGCATGGGTGCCCAGCTGAGACTGCTGCGCCGACGGATCAAGTCGGTCAAGTCGACCGCGAAGATCACCCGTGCGCAGGAGCTGATCGCCTCGTCACGTATCGTCAAGGCGCAGCAGCGGATGCAGGCGGCCGTGCCGTACGAGCGCGAGATCACCAATGCGGTGTCGGCGGTCCTGTCGAACTCGACGACCGTGGACCACCCGCTGATGGCGGCCAAGGAGCAGCCCGCCTCCGCGGGCGTGCTCATCGTCACCAGCGACCGTGGCTTCTGCGGCGGCTTCAACGCCAACATCCTCCGCGAGGCCGAGGCGCTCAAAGGCCACCTGACCGAGCGGGGCCTGACGATGAAGCCGTTCGTGGCGGGCCGCAAGGGCCTCACCTGGCATCGATTCCGCGGCCGCGAGATGGTGGGTGAGTGGGACGGCTCCTCCGACAACCCCGCTTACTCCGACGCCAAGGAGATGGCGGACGCGCTGATCGGGTCGTTCACGGACGACAACGGGATCGACGAGATCCACATCGTCTACACCGAGTTCGTCTCGATGCTGACGCAGCGCGTCGTGGTCAAGCGGATCCTTCCTCTGGAGGTTCAGGAGGAGGCGGAGGAGGCCGCGGAGGGCCCGGTTCCGTACTACGAGTTCGAACCGGACGCCGGTGAGGTGCTCGACTCGCTGCTGCCGCGGTATGTCGAGTCGCGCATCTACAACGCGCTGCTTCAGTCGGCCGCCTCCGAGCACGCGGCCCGGCGCCGGGCCATGAAGTCGGCCACGGACAACGCCAACGAGCTCATCGGGGTCTTCACCCGCCAGATGAACCAGGCGCGCCAGGCCGAGATCACCCAGGAAATCAGCGAGATCGTCGGTGGCGCGAACGCGCTGGCTGACGCCGCAGCGGGGAAAGAGTGAAATGACCGCACAGACTGTTGAGACCAGCGTGGGCCGGGTCGCCCGCGTCACCGGTCCGGTCGTCGACGTGGAGTTCCCCGTCGAGGCCATGCCGGACATCTACCAGGCCCTCACCGTCGACGTCACGCTGGGCGGTGAGACCAAGACCCTGACCCTTGAGGTCGCCCAGCACCTCGGGGACAACATCGTCCGGGCCATCTCGATGCAGCCCACCGACGGCGTCGTCCGCGGCACCGCCGTCGTCGACACCGGCGCGCCGATCTCGGTGCCGGTCGGCGACGTCGTCAAGGGCCACGTGTGGAACGCCCTGGGCGAGCCGCTCGACACCGACAAGGCGTCGCTGCAGGTCAGCGAGACGTGGCCGATCCACCGGCCGTCCCCGGCGTTCGACCAGCTCGAGTCGCGCACCGAGATGCTGCCCACCGGCATCAAGGTCATCGACCTGCTCACGCCGTACGTGAAGGGTGGAAAGATCGGTCTGTTCGGCGGCGCGGGCGTCGGCAAGACCGTTCTGATCCAGGAGATGATCCGCCGCGTCGCGCTGAAGTTCTCGGGCACCTCGGTGTTCGCGGGCGTCGGCGAGCGCACCCGTGAGGGCAACGACCTGTGGCTGGAGATGGATGAGGCGGACGTCCTCAAGGACACCGCGCTCGTCTTCGGCCAGATGGACGAGCCGCCGGGCACCCGTCTGCGGGTGGCGCTGTCCGCTCTGACCATGGCGGAGTACTTCCGCGACGTGCAGAAGCAGGACGTGCTGCTGTTCATCGACAACATCTTCCGGTTCACCCAGGCGGGTTCCGAGGTGTCCACGCTGCTCGGCCGTATGCCGTCCGCCGTGGGTTACCAGCCGACCCTCGCCGACGAGATGGGTGTGCTCCAGGAGCGCATCACCTCGACCCGCGGTCACTCGATCACCTCGATGCAGGCGATCTACGTGCCCGCCGACGACATCACCGACCCGGCGCCGCACAACGCGTTCGCGCACCTCGACGCGCAGACCGTTCTGTCCCGGCCGATCTCGGAGAAGGGCATCTACCCCGCGGTGGACCCGCTCGACTCCTCGTCGCGGATCCTCGACCCGCAGATCATCGGTGAAGAGCACTACGCGGTGGCCCAGGAGACCAAGCGGATCCTGCAGAAGTACAAGGAACTGCAGGACATCATCGCGATCCTCGGCATCGACGAGCTCTCCGAGGAGGACAAGGTCACGGTCAACCGGGCCCGCCGGATCGAGCGGTTCCTCTCCCACCCGATGTACGCCGCCGAGGCGTTCACCGGCCAGCCGGGTGAGTTCGTACCGCTGGACGAGACCATCGCCTCCTTCAAGGGCCTGTGCGCCGGTGAGTACGACCACCTGCCCGAGCAGGCGTTCTTCATGGTCGGCGGCATCGAGCAGGCCATCGCCAAGGCGAAGGAACTCGAGCGCTGACCAATCGGCTCGGAGGGAGCTGAAAGTGGCGAAGCTACACGTTGGTTTCGTGTCGCCGGAGCGTGAGCTCTGGTCCGGCGAGGCCGACATGGTGATTGCCAAGACGGTAGAGGGCGAGATCGGTATTCTGCCTAATCACGCTCCTGTTCTCGGCGTGCTCGTCGAGGGCGGCGTGTTGCGCGTGAAGCGCGACGGCGAACTCGACCTCGTGGCCGCGGTGCACGGTGGATTCATCTCGGTCGCCAACAACGAGGTGGCGGTTCTGGCGGAGGCGGCGGAGCTCGGCTCCGAGGTCGACGTCGAGGCGACCAAGGACGCGCTGCAGCGTGCCCAGGCCTCGATCGAGGCGGGTCAGGCCGGCGCCGACGCGAGGCTGGAGGCCAAGCGTGCGGCGGCCCGGCTGCGCGCGGCCGGCGAAGAGGTCTGATACAGCGAAGGGGAGGGCGGCGATGACGGCGCTTGGGATTCTTCTCGGGATGCTCGTCGTGGCCGCCCTCCTGTTCGTACGTGCCTTCGCCCTGGCCCACAGCCGGGGCGCCATCATCTGCCGGGTACGCGTACGGGACGGGGACTGGAAGAACGGAGTCGCCCGCTATGTCGGGGGAGAGCTCCGCTGGATCCCGTTCCTTGGACTGCGACTGAGGCCGCGCCGCGCGATCGCGAGGCGCGGCCTCATCGTTTCCGACCGCAGGAGGCTCGCCACGGGCGAGGGGCCGGCGGGCTACTGGGCGGTCGTCTGCTCCGACGGGGGCGGCCCGGTGTCCCTGGCGATGAGCGAGGACGCGCTGACCGGCTTCCTCGCCTGGCTCGAGTCCGCCCCACCCAGCGCCTATTTGGATCTCGACGCCGCCTAGCCTCCCTAGCGGGTGCCGCCGGGTTTCCAGAGGATCTCGTCGCCGCCGGACACGATCCGGCAGAGGATGAACATGAGGTCCGACAGCCGGTTCAGGTACTTCGCGGTCAGCGGGTTCACGTCGTCATGGGCCTCCATCGCGGCCCAGGCTCCCCGCTCGGCACGCCGTACGACCGTGCGGGCGACGTGCAGCAGGGCCGTGCCCGGCGTGCCACCGGGCAGGATGAAGCTGCGCAGCGGCTTCAGTTGCGCGTTGAACCGGTCGCACTGGGACTCAAGCCAGGTGATGTACGTCTCCTCGACCCGCAACGGCGGGAACTCGGGATTTTCTACGACCGGGGTGCACAGGTCGGCGCCGACGTCGAACAGCTCGTTCTGGACGCGCACCAGGACCTCCGCGACCTCGTCGCTGAACTCCTCGGTCGCCATGGCGGCGCCGATGAAGGCGTTGGCCTCCTCCACGTCCGCGTAGGCCGCCAGCCGGGCGTCGGTCTTGCGGGTGCGGCTCATGTCACCGAGCGCGGTCGTCCCGTCGTCGCCCGTCTTCGTGTAGATCTTCGACAGCACAACCGGCTTGTCCTTGTCAGCTCGTGTCATGGTCGTCAGCGTATCCAGTGGCCGTCCCGGGCGAGTTGACAGATGTCATCTGCAAGCGCTGATATCGGCGACTTCTGGCCGCGGGCGGACTGGCGGGATGATCGTCGCATGTTGCAGATAACGGACCTGCGCAAGACATTCGGCGCGGCGAAACGGGCGCTCGACGGGGTGAGCTTCGCGGTACGTCAGGGCGAGATGTTCGGATTCGTCGGCGCGAACGGCGCGGGCAAGACCACGACGATGCGGATCGTGATGGGCGTCCTGCAGACCGACGAGGGGGAGGTCCGCTGGAAGGGCAGCCCACTGGATTTCACCGAGCGGCGGCGGTTCGGCTACATGCCCGAGGAGCGCGGCCTCTACCAGAAGATGAAGGTGGCCGAGCAGATCGGCTACTTCGGACGGCTGCACGGGCTCTCCCCGGTGGGAGCCCGCAAGGCGGCCGACGAACTGATCGAGCGGCTCGGGCTGACCGAGCGCGTCGGCGACGCGGTCGAGGCGCTGTCGCTCGGCAACCAGCAGCGGGTGCAGCTCGCGGTGGCCCTGGTCCACGACCCCGACGTGCTCGTCCTGGACGAGCCGTTCTCCGGGCTCGACCCGCTGGCCGTCGACGCCCTCGCCGAGGTGCTGCAGGAGCGTGCCCGCGGCGGCGTACCGGTGATCTTCTCCAGCCACCAGCTTGAGCTGGTGGAGCGGCTGTGCGACTCGGTGGGCATCATCTCGGCCGGTCAGATGGTCGCCTCCGGCACCGTCGACGAGTTGCGGTCGTCGGTCGGGCGGCGGCTGCGGGTCGTGGTGGCCGAAGCGAAGTCCGGCTGGGCGGACGGGCTGCCCGGCGACCTCAGGGTGGAGAACGGCCGGGAGGTGCTGATCGCCACTGATGGGGACGATCAGCACATCCTGCATGCCGCCGTACAGGCGGGGCGGGTCGAGCACTTCGGCGTCGAGCAGCCGACGCTGACCGAGATCTTCAGGGGGGCCGTGGCGTGAACGGCATGCTGTTGGTGGCCGGACGTGAGATCCGGACGCAGGTGCGGACCAAGGGGTTCTTCGTCGGGCTCGCCGTCACGGTGGTGCTGATCGTCGGGATCACGCTCGCGCCCAAGCTGTTCGGCGGGCCCGACTCCTACACGATCGGCCTGGTCAACAGCCAGGAGCTGGCGGTCCACGGAGGCGGCGACACCGAGATCGAGTGGCGGACCTTCTCCGACGAGGCGACCGCCAGGCGCGCGGTGCTCGACGGGGACGTGGACGCCGCCATGATCGGCGGGACCGCGGGGATCAGGGTGCTGTCCGACGGGGAGATCGACAGCGAGCTCGGCCTGATGCTGCAGGCGGCCCACCGGGAGGCCCAGATCCAGGCGGCCGGAGTGCGGACCACGCCGCTGAGCATGGAGTCGATCGGCGCGGACACGCGTTATGAGGAGACCCGCTCCCAGATGGCGTTCATGCTGGTGCTGATCCTGTTCATGCTGGTCGTCGGGACTCCCATGATGGTCGCGATGGGCGTGGTCGAGGAGAAGGGCAGCCGGATCGTCGAGATCCTGTTCACGTCGGTGCGGCCCTGGCAACTCCTCGGCGGCAAGGTCCTCGGCCTCGGGGTGGTCGGCCTGATCAACCTGGTCGTCGTCCTGGCGGCGGGACTGGGCGCCGCGTTCGCCTCGGGTCTGGCGGTCGACTTCCCGCCGGGGATGGCCGGCATCGTGGCCGGGATCGTCGTGTGGTTCGTGCTCGGCTACGCGTTCTTCGCCGCGGTCGCCGCCGCGCTGGCCTCGCTCGTCTCCCGGCAGGAGGAGGTCGGCAACGTGCTGACGCCGATGACCATGACGATGTTCGCGTCGTACGGCGTCGCCTTCTTCGCGGCCAAGGAACCCACGAGCCTGGTGGCGACGATCGCGTCGTACGTCCCGCCGTTCTCGTCGATGGTGATGCCGGTCCGGGCCACGGCGGCGGCGACCCCGGCCTGGGAGATCCTGCTCTCGGGTGCCCTGATGGTCGTGGCGGTCGCCGCCATGGTGCTCTTCGCCGGCCGGGTGTACGAGCGCGCCGTGCTCCGCACAGGGGCCAGAGTACGGCTTCGCGAGGTCGTCGGATCTCGATAAGCTGAGCAAGATCTCGCTAAAAGACGGGCTGAGCGGTGGATGACGGGCTGAGGCGGGCGCGCAGAGTCGTCAGGTGGACGATGTACGTTTCGCTCACCCTTCCCTGGTTCTTCGTCGCCATGGCGACGCCGGCGGGGCTTGAGGCCGGGACGACGACATGGTTCCGGACGCTGGCCGCGGGGGCCGGGCTGGTGGTGTTCAGCTGGCTCTACGTCCGCATCGTTCGCGCGGTCCTGGATTATGAGTACGCCCGGCGGGACGTCGTGGTGGCCGCTGCCGTCTCCCTGGCGGTGGCGCTCATCGGGGGTTCTCAGATGATGGGCTGGGGGTTCGTGCCCATCTCGTGGCTTTCGGTGGCCGCGCTGGGGGTCTCCCGGCGGTCCGCGTTCCTGCTCGGCGCGGGCACGGCCGTCGTCGTGACCCCGCTGACCTTGATCGCGACGCTGCGGGGTCATGACCCCACGGTGTCGACGGACGATCTCGCCCAACCCGGCGTCACCGCGGGCGTCATCGTCAGCATCATCGTCTACCACCTGGCGATGAGCGGTCTCTTCCCCTGGACCAACCGGCTGTGGGTGTGGATCTGGCGCCTCGCCGAGGAGGCGCACGCCGGGCGGGAGGCGCAGGCGCGGCTGGCCGTGGCCGAGGAACGGTTGCGCTTCGCCCGTGATCTGCACGACCTCGTCGGTCACCAGCTCTCGGCCATCGCGGTGAAGAGCGAGGTCGCCGTCCGGCTGAGCGCCGCCGACGTGGTCGCCGCCAGGGAGGAGATGAGCGCCGTGCGGGGCCTGGCCCGTACGGCTCTGCGTGAACTTCGGGAGGCCGTCAGGGGCTATCGCAGGCTCGACCTCACGGCGGAACTGGGCGCGGTGCGCGGGGTGCTGGAAGCCGCCGGGGTGAGCTGCCACCTTCACCTGCCCTACCGCGAGATGCCGCGGGAGGTCGCCCCGGTGTTCGCCTGGGTGGTCCGCGAGGCGGTCACGAACGTGCTGCGGCACAGCTCGGCCTCCCGATGCGACATCGTGCTGCGGCATTCCGAAAAGGAGGCGGTGCTCGAGGTGCGCAACGACGGGGTCGCCCCGGTCGCTTCCAGGGATGCGGACGGCGGGGGGAACGGCCTGGCCGGGCTGACCGAGCGGATGGCGGAGATCGGCGGGACGCTGACCGCGCAGCCGACCGGATCGGGGGAGTTCACACTGCGCGCGGTCGCCCCGCTGCCCGTCGCGTCCGCCGGCGCAGTCGAACGTGCCAAGGGCGGCGAGCAGGTCGAGGTGACGACGTGATCCGGGTCCTGCTGGCCGACGACGAGCGGCTGATCCGGGTGGCGATCGCCACGCTCCTCGGGCTCGAACCGGACATCGAGGTCGTCGCACAGGTCGGGCGGGGGGACGAGGTCGCGCAGGCCGTACGGGAGCACGAACCGGACGTGATCGTGCTGGACGTCGAGATGCCGGGCATGAACGGGCTGTCCGTGGCGGAGAGCCTGCCCGGGCGGGCCATGCTGATCCTGACCAGCTTCGCCCGACCCGGATATCTGCGGCGCGCCCTCGCGGCCGGGGTGCGCGGCTTCATCCCCAAGGACGCGTCCGCCGACGAGCTGGCGACGGCGATCCGGAAGGTGCACGCGGGCAGTCGCTATCTCGACCCGGAGATGGCGGCGGCGGCCATGACGGCGGGGGAGTGCCCGCTGACCCAGCGCGAGCGCGACGCGCTCGCGCTGGCGGCCGAGGGCGCACCGATCGCCAGGATCGCCGCGACCCTGCACCTCTCCGAGGGCACCGTGCGCAACTATCTGTCCAACGCGATCAGCAAGCTGGGTGCGGGGAACCGGATCACCGCGATCCGCGCCGCCCGGGAGATGGGCTGGATCTGAGATTCTCCGACCGTTCGGGTTGCGGGAGCCGGCGCCCGGAGGAACATCGGCAGGAGAGGGGGCTCCGGGCCGGGCCGTATTCTCAGGTCTCCGGTTGGAGCGAGCGGTGGAAGACGTGGGTGGCCGTCTCGATCAGCCCGTCGACGGGAGGTGCCGGGTCGGCGAGCACCCACTCGATCAGTAACTCGGTGATCGCTCCCGTCAGGCCGAGCGAGAGCAGGTGCAGGTCCGGGGGCAGGGCGTGCGGCACGTCGCCCACCGCGTTCTGGATGACCTGGCTGAACCCTTTCACCGCGAGTTGCCGCGCGCTGCTGAGGACGTCGCCGGCGCGGCGTACCTCGAGGTGCATGAGTCGCGCCCGCCGTACGTCCATGGTGACGAACCGGATGTATTCCCCTACCCCCGCCAATATCCGGTCGTTCAGGGTGGGGGCCGCCTTCTCGACTGCCCGGCTCACCGCGTCCAGGGTCTCCTCGACACAGCGCTCGTAGACCGCGCACATCAGCTCGTCGCGATTGGTGAAGCACTCGTAGAAGGCGCGGTTCGAGATGCGGGCCGTGGAGCAGAGCCGTTCGATGGTCGTGTCATGGAAACCCGGCTGAGCGAACAATGTGTACGCCGCCGTGATCAGCCTCTCCCTTCGATCGGCGAGCCTCTGCTCCGCCGTCATCCCCCGATATTCACGCCCCGCCACTTGTTCACCTCATCATGTCAGGACCCCCCCAAGTACATCATTATGACCCCAAGATCCTTTTTATGGAAGTATCGGCAAATCCGTACTTTCCAGTCATGCCAAAGACGCCGAAAGGGTTGACAGCGCGGTCAAGTTGACACTCTGCTACCGCAGCAGGCCTCGTTCCAGGGCGGTCGTGACGGCGGCGGTGCGGTCTGAAACACTCAGCTTGGTGAAGATCCGCAGCAGATGCGTCTTGACGGTGGTCTCACTGATGAAGAGCGCCTTGCCGATGTCGGCGTTGGTCAGCCCCCGGGCGACGAGCGCCAGCACCTCCGTCTCGCGCTTGGACAGCGACCCCGTGACGGGGCTGCGCAGGTGGGTGACCAGCTTGGTGGCCACGGAGGGGGACAGCACGGTCTCGCCGCGCGCGGCCGAGGCGATGGCGGCCAGCAGGTCCGCCCGGGAGGTGTCCTTCAGCAGGTAGCCCGTCGCGCCCGCCTCGACGGCCCGCACGATGTCCTGGTCGGTCTCGTACGTCGTCAGCACGATGATGCGGCTCGCCGGCCGGTCGGCCAGGATCCGCCTGGTCGCCGCCACGCCGTCCCCGCCGGGCATCCTGAGATCCATCAGGATCACGTCGGGCGTCAGTACGGCGGCGAAGGCCACCGCCTCGTCGCCGGACCCGGCCTCGCCGACGACGGTGACATCCGGATCGGACTCCAGCATGCCCCGCAGACCCTCCCGTACGACGGGGTGGTCGTCCACGATCAGCAGACGAATCACGGCAAGATCACACTCCAGTTTTGCGGCGCATGGTGACGGTGAGGACGGCGCCCCGGCCGGGGGACGACTCGATGGCGAACGTGCCGCCTTCCTGCTCGACCCGGGTGCGCATCGACCGCAGGCCGAATCCCTGAGCGTCGTCGCCGGCGTGGAAGCCCACACCGTTGTCGTGCACCGTCAGCGTCGCACCGGCCTCGCCGTACCGCAGGGACACCGCGACCGACGAGGCCGTCGCGTGCTTGCGCACGTTCGCCAGGCCTTCCTGGGCGGCCCTGATGAACACGACCTCGGTGCTCGGCGACAACGGCACGGAGGCGCCCTCGACCGTGAAGGAGGTGTTGATGCCCAGCTCCTCGCCGAGCCTCCCGGTGACCCGCCGCAGCGCCTCCTCCAGTGAGGACCCGTCGAGCGGCACGGGAGCGAGCTCCGCGATCAGGGCACGGGCCTCGGCCAGATTCTCCCGGGCGGTCCGCACGGCCAGTGCCAGGTGACGTGACGGGTCCGCCTGGGCCTCGGCGGCCTGGATGAGCATGATGATGCTGGTGAAGCCCTGGGCGAGGGTGTCGTGGATCTCCCCGGCCAGCCGTGCGCGTTCGGCCAGTGCGCCGCGTTCGGCCGACAGCCGGGCCACCTCGATCCGGCTCGCCCTGAGCTCCTCGATCAGATGGGCGCGTTCCGCGCTCTGCTTGATGATCCGGACGATCCACGGGCCGAAGATCAGCGCGAACGTGGCGCCGATCGCCGCCGTCACCACGAAGATCGCCAGCTCCGTCACGCTCGTCTCCCCCCGGACCGCGAACTGCACCCCGGGCGCGAAGTTGAGCAGGAGCACCGCGATGACCGCGGTGCGCAGGCGCAGCATCATGAACGCCTGCGGGCAGAGGGCGAACAGCGTGAACGAAGCGGGCTGGGAGATGACCGAGGCCGGGACGAAGGCCAGGAGGATCAGCGCCCAGTAGAGGAGGCTCCGCCCGCTGTCGTCGTCGTCGCCCTCCCTGATCGCGGGACGGCCGAGCAGCAGATAGGCGATGGTGCACAGGAGCAGCAGTGTGATCGTGGTCGCCCTGGCCCAGGCCGGGACGTCAGAGTCCAGGATCACGGAGAAGATCGCCACGGCCAGGGCGACGGCGAAGAGCGCCTCCCACCCGCGCGAGGCCTGCCACGCGTGCGAGCCGGACGCTTCGGCGCCCGGCTCGCTGTCCGCCGTGCCGTACGGAGTCATCCGTCGCGACGGCCCTTCCAGCGGAACGTCGTCAGGCACAGTACGAGACCTCCGATGAGCCAGGCGGCGAGGATCAAGGCTACGCGATCCAGTTCGTACGACTTCGTCAGCTCCAGGGCGGCCCCCGCATCGCCCAGGAACACCGACCGGAAGCCCTGGCACATCCACTTCAGCGGGAAGATCGACGCGATGTTGATCAGCCACTCGGGCATCTGGGTGAACGGGATGAAGACCCCCGAGATGAACTGCAGCACCACGAACGGCATGCTGATCACAGCGGCCGCGCTCTTGGCCGAACGCGGCAGGCTGCTCGCCGCGACGCCGAGCAGGGCCGCCCCCGACACGCCGAGCAGGAACACCCAGGAGAACGTCACCCAGCTCGACGCCTTCGACGGCAGGTCCAGGTCGTACAGAAAGACGCCGATGGCGAGCAGGATCACGGTCTCGAGCAGCGCGATGACCAGCACGTTGATGACTTTGCCGATGAAGTAGGCGGCACGCGGCATGGGCGTGCCCGCCAGCCGCTTGAGCGTGCCGTCCTCGCGGTCGCCGGCGATGCCGATGCCGAGGTTCTGGAAACCGGCGCCCATCACGCCGGCGCCGATCAGGCCCGCGGTGTAGAGCTGGGAGACCGTGATCCCGGTCCCCTCCATGCTGCCGGAGAAGATCGATCCGAACAGCACGAGGAGGATGATCGGGAAGGAGAAGGTGAAGATGACGGCGTCCTTCTCGCGGAAGAACATCTTGTTCTCGAGGGCGCCGCGGGCCAGGCCGAGTCTCAGGACGGACGGCATCGGGCGGTCGGCGGCCGCCGTACGGGTGACGGCGGTGGCGGTTCTGGTCATGGGGGGCCTCAGCAATCGGGACGAGAAGATTTCGGGTCAGTTGGCGGAGGGCTCGATGAGCCGCAGGTAGATGTCCTCCAGCGTCGGGCGGGTGACGGTGAGGCCGGGGACCTCGCCGCCGAACCGCCGGGAGAGCTCCAGCACGGTCCTGGTCGGGGTGTCGGTCTCCACCGAGCCGTCGGCCCAGGTCACCCGGGCCTTGGCGGCCTCCCGGCCGCCCAGCGTCGCGGGCGTGCCCTCGGCGACGATCCGGCCTCGCGCGACGACCGCGACCCGGTCGGCGAGCGCCTCGGCCTCGTCCAGATAGTGCGTGGTCAACACGATCGTCGTGCCGTCGTGCGCCAGGCCCTCGATCAGCTCCCAGAACTGCCGCCGCGCCTCCGGGTCGAAACCGGTGGTCGGCTCGTCGAGGAACAGCAGCTCGGGGGAGCCGACGATGCCGAGCGCGACGTCCACCCGCCTGCGCTGACCTCCGGACAGCTGGCGTACCCGCTTGCCGGCCTTCGCGGTGAGCCCGACCCTCTCGATGACCTCGTCCGGATCGTGCGGATTGGGGTAATAGCCGGCGAAATGCCGTACGGTCTCCCGGACGGTCAACTCGGCCGCGTCGTTGGCCGTCTGCAGGACGATGCCGACCCGCGACCGCCACTGCCTGGTCGGCCGGGCCGGGTCCACGCCGAGCACGCTGACCTCACCCGAGTCGCGGGAGCGGTACCCCTCGAGGATCTCCACCGTCGTCGACTTGCCCGCGCCGTTCGGGCCGAGGATGGCGAACACCTCGCCCTGCCTGATGTCCAGGTCGAGGCCCGCGACCGCTTGGACGTCGCCGTACCGCTTCGTCAGGCCGCGCACTTCAATCGCGTTTGTCATGCCTCAAGCGTCCACGCCGTACGGCTCCCGCGACACCACCGGCGGAATGAACCTCGATGTCCTCCGACCGGTGGACAGCGCCCTCGGCCGTCCTCGGCCGTTTGACGTACGCCGAAACGCCCATCAAGGGCTTAGGCCGTGTCCCTGGAACGCCTTAGAACAGGGTGTCGGTGCGCTCGATGCCGCGCAGGGCGTCGTAGTCGAGGATGACGCAGTCGATGTCCCGGTCGGCGGCGAGGACGCGGGCCTGCGGCCTGATCTCCTGCGCGGCGAAGATCCCCTTGACCGGGGCCAGGCGGGGATCGCGGTTGAGCAACTCCAGATAGCGGGTCAACTGCTCAACACCGTCGATCTCGCCACGCCGTTTGATTTCGACGGCGACGGTGCCGCCGAGCTCGTCGCGGCACAGGATGTCCACCGGCCCGATCGCCGTCATGTACTCCCGGCGGATCAGCGTCCAGCCGTCGCCGAGCGTGGTGATGTGCTCGGCGAGGAGTTCCTGCAGATGCGCTTCGACGCCGTCCTTCCGCAGCCCGGGGTCGACGCCCAGCTCGTGGCTGTAGTCGTGCAGGATCTCCTCGATGGTCAGCACGAGCTTCTCGCCGGACTTGCTGTGCACGACAGACCACGTGAGCACGCCGTCGATGGCCTCCTCGCGGAGCTTGCAGGGCGGGCTCATCCAGTTGAGCGGCTTGTACGCCCGGTCGTCGGCATGCACACTGACCGATCCGTCCGCTTTTATCAGGATCAGTCGGGGCGCCATCGGTAGATGGGCCGTCAGCCTTCCCACGTAATCCACGCTGCACCGAGCGATGACCAGCCGCATGAGCGCCAACACTACCTGGGTTACGGGCGCCGGGGGGTGCTCTGCGAGACTGACTGGCATGACACGGACGTTCGAGACGGTCGGAGTCGTCGGGCTCGGGACGATGGGCGCCGGGATCGCGGAGGTGTTCGCCCGTGCCGGGCTGCGCGTGATCGGCGTCGAGGCCGACGAGAACGCGCTGTCCAGAGGCCGCGGCCATCTGGAGAGCTCGACGGGCCGGGCCGTCGCCCGGGGCAGGATGACCGCCGAGCAGCAGCGGGAGGTCCTCGAGCGGATCGCCCTCACCACCTCCCGTGAGGATCTGGCCGACGCCGACCTCGTGGTCGAGGCCATCCCGGAGATCATGGAGTTCAAGCGCGATCTGTTCGCCGACCTCGACCGCATCTGCAAGCCGTCGGCGGTGCTGGCGACCAACACGTCCTCCCTGTCGGTGACCGCGATCGCCGCCACCACCTCCCGCCCCGGGCAGGTGATCGGCATGCACTTCTTCAACCCGGCGCCGGTCATGCGGCTGGTCGAGGTGATCAAGACCGTCGTCACCGAGGAGGGGCTGCCCGCCGAGATCGCGGAGCTCGCCCGGCGGCTCGGCAAGACGCCCGTCGTCGCGGGCGACCGGGCCGGGTTCGTCGTCAACCGGCTGCTGCTCGGCTACCTCAACCACGCGTGTCATCTGCTCCAGTCCGGGCTGGCCGACCGGGACGACATCGACACGGCGATGAAGCTGGGCGTGGGCCTGCCGATGGGGCCGTTCACGCTGCTCGACCTGATCGGCCTGGACACCTCCTACGAGGTGTGCGAGGTGCTGTTCCGGGAGAGCCGCGACCGCCGTCACGCGCCCGCGCCGATCCTCCGCGAGCTCGTGACCGCCGGGCTGCTGGGCCGCAAGACCGGGCGGGGGTTCCACTCCCACGCCGGCGAGGGTACGGCTCCCGCCCCCGAGGCGCTGTCGAAGCCGGCGATCTCGCTGGTCGGCGTCGTCGGCGACGGGCCGGCCGCGGCGTCATTCGCCGCCGGTCTCGACACCGCCGGGTTCAAGGCCGTGCTCGCCGAGGCGTCCGACATCGGCCCGGTGGCCGATGCCGACCTCGTCGTCGCGCTGTCGGACGCCCCCGTCGTCGAGTTCGCCGTACGGCTCCCGCGTCCCGATCGGCTCGTGGGCCTGCACCTCGTGGGCGAGAGCGTGGCCGAGGTGGTGTCGACCGTGCTCACCTCCGCGGAGGCGGTGACCGCGGCGTGCGATCTCGTGACCGTGCTGGGGCGTACCCCGGTGCGTTGCGCCGACCGGGCGGGGCTCGTGGTCGACGCGCTGCTCTACCCGTACTTGAACGACGCGGTGCGGATGCTGGAGTGCGGGTACGCGACCGCGGCCGACATCGACGAGGCGATGCGGCTCGGTTGCGGCTACCCGGCCGGGCCGTTCGAGATGCTGGACGAGATCGGCCTGGCGAAGGTCAGGGACGGCCTACGTGCGCTCTACGCCGAATATCGCGACCCCGCCTTCGCACCCGCGCCCCTGCTGGATCAGCTCGTGACCGCCGGGGTGCCGAGCATCCGGTCGGCCGGGTAGGCCAGCACGTCGCCGGTGACGGTGAGCCGGACCAGCTCGCCGGGCACCGGCAGGTCCTGGCCCAGGACCCGGGCGGTGACCCGCGGCCCGTCCGGCAGGAGGTCCAGCCGGACGGCGGCGTCGTGGCCGAAGAAGCTGACGTCGGCGACCTGCGCCCCGACTCCGGCGGCGTCGGCGAAGGGATGCAGCCGGATCTGCTCCGGACGGATCAGCACCGCGCCGCGCCGCGGCTGCGCCGACGCTTCGGCGGCATCGTCCGAGTCGCGGAGCGGGAGGACGCCGAGAGCGCATTCGGCTTCGCCGTCCCGCAGGTCCGCCGGGAGGAGCACGGACTCTCCGACGAAGCCGGCGACCCCGGTGTCGCACGGGTACCTGTAGAGCTTCGCCGGGGCGTCGAGCTGGATGAGACGGCCCTGCCGCATCACGGCCACCTGGTCGGCCAGCGACAACGCCTCGGCCTGATCGTGGGTGACCAGCACGGCGGTGGCCGAGATCTCGCGGAGCGCCTGGACCACGGCCCGCCGGGTCCCCTCGCGCAGGCCCGCGTCCAGGGAGGAGAAGGGCTCGTCGAGGAGGACGACCGAGGGCCCGGGGGCCAGCGCCCGGGCCAGCGCGACCCGCTGCTGCTGACCGCCGGAGAGCTCGTGCGGGAACCGGGTGGCGAGCCGCCGGTCCAGGCCGACCAGGTCGAGCAGCTCTGGCACGCGCTCACCCGCCCTGCGTGCGGAGCGGGACAGCCCGAAGGTGATGTTGGCGGCCACGGAAAGGTGCGGGAACAGGGCGCCCTCCTGGGCCACATAGCCCACCCGCCGCCGCTGTGGCGGGACCGACCTTCCCGGGGCGAACACCGTCTGGTCGCCGATGGCGATGGCGCCGGCGTCCGGATCGGCGAAGCCGGCGATCAGCCGCAGCAGGGTGGTCTTCCCGCAGCCCGAGGGGCCGAGCACGGCGGTGAGGCTCCCAGCGGGGACGTGCAGGTCGATTCCTTCGAGCACGGATGTGGTCCCGAAAGACTTGGTGACCCCGATGATGGTCAGCGCTGTCATGCACGCGCTCCTTTCCTCGCCTCTCGGGTGAGCAGGTAGGTGGCCGGTGCCGAGATCAGCACCATGAGCGCCGCGTAGGGAGCGGAGGCGGCGTAGGCGATGCTGTCGCTGTGGCTCCAGAACTGGGTCGCGAGCGTGTGCGTGCCGATGGGCGCGAGCAGCAGCGTGGCCGTCAGTTCGGTGACGATGGCGATGAAGACCAGGGCGGTTCCCGCGCCCAGGCCCGGGGCGATCAGCCGCAGTGTGACCCGCCGGAAGGTGGCCGACCGCCCGGCGCCGAGGGCGTGCGCGACGTCCTCGAGCACCGGGGGCGCCTGGGCCAGCGCGGACCGGACGTTCACCATGGTCCGGGGCAGGAACAGGATCGCGTAGGCCGTCAGCAGCAGCGCCGTCGTCTGGTAGAGCGCGGGGGTGAGCCGGATCGCGATCGTCACCAGCGCGAGCGCCACGACGATGCCGGGCAGCGCGTTGCCGAAGTAGGTGCTGCGCTCCAGGATCACACTGAGCCGGCCGGGCCGGCGGACGCACAGCCAGGCCACCGGCAGCGCGATGACCGTGGTGAGGATCGCGCCGGCCGCTCCCAGCCCGACCGAGGTCAGCGTGGTCGTGACCAGCATCCCGACCGGGAAGGCCGACGAGGTTCCCATCGTCAGCCAGTAGCCCAGGCTGCCCAGCGGTACGCCGAGCGCGAGCGCGATCAGCACGCCCAGGCCGAGCAGTACGGGAGCGGTGCCGCGGCCGAGCCGCGTCCGCGGGGAGGGGCGGGCCGATCCGGCCCCCAGACGCGCGTAGCGGGCCCGCCCGCGCAGTCTCAGTTCGGCCAGGAGGAGCAGCAGGCACAGCACCACCAGCACCCCCGCGAGCATGTTGGCGGCGGGACCGTTGAACGTCGACTGGTACTGGTCGTAGATCGCCGTTGTGAAGGTGGGGAAGCGCAGCATCTGCAGCGCTCCGAACTCCGCCAGCAGGTGCAGGCTGATCAGCAGCGAGCCGCCGAGCAGGGCGGGCCGCAACTGGGGCAGGACGACCCGCAGGAAGGTCCGCCAGGGGGAGTGCCCGAGCGCGTGTGCGGACTCCTCCAGCGCCGGGTCGAGACCGCGCAGCGCGGCGGCGACCGGGAGGTAGACCAGCGGGAAGTACGAGAGTGTGACGATGAGCAGGGCGCCGCCATATCCGGTGGCCCCGGGCATGAGCGACACCCAGCCGAAGCTGTTGACGAACGCGGGGATGGCCAGCGGGGCCACCAGCAGCACGTTCCACACCCGGAGGCCGGGGAGTGCGGACCGCTCGACCAGCCAGGCCGCGCTCACTCCGATCACCGCGCAGAGCAGCACGCAGCCGGCCGCGAGCCGGACGGTGTTCCACAGCAGTTCCCCTGTGCGCGGCCGGAAGACGAGCCGGGCCGCCTCCGTCGGGCCGATGCTCGCCGAGTAACCGACGACGAAGCACAGCGGGATCAGCGCGATCAGCGACACGGACACGGCGGCGGCCAGCATCAGCGGCGGGTAGGACCGCTCCGTCCGGCCTGTCCCCGTTCTGCGCTTCATGCGCTTCATGTCGGGAAAGCGTACGGCGGGGCTCTCCCCGTTGACGCCGCGGGGGGCGCGCTCTGGGGAGGGCCGGACGGGTGCGTGGCGCATCTGGAACCCGAAGCCTTAGAGCAGCCCGGCCTGCTGCATCAACTCGACCACCTTGGGGCCGTTGAGGGTGGCCACGTCGATGGCGGGCGGGTCGAGCTCGCTGAGCGGCTTGAGCGCGGGGTTGGCGGGCACTCCGCTGGCGATGCTGTATTCCAGTGCCTTGCTGTCGGACAGGATCCGCTGGCCGTTCTCGCCGGTGAGATACTTCACCAGCTGCTGGGCCTGCGCCTGGTGCTTGCTCGACTTCAGCACGCCCGCGCCGGAGATGCTCACGAACGCTCCGGGGTCCTTGCCGTCGAAGAACTTCAGCTCGGTGTCGGCGCTGTTCGCCCCGGACTCCGCCCGGTCCTTGTACCAGTAGTAGTGATAGATCACCCCGGCCTGGATCTCGCCGGCGTTGACCGCTTTCATGACGGCGCCGTTGCCCTGGTAGATCTTCGCGTTGGCCTTCAGGCCCTTGAGCCAATCCGCCGCCGCCTGCTCCCCCTTCACGGCGACGACCGCGCTGACGATCGCCTGGAAGTCGGCGCCGCCGGCCGCGACGCCGACCTTGCCCTGCCACTCCGGCTTGGCGACATCCATGATCGATTCGGGGAGCCGGTCGGGAGTCAGTGCCTTGGAGTTGTACGCGAGCACGGTCGCCCGGGCGGCGAACCCCACCCAGTTATGACTCGACGGGACATATTGGGCGGGCACCTGGGCCACGGTCTCGTCGTCGACCTTCGCGAACCTCCCGTTGCCGTCCACCAGCGTCATGGCGGGGGAGTTCTCGGTCAGGAACACGTCGGCGGGTGAGGCGTCCCCTTCCTGGACGAGCTGGTTCGCCAACTCGAAGTCCTTGCCGGAGCGGATGTCGACCTTGATGCCGGTCTCCTTGGTGAAGCCCGCCACCATGGCCGCCACGAGGTCGTCGTGCTGGGCGTTGTACAGCGTTAGCGTGCCGGCGTCCGACTCCGAAGAGTCGTTCCCGCAGGCCGCCGCCAGCATGGTGAGCGCGGCGATTCCCGCCACCACCGGAGCCAGTCGCTTCAAACGTCGCATCATCGTCCTTGCCTCTCGGAGGGAGAGCGTCGGCTGGGCCCGCCGATCAATATCTTAGGTTAGGCATACCTTATACATACCTCTGGGCGCTTCGACGGGGACCCCCTGTAAGAATGAGGACCGGAACAATGAGGATCGATCCGCCGTTGCCCCCCCCGCACATGAAGCTCACCCGAGGACCGTTAGTTGCCATGAGCCCCCGCCGTGCCAGACGCCGTGACCCGTTCCAGCGCCCGGACGGGCGCGGTGCCGTACGGCCGATAACCTCGGTTCCGGGAGTGGACCGGATCGAGTCCGCGTCCGACGGGGACTGGGTCGTACGGGACGTGCCGGGCGCCGCTCCGGCCAGGACCTATCGCTGCCCTGGATGTGAGCAGGAGCTCCGGCCCGGTCTGCCGCACATCGTGAGCTGGCCCGCCTGGCCGGGCGGCGAGGAGGAGCGACGGCACTGGCACACCGCCTGCTGGCGGAACCGGACCAACCGGGGCCCGGGGCGTCGCCGTTACTGAGCAGTCAGCCGGTAATCACAGGAACATCAAGCAAGGGGTTCGCGTGGGTACGGACATCAGAGCGTCCACGGTGCTGGCGGCTCGGCGGGAGAACATCGAACTGCACACGGCCGACGGGCTGACGCTGGTCGGCGAGCTGGCGCTGCCGGCGAGCCGGCCGCCGGTCGCGACGCTGGTCTGTCTGCACCCGCTGCCCACGCACGGCGGCATGATGGACAGCCATGTGCTGCGCAAGGCGTCCTACCGCCTGCCGGCGCTGGCCGATCTGGCCGTGCTCCGCTTCAACACGCGGGGCACGACCTCCGAGCGCGGGACCTCGCAGGGGTCCTTCGCCGAGGGGGAGGGCGAGCGGTGGGACGTGGCCGCGGCCCTGGAGTACGTCGACTTCCACGATCTGCCGAACCCGTGGCTGGTGGGCTGGTCGTTCGGCACCGAGCTGGCCCTGAAGTGGGGACGCGACCCGATCGTGGCCGGCGCCATCCTGCTCTCGCCTCCGCTGCACCGGGCGACCGACGAGGATCTCGACGCCTGGGCGGCCTTCGGCCGACCGATGGTCGCGCTGGTGCCCGAGTTCGACGACTACCTGCGGCCGACGGAGGCCGCACCGCGCTTCGCGCGGGTGCCGCAGGCGGAGGTCGTCGGGGTCGAGGGGGCCAAGCATCTGTGGGTCGGTGAGCCGTACGTGCGGATCGTGCTCAACGAGATCGTCAAGCGGGTGAACCCGGCGGCGGTCCCACTGCCCACCACTGTCTGATCCCACCACTGTCTGATCCCGCCACGGTCTGATCCCGGACCGCCGGCGTCGTCACCCCGAGGATGTCACGATCCAACGATGAAGCAGGGCCCGGCGATGATGTCCGCCGGGCCCTGCTCAGTCAGCCGTCACGAATTTTCCACCTGCCGCTTCGGCGCGGCGGTTACTCCTGCCACCACTCCGAGTCGTCGTCGCTCTTGGCGGCCGGTGCGGGCGCCGGGGCCGACGACACGGACGGCGTCTCGCTGACGGACGGCGCGGCCGACAGGGCCGGCTTGGCCGGGGCGGCCGCGACGGGAGCCGGCTCGGAGTCCATGCCGGGCAGCGGGGCGCCGCCGAGCAGCTGCCGGAGCTGGGCGAGGTGGCTGGTGATGCTGTCGCGCTGACGGGTGAGCTCGTCCACCTGACGCTGCATCGAGGTGCGGGTGCGCTCGGCCTCGTTCTTGGAGTCGGTCACGATCGACTCGGCGCTCGCCTTCGCCTCGGCGACGAGCTGATCCGCGTTCTTGCGCGCGTTGGCGAGCAGCTGCTTGGCGTGGGTGTCGGCCTCGCGGCGGGTCTGCTCGGCCTGCTGGGTGGCCTTGGCCGCGCGCTGCTCGGCGGTGGCGGCCCGCTGCTCCGCCTCGGCGACCAGCTTCTGGGTGTTGGCCTGGGCGGTGGCGTGGCGCTCGGCCTCCTGGCGCTCGGCCTCCTCGCGGCGGGCGGCGAGCTGGATCTCGAACTCCGCCTCGTCCTGCGCCCGCTTGGCCTCGGACTCCTCCAGGATCCGCTGCGCCTGGGCCCGCATCTCGTCGGCCTGCCGCTTGGCCGTGGTGAGGACCTCGTCGCGCTCGCGCTTGGTGGAGGCCCGCAGCTGGGCGACCTCGCGCTCCGTCGTGGTGCGCAGCTTGGCGATCTCCCGCTCGGCGTCGGCCCGCTTCTCCGCGACCTCGTGGTCGGCGGTGGCGCGGATCTTGGCGACCTCGCGCTCGGTGGTGGCGGTCAGTTCGTCGGCCTCACGCCTCGCGGTCGAGCGGATCTCCTCGGCGTCGCGGTCCGCGCTGGTCCGCATCTCGTCGACCTCGCGGGCGGCGAGCGCCCGCTTCTCCGCCGCCTCGTTCTCCGCGGCGGCCCGCAGGTCGGCGGCGTCCACCTTGGCCGCGGCCCGGATCTCGTTCGCCTCGGACCTGGCCGCCTGCACGAGCTCGGTGGCCTGCTCCTCCGCCAACCGCAGCAGCTGCTCAATCCGGGCGCCCAGTCCCGAGTAGGTCGGGCGCTCCTGCTCCTGGAGCTGGCGCTTCGTTTCGGACAGCTCCCGCTGAAGGGTGCCGACCTGCTCCTTGGCCTGACGCAGGTCGGTGTCGATTGTCTTCAGGTGGTCGTGGACCTGGTGCCGGTCATAGCCCCGGAGCACCACGTCGAATTCGCGAGAAGGGGCGTCTTCGAAGAAGTTGTTGAGCTGGGCGTCGATGTCGGACTGCATGGGGCTCGATCCTGGGTTGTCGAGACGGCTACAGAGGGCCGGACGGGAGGTGGATATCCGAGGCGGGGGAGCCTATGAGCACCCACGTCCGGTGATACGCCAGCGTACTCCGGTGCTGCGGGATTGGAGGCTCCCTCCGACTTTCTGCGCGAGTTGTTACGTATGAACGTTTCTTGCGTTACGTGTTACAGGTTCGAGTCAGTGCCGGGCTGTCTGCACAAGTTCCGTAAGGACTCCGCCCACGTCCTTGGGGTGCAGAAACGCGATCGATGCCCCCATCGACCCATGCCGGGGTCGCTCGTCGATCAGCCTGACGCCCTTCGCGCCGACCTCCTCAAGGGCCTTGGCGACGTCCGCGACGCCGTACCCGATATGGTGCACGCCTTCGCCCCGCTTGGCGAGGAACTTCCCCACCACCGTGTCGGGGTGCAGCGGCTCCATCAGCTGGACGTACGAGGCGCCCTGCGCGCCGTCCGCCACGTGCAGCATGGCCTCGCGGACCCCCTGCTCCTCGTTGATCTCCCGGCTCACCACCGTCAGCCCGAACGTGGACTCGTAGAACTCGATTTTCTCTTCGAGGTCATGGCACGCGATGCCGACGTGATCGATCCTGAGCAGCATGTCTCTCCATTCGCGCATGATCGGGCCGGGCTGCCGCGGGCCGCCCGAATACTCCCTGGGTATCGTGACACGGTCGCCCTGATCCTCGTCATGGAGGTCCCGATGTCTGGTTCCGTCATCGTCGCCGGAGCTCGTACGCCAATTGGACGGCTGCTGGGCTCGCTCTCCGGCCTGTCCGCCGCCGAACTCGGCGGCATCGCCATCAAGGCCGCCCTGTCGCGGGCAGGCGTCACACCCGACCAGGTGCAATATGTGATCATGGGACAGGTGCTCCAGGCAGGCTCTGGGCAGCTCCCGTCCCGGCAGGCCGCGGTGCACGCGGGCATCCCCATGTCGGTCCCGTCCCTGACGATCAACAAGGTCTGCCTGTCCGGCCTGGACGCGATCGCGCTGGCCGACCAGCTCATCCGCGCCGGGGAGTTCGACATCGTCGTCGCCGGTGGCATGGAGTCGATGACCAACGCCCCGCACCTGCTGCCCGGCCTGCGCAAGGGCGTCAAGTACGGCAACGCCGGCGTGCTGGACTCGATGGCCTTCGACGGGCTCACCGACGCGTTCGACCAGGTCGCGATGGGAGAGTCCACCGAGTGGCACAACGCGCGACTGGGCCTGACCCGCGAGGAACAGGACGAGTACTCGGCCAGGTCGCACCGGCTCGCCGCCGAGGCGACCGAGAAGGGCCTGTTCGACGACGAGATCGTCCCCGTGCCCGCGCCCGGGAAGCGGGAGCCGGTCACGGTCACCGCTGACGAGGGCATCCGACCGGACACCACCGTCGAGACCCTGGCCAAGCTGCGCCCCGCGTTCACCAAGGACGGCACGATCACGGCCGGGTCCTCCTCGCAGATCTCCGACGGCGCCGTGGCCGTGGTGGTCATGTCCCGGGCCAAGGCCGAGGAGCTGGGCCTGGAGTGGCTGGCCGAGATCGGCGCGCACGGAAACGTGGCCGGCCCGGACAACTCGCTGCAGTCGCAGCCCGCCAACGCGATCAAGCACGCCCTGGCCAAGGAGGGCCGCACGACGGGCGATCTCGACCTGGTGGAGATCAACGAGGCGTTCGCGCAGGTCGTGCTGCAGTCCGTCAAGGAGCTGGGGATCGATCTCGACAAGGTCAACGTGAACGGCGGCGGCCTCGCTCTCGGCCACCCGATCGGCGCGTCCGGCGCCCGCATCGTGCTGACGCTGGCGCACGAGCTCCGGCGCCGCGGCGGTGGTCTCGGCGCGGCCGGCCTGTGCGGCGGCGGCGGCCAGGGCGACGCCCTGATCATTCGCGTGCCCTCCCGGTAGTGGTGATCCGGCTCCATGGGAATGACCCGGTCGTGGACGGGTCGAACGCGGGGAGCCGGAAGCTCGCGGCCGAGGCGATGCTGGGCCGGCCGCGGGCCGTCGCGCGGCTGATCTCGCTGATCGAGAACGCCGTCGCCGGTCCCGATCGCGCGCCGGACGCGGGTACGGCCCTGCGCGAGGTCATGGCCGAGCTGGCCACCGGGACGCGCGAGCCGTACCGGGCGTGGGTGATCGGCCTGACCGGCGCTCCCGGCGTGGGCAAGTCCACGACCACGAGCATGCTCATCCGGACGTTGCGCGGCCGCGACGCCCGGGTGGGCGTGCTGGCGGTGGACCCGTCCAGCCCGTTCACCGGAGGGGCCCTGCTCGGCGACCGCGTACGGATGCAGGAGCACGCGACCGATCCGGACGTCTTCATCCGCAGTATGTCCAGCCGGGGTCACCTCGGCGGGCTGGCCTGGGCCACGCCGCAGGCGCTTCGGGTGCTGGAGGCGGCCGGGTGCGACGTGATCCTGGTCGAGACGGTCGGGGTGGGTCAGGCCGAGGTGGACATCGCCAAACTGGCCGACACCACCGTCGTGCTGCTCGCTCCCGGCATGGGGGACGGCGTGCAGGCCGCCAAGGCGGGCATCTTGGAGATCGCGGACGTGTTCGTGGTCAACAAGGCCGATCGCGAGGGCGCTCGGGCGACCGTACGCGAACTGCGGAACACGGTGAGCCTCGCGACGGCGCCGTGGCGGCCCCCTGTCGTGACCACCGTCGCCGTCAGGGGCGAGGGCGCCGACGAACTGTCGACCGCGCTGGACGGGCACCTGGCGTACCTGGAGGAGTCCGGCGAGGCGCGCCGCCGCCGACTGGCCCGCGCGAGGGACGAGATCGAGGCCATCGCGCTGGCCCGGCTCCGGTCCCGGTTCTCCGGACTCCACGGTGACCGGCTCGACGCCCTGGCGGAACGTCTGCTGGCCGCGGAGATCGACCCCTACACCGCCGCCGACGATCTCGTCGCCGCCGTCGCCCACGCTGAGAGGTAGATCAGGGTTTGGCGGCGTGGTCGATGACGACGGTCGTGAAGCCGAGGGACTTCAACATGCCCTCGAGCATGGCCCTGGTGTTCTTGTCGGCCCGGTCACGCAGGTCGCTGGCCGCGGCGGCCTCAGAGATCTTCCGCTCGGCCAGCAGGTAGAGCTCCTGCTGGTCCCGCGGCGACGACGACAGCAGGTCGGAGATGCGGTCGAAGAGCCCCCGCTGCTGGGCGAAGACGTACGACCGCTTGTTGTCCAGATTGGCCTTCTCCAGTTCGGCGTGCGGCAGTCGTACGGTCACGGCCGAGCGGTCAGGAGAGACCGTGACGGCGCCCTTGGGCAGGCCGGAGAAGTCGACGTAGGCGTCGACTCTGCCCGCGCCGATGAACAGGGTCCTGCTGCCCTTGATGGCGTCGGGGAGGAAGGCGGCGTCCTTCTCCAGGTCGACCACGACCTGGAAGTCGCCGGTCGCGGCCTCGAAACGACTCAGATCCTGCATCGACCGCAGCAGCACAGGGCCGCTGCGGTCGACGATCCGCTCCCCGAGAGGGTCCAGCCAGGACCAGGTGAGCCGCGCGCCGACCACGACGAGGAGGACCGCGAAGAGGAGGCCGGCCAGCCACCGCCAGGCCCGGCGGGAACGCCGGGCGGCGGTGCCGGGCGGCGGCTGCGGCGGCTGCGGAGGCTGCGCGGAAGGGGATGGCGTCTGGCGGGCCCCGGTTTGCCGAGCCCCGGTTTGGCCGGCAGGAGTTCGGCGGGCTGGAGTTCGGCGGGCTGGAGTTCGACGGTCCACGGGGGGAATCTTCCCGCTATTCCGCCGATTGCACCCCTCCGCCGAGCCCGTCCAGCAGCCCGAAGCCAGGGGAGGGGCTGGGAGCAGGGGTCGACCGGGTTCGTCCGGGCCCTGTCGACCCGGGCCCTGTCGACCCGGGCCCTGTCGACCCGGGCCCTGTCGACCCGGTGCCTGCCGGTAGGGGAGCTGTGCCGGGAGGACTCTCCGGTCCTCGCGAGGCCCGCTGGGTCCGCCCGCGGTACGGGCCTTCGCCGCGGTCCTCGTTCCCGCCCGCTCCGCTCGCCGAGGGGGGATCCGAACGGCGACCGGAGCTCCGGTCCGGGAGATCGAAGCCGCGGCCGGGGCGGTCCCTACGGTGTGCCGAGACGGGGCCGCGGCGCCGTCCGGGGTTGCGTGCGGAGTCGCCGTCCCGCCGCCGGGGCTCACGCGGTCCCGATTCGCGTGATCCAGACTGGCGTGATCCGGACTGGCGTGACCCGGACTCGCGGGGCGCGGGCCCGCCCCGAGCCGGATCGCGAGGTGCCGGATCGCGAGGGGTGGCGGCGGTCGTCGTCGGTCCGGCTGACGCGGGGACGGGTGACGCGGGCACGGGCGAAGCGGGGACGGGCGAAGCGGGGACGGGTGACGACGGTCCGGGAGAAGGAGGGAGGGCGGGCGAGTCGGGGAGCCCGGGGGTCGCGGCCGGGGTCGGCGCTGGAGATAAGCCGGCCCGGGGCGGTAGCGCGGCGCCCGGTGTCTCGTGGTGCTCCGGCTCCGGATCCAGGTGGTAGCTCGGATTGACGGGATAGGCGGGCGCGTACGCGGGGGTCGGATTCACCGGATAGCTGATCAGGTTGGGGTCCGCGGGCCGGGTGCCGCCGCCGAAGTGCCTGCTCTGCAGCCGGCAGGAGGCGAAGTCGGAGTAGAACATCCGCAACCAGTTGTGTCGCTGGTCCTCGGTCAGGCCGGAGAACCACACGGCGGCGTACCGGTGCTCGGGCAGCGGACCGGCGGGCAGCGGCTCGCCGCGCAGCCAGGAGGCGACGATGGACCGGTAGCCGTTGGAGATCGTGCCGGGGCACGGCCGGGCCAGGCGGTCGAGGAACTCGGTCACCGCCCGCCGGGAGAACCCGGCGCTGAGATCGTCGAGATGCACGACCGCCACGCCGGGAGGAACCGGGGCGTGGTCGGCGCGGTCCCGCTGCTCGACCCGGTCGAAGGCGGCGGGAGTGTCGGCCAGTCGCCGCGCGAGCATGGTGAACACCCCGGCCAGTTCGGTCAGGCCGTCCCGCATCGAGGGGCGGACGCACACGGGGAACGGCCACGACTGGCAGGAGGACGCGAGCCGTTCGGTGGCGGCCACCGTCCGCGGCTCCGCCACCAGCCGTGCCGCCCCCGTGCCCGCGGCCAACATGGCGATGACCGTGGCGACCATCGCCAGCATGCGCCTGGTCACCAGGGCGATCCAGCCGAGCAGCAGCGCCGTGCTGAGGCCCATGAGCCAGAGCGTCTGATCCGTGAACGCCGCCTCGCCGGCCCCGGCGAACAGGTCGTACGGCCTGCGTGTCGCCGGGGTCAGCCGGTCCGCCCAGGACGAGCCGACCGCCACCCATGTGAACAGCCCGTAGGTGCCGATCCCGGCGATCACGGGTGTGACGGCGAACGGCAGCACCCAGCCCGCCGTCCAGCCGATCATCACGTACAACGCCAGGCCGGCCACGCACATGGCCAGCCCGCCGATCGGCAGATGGCCCGACTGGTCGGCCAGCGCGGCGCGCAACCCGAGCAGCAGCACGGTCACCGCGAACGAGCAGATGACGACCGCGAGAATGCCGAGCGGCGCCTTCGCGGCCCGCCACGGCGTCAGTGCACGGCCGCGGTTCGCGCGGCGTCTGCGCAGCGCGACCCATGCGGTGAACATGGCCGCGACCGGACCCGTCAGCCGAAGCGATCCGATGACGGCGGTGACCATGTCATCCCAGTCCATGAAGCCGGGAATGAGGACGCTCCACGCGATGATGAGTCCGAGCGCGAGCAGCACGGCCATCGCGACGACCGCGCCGTGTCTCAGCTCTCCGCGTGGAACGCCCCTGTGGTCACCCACAGCACGGCGCGGCCCCTGGCCACGCCGACGGCGATATCCGGCGCGTACGGTGCGCCGGGACAGGCATGCTGCCCATCAAGTCAACCCCCCGTGCCTGTGTGAGCAGCGTGCGCCGGACCGCGTCCCCCGACGCCGTCCGCCGGCCGGCCTCGCCACGCCTGCGTTCGACTTTCCTGGTCGGGCTTCCCCACTGAGCTTTCCCAGTGGGGCGCCTAGCAGACATGGTTCCCCGTGGCGTCCGGTGTTTGCCGCCGCCTCACCTTTCGACGTGGCAACCATAACGGAGCGTGACCCGTGGGGAGGGAGTTCTGGGGTCAAGGAATGAATCCGGTTACGCTCGGTTCCCAGGTTGATCATGTTCGGCGTCGCGATAGCGTATAGCGCTGTGTCCGTTTCGCCGAATGTCCCGCCCAGCTCAGGCCCACTGCCGTCCGGCTCGGCCAAGCCGCTCGGCCTGCCGTTCGACCCGATCGAGCGCGCCGCGGAAACCTGGCGTGCTAGGTTCGGCCCGTCGTCCGCGATGGCCGCCGTCACTTCGATCATGAGAGCCCATCAGATCCTGTTGGCGCAACTGGACACGCTGCTCAAGCCGTACGATTTGACCTTCGCCCGTTACGAGGCGCTGGTGCTGCTCACGTTCAGCCGGGATGGCTCGCTGCCGCTGTCGAAGATCGGTGAGCGGCTCATGGTCCACCCGACGAGCGTGACGAACACCGTGGACCGCCTGGAGCGAGCCAAACTGGTCCGCCGGATGCGCAACCCGAGGGACGGCCGCGGCGTGCTCGCCGAGATCACCGATGAGGGCCGCGAGATCGTACGGCGGGCCACCGCCGATCTGCTGGACGCCGGTTTCTGTCTGGGAATGTACGGCGACGAGGACCTTGAGCGGATGTTCGACCTGCTCAGGACCCTTCGTGTCGCGGCCGGCGACTTCACCCCCTGACCGGCCCGCTCTCGTGAGCAGGCCGGACAGGAGTGCCTTTACGGGTGCTTCATCGCGTTGTCCGCCTGAGGGGATTCACCGGCCCGGGGAATCTCCGCCGCCAGGAATCCCACCTGCGGGGCGAGCGCCCGTAGCCTGCGGTCGAGTTCCTTCCGGCTCGTCGGCGCCGGCCGGTTCTCGATCGTGAACAGGAGGCCTCCGATCTTCCCGTCGGCGTCCACTGAGATCGCGAGCCGCAGCTGGCCCTGGCCGGTCGTCACGATCCCGGTCAGGGCGGGTGGGTGTCGTGTTCGAACGGCGCGTCGGAGGCGGCCAGGGCCGATGGGTGGATTTATTAGGACGTCCTAGTATTTTCTCGGGGAACTGAGACGGGGGAGGGACGTGACGTATGGACCAGCACGCGACGAGTGGCGTCTCGCTCGAGGCGGGCGCGATCGAGGCGGGCAGGGCCCGCTGGCAGGCGCGGTACGACGCCGCCTACAAGCGCGACCGCGAGTCCAGGACCCTGTCCGGACTGGAGGTGGACGCGGTCTACGGGCCGCCCGGCGACGACCCGCGCTTCGAGCGCATCGGCTGGCCGGGGGAGTTCCCGTACACCCGCGGCCTGTACCCGACGGGTTATCGAGGGCGGCCGTGGACCATCCGGCAGTTCGCGGGCTTCGGCAACGCCCGGCAGACGAACGAGCGCTACAAGATGATCCTCGAGGCGGGCGGTGGCGGCCTGTCGGTGGCCTTCGACATGCCGACGCTGATGGGCCGCGACTCCGACGACCCGCGCTCGGCGGGCGAGGTCGGCCACTGCGGGGTGGCCGTCGATTCGGCGCTCGACATGGACCTGCTGTTCGCCGGGATCCCGCTGGGCGAGGTGACCACGTCCATGACCATCAGCGGGCCGGCCGTACCGATCTTCTGCATGTACGTGGTCGCCGCGGAACGGCAGGGCGTACGGGCCGGGAAGCTGAACGGGACGTTGCAGACCGACATCTTCAAGGAGTACATCGCGCAGAAGGAGTGGCTGTTCGCCCCCGAACCGCATCTGCGGCTGATCGGCGACCTCATGGCGTTCTGCGCCGCCGAGATCCCCGCCTACAAGCCGCTGTCGGTCTCCGGCTACCACATCCGTGAGGCCGGCGCCACGGCGGCGCAGGAGCTCGCGTTCACGCTCGCCGACGGGTTCGGGTACGTCGAGCTCGGGCTGTCGCGCGGCCTCGACGTGGACGTCTTCGCGCCCGGCCTGTCGTTCTTCTTCGACGCCCACATCGACTTCTTCGAGGAGATCGCGAAGTTCCGCGCGGCGCGCCGGATCTGGGCCAGGTGGCTGCGCGACGTGTACGGCGCACGCACCGAGAAGGCGCGGTGGCTGCGCTTCCACACGCAGACGGCGGGGGTGTCACTGACCGCGCGGCAGCCGGACAACAACATCGTCCGCACCGCGATGGAGGCGCTGGCGGCCGTGCTCGGCGGCACGAACTCGCTGCACACCAACGCCCTGGACGAGGTGCTCGCGCTGCCCTCGGAGAAGGCCGCCGAGATCGCCCTGCGCACCCAACAGGTGATCATGGAGGAGACCGAGGTCGCCAACGTGATCGATCCGCTGGGCGGATCGTGGTACGTCGAGGCGCTCACCGACCGGCTGGAGTCCGAGGCGGAGGCCGTCTTCTCGCGGATCCGTGAGATGGGCGCCGGGGACATGACCTCCGGGATCCTGCGCGGCATCGAGGACGGCTGGTTCACCTCGCAGATCGCCGAGGCCGCCTTCGAATACCAGCGGAAGCTGGAGAAAGGCGACAAGCGGATCGTCGGTGTGAACTGCCACACCGCGACCGTCGAGGAGCCGCTGGAGATCCTCCGCATCGGCCACGAGATCGAGCTGGAGCAGCGCCGCACGCTGGCCGAGCGCCGCGCCGCGCGGGACGTGAGGGCGGTGGACACCGCGCTCGCCGGGCTCGCGAGCGCGTCCAGGACCGAGGAGAACATGATTCCGCCCATGCTGGAGGCCGTCCGGGTGGAGGCGACGCTGGGCGAGATCTGCGACGTGCTGCGCGCGGAATGGGGCACCTACGCCGAGCCCGCCCGCTTCTGAGGTCCCGAGGTCCTGGGCCCGTCCCGATGTCATGAGCCGCCGGGCAGAGCTCCGACGACGGAGGGATGGCACGGATCAGCCGTGAGCGTGCGGCAGGATGGGGACTATGGCAGCGGAGTTCTCTCGACCTGGATCGCTCTACGGAGCGATCGACCTAGGCGCTCGCAAGCAGGCACTGGAGGCGCAGGCACGACGCGAGGCGGCCGGGCCCGCCGGAGCCGGACCCGGCGCCGGAGGAGTGGCCTCGACGGTCGTCGAGGTCACCTCGGCCACCTTCAACGCCGATGTCCTGGAGCGGTCGCTGACCGTTCCCGTCATCGTCGAGGCGACGGTGCGCAGAGCGGAGCAGGCACAGCAGTTCAGCGGCACCCTGGAGAAGCTGGCCGCCGAGGCGGGGGGCGCCTGGGCGCTGGCCAGAGTGGATGTGGAGGCGGATCCCCAGCTCGCCCAGGCCCTGCGGATGCGCGCGATCCCCACCGTCTACCTGGCCCTCCAGGGGCAGCTCATGCCCCTGTTCGAGGGGCCGCTACCGGAGGCGCAGCTCCGGCAGGCGCTGGCGCAGGTGTTCGAGCAGCTCGGCGTCGAGCCGGCCGCCCCCGCGGAGGCGGCCGAGGCGGAGCCGCCCGCCGATCCCGATCTCGTCGCGGCAGAGACGGCCATGGAGCAGGGGGACCTGGACGCGGCGGCCGCCGCCTATGAACGACTGCTGGCGCGCTCGCCCGCCGACGAGGCGGCCAGGATCGGCCTCGCCGGTGTCGGCCTGCTGCGCCGGACCCAGCACCTCGACGAGGCGGACGTGCTCCGCCGGGCCGCCGCGGACACGGCCGATGTGGACCTGCAGTTGCAGGCGGCCGACCTGGAGATGCTGAACGGGAAGGTGGACGAGGCCTTCGAACGGCTGATCGGGTTCGTCCGGCGGACGCGGGACGGCGATCGCGACCGGGCGAGGGTCCACCTGCTCGGGCTCTTCGACGCGCTGCCCTCGGACGACCCATCGGTGTCCAAGTCCAGGCGGGCCCTGTCCAGCGCGCTCTTCTAGACGCGGCCACATGTGAGCATGGGGAAGGCTGAAACACCCGGCCGGGGGTGGCAGGATGGATAGGTTTCAACGCGGCGCCGTCAAGCCGGAAGCACCCGCAAAGGAGCGGATTAACGTGGCCACCGTGCCCAGCGTTTCCTATTCGATCACTGTTCGTCTCGAAGTGCCGGCGGGCGGTAAGGCCGTCAGCCTGCTCACCCACGCCGTCGAGACCGCCGGCGGCGTGGTCACCGCCCTCGACGTCACGAATGCGGGCCACGAGAAGCTCCGCATCGACGTCACCTGCGCGGCCAAGGACACCGATCACGTGCAGGCGATCGTCGACAGCCTCGGCGCGGTCGAGGACGTGACCATCCACAAGGTCTCCGACCGTACCTTCCTGATGCACCTCGGCGGAAAGATCGAGATGCAGTCGAAGGTCCCGCTGCGCAACCGTGACGAGCTGTCCATGGCGTACACGCCGGGCGTGGCACGGGTGAGCCTCGCGATCGCGCGCAACCCCGAGGACGCGCGCCGGCTGACGGTCAAGCGGAACTCGGTGGCCGTGGTGACCGACGGCTCGGCAGTTCTGGGCCTCGGCAACATCGGCCCCGCCGCGGCGCTGCCGGTCATGGAGGGCAAGGCCGCGCTGTTCAAGCGGTTCGCCGGCATCGACGCCTGGCCGATCTGCCTCGACACGCAGGACGTCGACGAGATCGTACGGACCGTCCAGGTGATCGCGCCGGGCTTCGGCGGCATCAACCTGGAGGACATCTCCGCGCCGCGCTGCTTCGAGGTGGAGCGGCGGCTGCGCGGGCTGCTGGACATCCCGGTGTTCCATGACGACCAGCACGGCACCGCGATCTGTGTGCTCGCCGCGTTGACGAACGCGCTGAAGGTCGTGGGCAAGGACCTCGCGCACGTGCGGATCACCCTGGCCGGGGCGGGCGCGGCCGGCACCGCCGTACTGCGACTGCTGCTCGCCGCCGGCGCGCAGCACGTGATCGTCTGCGACTACCTCGGTGCCGTCCACCTGGGACGTGAGGACCTGGACGACTCGCTGCGCTGGGTCGCCGAGCACACCAACGCCGGCGGGTACGCGGGTGATCTGCGCGGCGCGGTGAAGGGCGCCGACGTCTTCATCGGCGTGTCAGCGCCCGGCATCCTCACCGGCGAGGACGTCGCGGCCATGGCGGACGGGTCCGTCGTGTTCGCCCTGGCCAACCCCGAGCCCGAGATCACGCCGGACGACGCCCGCGAACACGCGGCGGTCGTGGCCACCGGCCGCTCCGACTACCCGAACCAGATCAACAACGTGCTCGCGTTCCCGGGTGTCTTCCGCGGCCTGCTGGACGCGCAGGCGACCGTCGTCACGCCGGAGATGCTGATCGCCGCGGCCCGGGCGCTCGCCGCCGTGGTGACGGCGGAGGAACTGGGTCCCAACTACATCATCCCCAGCGTCTTCCACCCCGACGCGGCGAACGCGGTGGCGGCGGCGGTGCGGGAGTCGGCCGGCGGAAAGGCCCGGGGTTTCACCGAAGCCTGAGAGACCGAAGCCGGTGATCGACCGGAGGCCGAACACATTTCGCACATGTCCTGACGCGAAAAGTAATCTGGTGCGTCGAGCAGGGGGCGACGTGCATGATTCGGCATTCCTCCCTCATCATGGGAGGTATGGCGGAGGCGATCTACGTCGGCGGTTTGCTTGTGGCGACGCCACTGCTCGACGACCCCAACTTCCGGCGTAGCGTCGTGCTCGTGCTGGAGCACGACGAGGACGGCGGCACGCTTGGAGTGGTTCTCAACCGGCCCAGCGAGGTCGAGGTGACCCAGGTGCTGCCCTCATGGGACGCCCTGGTCACCGGTCCTCCGGTGCTGTTCGAGGGCGGACCGGTGCAGACCGACAGCGCGCTGGCCCTGGCCGTCGTGCTGAGCGGGGAGGAGCCGCTGGGCTGGCGGCGGCTCCAGGGCAGGTCGGCGGTGTCCCGTCTGGGCACGGTAGATCTCGACGCGCCGCCCGAGATCCTGGCGGGGGAGATCTCGCAGATGCGGATCTTCGCCGGCTATGCCGGATGGACGGCGGGTCAGCTCGAGAACGAGTTGCGAGAGGGCGCCTGGTACGTCGTGGATTCGGAGCCGGGGGACACCTTCCACTCCGACCCGGCCTCGCTGTGGCGTTCGGTGCTGCGCCGCCAGCGCGGCGATCTCGCGCTCGTCGCCACCTTCCCCGACGATCCCATGTTGAACTGACAGATGTGGCCGGACACGGCGTGCGCGCCCGGCCACGGGGATGGGGAGGGATCAGTTCGAGGCGGAGAGTGCCGCGCCCGCGGCGATGAAGCGTGTTTTCATGAGCTACCTCGGTATGGGGGGTCACGCAGTCTGCGGAAGCGCTCGCGCGAACGCTAGGCGCGCCATGAAGCGGCGTACGGACTTAACCGGTCTGGTCGGGTGTCCTCGCCGACCAGACATTGCCTGAGCTGCGGGATCCGGTCTCCGGGCTGAACCGGGTGGGCGGTGTTTCATGAAACGTTCAACAGGCGGCGGCCGGGGCGACGGCCCGGCCGCGACGTTGCGGGGCACCCGAACCCGGAGAAAACCGGTGGGCTTGATGTCGGTCGGCTCCCATAGGATGCCGAAGGTCGCGAGAGCGGCTCGATTGTTTTTTCGAATCACACATCCAAGGGGGACCGTCAATGATGACTCAAGCGGTAGCCGAGCGTGCCGAGGCGCCGCCGCCCGGGCGCGGACAGGGGTCCGCGTGGCTGACGCTGTTCGCGGTCTCCCTCGGTGTGATCATGGTCATGCTCGACGGCACGGTCGTCGCGATCGCCAACCCGGTCATCGCCATGGATCTCCAGGCGTCACTGGCGGACCTGCAGTGGGTCACCAGCGGTTATCTGCTCGCGCTCGCGGTCTTCCTCATCACCGCGGGCAAGCTGGGCGACCTCTTCGGCCACAAGCGGATCTTCCTGATCGGCGTGGTCGGGTTCACCCTGGTCTCGCTCGCGATCGGTTTGTCGTCCTCGGTGGCCATGCTGATCGCCCTGCGCGTACTGCAGGGCCTGTTCGGCGCGTTGCTCCAGCCGGCCGCGCTGGCGCTGCTGCGCATGGCCTTCCCAGGCGAGCGGCTCAACATGGCGATGGGAGCGTGGGGTGCGATCATCGGCCTGTCGAGCGCGGCCGGTCCGATCGTCGGCGGCGTGCTCGTGGAGAACGTGAGCTGGCAGTCGGTCTTCTTCATCAACGTGCCCGTCGGTGCGGCCGCGCTGGTCTTCGGCCTGTGGGCGCTCAGGGAAAGCCGGGCACAGACGCTGTCACGGGTGGACTGGCCGGGTGTGCTGCTCCTGTCGGTCACCATGTTCGCGCTGGTCTGGTCCATCATCAAGGCGCCCGACTGGGGCTGGGGCGACCTCAAGACGATCGGCTTCCTCGCCGTCGCCGTGGTGGTCGGAGCGATGTTCCTGTTCTGGCAGGCCAAGGCGCGCGAGCCGCTGCTGCCGCTGTCCCTCTTCGCCAACGCCTCTGTCTCCATCGGCACCGCACTCATGATCCTCGTGGCGTTCTCGATGATGGGCGCGATGTTCTTTCTCACGTTCTTCTTCCAGGGCGTGCACGGGTTGAGCCCGCTCGATTCCGGCCTGCGCATGCTGCCGATGAGCGCCGGCATGATCGTCGCGTCGCCCATCGCCGGTGTCCTCATCGGCAAGCTCGGCCCGAAGATCACTATCGCGGGCGGCATGCTGGTCACCGCCGTCGCGATGTTCCTGATGTCGCGGCTCAGCGTCGACGCGGCGTTCGTCGACAGCGCGATCCCGTTCGTGTTGCTGGCGTTCGGTCTGTCGCCGGTCTTCGTGGGCGCCACCGAGATCATCGTCGGCAATGCCCCGGAGGAGCTCAGCGGCGTCGCCGGCGGTGTGCAGAACTCCGCCATGCAGGTGGGCGGCGCGCTCGGCACCGCCATCCTCGGGGCGATCGTGGCCGCCAAGGTGGCGAGCGTGCTCCCCGGTCACCTCGGGGAGGCGGCCGCCGCCATCCCGCCCGAGCAGATGGAGGGCCTGAAGCAACTCGCCACCGTGGGCGCGGCCCCGCCCGGGCTCACCGGGCCGGCGGCCGAGGTCATCACGAACGCGGCGCACATGTCCTTCATGGACGGTCTGCACCTGGGCTTCCAGATGAGCACCGGCGTCGCCGTCCTGGCCGCGGTCCTCGCGCTGTTCGTCAGGGCCGGCCGCAAGACCGAGGGCGGTGCCGTCCATGTCGGCTGACGGCCCGGACGGCTCTCGCGCTAAGTAGACTCGATGACCGTGAGCAGCACGAAGATTCTTCCCGAGAGCGAAGTCGCGCCGCGGCTCTCCCATGGCGATGGCGACCACGAGCGGTTCTCTCACTACGCCGACAAGAACAAGATCACAGAGAGTTATGTGACCGGCAGTCCGGTCCGAGCTCTCTGCGGCAAAGTGTGGGTGCCCAGTCGCGATCCGAAGAAGTACCCCGTCTGCCCGGAGTGCAAGGAGATCTACGAGGGCCTGCCGAAGGGCGAACCTTCCGGCGAGTGAGTGTCGATACGGGATCATGACCCCCGGGACGGCTAACGTCGACCTCCTGACCAGCCGTAACGGGGGAACGTATGGCCCGGGGCGTGATCGCCGTCTGCCTTGCTTGTCTCTTCGTGGTGGGCGGCGACCCCGCCGTGGCCCGTGCGTCCATGGCCCGTGCGTCCGCCGCTGCTCCGAGCGAATGCCAGAAACAGGAACGCCAGGCCGGCGGCGGTCGCGTCCGCGGAGTCGTGGCTCCCCACGGAGTGCGCGGCCGTGCCCGCACCCGCGATCGTGGCCGCGCGCTCAGGCTCAGCCATGCCCTGGAGCCGCGTCTGCCGGGTCCCGCGGCGGTCGCCCGGATGAACGCCGACCTGCGCCGTCGGCTCGGCGTACTGTTCGGGGCGCACGCGGCCCGGCATGGCGGCGGATCGGGCTCGCACGCTCCCGAACCGGGTGAGATCCGGGTGCCGTTGTGGGTGCACATCATCAAAGACGGCATGCTCGGCCTCCCGGACAGCGCGGTCGACCGGCAGGTGCAGGCGCTCAACGAGGCCTATGGCGGCAAGTTCGGCGGTGTCGACACCCGCGTCCGGTTCGATCTGAAGGGCGTGACCCACACCGAGAACCACGCATGGTTCCGCGACCCACTGGGCAACGAGGCGGCCTTGAAGGACAAATTGCGCGTCGGCGGTCCAGAGACGCTGAATCTCTACATGGCGCAACTCGGGGAGCTCGTGCTCGGCTACTCCACCTATCCCTACTGGTATGGGGATAAGCCGGGCCTGGACGGCGTGGTGATCGATTGGCGCAGCGTGCCGGGCGGCCCGCTGCGGAACTTCAACAGGGGCTTCACGGCAGTCCACGAGATCGGCCACTGGCTGGGCCTGTTGCACACGTTCGAGAACGGCTGTGACGCCCCCGGCGACTCGGTGGACGACACGCCGCCGGAGGCGCACGCCACGATGGGTTGCCCCAAGCGCAAGGACACCTGCCCGGCGCCGGGAGACGACCCGGTGCACAACTTCATGGACTACTCGCACGACCGCTGCATGCGCGAGTTCACCACCGGTCAGGCCGCGCGGATCCGGAAGATGTGGGCGGCCTACCGCGATCCCGACCGGGCCAGGTAGGTGCCGCGGGAGCCGTCCGAGGCCGTGGCTCGAGGAGCAATCTCCCGTCGCCCGTTGACGAGGCACCGCCGTTGTGACTAACTCCACAACAGCGTTCGTGCGGGAGGTTGCGTGGAGGATCAGTGGACCCGACGGGTCTGGCCACCCCCAAGGCAGGAGGGCTCGGCGCGGGAGACTCCGGCGCTGGAGACGTCGGCGCGAGAGCTCCCGGCACGACGCGCTGTGCCCGCATCGCCCGGTGTTTCCGCATCGCCCGGTGTTTCCGTGTCGCCTGGGATGGCCGCATCGCCTGCTGATCCCGTATGGCACGGTGAACCCGCCTGGCCCGCTGATCCTGTACGGCCTGATGGTCCCGCCTTGTCCGGTGATCCGGCCTTGCCGGACAAGCCGCCCGCGGCGGAGAGGTACGGCATGCCGGTCCGGCCGCCGCGTCGCATGCCGCGCCGGCTGAGCCGCCTGCTCGTCGTCGTCCTCGCGTTCCTATCCGCCGGGACCGTGATCGGTGCGGTGGTGCTGACGGTCCTGGGCCGCGCCGAAAGCGAGCCGCCCAGGGTGGTCGACGATCTGCTCGCCGGAGTCTCGTACGCGCTGCCGCCGGGCTGGAGCGAGGGTGTCGTCGCACCGGTGACCGGTTTCACCTCCGTCGCCGCTCACAGGGATCTGGCAACGGTCATGGCGAGACCGGGGGACCCCGTCGACCCGCCGAACCTCCGGTCCACGGTCATCGACCTGACCGACCTCTACGCCCGGTTGCTGCTTCACGGCGATGACGTCGAGGTGGTGGACGACCACGCCGTCACGGTCAACGGGCGCCCCGGCCACACGCGGGCGGTCCGGGCCGAGTACCACGACGTGGTGAACGAGCCCGCGTTCATGCGCGTGACGTTGCTCACCCGGCCCGACGGCAAGAGCACGGTCATGCTCGCGCTCGCCCATCCCGACGCGCCCGCGACGCGTGCGGAGATCGACGCCCTGATCTCCGGCGTTCACTGAGCCGGCGCCCATCGAGGCGGGCCTCGTGGAGCCGGGGTCGTACGTCGTGCGACTCCCGAATCGGGACCTTTCACCGCAGCCCAGGTTCGTGGTCTTCTTCGGCCCGAACGGCACGTGCTGTCGGTCCGTCCGGCTAATCTGGGGGCACTGTGAGGGAGCGAACCGAGAGCGACAAGCGAACCGGCAGAGGCCGACCAACTCGCGGAGACAGGCGAGACAGGCGAACCGACAGGGACAGCGGTGTCCCGACGAGCTACGGGAGGCGTCGTTGAGCGTTTCTGCCGCATCCCATCTCTCCCCCTCCTATCCCAACCGAGCAGCCTGGGGCACCGCGCCGAAGCTGCGCGCCTGGCAGCAGGAGGCGTTCGAGCTCTACTTCCGGCGTGAGCCGCGAGACTTCCTGGCCGTGGCGACGCCGGGCGCCGGCAAGACCACCTACGCGCTGCGGATCGCCAGCGAACTGCTCAGCCGCGGGATCGTGCGCGCCCTGACGATCGTGACGCCGACCGAGCATCTCAAGCGGCAGTGGGCCGACGCGGCGGCCAGGGTGGGCATCGGCATCGACCCTGAGTTCAAGAACAGCCAGGGCGCCACCTCGCGCGACTACACCGGTGTGGCGATCACCTATGCCCAGGTCGCGATGCACCCGGCGCTTCACCGCGCGCGCACGGAGGCGCGCAGAACCCTGGTGATCTTCGATGAGATCCACCATGCCGGCGACGCCAAGTCGTGGGGCGACGCCGTACGCGAGGCGTTCGAGCCCGCGACCAGGCGGCTCGCGTTGACCGGCACGCCGTTCCGGTCCGACGACAGCCCGATCCCGTTCGTCTCCTATGTGGAGGACGGCGAGGGCGCGCTGCGGAGCGTCTCCGACTACTCCTACGGGTACGGCCCGGCCCTGGCCGACGGCGTGGTCCGGCCCGTGATCTTCCTTGCGTACTCGGGGGAGATGACCTGGCGGACGCGCGCGGGCGACGAGATCAGCGCGACGCTCGGCACTCCGCTCACGAAGGACCAGCTCTCCCAGGCGTGGCGGGCCGCGCTCGACCCCAAGGGTGACTGGATCCGCCAGGTCATCCAGGCGGCGGACCGACGGCTCAGCGAGGTGCGGCACGGCGTGCCGGACGCCGGCGGCCTGGTGATCGCCTCCGACCACGAGTCGGCCCGCGCCTACGCCCGGCACATCCGGACCGTCACGGGTCAGGGAGCCGAGGTGGTGCTCTCGGATGACCCGGGCGCGTCCCAGAAGATCAAGGACTTCGCCACGTCCGACAGGCGGTGGCTGGTGGCGGTCCGGATGGTCTCCGAGGGGGTGGACATCCCACGCCTGGCCGTGGGCGTCTACGCGACGAGCACCTCGACGCCGCTGTTCTTCGCCCAGGCCGTCGGGCGATTCGTCCGGGCGCGCAAGCGTGGCGAGACCGCGTCGGTGTTCCTGCCGTCCGTGCCCGTGCTGATGGGACTGGCGGGCGAGATGGAGGCCGAGCGCGATCACGTGCTCGGCCGCCGCCGCGACGACGACGGTCTGGACGACCTGCTGCTGGAGCAGGCCCGGCAGGAGAAGAAGCAGCCGGACGCCGTCGGCGACGAGTTGCCGTTCCAGACGCTGGAGGCGTCGGCGACCTTCGACCGGGTGCTGTTCGACGGCGGCGAGTTCGGCACGGCCGCCGCGCCCGGCTCGCCTGAGGAGGAGGACTTCCTCGGCCTGCCCGGGCTGCTGGAGCCCCACCAGGTGGCGACGCTGCTGCGCAAGCGCCAGGCCGACCAGCAGGCGGCGAAGCGGAAGACCCAGGCCGATCCGGAGGACGTGCCGGCCCTGGCCCCGCACGAGCAGGTGCACGAGCTGCGCAAGGAGCTCAACGGGCTGGTCGGTGCGTGGAACCACCGCACCGGCCAGCCGCACGGCGTGATCCACGCCGAGTTGCGCCGGGCCTGCGGGGGGCCGGCGATCGCACAGGCGACCGCCGAGCAGATCCGCGAGCGCATCGCGCTGATCCGTAAGTGGGCCACGCAGCGGAAGTGAAGACCGCTCAGCGGTACTGCCCAGGCCGGGCGCTGGGGATCCGACGGCCGGTGTGGACGTTGACGGCGACGTAGTTCTTGTGATGTCCCCGCCGAGGCGTGAAGCGCAGGCGCAGGGAGGCCATGCCCTGTGCGACGTGCACCGGCGCCGTGCGCGTTTCCCCCGGCAGGGGCTCCCCGGCGGCGCCTCCCTCGCGCAGCAGGATGCCCAGCCGCTTCCCGGAGGGGTGCAGCGCCACCGCCGCCTCGTCGCACTGGGAAGTGCCCGCCTTCCAGAAGACGGTCACGTTCAGTGCTTCACCGCTGCGGTGCAGCCGTACGGCCTCGGGCGACAGAATCCGCGGGGGACAGGACGAGGTGGCCCCATCGATGACACCGGCGCCGCCCGCGCCGCCCCCCGTGATCGGCGCCTCCGCGATCGGGGCTTGCCCGGCCGGGCCCGTCGAGGTCGGATGCCGGTTGGCGAAGCCGATGACCATCGTCGCCACCTGCAGCGTTCCCAGGGTGACCACCGCGGCGGCGCGTACGGACCCCGAGCGGTCACGGCCGAAGAGCAGCCAGACGCAGACCGGGGTCAGGATCAGCCAGGCGAGGCCGAGCAGGAGCGCGAACATCCGAGCCGCCTATCCGTGAGGGTTTCGTCACCCTCAGTAATATAAGCATCGCGGCTCGGGTTCCGCGTGTCCTCGGCACGGATCGTCGTGGCGTTCTCAGCCGCTCGGCGGGGGATCAGGGGCGGACCACCGGAGTCCCGACCAGTTCCACCCCTGCTGCATCGAGTTGGCCGAGGGCGGTGTCGGTGGTCTCCCTCGCCACCCCGGCGGTCAGGTCCAGCAGGACCCGTACGGCGAAGCCGGCGTGGGCGCCGTCCAGGGCGGTGGCCCGCACGCAGTGGTCGGTGGCGATGCCGACGACGTCGATGGCGGAGACATCGCGCTCATGGAGCCAGTCGGCGAGGCCGACGCCGTCGGCGGTGGCTCCCTCGAACCCGCTGTAGGCCGCCTCGTGAGCGCCCTTGCTGAAGACCTCCTCCACCTTCCCCCTGTCGAAGGCCGGGTGGAAGTCGGCGCCGGAGGTGCCGACCACGCAGTGGGCCGGCCAGGTGGACACATAGTCGGGTTCGTCGGCGAAATGCGTGCCGGGGTCGATGTGATAGTCGCGGGTGGCCACCACATGGTCGTAGGCACGGGTTGTGGAAGCGCGGTCGGTGACGTGTCGGCTGATGGCCGCCGCCACCGCGGCGCCGCCGCTCACGGCCAGGCTGCCGCCCTCGCAGAAGTCATTTTGGACGTCGACGATGACGAGTGCGGTTTTCACTGCACCACCTTTTCTCCGCGACCATCTCCGCGACCATCTCCGCGACCATCTCTGCGATCGCGGGAGACCGGCGTCGTCCTCATGCGCCGGTCTCCCGCGATCACTTGAAAATAGTAGGGACTGCCGGGTCTCCGGGGGAGAGGCTGTGCGCAATCAGTGGCAATTCGGTCAAAGTTGTTCGGTGTCGCCGCCGGGCGGCGTCCAGGGATTCGCGGCCGACGATCTCGCCGTCGCGGACGAGCTCGGCCAGCAGCGGCCGGTCCTCGCTCTGCTCCGGCTGACGGCTTTCGATCGGGGCGCCGGTGATGATCTCGGCGGTGGCGGTCCCGCCGACGGTGCGCCGGTAGGCCCACTTGCGGCCACCCTTGCTGGGCTTGCCCACCGACCGCTTCGCCACCGGCCGCATCGCGCCCGTGGCGTCCTGTCTGGCCACCAACTTGTAGACGAGGCTGGCCGTCGGGTGGCCCGATCCGGTGACGAGCGCGGTGCCCACGCCGTACCCGTCGACCGGGGCGGCGGCGAGCGCGGCGATGGCGAACTCGTCCAGGTCGCCGGTGACGATGATCTTCGTCTCCTTGGCCCCGAGTCCGTCGAGTGTCTGCCGCACGTCCTCGGCCATCGCCGCGAGGTCTCCGGAGTCGATCCGCACCGCGCCGAGATCCGGTCCCGCGAGTTCGACGGCGATTCGTACGGCCTCCGCCACGTCGTAGGTGTCGACGAGCAGGGTCGTCCCGCGTCCCAGCGAGTCGAGCTGTGCCCGGAACGCGTCCTCCTCCGAGTCGTGGAGCAGGACGAACGCGTGCGCCGCCGTGCCGGCGGTCGGAACGCCGTACCGTTGCCCGGCCATCAGGTTGGAGGTCGAGGCGAAGCCGCACAGGTAGGCCGACCTGGCCGCGGCGACGGCGGCGATCTCGTGCGTGCGGCGGGAGCCCATCTCGATCAGCGGCCGGGCACCGGCGGCGTGCGCCATGCGCGAGGCGGCGGAGGCGATGGCGCAGTCGTGGTTGAGGATCGACAGGATGACGGTCTCCAGCAGCACGGCCTCGGCGAACGTGCTCTCCACCACCATGATCGGCGAGCCGGGGAAGAACGCCTCGCCCTCGCGGTAGCCGTACACGTTTCCGGAAAACCGGTAATCGCGGAGAAACGCCAGGGTCCGTTCGTCGACCACCTGCCGCAGGAAGTCGAGGTCGGCGTCGTCGAACCGGAAACCCTCCAGCGCGTCGAGCACCCGGGCGGTCCCCGCGACCACTCCATAGCGCCGTCCCCCCGGCAACCTGCGGGCGAAGACCTCGAAGACGGCTCGCCGCTGCGCCGCGCCGCTCGCCAGCGCCGCCTCGAGCATGGTCAACTCGTAATGGTCGGTCAACAGGGCCGTGCCCATGGGCATCCGCACGTGTCGAAGACTACGACTCGCTTGGTGCAGGATGGTTACGTGGGTAGTACAGCTCCAGCCGAGGTCGAGCGCCCGTCGGCGGACGTCCGTCCGGATCGGCCGTGGCTCGCCATCGTGTGGAACGACCCGGTCAACCTGATGTCCTACGTGACGTACGTCTTCCAGACCGTGTTCGGTTATCCCCGGCAGAAGGCCGAGAAGCTGATGATGGACGTGCACTACAAGGGCAAGGCCGTGGTCGCCAGTGGCACGCGCGAGGAGATGGAGCGGGATGTCCAGATCCTCCACTCCTACGGCCTGTGGGCAACCGTCCAGCAGGACAAATAAGGCGCTGCCCAGCAGGAAACATGAGCACGCGTCCGAGGGGGACGTGTGGCGGACCAGACCAACGAGAATGGCGGCATGAGCACCGGTTTCCGATCGACGAGCGAAGGCGTCTCGATCCACCTCGACCCGGGCGAGGTGTCGATCCTGCGGTCGCTGGCAGTGCAGATCCTCGGCCTGATCGAGCCCGGCGCCACGGGGGACGACCCGCTGGAGCGGGCGCTCGGCATCGGCTCCCCGGCCGCGCCGTCCGATCCCGTGCTCGCCCGCCTGTTCCCCTCGGCGTACGGCGACGACGAGGAGGCGTCGGCCGAGTTTCGCCGCTACACCGAGGCGACCTTACGGGACGCCAAGCGCGCGGACGCGACGACGCTGCTCGAGACCCTGGCGCCCGGCCAGTTGGAGCTCACGGTGGAGCAGGGCCAGGCGTGGCTGCGTGCCATCAACGATGTACGGCTCGCGCTGGGCGTGCGACTGGAGGTGACCGAGGAGGTCCACGAGGAGATCGCGGAGATGCCCGAGGACGATCCCCGTTATCCGGCCTACGTGACCTATGACTGGCTGACGTACCTGCAGGACACCCTGGTCCGCGCTCTCTGGTAGTCCCTTTGGTAGGTTTCCCGCATGCTGACGATCTCACGCGAGCTGGTCGACAAGATCGTGGCCCATGCCCGGGCCGACCATCCCGACGAGGCGTGCGGCGTGGTGGCCGGGCCGGCGGGGTCGGACCGTCCCGAACGGTTCATCCCGATGGAGAACGCCGAGCGCTCGCCGACGTTCTACCGGTTCGACTCGATGGAGCAGTTCCGCGTCTGGCGGGACATGGACGATCGGGACGAGGCGCCCGTGGTGATCTACCACTCGCACACCGCCACCGAGGCGTACCCGTCGCGTACGGACATCAGCTACGCGTCCGAGCCGGACGCCCACTATGTCCTGGTCTCCACCGCTTCGGACGAACCAGAGTTCCGCTCCTACCGCATCCTCGAAGGTGTCGTCACCGAGGAGGAAGTCAAGATCGTAGAGGCGTACGGTTAGACTTCGTCTTATGGCTAACGATGACGATCGCCCCATGTCGTCACCGGCTGTCCTTTCTCGCCGGGTGCGCCCGGAGTCCCCTGTTCAGAATTTCCTTTTCGGGCATACGCCCTGGGCCGTCGTCTACGACTGTCGCTGACGCCTTTAGCTGACCCTTTAGCCGCCCCTTTCGCTGACCCTTCGCTGAACACGGTCGCTGAGCCCGGAATCCCCGGCGGCCCGACCATGTTCCAGTCAAGTGGAGCCTGCCTGTCATGATGCCGAGCGGATCATGACGCCCGACCGAACCATGATGACCACCGAACGAGGAGATTGACTGCGATGGCCGTCGAGGTCCGTATTCCGACCATCCTGCGTAACTACACCGATGGGGCCAAGGCGGTCCACGCCACGGGCTCCACGCTCGAGGAGCTCATCGGCGACCTGGAGTCGCACCACCCCGGCCTGAAAGAGCGCCTGGTGGACGCGAGCGGCCTGCGCCGCTTCGTGAACGTCTACCTGAACGACGAGGACGTGCGCTTCCTCGGCGGCCTGGGCACCCCGGTCGCCGACGGCGACACCGTGACCGTGCTGCCGGCCGTCGCCGGCGGAGCGGGTGCAGCCGGTGGGGCCCGCTAGATGCGCTTCGACTCGCTGATCGACTCGGTCGGGAACACCCCTCTGGTCGGCCTGCCGCGCCTTTCGCCATCCGAAAAGGTGCGGATCTGGGCGAAGCTGGAGGACCGGAACCCGACCGGGTCGGTCAAGGACCGGCCCGCGCTGTGGATGATCGAGCAGGCCGAGAAGGACGGCCTGCTCACTCCCGGCTGCACGATTCTGGAGCCGACCTCCGGCAACACCGGCATCTCGCTGGCCATGTCGGCCCGGCTCAAGGGATACCGCCTGATCTGCGTGATGCCCGAGAACACCTCGGAGGAGCGCCGCCAACTCCTGCGCATGTACGGCGCGGAGATCATCTCCTCGCCCGCGGCGGGCGGCTCGAACGAGGCCGTGCGGGTGGCCAAGCGACTGGCCGAGGAGCACCCTGACTGGGTGATGCTGTACCAGTACGGCAACCCGGCCAACTGGCGATCGCACTACGAGTCCACCGGGCCGGAGATCCTCGCCGACCTGCCGACCGTCACCCACTTCGTGGCGGGTCTCGGCACCACCGGCACGCTCATGGGCGTCGGGCGCCACCTGCGCGAGCACGTGCCGGATGTGAAGATCGTGGCCGCTGAGCCGCGCTACGGCGAACTCGTGTACGGCCTGCGCAACGTGGACGAGGGCTTCATCCCGGAGCTGTACGACTCCTCGGTGTTGACCACGCGTTACTCGGTCACCTCGGCCGACGCCCTGCGGCGTACCCGTGAGTTGCTGGCGACCGAGGGCATCTTCGCCGGCATCTCGACCGGCTGTGCTCTGCACGCGGCCCTGGGCATGGCGGCCAAGGCCGTACGGGCGGACGAGCGGGCCGACATCGTGTTCATCGTCGCCGACGGCGGCTGGAAGTACCTGTCCACCGGCGCGTACGAGGGCACCCTCGATGAGGCCGAAAGCCGCCTCGAAGGACAGCTCTGGGCCTGACGCGAGCCGGTGACGTGATCACACGGGCTCGTGTGATCACGTCCGCTCCTCGTCGGATCAGTTGAACACCACGCGGAGGGTGAATCCGGCCGCACCTTCGGTGATCGTGCCGCTCAACCCTACGGCGCGCAGCACCGCCACGTTCGCCTTCGCCTCGCCCTCCAGATCGTTGATGTAGAGAGTCTCCAGCTTGTCCAGGTCGGCGTAGAGGGCGAAGCCCGCGTCATCGGCGCCGGGGACGGCCTTCTGGAAGCTCTCGCTGTCGCGGAGCGTGCCCGCCGTGGCGAGCTTGTCGGCGTAGTCCTGAGACGTCGCGAAGATCAGCTTTCCGTCGCCGTGCGCCTTGCCCGGCGCGGCCTGTCCGGCGTCGGCGCCTGCGGCTTCCAGCTTGGCGAGCACGGACTCGGCCTTGGCCGGGTCGGTCTCCAGAATGGTGCCGACCTTGGGCCCGGTACCCCCCAGGGGCGTGGCGAGGTTCAGGTCCTCACCGTCGAGTGCGAGCGTGAAGCTCTTGCCGAGCAGCGTGACCAGGTCGTCCGGCATCGTGAGGCCGTACTGCTCGGGCGCCCTGCTCTGTGAACCCAACGCCTTCTCAATATCGGCCCATTTGTCCTGCAGTATCGTGCCCAGTCCGGTGACGCCCAGGGCGGCGGCGGTGGAGGAGGGCAGGTCACCGAGCTTGACGGCTTCGGTCTGGCCGGTCTTCACGTCAGTGCCGCGGGCGGTGCCGGTCAACTCGGCGTAGTCGTCGCCGAACCTGAGCGCCCCGGCGAAACGCGCGTCCTTCAGCAACTCCAGCGCCGCCGGAGTGGCCTCGCGCGGAGTGCTCAGCTGGGCTATCTGGGCGAGATCCCCCCAGAAGGACAGCACGCCCTGCTCGCCGAGCGCGTCCATGTCGCCGGTGAACCGGCTGTCCTCCGACAGTGGCGGCGTCGCGGCGTACCGGTCGGCCGCGCTCTGGTCCGGCGCGACGATCGCGTATCCGTCGCGGAACGCGATGCCCATCGGCTCCCGCTCAGCAGCCCCCGAGCTCATCCTCGTCAGGCCCGCGCGGGCCGCTTCCTCGTCCTTCACCTGGACGGCCAGCACCGGACCAGGATCCGCACCCTTCTGGGCCGGCGGGAGCACGGCGAAGCCGATCCGGTCGCCCAGCCAGGGCTCGATGTCCTTGGCGTAGTCCACGTGGGAGAGCTTCGGGTCGTTGCCGCGCAGCGCCTCGAAGGCCGCCTTACGGGGATCGTCACCGGAGAAGGTCTCCTTGGTGGCGGAGAACTTGCGGGCGATGTCGAACATAGCGATCTTCTGGTTGGCGGCCGGGTCGAGGTCGATCCGCACGTAGGCGATCGCGTTGCCGGGCAGCACCTCGTGGGGCTGGGTGCCGCCGCCGCTGAGCTTCGCGGCGGCCCACACGCCGCCGCCCCCGACCACGCCCACGACGATCGCCGCGACCAGCGCGACGATCCAGCCGCGCATGCCCTTGCGGGTGGGGGGTGACGGAGCGGCGGGGCCGAACTCCTCGGAAATCGGCCATCCGGCGGTATGCGCGGAGCCCTGCTGCGGAGGCCCCTGCTGCGGAAGGCCCTGCTGCGGAGGACGCGGTGTCCGGTACGCGACCGTCCGATCGGGGTCCTGATCTCCCGGGAAGGGAGTACCGGGGGGCATATTGCCTGACATATCTCACTTCCGGAGTAGATAGCAGTGATCGTCTAGACCTTATGGGCTTCGAATCACAAAGCGCTTGCACATCACTTGATTCCGGTGGAATCCGGTCATGGGGGAGCGGCTAAAGTAGCTCTAGAACAACATTCGGGAGATTGTTCGTGGCGGAAGGGCGCGCGGTGACGAAGTTCGACGAGGCGACGCAGGCGATCCGGGTCGACGACGCGACCTATGACGTGTGTCTCGATGACGCGTACTCGATCGGCGGCCCGCTGAACGGCGGCTATCTCATGGCCACCGTCCTGCGGGCCGTCGTGGACGCCTCGCCGCACGCGCACCCGGTGTCCACGAGTGCCCAGTTCCTCCGGGTGCCCCGGCCCGGCCCGGCCACTGTGCGGCTGGCCCGGCTCAAGTCCGGCCGGACGGCCACGATGACGCGGGCGACCCTCGTCCAGGACGGCGAGTCGTTCATCGAGGCCCTGGTGACGACGGCGACGCTCGATCCCGCGGCGGTCCCGGACTGGTCGGACGCGCCGTCGACGACGATGCCCGACCCCGCTCACTGCGTACCCCTGCCCGTGCCCAAGGCCGAGTCGAACATGAACCTCAGCGCTCAGGTGGAGATGCTGTTCGATCCCCCGACGGTCGGGTGGCTCGCCGGGGAGCCGACCGGGCGGCCGGAGTCCCGGGCGTACTTCCGGATGGCCGAACCGCAGGACCCGGATCCCTACGTGATCGCGCTGGCCGTCGACGCGCTGCCGCCCGTGGTGTTCTCGGCCGGCGCGCGCGGCTGGGCCCCGACGGTCGAGTTGACCTGGCACCTGCGTGCCCTGCCCGCGCCCGGATGGCTCACGGTCATCGGCGGCGGGCGGTTGATCAGCGACGGCTGGTTCGACGAGGACGTCGAGGTGTGGGACTCGGCGGGCCGGCTGGTCGCCCAATCCCGTCAGATCGCCCGCGTCGGCCGCGGCTGACCGCGGGGTTTCCCCTAATCTTGGGAAGCGTGCCGGACAACAGCAGCGCGATCGGGATCTTCGACAGCGGAGTGGGCGGACTCACCGTCGCTCGGTCGATCATCGACCAGTTGCCCCATGAGTCGATCTTCTACGTCGCCGACACGGCGCGTCAGCCGTACGGGCCCAAGAGCATCGCCGAACTGCGCGCCTACGCGCTCGAGGTGATGGACCACCTCGTCGAGCACGACGTCAAGATGCTGGTGATCGCGTGTAACAGCGCCAGCTCCGCCGTGCTCAGGGACGCCAGGGAGCGGTACGACGTCCCGGTCGTCGAGGTCATCCAGCCCGCCACCCGCCGTGCCGTACGGGCGACCAGGAACGGCCGGGTCGGTGTGATCGGCACGCGGGCGACGATCGAGTCGATGGCCTATCACGACGCCTTCACCGCCGCCCCCGACGTCGAGTTGGTCGCGGTCGCCACGCCGCTGCTCGTCGAATTCGTCGAACGCGGTGAGACGATGAGCGACGAGCTGATCGAGGTCATCCGCGGCTACCTCAAGCCGATCCAGCACTCCGGCTGCGACACGCTGATCCTGGGCTGCACGCACTATCCGCTGCTGACCGGCGCGCTGTCGTACGTCGCGGGCGACGGGGTGACGCTGGTGTCCAGTGCCGAGGAGACCGCGAAGGACGTCTACCGGCTCCTGCACGACCACGGACTGTCCGACGGGACCACCGAGCCCGTCCACCGCTTCCGGGCCACGGGCGACACCGACCTGTTCGAGCAACTCGGGCGGCGGTTCCTCGGGCCGGAGATCCAGGCCGTCGAGATCGCGACGTTGGGTCAGCCGGTGCGGGGTGAGTCAGTGCGGGGTGAAGCGGCGCCGGGTGAATCGAGCGAATCCGATATGGGGAGCTCGCTGTGAAATTGACCGTCATCGGATGCTCGGGCAGCTTTCCCGGGCCGGACAGCCCGTCGTCCTGTTATCTGCTGGAGGCCGAGGGCTTCCGGCTGCTGCTCGATTTCGGCAGCGGGGCGCTCGGCGCGCTGCAACGGCACATCGGCCTCTACGACGTCGACGCGATCTGCCTGTCCCACCTGCACGCGGATCACTGCCTCGACGTCTGCGCGTACCACGTCGTGCGCACCTACACCCCGGACGGCCCGCTGCCCAAGGTGCCGCTGCACGCTCCCGCCGGGGCCGGCCGCAGGCTCAACGCCGCGTACGGGATGCCGGACGAGCCGGTGCTGGAGAGCTCCTTCGATTTCGTGCCGCTGACCCCCGGGGTGACAGGGATCGGCCCATTCGAGGTGGCCACCGCGCCGATGAACCACCCCATCGAGACGTACGGCTTCCGCGTGTCCCATGGCGGCCGCCGCGTGGTGTACTCCGCCGACACGGGCGAGTGCCCGGAGTTGGTCGATCTCGCGCGCGAGGCCGATGTGCTGCTGTGCGAGGCGTCGTTTCTCGACGTTCCCGGAATGCCGCCCGGACTCCACCTCAACGGGCGGCAGGCCGCCGAGCACGCCGCTCGGGCCGAGGTGGGCACGCTCGTCCTCACGCACCTCGTGCCCTGGCACGACCCGGCCAGGATCCTCGACGACGCCTCGCGGGGCGGATTCGGCGGCCGGATGGAGCTCGCGCGCAGCGGGGCCGTCTACGACCTCACGGGGAGCTAAGGTGACCACTATGACTCGTGCAGACGGTCGTCGACCCGATCAACTTCGTCCCGTGACCATCACCCGGAACTGGCTCGCGCACGCGGAGGGTTCCGTGCTTGTGGAGTTCGGGGCGACCAAGGTGCTGTGCGCCGCGACCGTCGAGGCCGGCGTGCCCCGATGGCGCAAGGGCAGCGGCCTGGGCTGGGTGACGGGCGAGTACGCCATGCTGCCTCGCTCCACCAACACGCGCAGCGACCGGGAGTCGGTCCGGGGCAGGATCGGCGGCCGGACGCACGAGATCTCCCGGCTGATCGGCCGGTCGTTGCGGGCCTGCGTGGACTACAAGGCGCTGGGGGAGAACTCGATCCTCCTGGACTGCGACGTGCTGCAGGCCGACGGCGGCACCCGGACCGCCGCGATCACCGGGGCGTACGTCGCCCTCGCCGACGCGGTGGCCTGGATGCGCAAGCGGCGGATGTGTCCCGGCGACCCGCTGGTGAACTCGGTCGCCGCCGTCTCGGTCGGCGTCATCGGCACCGAGCCGCTGCTCGACCTGTGCTACACCGAGGACGTCAAGGCCGAGACCGACATGAACGTCGTGATGACCGGCGGCGGCGACTTCGTGGAGGTGCAGGGCACGGCCGAAGGCACGCCGTTCGACCGGGCCCTGCTGAACGGGCTGCTCGATCTCGCCACCGCCGGCTGTGCCGAGCTGACCCGCCTGCAGGCCGAGACGCTCGCCTGATCCCCGAAAGGACAGAAGCGATGACGAGGGTGGTCCTGGCCACGCGCAACGCCGGGAAGCTCGTCGAGCTGCGCCGGATCCTGGCCGAGTCCGGCGTGCCGGTCGAACTCGTGGGGCTTGACGGCTTTCCCGAGATCGGCGAGGTGGCCGAGACCGGTAGCACGTTCGCCGAGAACGCCCTGCTCAAGGCGCACGCCGTGGCGGCCGGGAGCGGGCTGCTCGCGATCGCCGACGACTCCGGGCTCTGCGTCGACGCCCTGAACGGCATGCCCGGCATCTTCTCGGCCCGATGGTCGGGCGGCCACGGTGACGACAAGGCCAACCTCAACCTGCTGCTGGCCCAGATCTCCGACGTGCCCGACGGCCGCCGCCAGGCCCATTTCGCCTGCAGCGCCGCCCTCGCGCTCCCGTCGGGCGAGGAGCACGTGGCCGAGGGGGCGGTGCACGGTGTCCTGATCCGTGAGCCTCGGGGGACGGGCGGCTTCGGCTACGACCCGATCTTCGTGCCGGAGGGCGACAGCCGTACGACCGCCGAGATGTCCGCCGTGGAGAAGGACGCCATCAGCCACCGGGGCCGCGCCTTCCGCGCCCTGGTCCCCCTCATCGCCCAAGCCGTTCCGTAACATCAGTGGCCGATTGCATACATTCGAGAAAACGGCTCATGCGTCGATAAAGTGCTCGGCCCAGAATTTCGAGTAGAGCGCCCGCCCGCGGTCCGGTTGTGGCGCAGCATGGTGTCGAACGGCAGTCGTACGGCTGCCGCGACGTCGTCCCGGTCGCTGGTCGTAAGCCGCGAACGGCCGTTTCCAGATAGGCGATCTCGCTTCCGTCCTCCAGCGTGGCGATCGAGAATCCGGCCAGGAGGCCGGATCTGACCCGGCCGGGCGGCACGATCTACACGCCCTGTCCTATATCGCCTGCGGTGAGTGGGCGTGACCGCAATGGCACTCCCTGTCGGAGTTCAAGCGCGTCCAGCCGACCGTCAAACGTCGGCCTTGGTAATCAAATCCGTACAGAGAGTAGTGGGGTCTCGGCACGCTGGGGGAGTAACCCAATGACGAGGCGGTTTCAAGCTGGGAGAAGCCGATGATCGAGGCAGCCGAGGCCGTTGAGACGGTCGAGGGGCTCAAGTCAGTCAAGCCGCGAACACCACCTGTGGCCGTCCGCGGTGCGCCGGAACGGGACGGCCCGGTGCTGGGGGAGAAGTGGATTCCGCGTGACCCGCAGTGCCTGGCCTCGGTCCGCCGGTTCGTACGCGATGTGGCCGCCGACTGGGGCGCCGGCGAGGATGTCCCGGAGATCGCCGAGCTCCTGGCCTCGGAACTCGTCACGAACGCGATCATCCATGGGTCGGTGGGCGTTCCCGAGACGAGCAGGATCAGGGTGACGATCAGCCGGGAGTGCAGGCTGCTCGTGGTCGACGTCCACGACTCGTGCAGCGCGCTGCCCCAGCCTCGCCAGGCCCGCGATTACGACCTGCGCGGCCGGGGCCTGGCCATCGTCCAGATGTTCTCCCACCGCTGGGGCTGGGAGCTCACCCCGTACGGAAAGTCCGTCTGGTTCCAGCTCGTCGCCTGGCCCGCACTCTGAGCTGCTTTTTGGTAATTCCGCCTGGCTTGGGCATCACTCCATAACGCTGCGGGTGGGCTGAGCCGAGCTGCGTTTTTACCGAATGCAGGACAAGTTCAGCGGCGGGTCTGGAGTTGGGAAAATCAGCCGCGGCTTCCGAGCGGTCCGCCCTAGCATCGCACCCTGATGTGCGCCAAGGAGGGGGCCGCAGCACATGAGTCAGGAGAAGTTCCGTCGGTCTGCCCGGTGGCGGTTGCCGTCCGGCATGTACGACCCCGTGGTGAGCGCGGACGGCCGCAGGTGGCGTGATTACGAGCGGGCCGCTGAGGCGTCCGGGCCAATGGCTGAGCGTCGTCTGGAGGAGCGTAGGCCGCAGGGCCGGATCCCCGCCCTGCTGAACGGCGCCGCCAACGGGTTGAGCAGCTCGCACGGCTTGAACGGCACGGATGGGATGGGGGGTTCACGGTGCGACGACCTGTTCGCAGGCAAGATCAAGACAGCGGACGTGGCCGCCGGGGAGACGCACGGCACAGGTGGGATCGTCCCCGGCGATGAGCCGGTCCATGAGCCCGCCGATGCGTGTGAGCTCTCCACGGGTCAACCGGACGGACGGCACGAGCCTGCCGTGGATCGGGCCGAGGACCGGGTAGAGAATCAGATCGAGGCTCTCGACTCCGATGAGGCGGTTGTTGACCATCGAGCCGCCGAGGCCAGTGAGCCGGCCAGCGAGATGGATGGTGCCTTCGGATCCGACAGTCAGGCTGTCCTGCCGGGCTCCGGAGTCGTGGACGCTTCGCCCGCCGCCGAGCCCGTCCCTACCGAAGATTTCCACATGGCGGGAGCGACCTCGAACGGTCTGAGGGATTGGGCGCCGGCTCTTGAGGAGGAGGACGACTGGCTCGACCGGCCGGGCCGTCCGCCGAGTCTCGAGGAGACCCGGCCGTACGGCAGGCCCGGCGGACTGGCGGAGCCGGACCCGCAGTCGCAGGTGCGCCTGGCTCAGGCGGTCGGTGGGCGCTTCCCCGACCCGCGCGGCACGTGGATCAGGCTGATCAACGCGGAGGGACCCACGGAGGACCCGTTCCGGGCCACCAACGCGCTCGACTGCTCGCTCGCGGTGATGTCGACCTGGCATGGCGAGCCCGTCGTGGCGGCGCGCCGGTACCCGGAGTACGACACGGTCGGCCGGCCGCTGCTGACCGGGGAGATCGGGGGAGTGGCCCGGGCGGAGGAGTGGCTGGGGCACCGGTTCGAATACGTGGGGCACGGCCGCCGCGCCTACGTCGCGATCGCCCAGCGGCTGGTCTTCGGTGGTCACGGCGCGTCCGCCGTCCTGATCACTCGCTGGCCCACCGGCGGCAGCCATGCATGGAACGCCGTCAACTGCAACGGTGAGGTGCTGTGGATCGACGCTCAGCGTGGTCACATGGCCGTCGAACCGCCGTATGAGGAGGTCACCGGCGTGTTCAGCGTGGTCATCGACCGGCACGGGCAGCGCCTGTGATCGGGCCTGTGATCGGGCCTGTGATCGGCCCTTCGATCGGCGCTGCCCGTGCCGGGCGGCGTCAGGAGGCGACCAGCGAACCCACGATCGAGGTCCGGGCCGCCCGCCGGGCGGGCAGCAGCGCCGCCAGCACCCCGGCCAGTCCCGACAGCACGACGAAGATCAGGATCTGACCGATCGGGAGCTGGAAGTAGACGCGGTCCGCCATCGTCTGCGTCGCGGCCCAGCCGTACGCGATGCCGAGCACCACGCCGACGATCGCGCCCACCAACCCGAGGACCAGGGCCTCGACCGAGAGCATGCCCCGAAGCTGGGCCCGGGTCAGCCCGAGGGCGCGCAGCAGCGCCGACTCGCGGGTCCGTTCGTGCACCGACAGCGACAGCGTGTTGGCGATGCCCAGCAGCGAGATGACGACGGCGAGCCCCAGCAGGCCGATGACGATCATCAGCAACATGTCGATCGCCTCGTCGAACTGGCCGCGCATCGCGGTGGTGCTGTCGATCTTGATCGCCGGATGGGCCGCCGTGACCTCGTCGAGGGCTCGTCGCGCCAGGTCGGCGTGCACCCCCTCGGCGGCATCGACCAGGACGACCCGCTGGGTCACCGTGTCGAAGTGCTGCACGAAGGCCTGCTCCGGGATGGTGATCGGGGGCAGCAGGGTGACACCCGACTTCAGCACCGCGCTCAACTGGAGCCGCAGGTCCCCCTTGGGCGACGCGATCGTGACCGTGTCGCCGACCTTGAGACCGAGATCCTCGGCGACGGAGTCGTTCATCGCGACCTTGCCCGGGCCGAACCCGTCCATCGATCCCGAGGCCGCCTCCGGCTTGATCGAGATGCCGAAGGCCGCCTGGGTCACCGTGCCCACGCCGAATTCGCGGCCTTTCACCGTGGTCTCCGCCTCGCGCACATCGGTCACGTCGGTCAACTCAGACCGCCCGCGTAGCGCGTCCACCACCGAGTCCGGCACTGTGCCGGCCTGGGCCGAGACCAGGTAGTCGATCGGGAACTGCTGGTCGAGCTCCTTGCTGGTCGTCAACCGTACGGTCGCGGTCAGCACAGACATGAACGTGATCAGCGTGACGCCGATGGTGAGCGCGACCGTCGTGGTGGCCGCCCGTCTGGGGTTGCGCCGCGCGTTGGCGAGGGCCAGCCGTCCGGGCACGCCGAACAGCCGCGCAGGCAGCCAGCCCGCCAGCCCGCTCAGCGGTTTGACGATCACCGGGCCCAGGATGAGCACGGCGAAGAAGACCAGCACGCCGCCGCCCATCACCGTGAACAGCGCGCTCTCGCTGGGCTCCATGCTCACGCCCAGCGCGGTCAGGGCGGCGCCGGCCACCGTGAAGAGGGCGGCGAAGATCATCCGGGCGACCCCGGTGCGGAACGTCTGCTCCTCGAGCTGGGTGCGCAGCGCCGCGATCGGGGCGACCCTGGTCGCGTGGCGGGCGGGCAGCAGCGCCGCCGCCATGGTCACCACGAGCCCGGTCACGAGCCCGATGACGATCGTCTGTGCGGTCAGGCTGACCGAGCCCGTGGGGAGATCGGTCTCGACGCCCTGCAGTACGGCCACCGCGCCCGCGCCGAGGCCGTAGCCGACCAGCAGTCCGAGCACGGCCGAGACCAGCCCGACCACCGCCGACTCCAGCACGATCGAGCCGAACACCTGGCGCCGGGTCGCGCCGATGCAGCGCAGCAGCGCCATCTCACGGATCCGCTGGGCCACCAGGATGTTGAACGTGTTGTAGATGACCAGGCCGGCGACGAGCAGTGCGATCACGCCGAACAGCAGCAGCCCCACCTTCATGAAGGTCATGCTCACGCCGTTCTTCTCGGCCAGGTCGGCGGCACGCTGCTGCCCTGTCTGGACGATTGTCGTCGACTTCGGGGCGTCGGATCCGAGGGCCGCCTCGACGGCCGTACGGAGACCCTCGGGGGAGGGGCCGGCGCTGACGACGGCGATCTCACGGAAGCCCTTCTCCCCGGTCATGCGCAGGGCGTCGGCGGGAGTGAAGGCGACCGCGCCGAACCGGGCGAGATCCGCGTCGAGGCCCACGTCGAAGGTGCCGACGAGCCGGAAGTCGTGCCGGGCGCCGCGGTGATCGAGCACGGAGATCGTGTCGCCGGGCTGGAATCCCTCGGTCCTGGCGATGTTCTTCTCGAGGACGGCCTGGCCGTCCGCCTCGGGACCGTGGCCGCCCGTGACCTTGAGCCGGCTCGCCGGGATCGACACGCCCATGGTGGGATAGTCACCGGCGGTCCTGCCGTCCTTGCCGATCAGCGGAGCATCGCCGCGGACCACGGGCTGCGCGTCCCGCACGCCCGTGACGGCACTGACCTTGGCCAGCGTTTCCCGGGACAGATCGCCTTCGGTCGGGAGCACGACCACGTCGACCGCGGCGGCGTCGTCGGCGAAGGCCCGGTTGAACCCCGCGTCGATGGTGTCGGTCAGCACGAACGTGCCGGCGATGAAGCCCACCCCCAGCGTGATCGCCAGGGAGGTGAGCAGCAGGCGCAGCTTGTGCGCGAGCAGGCCGGCGAGGGTGGTCTTGAACACGGCTCAGGCCTCCAGCGCCATCAGCGTGTCGAGGACCCGCTGCGGCGTCGGCTCGGCCAGTTCGCTGACCAGCAGCCCGTCGCGGAGGAAGACCACGTGGTCGGCGTAGGACGCGGCCACCGGGTCGTGGGTCACCATCACGATCGTCTGACCGAGCTCGCGGACCGACCGGCGCAGGAACGCCAGCACCTCGGCGCCGCTGCGCGAGTCGAGGTTGCCGGTGGGCTCGTCCGCGAAGATCACCTGTGGCTTGCTGATCAGTGCCCGTGCCACGGCGACCCGCTGCTGCTGGCCGCCGGACAGCTCGCTGGGCTTGTGCTTGAGGCGGTCCCGCAGGCCGACTGTGTCGATCACCTGGTCGAACAGGATCTGGTCGGCCTGCCGCCCCGCGATCTCCAGGGGCAGCCGGATGTTCTGCTCGGCCGTCAGCGTCGGCAGCAGGTTGAACGCCTGGAAGATGAACCCCACGCGCTCGCGCCGAAGCAGCGTGAGCTGCTTGTCGTTCAGCCGGGTGATGTCGACGTCGCCGATCATGATCTGGCCGTCGGTCACCGAGTCGAGTCCGGCCAGGCAGTGCATGAGCGTGGACTTGCCGGATCCCGACGGCCCCATGATGGCCGTGAACGCCCCCGTGGCGAAGCCGACGTCGATCCCCCGCAGCGCGTGCACCGCCGCGTCGCCCTCGCCGTACACCTTGGTCAGTCCTCTCGCTGTGACGGCGGTACGGACATCGGTCGTTGTTGTGGTCATGTCAGTCACGCTATGGCCGGGATCTCGCCGTTTCCTCGGTCTCCGGGACGGACTTGAGCCGCACTGCCGCGGTGACGTGTGCGCCCGATGTGCGACTTGTGATGTAGTCCGCGGTCACCCATTGGGGTGATCAGGCTGGACCAATCCCGTTTCGTACGCGTAGACGACGGCCTGGGCGCGGTCGCGCAGGTTCAGCTTGGCGAGGACCCGGCCGAGGTGGGTCTTCACGGTCGCCTCGGCGAGGTGCAGCCGCCCGGCGATCTCGGTGTTCGACAGCCCCCGGGCCACGAGGAGGAGGACCTCGCGCTCGCGTGCCGTCAGCACGTCCGCGTCCCGCTTCCCCCGGGCCTCGCCATCCGGGAGGTGCGTGGCGAAGCGGTCGAGCAGACGGCGGGTCGTGCTGGGCGCGACCACCGCGTCACCGGAGTGGACCGAGTGGATCGCGCTGATCAGTTCGGCCGGCGGCACGTCCTTGAGCAGGAACCCCGACGCGCCGGCCTTGATGGCCGCGAACGCGTACTCGTCAAGGTCGAAAGTGGTCAGGATGAGCACCTTCGGCCCATCCGACGTCGCGCAGATGCGGCGGGCCGCCTCGACGCCGTCCATCCGCGGCATGCGCACGTCCATCAGCACCACGTCGGCCTCGACGGCGCCGTCGAGGCCGACTCCCTTGAGGGCCTCGACGGCCGCCTGCCCGTCCGGAGCCTCGCCGACGACCTCGATGTCCGGCTGAGCGCCCAGAACCATCCGGAAGCCGGCCCGCACCAGCTCCTGATCATCGACCAGCATCACCCGAATCATCGCCGTCCCGTTCTCTCGTCTCCACCGGTCTCTCGGCTACACCGGCACACCGAGCGGGATCCGGGCGACGACCTGGAAGCCTCCGCCCGGGTGAGGGCCCGCCTCGACGCTCCCGCCGTACATCGAGGCCCGCTCCCGCATGCCGATCAGCCCGTGGCCGCCCTCGGCGCGCGGGGCCGCCGCGCCCCGGCCGTCATCGACGATCCGCAGCACGGCCTCGCCCGCGCCGTACGTGATCTCGACCCTGGCCCGGACATCGGGGCCGCCATGCTTGAGGGTATTGGTCAGCGCCTCCTGGACGATCCGGTAGATCGTGAGTTGCTCACCCTCGGGCAGGTCGCGCGGGGTGCCCGAGACCTCGATCTCGACCGGCAGCCCCGAGTCGCGGACCTGCCGGACCAGTTCGCCGAGCTGGGCGACGCCCGGCTGCGGCGCGTACTCCTCGGCCGGACTGCCCGCGTTCTGCCTGAGCACCCCGACCAGCCGCCGCATCTCCGCCAGCGCCTGCCGCCCGGTCCCGGAGATCGCCCGCAGTGCGTGGCGGGTCTGCTCGGGGTCGCTGTCGAGGGCGTACGCCGCGCCGTCGGCCTGCACGACCATCACGCTGACGTTGTGCGCGACCACGTCATGCAACTCCCGGGCGATGCGGGCCCGTTCGGCGGCGGCCGCGATGCGCGCCTGCTGGTCCCGCTCCAGCTCCGCCCGCTCGGCCCGCTCCAGCAAGCTGTCGACGTAGCGTCGCCGCGTGTTGGAGTAGATCCCGGTGATCCAGATGGTGACCACGAACACCGACGTGGTCAGGAACGGCTGGGTGACCTCGTTTCCCCACCGGAGCATGGCGAGCAGCAACCCGAGTTCGGCGACCAGGCCGGCGGCCACCGCCCAGGCGGTCGCGCACCGGGCGGCCACGCCGTACATCGCGACCAGGACGGCCAGGTTCGCCGGCGCGATGGTGATGTTGGCCAGCCACTGGCCGAAACAGATGAGCGCGATGATCGCGAACACCTCGCGGGGGCGGCTCCGCCGCCAGGTCAGCGGCAGGAGCAGGGCGACCGTGAGTGGCAGCAGACCGGCTACGCCGATGTGCGTGAAGTGTTCCCGTGGATAGGCATTGGCGTAGATCTCCAGGGTGAGCAGGGAGAGCAGCCACAGGGGTGAGACCGTGAGGACGTCCACCACCTTCGTGTGGCGCCGACCCCACGCGCGCAATCTGCCGAACACGGGTTCAACTGTACGTATCCCCAGCTCAGCCAGGGTCCACCTGAAGTCGGATCCCCGCCTACGACTCAGGTCGCAGCCGTGCGCTTCTCACGGAGGGTGGAGCTGAGTGGGGTCGACGAGATTCGAACTCGCACTGGACGGCACCTAAAACCGTTGCCTCGACCGATTGGGCTACGACCCCTCTTCCTTTTCCTTTGCCCGCGAAATTCTCTGTTTGAGAATGGCAGTTCGGGCAGAGGAGTCGGAGTTTTATTTTCTCTTGTAGAGCCGATTCGGCTGCGCCCATCCTACCGCGTGCCCGGAGGTCGGAGATCCGCGCCGGCCGCGGGCGGATCAGGAAAGGGCGAGGTCTTTCAGGAGGCGGGCGACGTGGCCGGTGGCCTTCACGTTGTAGAGGGCCTTCTCCACCTTGCCGTCGGCGTCGATGACGAAAGTCGAGCGGATGACACCCATGATCTTCTTGCCGTAGTTCAGCTTCTCGCCGTACGCGCCGTAGGCCTTGTGCACCTCGAGATCCGGGTCGGACAGCAGCGGGAAGGTGAGCGCGTCACGCTCGCGGAACTGCTGGAGCTTGGCGGGCTTGTCCTTGGACACGCCGAGCACGACCACGTCCTTGCCCGTCAGCGCGTCCAGGTTGTCGCGGAAGTCGCAGGCCTGCTTGGTGCAGCCGGGCGTCATCGCGGCCGGGTAGAAGTACAGGATGACCCGCCTGCCGCGGAACGACTCCAGCGAGACCTCGTTCTCGTCGGCGTCGGTGAGGGTGAAATCCGGCGCGGCGTCGCCGATCTCGAGCCTGCTCATCATGGCCTCCTTCAGGAACCCGGGAAACCCCGGCTTTCAGGGCACGCGGTGGGCGTCTGATCCACGCTACCGGTTCCACCGCTGCGCGCGGCGCACACGAGACCTGGCAGACTGATCGCAGACGAGTACACAGGAGGGGGATCGCATGGCGGACACCGATCCCGATGCGCTGGAGCGGCAGATCGAGCGCACCAGGGCGGAGCTCGCGCGCACGGTGGACGCCATCGCCGACCGGGTGAGCCCGAAGCGGGTGGCGGAGCGAGAAGTGGCCAAGGCGAAGGCCAACGCCAAGCAGTTCGTCACGTCCTTCGAGGATCTCCTGCGCGGCCATCCCCGCAGGTTCACCACCTACGCCCCGATCGACGAAGTGGGACCGCCGCGGACTCCGAGCATGGGGCCGCTGCTCATCGGCATCGGCGCGGCCGTGGCGATCGGTGCGGCGGTCGTGCTGCTGCGCCGTCGCGCTCGCTGAGCAGGACCGCCCAGCCGGGAGTCAGAGGAAGGTCCTGCCCTCGCCGCGGTAGGTGGGGAGCTCGCCGACGACCCGGTCGCCCTCGATCAGGTGGAGGCTCGCGAACCGCTCGCTGAGCTCGCCCGCCTTCGCGTGCCGGAACCAGACGCGGTCGCCCACGCGCAGATCGGCCGCGGCCTCGCCCAGCAGCGGTGTCTGCACCTCGCCCGCGCCCTCGTTCGGGTCGTACCGCAGCCCGTCCGGCAGGTACGGCTGGGGCAGGCGCGTGGGACCGGGCGGCCCTGAGGCGTGATAGCCTCCGCCGAGCACGGTCGCCACGTGCGGGCCGGGCCGGCGCACCACGGGCAGCGCGAACAGCGCGGCGGGACGGCCGGTGAAGTTCCGATAGAAGTCGAACAGCCGGGGGTGGAACAGCCCGGAACCCGCCGCCACCTCGGTGATCGCCCGTTCCCGCACCGTCTTCTCGATGCTCCCCGTGCCGCCGCCGTTGACGAACTCCAGGTCGGCGATCCGCCGTACGGCCTGCACGATCCGGCCGCGCCGCCTGACCAGCTCCCGCTGCGACCTGCCCTGCATCCAGCGCACCAGAGCGCCGTACGCCCCCGGGACGTCGTCGCCGACGCCGGCGATCTGCCCCTCGTACGACATGAGTCCGACAAGCCGCAGACCGGGACGTTTGGTGATGTCGGCGGCGAGGGCCGCGGCCTGCTCCGGCGAGCGTACGGGCGAGCGCAGCGCGCCGGCCCGGAGTTTCCCGGCGAAGGCCACGAAGGCGGCGTCGATGTCCAGGCACACCCGGATCGGGTGGGCGAGCCCGAGACCGCCGACGACGCCGTCGATCAGATCCAGGTGCTCGGGGGAGTCGACCATCACGGTGATCTCGCGGGCGGCGCGCTCGTCGGAGCCGAGGGCGCGCAGGGCGTCCCGATCCACGGTGGGATAGGCGACCAGCACGTCGCGCAGCCCGGTGGAGACCAGCCAGAGGGCCTCGGACAGGGTGAACGCCATGATCCCGGAGAAGCCTTCCATGGCGAGGACCCGTTCCAGGATCGCCCGGCAGCGGATCGACTTGCTGGCCACCCGGATCGGCTTGCCGTGCGCCCGCCGGACCATGTCCGCGGCGTTGGCCAGCAGGGCGTCCATGTCCAGGACGGCGAAGGGGGGTTCCAGCGCGGCGGTGGCGATGTCCAGGCGTTCACGCGCGAGGTGCCGATGGTCGTGCATGCCCGCAGCTTAGTACCGGCGCGGCCGATTTTCATGAGCCGAGTTCATGTTATCTCCATCCCAAACTCCGGCTGCGCAAAGTCCACGCCATCTGTCCCCCAAGATCGCCCAGTCCCGGCGGGTGACCGGACGCCTCGCGCCCCGCCCGCGTGTACCTATTCATGACCAGGTAAGAGAGGGGTGAGGGACGGGTGAGTGTCGTCCAAGATCTTGTCACGGGCTTTCCGCCCGAGGACGCGGCCGGCTCCGACCCGGCCGCGCGGGCGCTGTGGCCGGGCCGCACGCCGGCGGGGATCACGGTGGCCGCCGTGCTCTCCCTGCTCGCCTGGGCGGTGCTCGCCGAGATCGTCGCCGCCATGGCAGGCCTCGCCGTACGGCCGTCGGCGCTGTGGCCGCCGGTGCGGCGGGTGCTGTCGGTGACCTTCGGCGATCCCGTCGTCCCGGCCGTCGCGATGGCCGTGATCGTATGCGGGGCAGGGCTGACGGCCCTGGCCGTCATTCCCGGACGGCCCAGGCTGGTGCCGCTGGAGGGCGACGATCCGCTGCTCGTCATCGGCCTCACCCGGTCCGGCCTGCGCCGTACGCTCGCCGCCGCCGCATGGGAAGCGGTGGACGGCGAGGGTTTCTCCGTCGAGCACGTCGGCGTGCGCGTCCTGCGCAGGCAGATCGAGGTCACCGTGGAGACCGACGCGGACCGGGCCGGGGAGCTGCTCCGCGAGGTCGGCGCCGCCGTCGGCGACCGGCTCTCCGGCCTCGGCGCGCAGGGCCACCACGAGGTGGTCGTACGGCTGCGCGGAAGGAGGACGTGACGATGCGCTCACATCTGCGCGCACATCTGCGTTCGCATTTGGGGAACCGGGTCGGGATCGGGCTGGTGGGCCTGGCCCTCGTCGGCGGGGGCGGTTATGTGATGTCCGTCCGGCTCGACCGGCCGCACGACCCGGTCATGGACCTCGCCTCGCTCACCGCAGGCAGGCCCTGGGCGTGGCCGTTGGCCGCCGGGGTCGCCCTGCTGCTCGCGCTGGCCGCGACCCGCTGGCTCCTTTCCGCGCTGGGCTGGCGGCGCTGCGGAAGCCGTACGGCATCGGGCATCGCGATGCTGGGCGTGGCGCTGAGGGGCGTCGACGGCATCGCCGGGATCAAGGTCAGGATCGTGGGCGAGCGCAGGATGCGGGTGTCGCTGTCGCTGCGGCCGGAGGCCGATCTGCCCGAGGTGGTCGCCCGCCTCGACCGCTCGGCGATCTCACGGGCGCGCGGCGCGGTCGGCCTGCCGGACCTTCCCGCCGTCGCCCGCCTGCACGTCCGCCGCCGCTGACCGCGCTGCTCGCCGGACTCCCAGGGCGAGACCGGCGGCCAGGCAGGCGAGGGGCACGACGGGCACCACATAGCGGTGATCGAAGGCCGCGATGAGCGGCGGCAGCATCAGCAGGGCCGTCGCGGCGGCCAACGGCAGCAGTGCGGCCCACCGTCGGGCGATCACGCCGCAGAGCCCGGCCAGCAGGATCGCGGCCAGCACCGGCCCGCGCACGAACCCGGCCTGCTGGTAGGCGCGCAGCCAGCCGGCGTACGGCTCCACGACGCGGGTCGCGCCGGACGAACCCTGATAGGCCGTGGTCAGCTCCGTCGCGGTACGGCCCGCCGAGGCGATCTTCTCGTTGAACGGCTTGATCGTCTCGGGGAAGACGTAGGCGCTCTGCGGGCCCGGCGAGGGATAGACCCTCCGGTCCCACTCGAACGCCCACAGCGCGTCGCGCAGCCCGGTGAGCAGGAAGTCGACCGGCTGGCTGCGGATCGCGAGTGAGGCGAACTCCCCGGCGAGGCGTTCCCGGTCCTTGCCCGCACGCTGAAGGGGAGAGCCGGCGTCCCAGATGTAGGCGGGGGCGGCCATCCGGGGCCCCGGCGGCGGGCACAGCACGGCGAGCTCCTTCGCCGGCCGCATCACCGCGCAGTCGGCGAATGTCATCGTGCGCGACCACAACCAGGCGTTGCTGCCGCCCATGCCGTACGACCCGTGGGCGCTGTGGAACCAGATGGCGTAGCCGCCCAGCACGGCGGAGGCGGCGGCCAGCCCGGCGAGGGCGGCGCGCCATCGCGCCCGCCCGGGGAACAGCACGAGCAGGGCGAGCAGCGCTAGCACGATCAGCGGCAGCCCGATCGTCCGGGTGATCGTGGCGAGCCCCAGCAGGAGCAGCGCCGTGACGGCCGCCCACAGCGGCGGGCGCGGCCACCACAGCAGGAGCGTCACCGCCGCCACGACCAGGGCCGTGAAGAGCAGGTCGGCCATGACGAGGTGCTCGAGCTGGATCTGGTGCGCGTCCAGCAGCACCGGCGTCGCGGCCAGCGCCGCGCCCCAGCCCGGCAGCGCCGTACGGCGCCGCAGCACGGCGTAGACGCAGCCGGCGATGCCCAGGCCGAGCAGGTGCTGGGCGACCGTGACGGCTGTGAGACTGTGCAGCGGGCTCAGCGCCCACAAGAACAACGAGTAGCCCGAGGGCCTGGACCGCAGGGGTTGCAGGTCCAGGGCCGAGCTGAGATAGGCGAACGAGTCGGCCCAGAACCACAGGGCCGGGCGGTAGCCGAGGACGGCCGGCGCGCGCAGCGCGACGCCCAGGGTCAGCACGACCAGGAACGCCCGGTGTGCCCTCACTCGTGCACCCACCAAGGGATACTCCTCCTCGCCAGGCTGTCATCGGGGGCTGTGATGCGGGGAGTGGCGGAGATCAGCACTCGATGACGTTGACGGCGAGGCCGCCGCGCGAGGTCTCCTTGTATTTGTCGAGCATGTCCCTGCCGGTGTCCCGCATCGTCTTGATGGCCTTGTCGAGCGCCACGAAGTGCCGGCCGTCGCCTCGCAGCGCGATCCGGGAGGCGGCGATCGCCTTGATCGAGGCTACCGCGTTGCGCTCGATGCACGGGATCTGCACCAGACCGCCGATGGGATCGCAGGTGAGACCGAGGTTGTGCTCGATCCCGATCTCCGCGGCGTTCTCCACCTGCTCGGGGGTGCCGCCCAGCACCTCGGTCAGGCCGGCCGCCGCCATGGAGCAGGCCGAGCCGACCTCCCCCTGACAGCCGACCTCCGCCCCCGAGATGGAGGCGTTCTCCTTGAACAGCACGCCGATCGCCCCGGCGGTGAGGAGGAAGCGCACGATGCCGTCATCGCTCGCGCCGGGGACGAACCTCGTGTAGTAGGACAGCACGGCGGGCACGATCCCGGCGGCGCCGTTGGTCGGCGCGGTGACGATCCGGCCGCCCGCCGCGTTCTCCTCGTTCACGGCGAGAGCGAACAGCGTCACCCAGTCCATCGCGCGCAACGGATCGGCGTCGCCCTCGCTGCGTAGTCTGCGATAGAGCTGGTTGGCCCGGCGCCGGACCTTGAGACCGCCCGGCAGCACGCCCTCGCGGGTGCTGCCACGCTGCACGCACTCGGCCATGACCGACCACAGACGCAGCAGGCCGTCCTGGATCTCCTGCGGGCTCCGGCCGAAGGCCTGCTCGTTCTCCAGCATCACGCCGGAGATCGAAAGACCCGTGTCGGCGCACCGCTCCAGCAACTGGACCCCTGTCGTGAACGGGTGCGGCAGGACCGTGTCGTCGGGCTTGATCCGGTCGGCGCCCGTCGCGTTCTCGTCCACCACGAAGCCGCCGCCGACCGAGTAGTAGATCTTCTCGCGCAGCACGGTGTCGCCCAGGAAGGCGGTGAAGCGCATGCCGTTGGGGTGGTGCGGCAGCGACACCTTCCGCTCGAAGACGAGGTCCTCGCCGACGACGAACGGGATCTCGTGCGTGCCGTACACCCTGACCGTGCCGCTCGCCCGGATCGCGGCGAGCCTGTCCTCGACGGTGTCCACGTCGACGAGCTCGGGCTTCTCACCAGACAGGCCGAGCAGGACGGCCTTGTCGCTGCCGTGGCCCTTGCCGGTCAGCCCGAGTGAGCCGTACAGGACGGCCTCGACGCGGGTGACCTTCTCCAGCAGCCCGTCGTCGTGCAGGCCCCTGGCGAATTTGTGCGCCGCGGCCATCGGGCCGCCCGTGTGCGAGCTGGACGGCCCGATCCCCACCTTGAACAGGTCGAAGACACTGATCGCCATTGATCTGGTCTCTATTCAGGATTTCTTAGGACTCGCCGGAGATGAACGCGCCGTACTCGGCGGCGGACAGCACCTCGTCCGGCTCGTGCTCGATGCGGACACGGAACAGCCAGCCCTCGCCGTACGGGTCGGAGTTGACCAGGGACGGATCGTCCACCACGGCGGGGTTGGTCTCCACGACCTCACCGTCCACAGGGGAGAAGATGTCGCTCACCGACTTGGTCGACTCGACCTCGCCCACCGCGTCACCGGCGGTGACGGTGGCCCCCACCTCGGGCACCTGAACGTAGACCACGTCACCGAGCTGTTCGGCCGCGTGCGCGGTGATGCCGACGGTCACGGTCATGCCGTCGTCCAGCCCGGCCAACCACTCGTGCTCCTTGGTGTAGCTCAGGTCCTCGGGAATGCTGCTCACTTGCTCCTCCTATAGAAAGGCAGGTCAACGATGTCGACCGGTTCCTGGGCGCCGCGGATGTCCACGGCGAGGCCGTCCCCGCTCTCGGCGGCGGTGCGGGAGATGTACGCCAGCGCGATCGGCCGGCCCAGCGAACGCGAGGGGGCGCCGCTGGTGACCTCGCCGACGACCTCACCGCCACGAGTCACCGGATAACCGTGGCGGGGCACCCGGCGGCCGCGCGCCACCAGCCCGACCAGCCGTCGGCTCGCGCCCGTCTCCTCCGCGCCCGTCTCCTCCGTGCCTGTCTCATGCTGGGCGATCTTGGCCAGGGCGGCCCGGCCGACGAAATCGCCGGGCTTGTCGAACCGCACCACCCGGCCGAGGCCCGCGTCGAACGGCGTCGTCTCGGTGGTCAGCTCGTTGCCGTAGAGCGGCATGCCGGCCTCCAGCCGCAGCGTGTCGCGGGACGACAGTCCGGCGGGCGTCAGGCCGGTCTCCTTGCCGGCCTCGCTCAACGCCTGCCAGAGCGGCGCCGCGTCCTGCGGACGTACGAACAGCTCGAACCCGTCCTCGCCCGTGTAGCCCGTGCGGGCGATCAGCGCGGACACGCCGGCGACCGTCCCGGGGATGATCGCGTAGTACTTCAGGCCGTCCAACTCGGCGGCGGCGCCGCCCTCGGTCAGGCCGCGTAGGATCTCGACGCTGCGCGGCCCCTGGACCGCGATCAGCGCGTAGTCGTCGGAACGGTCCTCGACGACGGCGCCGGACGGCTGGGCGCGTTCGGTCAGCTCACGGGCGACCATGGGCGCGTTGGCGGCGTTGGCGACGACCATGAACTCCTCGTCGCCGAGCCGGTAGACGATGAGGTCGTCGAGGATGCCGCCGACCTCGTTCACCATCATGGTGTAGCGGGCGCGGCCGGGACCGAGCGTGCTCAGCCGGCCGACCAGGGCGTAGTCGAGGGCCTCGCCGGCCCGCGGGCCGGTGACGAAGATCTCCCCCATGTGGGACAGATCGAACAGCCCTGCGGCCGTACGGACCGCGTCGTGCTCGGCCGACTCGCTGCCGTAGCGCAGCGGCATCAGCCATCCCGCGAAGTCGGTCAGGGTCGCGCCGAGGCTCTCGTGGACCTCGCGCAAAGGGGTAGATCGAGACATGATCGCACTCGCACCTCGGAAAGGACGGATGAGGGCATCCTCCCCCTCTGTCATCGGCGCCTGAGAGCTTCGTCCGTGTTTTGCCGGACTTTCACCTTCGGCGAGACCCCGATCCCTCGCGGTCCACTTTCCAGAGCACACCTGGCCCGTACGGTCCTTTGCCTTGAGAGGTTCGCGGGGAGGGCTTGCTCCTTCAGGGATCCTGACCGGCTGCCAGGATGCTCTCCCGCACGGGATCACTGGTGCAGGGCAAGCCTAACGGCTCAACCCGATCTCCGGAACCGTCTACGGCGGGGTGACGTACGCCCCGGAGATGCCCCCGTCGACCAGGAACTCTGAGGCGGTGATGAACGACGCGTCGTCGGAGGCGAGGAACGCCACGGCGGCGGCGATCTCCTCGGCCCGGGCGAACCTGCCGAGCGGCACGTGGACGAGACGGCGCTGCGCCCGTTCCGGGTCCTTGGCGAACAGCTCGCGCAGCAGCGGCGTGTCGACAGGACCGGGGCACAGCGCGTTCACCCTGATGCCCTCGCGGGCGAACTGCACGCCGAGCTCACGGCTCATCGCCAGCACCCCGCCCTTGGACGCGGTGTAGGAGATCTGTGACGTCGCCGACCCCAGGACCGCGACGAACGAGGCGGTGTTGATGATCGAGCCCTTGCCCTGCCGCCGCATGTACGGAATGACATGCTTGCAGCACAGGTAGACGCTGGTGAGGTTGACCTCCTGGACCCTGCGCCACGCCTCGATGCCGGTCTCCAGGATCGAGTCGTCCTCGGGCGGCGAGATCCCCGCGTTGTTGAAGGCGATGTCGATCCGGCCGTACGCGTCGAAGACGGTCTGGTACATCCGCGTGACGTCGTTCTCGTCGGCGACGTCGGCCTTGACGTACAGACCCCCGACCTCTTCTGCGACCTTGGCGCCGGTGACCTCGTCGAGGTCGACGGCGACGACCTTCGCGCCCTCATGGGCGAACCGGCGGGCCGTGGCCAGGCCGATGCCGCTGCCCGCCCCGGTGATGACGGCGACGCGGTCCTGCAAACGCTGCATGTGTCTACTCCGTGCTTGTCTAATCCGTGGCGATGAAGACGTTCTTGGTCTCGGTGAAGGCGGCCAGGGCGTCGGGGCCGAGTTCGCGGCCGAGCCCCGACTGCTTGAATCCGCCGAACGGCGTCCAGTAGCGGACGCTGGAGTGGGAGTTCACCGACAGGTTGCCCGCCTCCACGGCCCGGGCCACCCGCAGCGCCCGCCCGACGTCTCGTGTCCAGATCGACCCGGAAAGGCCGTACTGCGTGTTGTTGGCGATCTGTACGGCATGGGCCTCGTCCTCGAACGGGACGACGCAGACCACCGGCCCGAAGATCTCCTCGGTGAACGCGCGGCGGAACGCGGCGTGGCTCCCGCCGGGCTCGATGTCCACAGGATCGAACCCCTTGGGCGCGGTCAGCACCAACGGCGGGAACCAGTAGCCGGGTCCTCTCGGGCACGATCCGGTGGCGTACTCGGCCGGCCCGGGGACGAACGACGCGACCCGTCGCTGGTGCTCGGCGCTGATCAGCGGCCCCATCTGGCTGGCCGGATCCAGCGGGTCGCCGACTTTCACCTCCTGTACGGCCCGCCCGAGCCGCGGGAGGAAATCGTCGTAGACGGAACGCTCCACCAGGATGCGCGAGCGGGCGCAGCAGTCCTGCCCGGAGTTGTCGAAAACCGCCATCGGAGCCGTGGTGGCCGCCCGGTCCAGGTCGGCGTCGGCGAAGACGATGTTGGCGCTCTTGCCGCCCAGTTCAAGCGTGACCCGCTTGACCTGCTCGGCCGCCTTCGCCGCGATCAGCCTGCCCACCTCGGTCGACCCGGTGAAAACGATCTTCCGTACGTCCGGATGCCCGACCAGCCGGGCCCCGGCGACCTCGCCCTCGCCGGGCACGACCTGGAGGACTCCCTCCGGCAGCCCCGCCTCAAGGGCGAGCTCGGCCAGCCGCAGCGCGGTGAGCGGCGTCCACTCGGCGGGCTTCACGACGACCGTGTTGCCGGCGGCCAGCGCGGGGGCCGCCCCCCACATCATGATCACCATCGGGAAGTTCCACGGCACGATCACGCCGACGACGCCCAGCGGTTCGGCGAACGTGACGTCCACCCCGCCCGGCACGGGGATCTGCCTGCCATGATCGCGCTCGGGCGCACCCGAGTAGAAGTCGAGCACGTCGCGGACGTTCCCGGCCTCCCAACGGGCGTTGCCGACCGTGTGCCCCGCGTTGGCGATCTCCAGCCGGGCCAGTTCCTCGGCGTGCTCCTCGACCTTGCGGGCGAAGCCGCGCAGCAGCCGTGCCCGGTCACCGGGGCTGACGGATCGCCAGACGGGGAAGGCCTGCCGGGCACGTTCCACCGCCCGGTCCATCTCCGCGGCGTCCGCCATCTCCATCTCGGCGATCGTCTCCTCCGTCGCCGGATTGACTATCTTCACAGCGCTACCCTCACAGGCGTTCGAACCCCCGATAGAGCTCCCAGTCGGTGACCGCCGCGTCGAAGGCGGCCAGCTCGATCCGTGCGTTGTTGGCGTAGTGATCGACGACGTCCTTGCCGAAGGCGTCGCGCGCGATCTCCGAGCCCTCCCACAGCGTGAGCGCGTCACGCAGCGTGGCCGGCACGGTCTCGGCGCCGGCGGCGTACGCGTTGCCGGCGAACGGCTCCTCCAGCGGCAGTTCGAGATCGATGCCGCGCAGCCCGGCGGCGATCATCGCGGCCACCGCGAGATAGGGGTTGACGTCCCCGCCCGGCACCCGGTTCTCCAGCCGCAGCGAGCCGCCGTGCCCGACCAGGCGCAGCGCGCACGTCCGGTTGTCGACACCCCATTTCACCGCGGTGGGCGCGAAACTGCCGGGCACGAAGCGCTTGTAGGAGTTGATGTTGGGCGCGTAGGCCAGGGTGAGCTCGCGCAGGGCGGCGAGCTGACCCGCGACGAAGTGCCGCCCGGCCGCCGACAGGCCGTACGGCTCCCGCCCCGCCAGCAGCGGGGCGCCGCCTGCGTCCCGCAGCGAGATGTGAATGTGGCAGGAGTTGCCCTCGCGCTGGTCGGGCTTGGCCATGAACGTGATCGACCTGCCCTCCTGGGCGGCGATCTCCTTGGCGCCGTTCTTGTAGAAGACATGGTTGTCACAGGTCCTCAGCGCGTCGGCGTACCGGAAGGTGATCTCGTGCTGCCCGAGGTTGCACTCGCCCTTGGCGGACTCCACGTACAGTCCCGCGCCCTCCATGCCGAGCCTGATCCTGCGTAGCAACGGCTCGATCCTGGCGGTGCCGAGCAGCGAGTAGTCGACGTTGTAGAGGTTGACCGGGGTCATGTCGCGGTATCCCCGCCGCCAGGCCTGCTCGTAACTGTCCGCGTACACGCAGAACTCCAGTTCCGTCCCGACCAGCGCGGTCCATCCCCGCTCGGCCAGCCGGGCGATCTGCGCGCGCAGGATCTGCCGCGGCGAGGCGACGACGTCGGAGCCGTCCTCCCACGTCAGGTCGGCCAGCAGCAGGACCGTTCCCTCATGCCACGGCACCCGGCGCAGCGTGGACAGGTCCGGCTTCATCACGAAGTCGCCGTACCCCCGCTCCCACGACGACATGGCATAACCGTCGACCGTGTTCATGTCCACGTCTACGGCGAGCAGGTAGTTGCATCCCTCCGCCCCATGGTCGAGCACCTCTTCCAGGAAGTACCGCGCTGCCAGGCGCTTGCCCTGCAGCCGCCCCTGCATATCGGTCACGGCGAGCAGGACGGTGTCCACGCGGCCCGCCTCGACGTCGCCGCGAAGCTCCTCCACGCTCAGCACGGGCGCCTCCTGTTCGAGAGGTCTGGCTGCTCGAGAGATCTGGCTCGCGCCCGGCAACCCAGAAGTCTGGAACCAGACCATTGAGGGCATGCAAGCACTCAGGCGATCCCCTTACCCTCGTCGCAGCTTCATCCAGAGCAGCTTCATCCAGAGTAGATCGAGAGCACGTTGATTGAGAGCGCGTTGATCGAGAGCGCGGCGGCCCAGCACGACGCCATCGTCGCGGCGATCCTCGCCGGCGATCCGGAGACGGCCCGCCGCGCGGTGGCCGAGCATTTGGCGGGAACGGCCGCCCCGCTGCGCGGCTTCCTCTCCTGATTCGGGCCGCGTACCCGCTGAGGAGCGAGCACCTGGTGGGGGCGGCCAACTGCTTGAGCCGAGCACTTTGGGGTGCACCTTACTATCGGAAGCCGGGGTCTTTGTATGGGGTTTTCGCATGGATGACTGGTTTCATGATCGTGTCGTCGACGGCCACCAACTGCCGCTTTTCTGCTTCTTCGTCGCTCTGATCGTCGCTTTCGTGTTCACGAGGATCAACGTGCGGCTGATCCGGGCGCGGGTGCGGTGGTTCGGCAACGTCAACGTCGGAGAGATGCACATCCACCACGTTGTGTTCGGCGTGATCCTCATGCTGCTCGGTGGGGTGGCCGGCCTGATCCTGGCCGGGGTGTCCACGGCGTGGTACTCGTTCACGGCCGCGGTCTTCGGCGTCGGCGCCGCTCTCGTGCTCGATGAGTTCGCGCTCATCCTGCACCTGCGTGACGTGTACTGGCAGGAGGAGGGACGCACCTCGGTCGACGCGGTTTTCGTCGCGATCGCGGGCACCGGGTTGCTGCTGCTCGGCCTGCGGCCGCTCGCCTGGAGCGAGGCGAACGGAGCGGTGGCGGGGGCATGGCCTGCGGCGGCGTTCCTCGTCGTCAACCTCGTCTTCGCGGTCGTCACCCTGCTCAAGGGGAAGATCTGGAGCGGCCTGCTCGGGCTGTTCGTGCCGCCTTTCGTCTACGTCGGCGCGGTGCGCCTGGCCCGCCCCGGATCGCCATGGGCGCGCTGGTTCTACTCAGAGGTGGCCAGGCGGCCCAAACCGAGGCGGATGGCGAGGGCCGTTCGCCGGGAGGAACGCTGGCGACGCCCCGTCATCCGCGCGAAGATCGCGGTTCAGGAGTTCGTCTCCGGGCGCCACGACCTGCCATCGCCACCCAGACGCATGCAGCGTAGTTAGCCGATCGGCAGGGCCGGCAAACGCGGATGCGCGCGCCGGTCAGATGGCCGAGACTGGCGAGATGGATCAGATTCCGGAGATCGTGAGACTCGTCGGCGACGTTCTGGGACCCGCGGCCATCGGCGCCTACCTTCACGGATCCTCGGTGCTCGGCGGCCTCAAGCCGGCCAGTGACCTGGATGTCCTCGTCGTCTCCCGGCGCCCCATGGATGATCGGGAACGAGAGGCGCTGCTCGCCGGACTGTTCGAGATCTCCGGTTCCGCGGCCGGGGTCCGCCCGATCGAACTCACTGTCGTGGTCCAGTCCGAGGTCCGTCCCTGGCGGTTCCCGCCGATCGGTGACTTCCTGTACGGCGAGTGGCTACGTGACGAGTTCGAGGCTGCCGGAGTGCGCCGGCCGGAGCCGATGCCGGATCTGGCCCTGCTGATCGCAATGGTGCTGGCCTGCGATCATCCCCTCACCGGCCCGCCTCCGGCTCAGGTCCTGGACCCGGTCCCGCATGCGGACCTGGTCCGCGCGAGCGTGGCGGGCATCCCCGGTCTGCTCGACGACCTGGACGGTGACACCCGTAACGTCGTGCTGACCTTCGCTCGCATCTGGACCACGCTCGCGACCGGAGAGGTCACATCGAAGGACGCCGCCGCCGGCTGGGCCCTCGCCCAGCTCCCACCGGAGCACCGTCCCGTACTGCGCCATGCCAAGGAGCTGTATCTCAGCTGCCGGTACGCCGAGGAACGCTGGAGCGACGAGTTGAAGGCGCAGGTGCGTCCCCACATAGACCGGGTGCTCACTGAGATCGACCGGCTGTCGCCCCGCTGAGCGTTCTCCGGTCCGCTGACCGCGCAGCCGCCGTACGACTATCCGTACGACTACATGGAACGGTCGTGGCGAATTTTGAGCGGATATGAGGGTATTTCTGAGGGGAATAGTGGCTCTGCGGTGGAAGGTGGCGAATGGAATCCCGTGAGCAGTTCGTGTTCCAGAAGATGGCGGCCGAACTGAAACAGGAGGCTGCCCGCCTGATCGGTGACCGTCTGCTCGCCGCCGAGGCCCGCACCGAGGAGGCCGAGGCCAGGCTGTGCCTGACGTGGTACGACATCCTCGACACCACCTGGCGCATTCGCCTGCTCTACGACGTTTCCGGATAGCCCGTGCCGCGAAGGGACGGGTGGCCCGGCCATACTGCTGAGCTGACCAGTCGTGATCCAGCCTGAAGTGATGAAGCGATGACCACGGTCGAATTGTCCCCCTTCCATCTTCGTCTCGTCGAGGATGCCGGCGCCGTCATCGGCCGCTACGGTCTGCTGCTCGCCGGCGGTTACGCGCTGCGCGCGCATGGCCGTACGGATCGGCCCGTCGACGGGCTGACGTTCGTGACCGGGGACGAGGCGCAGCTGGCCGAGGTCACCCACGCGGTGGCCGCCGCCTTCCGGATGACGGGATTGTCGGCCAAGCCGGGGGAGACCGGCCCGCGAATGGGTCACGTGGCCGTCACCGACGAGATCACCGGGCAGGTGTGCGAGGTGAAGTTGCTCCACGAAGCCCTGCGGGACCGGCCTTTCGCCGTCGAACCATGCCCCGTGGTGGGTCTCGACGACGCGGTCGGTCTCAGGGTCAGGGCGCTGCACGACCGCGGCCTGGCACGAGACTTCGTCGATGTGGCCTCGGTTTCCGGCCTGTACGGCTTCCGCACGCTCGAACGGCTCGGCGCCCGGCACGACGACGACTGGCGTACGGAGGACCTGGTCGAACGGCTGGAAACAGTCGATCACCTGGCGGACGAGGCGTTCGCCGAATGCGGCCTCGACGAGGAGCGGATCGCCGAAGTGCGTCGTTTCGCCTACGCATGGGTGGAGGACATCAAGCTCCGCCGCGTCGACGACGGCGACGCCGAGTTCGACGTGGACATCCCCGAGGTGGATTGAACCTCCCGGTCGGGCTGACCTGCCCGTGGGAGCGCCGTGATCAGGGCTTATACCGATCCCCAGCTTGTCCCGACCGAGGACCGGGAAGTTCCGGAGTGCGTTACCTCTCCTTCACACCGCGGCGGGCGCGCGTGCGGGCGCGCCCGGACCCGTGGTCTGAGGCGGGGCGCTTCGTTGGTGTCACACCGGGGCGCCCCGCCGTTCTCCTTTCTTGGTTCTCCTGTGCGACGGCTCGGCTCTTCGAGGCCGCCTTCCACGCCGACCATCGTGCCGCGCTACGCGCGATCACTGTGTCCGTGCTCGTCGTACACGGCGCCGCGGACGCCTCGGCACGCGTCGATATCACCGTGCTCGTCTTCATCAAGGGCTGAGCCCGGCGATTTCCAGGGGACTAACCGGAGATCCTCCGGCCCGAGATCTAGAGTGAGGATCATGTCGCGACCCACAGCTTTGATCACGGGAGCCTCGCGGGGGGTGGGCGCCGCGATCGCCCGGACCCTGGCCCCCACACACGCCCTACTGCTCGGCGGGCGGGACCGCGCCGCGCTCGACCGGGTCTGCGCCGAACTGCCGGACGCCCGGCCCTGGGCGGTGGAGCTGTCCGGGTTGGCGCCGTCCGACGTCGCGGGGATCGAAGGGCTGGACCGGCTCGACCTGCTCGTGCACAGTGCGGGGATCGCCCGGCTCGGGCATCTCGCCGACACCCCGGCAGAGGTATGGCGGACGACCTTCGAGATCAACGTCGTAGCGGTGGCGGAGCTGACCCGGCTGCTGCTTCCCGCCCTGCGGGCGGCACGCGGCCATGTGGTGCTCATCAACTCGGGGTCCGGGCTGCGGGCCAACGCCGACTGGGGTTCGTACGCGGCGAGCAAGTTCGCGCTGCGAGCCTTCGCCGACGTGCTGCGGGAGGAGGAGCACCCCAACGGCGTACGGGTCACCACGATCTATCCCGGACGAGTGGACACCGACATGCAGCGGGACGTACGGGTCCAGGAGGGAGGTCCCTACCAGCCGGAGCGGTATCTCGATCCCGATTCGGTGGCGAGAGGGGTGCTCGCCGCAGTCACGGCGACGCCGGACGCCCACGTCACCGAGATCACGGTACGGCCGGCCGCCGGTCCAACGCGCTGATCCGCATCGTTTGGGCCGCGTCTGCTCGGGTAGTCGGGGGTTTTCCGGGGACCGCATCCTCCTTGGGGAGGAATCGAAAACCATTCCCCGGTCGTATTAATTTACGGAATCTTTGCCACGGAGAATTCGTTGGTCGGGTCAGGAGCCGGGGGAGCCGGATCCGCACAGTGCACATGGTCGCGCGGTGGAAGAGGTGCCAGCGAATGGCGACGGGGAATCGGACGCAGGATCGGCAAGTCTCGGACCGGGACCTGCTCGGGACCTACCTGATCGAGATCGGGCGGGTCCCCCTGCTGACCGCGGAGCAGGAGGTGGAGCTCGCCAAGCGCATCGAGGCCGGGCTCTTCGCGGAGCAGTTGCTCGACAGCGGCCGGGTCGAGCCGAAGATCAAGGATGCGACGGATGAGGAGTTGGAACGCATCGCGGTCTCGGGGCGCCGCGCCAAGGACGAGTTCATTCAGGCGAACCTGCGACTCGTGGTGGCGGTGGCCAGGAAATATTCAGGCCGGGGGATGCCGCTGATCGATCTGGTCCAGGAGGGCAACCTCGGTCTGGTCCGGGCGGTGGAGAAGTTCGACTACCGGCGGGGGTACAAGTTCTCCACCTATGCCACATGGTGGATCAGGCAGGCGGTCGGCCGCTCGATTCACGAGCAGGCGCGGCCGGTGCGGCTGCCCACGCACGCGGGGGAGCAGATGACCCGGTTGATGCGGGTCCGCAGGGACATGCTGGCCGAGTTCGACACCGAGCCGTCCGACGCGGAGTTGGCCGAGGTGCTCGACCTGCCGGTCGAGCGGGTGCAGGAGCTGCGCCGCTGGGCCAGCGACCCGGTATCGCTGCAGCTGGGAGTGGGTGATGAGGACGAGACCGAGCTCGGTGACATGCTCGCTGACGACACCTGGGCCGACCCCGAGGAGCAGGCGATGGCCACGCTCGACAAGGAATGCCTGGAGGACTGGCTGACCGGGCTGGAGGGTCAGGTCAGCGAGATGCTGCGCTGGCGTTACGGCCTGGTCGACGGCCGTGAGCACACTCTGACCGAGGTGGGGCAGCGTTACGGCATCGGTCGTGACCGTGCCAGGCGGCTGGAACGCGACGCGCTCTCGCGCCTGCGCAAAATGGCGACCGCCGCCGCCTGAGCCGCCGAGCTCGCTGAGTCGGATCGCGAGGACGCGCACCTGGGGGGTGCGCGTTTGCGCGTCTCAGCGGGCATGTGCCCGCGATCCTCAGAAAGAGCTTCGGAGGGTCCGACGCGCTCGGACCAAGCCCCGGGCAGCGCGGGCTTGACGTCGAGAGTCCATCCCGGGAGACTCTGGGCGCAAAGAAACAGAAATGTCACCTTGCATGGGGGATTGTACGGGGGGCCTGTCGTAGACAGGCATAGACGGGCAACTGCGGCCGCCGGACGCGGAGGCTGCTGTCGGCTGCTGTGAAGGCGGAACGGGCGAAGATCCTCTTACCGGTTCGTAACGATTACGTGGCGCAACCGGGGCAGGGGCACCTATCCGCGTGACCTTGTGGTCGAATTGTCCCGCTTATACAGCTATGTCACTCATGCTGTCAGAACGCGTGAAGGCAGGCCGAAAAGATGGCGGGGCCGGTGAGCATGGAGCAACCGAAGACCGACAATCAAGGGTGGCAGCGCCGTCTGGCGCTGCGTAACTGGCGGGTGCCCACCCGCCTGACCGCCCTGATCGTCGCTCCGACACTCGTCGCCGTGCTCGTCTCGGGCCTGCGTGTCTCCCAGTCGATCGACGACCTCGGCCGCTACCAGGTGGCCAGGTCCGCCGCGGAGTACTCCGTACACCTGCGCGACTTGGCCGAGCAGCTCGCGCTGGAGCGGGACATCGGAGCCTGGGGCGGTCCCCTTCGGCGCAAGTTCAACGTCGACGGGCAGACCGAGCTGACTCGGTCGCAGCAGCGGGCGGTCGTCGACCCGCTGGTCACCCAGGTGAAGGCCGATCTCGAGAAGATCGCCGAAGACTTCGGGCGGCGTGCCGCCGATCAGGCGCAGCAGGTCGACAGCCGGCTCGCGAGCCTTCCCGAAATGCGTGAGGACGGAGACCCAGGTAGCTACTCCACTCTGATCGACGGCATCCTCCGGCTGCAGGACGAGATCAGCGAGGCCGGCGTCGTGCTCGAGTTGACCGGCGGTATCCGCGCGCTGAACGCACTCGCCCACCTGAAGGAGGAGGTGGCCCTCCAGCGGTCGCTGCTGACCAAGGAGTTCAAGGAGCGAAGGCAGACCTTCACCGCCCCCGAGCTTCAAGGCATCCTCGCCTCCCAGGCGCGACAGCAGGGTTATCTCACCACGTTCAACCGAGAGGCGCCGCCAGAGGAGAGCCGCCGCCTGGCGGCGCTCCTCAACCAGAAGGACATCGTGGACGTCGACCTCACCAGGTCTTGGGCGGTGACACTGGGACTCCAGGGTCACTCCCTCGCCAGGTACGTCGGCAGGGAAAGGCTGCTCCAGCGCTGGTTCCAGCACAGCACCAAGGCGATCGAGCAGATGGCCACCGTCGAGCAGCGGGTCTCGTCCCTCGTGCTCGACCGAGCCCGGCAGCTGCAGTCCAGTGAGCAGCGCAACGCGGTGACCGCCGCGATCATGATTCTGGCCCTCCTCGTCCTGGTCGTCGTCACCACCGCGCTGATCGCGCGATCGATGGTGCGTCCGCTCCGGCGATTGCGGGCGGAGGCGCTCGACGTGGCCGGGCGGCGGCTGCCCGACGTGGTGCGGCGGATGCGGGAGTCGGACGAACCCGACCGTGAGCAGCCGATCCAGGGGATCGTCATGGACAGCGATGACGAGATCGGCGAGGTGGCGCAGGCCTTCGACGAAGTCCACGCCCAGGCGCTTCGCCTGGCCGCCGAGGAGTCCCGACTGCGTTCCAACGTGAACGCGATGTTCGTGAACCTGTCGCGTCGTACGCAGACGCTCGTGGAGCGGCAGATCTCGCTGATCGACGGTCTGGAGCGCGGCGAGGAGGACGGTCAGCGGCTGGCGGACCTCTTCAAGCTCGACCACCTGGCCACCCGCATGCGCCGCAACAGTGAGAACCTGCTGGTCCTCGCCGGACACGAGCCGCCGCGGAAGCGGAGCAGGCCCGCGCGCCTGGTCGACGTGGTCCGTGCCTCGCTCTCGGAGGTCGAGGACTACGAGCGCGTCACGGTCAAGGTGCACCGCAGTATCGCCGTTGCCGGTCACGCCGCCAACGACGTGATCCACTTGATCGCGGAGCTCGTGGAGAACGCGATCGCGTTCTCGCCGCGCAACACCAGGGTCGTCGTGTCGAGCAGCCCGGTGGAGGGAGGCGCGGTCATGCTGGGCGTCAGCGACGCCGGGATCGGCATGTCCCTCGAGGAGATCGCGGAGATCAACCGGCGCCTCGCGGAGCCGCCGACAGTCGATGTTTCCGTCGCCCGCCGGATGGGCCTGTTCGTGGTCGGACGTCTCGCGCTCCGGCACGGCATCCGCGTTCAGCTCCGGCGGGGTGACGGCGCCGGGGTCATCGCGATGGTGCTCTTCCCCGCCCAGCTCGTCTCGGACGCCGACCAGCCATCGCCCATGGCCCCCCCGGTCCCGGGCGGCCAGCTTGGAGGCGGCCCGTTCGGAGGCGGCCCGTTCGGAGGCGGCCCGGTCAGGGGGGACCAGAGCGGCACCGCCGGCCCACCCGTTCGGCAGCCGTTCGCCGAGCCGGTTCCCGGCGGCAACGCGTTCCAGCCCTGGGGGGCGGCGGGAGGCGGCAGCGGCACCACTGGCAGCGGAACCAGGGGCAGCGGCGGCATGGGTGGCGCCGGGGGGAACGCGCCAACAGGCATCGGGCGCAGGTCGTTCCAGACAGCTGAGAACGCCACGGGTGGCGACGCCGGGACGTTCGCGCCGTTCGGTGCGCCGACGCGGGACATCACCACGACTCCGCCCTTCGGCACGCCGGTCCCGCCGCCGTCCGCCGATCCGTACGGGACGCCCCCCGAACCGTTTTCGGCTCCACAGCTCGCCGAGCCCTTCGGGGCTCCGCCCTACCTGGGCACCCCGGCCTTCACCGAGCATTCGGGTGTCTTCCCGGTCGAGGATCCGGCCTCGGTCACCGGGCCTCTCCCGGCGGTGAACGACACGCCGCTGGAGCGTGGGGACGAGTTCCTGCCGATCTTCGCGTCGGTCGAGTCCGCATGGTTCCGGCGCCCGACGCCGAGCCAGGCCGCGCAGCCCGTGCAGCCCGAGCCCGTTCAGCCCGTTCAGCCCGTGCAGCCCGTTCAGCCCGCGCAGCACGTTCAGGCCGATCCGGTGGCGGGCCGGCGGGACGCGTCGCCGCAGGAACCCGCCGCGCAGGGTTCGCCGGTGCTGGGCTCGCCTATCTCCGGATCCGCGGATCCGCAGATGGACGAGCCGGAGGGAGGATGGTGGTCCCGGGCCGACAGCGGCTTCCAGGCGGCGGCCAGTGCACGGGATCCGCAGCTCGGCGGCGTCACGGCCGCTGGGTTGCCCAAGCGGACACCTCGGGCCAATCTGGTCCCCGGCTCCGTGGGTGCGGCGGAGAGCGCGTCACCGGCTCCGCGTCCCGCGGTGTCGGCCGAGGCGGTTCGCAGCCGCCTGTCCAGCTTCCAAAAGGGCGTACGGCGGGGCCGGGCCGAACTGGCCGACGGACCCGCCGATGGGTCGGGTAACGAGGAGGAGGGCTCGTGACTGAGCTGAGCGTGGAGGTACGCAGATTCGACTGGCTGATCACCGAGTTCGTCAGCTCGACGCCGGGCGTGGCGCACGCGGTGGTGGTGTCGGCGGACGGTCTGCGGCTGGCCCAATCGGACGGTTTTCCGCCCGACCGGGCCGACCAGCTCGCCGCCGTCGCCGCAGGGCTGCTCAGCCTCACCGCGGGTGCCGCGAGGGTGTTCGAGGGCGGACCGGTGACACAGACGGTCGTCGAGATGCAGCGCGGTCTGCTGCTCGTCATGGCGATCAGCGACGGGTCGTGTCTGTCGGTGCTGGCCTCGCCCGACTGCGACATGGGCCTGGTGGCCTACCAGATGACCCTGCTGGTCGAGCGTGCCGGTCAGGTGCTCACCCCGGCACTGCGCGCCGAACTCCAGACTTCTCGCCGGTAACGGGCAGGGGAGGCGGATATGCGCGCGGGTGACGGGGCGGAGGACGAGCCTCTGTTCCGTCCTTACGCCGTCACCGGTGGACGATCCGAGCCGCGTTACCACATGGCGATGGAAACCCTCGTATCATCGGTGACCTTGAAGAGCGATGATTATTCCCTGCTCACCCCAGAGCAGGAATCGATCATGATGCTATGTCGTTCCGTACGATCGGTCGCGGAGGTCTCGGCGCTGCTCCGGGTCCCCCTCGGCGTGGCCCGCGTGCTCATCGCCGACATGGCCGACGAGGGTCTGGTGCGCCTGCACATGCCGCAGCTCGAACAAGGGCAGCCAGACCTCAACCTGCTCGAAAGGGTGCTCAGTGGACTACGCAGGCTCTAGTCGTGGGCTGACCTCGACGAAGATCGTCGTGGCGGGTGGGTTCGGCGTCGGGAAGACGACCTTCGTGGGTGCCGTCTCCGAGATCCTCCCGCTGACCACCGAGGCCGTGATGACCGACGCCAGCGCCGGCATCGACGACCTGGGCCTCACGCCGAACAAGACGACGACCACGGTCGCGATGGACTTCGGCCGGCTCTCGCTGGATCAGGACCTGATCCTCTACCTGTTCGGGACGCCCGGCCAGCATCGGTTCTGGTTCATGTGGGACGACCTCGTTCGGGGTGCGATCGGCGCGGTGGTGCTGGTGGACAGCCGACGGCTGGCTGACTGCTTCCCCGCCATCGACTACTTCGAGGAGGCCCAACTGCCGTTCCTGGTCGCGCTGAACGGCTGGGACGGTCAGTACCTCCACTCGGAGGAGGAGGTGCGGGAAGCCCTGTCTCTGCCCCCGCACGTGCCGATCGTCCGTACGGACGCGCGCTCCCGGGATGCGGTGAAGTCGACCCTCATCAGCCTGGTGGAGTACGTGCTGACGGTAAGGGCGGCCTACGGCCGCGCCTACTGATGCGATCTTCTCGTCAGCCCGTGCGGAGAAGCGCGACCCCGCGGACCGCCGTGCCCGGATGACCCCCACAGGTGGCGGGCGTGGCCGACGAGGCACAATTTGCTAATCAAGCCTGTCCGAAATTTAGTTAATTAAGGTCATATACGTGCCCGGTTGGGCTGTTTGTGTACGGGTGTTCGGTTGGCCTCCCCGGTGTCGGTGTGCTGCAATTACCCTCGCCTGCAGGACGTCTCAACTGTCACGACTGCGCACTCGTCGAGAGACACTCCCCCCTGCGCGCACATACGGCGAGAGGTTGCTAAGCCTGTGAGGACACTAGACCCCCGGACTGACGAGAGCCCAGGGACCGGGGTTCCGGCTGAGCAGGAGCCAGATGAGGGAAGCCGGTTCCATCTGCGCAACTGGCGGGTGCGGTCCCGGCTGGTGGCGCTGATCCTCATCCCGACCCTGGCGGCCCTGCTGCTCGGTGGTCTCCGCGTGGTCGCCTCCCTCGACACCGCCGCCGGGTACCAGCGGGCGAACGACCTGGCCCGGCTCGTGGAGAGCGTGGCCGGGCTCACCCACGAACTGCAGGCAGAACGGGACCGGGCCGCCTGGAACGCTGCCATCGGCCGACCGGCGAAGGCCGTCGCGGCGGTGAACGTGCAGATCAAGCTGGCGGATACGGCGCTCGCCGATGTACGCAGGCTCGCCACGGACGTGCGTTCCAAGGTGGGCGATCACGCCGGCGACGAGGTCGAGCACATCCTCGCCAAGCTGGACAGCCTGGAGCCGTTGCGCAAGCAGGCGGTGGAAGAAAGCCTGCTTCCGAGTGCGGTCCTCGAGCAGTACTCCCTCGTCATCGAGAACCTTCTCGCGCTACAGGACGAGCTGGCCAAGGGGGCCCAGGACGACCGGCTCGCCGCCATGTCGGTCACCCTCTCCGCGCTCGCCAGGGCCAAGGAGAACGCCTCGGTGCAGCGCGGTCTCCTCACCACCGTGCTCCCGGCCAGGCGGTTCGAGCAGGCGCAACTGCAGGACTTCCTCGGCGTCATGTCCGCTCAGGACCGCGAGTTGCGGGACTTCCGCAAGAGCGCGTCCCGCGAAGAACGGGCCGACTACGACTCGATCGTCACCGGTGACAAGGTCGACGACGCCGAGTTCCTCCGTACGCTCGTGCTGGACCGGGCCAACGCCGGTTTCCCGCTCAACGGTCTCGACCTCACCGCACGCGACGACATCCGCAGATGGTTCGACGCGATGACCCAGCCGATCAACCGGATGCGCACGGTCGAGGCCAAGCTGAATTCGTCGATCGTCGCCAGGAGCCAGGTGCTCAAGGACGACGAGCAGCGGCGTGCCCTGATCGTCGCCGGGGCCGTGGCTCTCCTGCTGCTCATCGTGCTCGCCATCACCACGGGCGTCGCTCAGTCGCTGGTGCGGCCACTGCGCCGGTTGCGCGGCGAGGCGCTGGAGATCGCCGGACACCGGCTGCCCAGCGTCGTTCAGCGGCTCCGGGAGGCCGGCGACACCGGGGAGACCCCGCACATCGCGCCCATCGGGGTGGTGGCTCGCGACGAGATCGGTGAGGTCGCGCGGGCGTTCGACGAGGTCCACCGCGAGGCCGTACGGCTGGCGGGCGACGAGGCACGGCTGCGCAGCAACGTCAACGCGATGTTCGTGAACCTGTCGCGTCGTACGCAGACGCTGGTGGAGCGGCAGCTTTCGCTGATCGACGGTCTGGAGCAGAGCGAGCAGGACGAGCGGCGGCTGGGCGACCTGTTCAAGCTCGACCACCTCGCCACCCGCATGCGCCGCAACAGTGAGAACCTCCTGGTCCTCGCCGGCCAGGAACCCGCACGCCGCTGGGGTCAGCCGGTGCCGCTCGTCGATGTCGTCCGTGCCTCGCTGTCCGAGGTCGAGGGGTACGAACGAGTCGACGTTCAGGTCCAGCCCGGTGCCGCGGTCCTCGGACAGTCGGTCAACGACGTCGTCCACCTGGTGGCGGAGCTGGTCGAGAACGCCGTCTCGTTCTCCCCACGCGAGACCAAGGTCATCGTTTCGAGCAACCGCATCGACGGCGGTGGACTCATCATCTCCATCAGCGACCGCGGGATCGGCATGACCTCCGAGGAGTTGGCGCAGACGAACCACCGCCTCGCCAACCCTCCGGTCGTGGACGTGTCGGTGTCCCGCCGGATGGGCCTGTTCGTGGTCGGCCGACTGGCCCTGCGCCACGGCATCCGTGTTCAGCTTCGCCAGCAGGACGTCGGCGGGCTGACCGCGATGGTGCTGCTGCCCGAGTCCCTGCTCGCCCACCCGGGACCGGCGTTCCCGGGTATGGCGGGAATGCCGGGTGCCCTGGGCACGTCCGGTGACATGGGCATGCCCGGACAACTGGGCATGCCCGGACAACTGGCCATGCCCGGACAACTGGCCATGCCCGGACAACTGGCCATGCCCGGACAACTGG
>NZ_BOOG01000024.1 GCF_016863115.1 Sphaerimonospora thailandensis
CCGCGCCACCTGGGCCAGGTCGGGACGCGCCCGCTCCGGACTGCCGGAGGCGGTGGCCAGGACGTCGTTCAGCGCCTGCACGTCCTGTACGGCCTGGGCGCCGCTCTGCCCGGTGGCGGTCCAGTCGAGATCCAGATATCTGGACGGCAGACCGGTGAGCACCCACTCCCCGCGGGGCCTGAGCGTCGCCGGATCCAGGCTTTTCAGGTTCGCCAGGTCGTGCGCCCGTGCTGTACGCGCGTCCATGTCGCGGGCGTCGTCCAGGGCCGCGTCGGTCAGGCGGGCCAGCGGGGCGAGGCTGACCTCGCTGCCCCACCGCTGCATCGTCTGCCGGATCAGCGGTCCGTTGCGTGACAGCACCTCGTGCAGCCGGTGCAGGCGCTTCGCCAACTCCTCAAGGTTGGCGGGATTGACCCCGACGAATCCGTCCACGACATCCCTCCCTTGCCGTACGGCGCCACGCGATAGGGGAGCGGGTGCGGCGGTTGCGAGGCGCGGCGGATTCCCCTCAGCGATGCGATTGACGGCCCCCGTCAAGGCTAAGCAGACATAGCCGGATAGGCCACGGTTAACCACCGTGAAAAGGAGGATTACCGGATATCGGTAGTAGCGATAACCGGGGAGATATCGGCGTTCTTGTCCAATTTGATGCCCGGTGCCGAGATGTGGCCGAGTCACATGTCGGAGATGGATAGTGAATGCTTACCGAGACTTCCTGTCAGACTGACAAGAAGCTAGCGTGTGCGCATGGACGACGACCGATGGGAGGCCCCGCGGGTTCTGCTCGCGGTCGACCTTGTGATCTTGACTCTGCGCGGCTCCCGCCTGCATGTGCTGCTCATCGAACGTGGTGTCGAGCCTTTTCGCGGCGCCTTGGCCCTGCCGGGAGGTTTTCTCCGCGATCAGGAGGAGGACATCGTCGCGGCGGCGCACAGGGAGTTGTTCGAGGAGGCGGGCCTGGCCGACGTGCCGCATCTGGAGCCGCTGGGGGTGTACGGAGAACCGGGGCGTGATCCTCGCGGGCGTGTGGTGTCGGTCGCCTATCTGGCGATCGCGCCGCGTCTGCCGGAGCCCGTCGCCGGCACCGACGCGGCGGAGGCCAGTTGGAGGCCGGTGGAGCACGCCATGTCCTCAAACGTGGAGTTGGCGTTCGACCATCGGCGGATTCTCGCGGACGGCGTCGAACGGGCGCGGGTGAAGCTGGAACATTCGGCACTCGCGACGGCCTTCTGCGGCGAGACCTTCACCATCTCGGAACTCCAGCAGGTCTACGAGGCGGTGTGGGGGGTCCGGCTGGACCCCCGGAACTTCTACCGCAAGGTCCAGAGCGCGCGCGGCTTCATCGTCGCGGCCGGTTCCATGCGGCGGACGGAGGGCGGCCGGCCCGCCCGGATGTTCAAGGCGGGCCCGGTCCAGGCGATCTACCCCCCGATGGTCCGTTCGGCGCAGGCCGTGGCCGAGGGGTCTGACGGCCGTAAAGACGGCCGTACAGCTCAGACCATGCCCGAAGGAGGCGCAAACCCATGAGCAAGGAGCGTCCCATCGTGTTTCTCACGGCGCTGGACCTTGAGTACCAGGCCGTGAGGGAGCACCTGACCGACGTGCGGCCGCATCGCCACCGCGCCGGCACCCGTTTCGAGGTCGGCCGGCTCGCCAATGGCGGGTGCCCGGCCGTCCTTGGGCTGGTCGGCAAGGGAAACCATCCGGCGGCGGTGCTCGCCGAGCGGGCCATCGCCGAGTTCGATCCGTTCGCCCTGCTGTTCGTGGGAGTCGCCGGTGCCCTGTGGCCCCAAGTCGGCTTGGGCGACGTGGTGGTGGCGACCCACGTCTACGCCTATCACGGCGGCACCAGCGAGGACGACGGACTCAAGGCGCGTCCTCGGGTCTGGGAGATCTCGCACGAGTCGGATCAGATCGCCCGTCACCTCTATCGCGACGGCACCTGGAAGCGCCACCTCCCCGATGGCGTACCCGCTCCGAACGTCCGCTTCGGACCGATCGCGGCTGGCGAGGTCGTGCAGGACTCGCCGATCTCCGCGCACGCCCAGTGGGTTCGGCGGACCTACAACGACGCGCTCGCGATCGAGATGGAGGCGGCCGGGGCGGCGCAGGCCGCCCACCTGAACAGGTCGCTGCCGGTGATCATCGTACGCGGCGTGAGCGACCGGGCGGACGGCACCAAGGCGGCCACCGACGGCGCGGACTGGCAGCGGAGAGCGGTGGTGAACGCGGCGGCGTTCGCCACGGCACTGGCCGAGGAACTGGCTCGGGAATCACATCATGGTCGGCCTGCCGACAGGACGGGAAGGGCGGAGGACAAGCCGATGGGTGGAGACATCAGGAATGTCGCCGGCGGCAACGCCTGGGTGGGCGTGCAGGCCGGGCACATCCATGGCGACGTTTCGATCGGACGATCGCCGGAGTCCGGCCTCGATCCGGCGGCGCGGCTCGCGGACCTTCACGCCCGACTCCGAAAGGCTCGGACGGCGGGAGAAGTGGACGAGGAGACCTTCACCGCGGCGCAGGAGGAGCTCGCGGTCGTCTCCGAATCCCTGGCGGCGAGCACGGAGCAGGGCAAGAGCCGAGCGATGATCGCCCTCAAGAAGCTACGCGGCCTGCTGGTGGACGTGGCCGATCTGGCGGCGAAGGTGGCGGCCGTCATCGCCGCGGTCCGAGGCGTCTCGTGAATGCTCCGGGTGGGAGCACGACGAACATCGCGGACGGCTCGGCCACCGTCGGTGTCCAGGCGCAGACCGTGCACGCCGTCAACTTCTACGAAATCTTCCCCGGTGACTCGCCACAGCGGAAATTCGAGGTGGGCCTCCGTTTTCTGCGCGGCGGGGTGCCCGCCAAGGCGAGGGAGCACATAGGCGAAGCGGTTGCGGAAGACTACGTGACGAGCCGGTCCTGTTTCTATCTGCTGCTCGCCCTGCTGAGCGGCCGCACGTTGCGGCAGTTGCCGAAGGAAGACCTGGCCATGTTGCGCATCGCTCAGGGGCGGATCGTCGGCGGCATCGACGAGTGGAGCGAAGCGATCGGCGTGATCAGTCGTCTCCTGACGTCTCTGCAGAAAGGCGACGTCGTTCCCGCTACCGTCGAAGCGGAGCTCAACCGGCTGGGCCGGATCCAGCGGGACGAGATCCAGCAGCATCTTGAGATGTTCCTGAACGGTTCCATTCAGGATGTTCTGTGGGCGCGCGCCTTCGAGTCGGCGAGAAAGGACCGATGTGACAGGCGGCGTCTGGACCGCACCTGGATGTTCTTCCAGCCCAGTCCCACCGGGGCGCGGGTACGGCAGCCGAATCCGGTCACGACCACGATCGGCGACCGGGGTCGATCGATCACAGCCTCGATCCTGTCGCTGGCGGCCGCCTGTTTCATCGGGGTGCCAGCGTGGCAGCATGCCTGGTTTTCGACGCTCCCCGCCCTGCTGCTCTTCGGCGTCGGCTGCTACGTGTGCTGGCGGAACGGCGTGGAATGGCGGTTTCTGGTCGAACGTCGCCGGGACAAGGATCGGGATTATCTGGCCGTCGGCCCGAAGCCCGCCGCCGCCGCGCAACGGGGCTTCGCAGGCAAGATCGATCGGCAGTTCGACCATTATTTCGCGAGGTACGTCCCGCGGAACACGGAAAGGGCGCAGTGGCTGGCTCACACGGCCGGGATCCGGCGGACGCTGCGCGATGAGGTGGTCGACATCTATCGCGAGAGCAGGACCGATGCCGAAAAGGTCGCGTGGCTCGTCAGATATCTCGTCAGCGACGTGAGACAGCGCTGGGAGAGGGGCACGCTGTGGGATTATCGCGACCGGCTCCGGGTCGCACCGTCCACGAAGGGCCTGTTCGTGCTCGGGGTCGCCGCGTCAACCGCGGGCGGAGCGACGATGATCTGGGCTGCTCTGCAGGTCCAGCCTTTTCACGCCGTGGTCGCCGCGGTCATCGCCGCGGCGGCCGGCCGGGTCGCCGCCCTGGGCTGGTTGCGCATCGTCCTGGAGCACAGGAGATTCGCCGCAGAACGGGAGGACGCTCGGCGATCCCTGGCCGGTCGCGAGGCGGCCTTCGAACGATGGACCGCCAAGCTCGCGGACAGACCGTCCGATCTTGAAATGGCTCACTGGCTGGACTGCGACCGCAAGGCGTTGATGGAGGAGGCGATGGGGCACTACAAACTGGAGCCGAGCGATGTCGTCGCCCATGCCTTCATCGAGGCGCCCGGCAAGTCCTACAAGCGGGCGCGGGTCAGCAAGGGACCCTGGCGGTATACGAGATACAGACTCCTGATCTTCCTGCTCACCGCGGACGGCGTACGGCAGATGACCGCCGACCTCGACTTCGTCGAGGCGAGCTTCCATGACAGGGGGAGGATCAGCTATCGCTACGACGCCATCGCGGCGGTCCATGCCACCGAGGCCGACGACGGCGGCAGATCATTCGAGCTCACCCTTGTCAACGGCGAACCGATCAAGGTCAAGATGATCGAGGCTCTCCAGGCCGTCGTCGAACCGGGGGAGGACGAGCGATCCGTGTCACGGGTGACGCTCGATGCCGCCGGGCTCGGAAACACGCTGCACGTTCTCGAGGGCGTCGCCGCCGAGGGAAAGGAATGGATCGGCCACGAACGTAAGCGGGAGGAGGCCAGCCTGGCCACTCTCGCCGACGCCGTTCAAGGGATCTCCCCGCGGTACGAGTAGGCCTGGGCCGCTTCCGGTACGGCCGAGCGTGGGTGTCAGCGGCCCAATCAGGCGCCGAGCCTGGAGGTTATCCGGGCCAGACTGCTCGGCGTAAAGCCGGGCCCCGAGGTTGTGTTCAGTCGGATGTCTTATCCGTCCAAAGTTCGTTTTCGGCCAGTTCGAGGCCGAGTCGGTCGGCCCACTGTTGCGCCCATGCCCTCATGGCATTGATCTCGTCTGGCCCGCAGCCGTACACCGCGAACTCCTCGTCCTGGTAGACGGCGGCGTGTTCGAGCTGGTCGCGCAGGTCTTCGGGGAAGAAGTCCTCACCGAGGACGCGCCTGGCCATGGCGGCCAGCTCCGCGTCGCTGAAGTATTCGGTGGCCGCGTGCACATCGATGAGATCGCGGGGTAGGCCGCGATCGTGCAGAGCGCCCACCTTGAGGGCCACCGCGTCCTCCATCGAGAGGACAGGGCCGAAGCTCATGATCGACGGAGGATGGTTCAGCGGTTCCTTGAGGATGTCGATGCGATATCTGGTGCTATGTGGAAACCGCACGAGCAGATGCCCTTTTCGGTCCTGTGCCGAGATCACGGAGGTTTCAAGACCGGCCTGCTGGTAGGTATGTGCAAGAGCGTTGACGATTTCTTCCATCGGTGCGCTGCTTGCAGTGGCGAAGTCGATGTCGTCGGAAGGCCTGGTGACGAGGCCGTGCGCCTTGATCGCGTATCCGCCGGCCAGGACCAGGCCGTACCTGTCGCAGACGGGCAGGGCGGCTTGCATCAGCAGCGCGTGGTCGCCTTCAAGCAGGGCGGGCAACTGAAGTTCGCAGTTCGGGGAAGTGGTCCTGCCATAGCCGACGCAGCGGTCGGGGCAGGCGGAGTCGTGACCACTGCGCACGCAGGAGGTCGGCGTTCAACCATCGGGTGTAGTGTTCGCGGGTGACCCCGGCGGTCAGCACAGTCATGTAGCAGAGGTACCGCTGATCGGGATCGGCCAGGTCGAAGCTCCGACGGCCGGACCATGCGAGATCGACCGGTAGCATCACCACCCCGTGATCGGGGCCGGCCAACTCGTCCAGGGACGAGGGCATAGCCTCGTCCGCGCCAGCCCACCGTGATGGCAACGACGCCGCATCCTGGCTGCTCATGCCTCCAGTGTGGCCTAATCTCTTGGCACGCGCACCCACAACGCCTGACAGTGAGTGCGGCGGAGGCCGCAGTGAGCAGCGTGACGCCGGCAATGCCTCGGGACCGCTTCTCTCATCCCCTTGATCTCAATTAGGCCTACGGCGACAACGACGACGCCGTGGCGATCAGTGTGGCCCCGGAGTAGTCAGGCCGTGGGGATGCGGGCGAAGCGGGTGGCGATGTGGAGGTCGTGCTCGATGCGGGCGGCGGCCTCCCGGAGCTGGGGCAGTACGGCCTCGCGGGTCCCCTCGGCGGTCTGCCGGTGCGCGTGCGTGGACACGTTGACGGCCGCGACGACCTCGCCGGCGCGGTCGCGCACCGGGACGGCGATGGACCGCAGCCCCTCCTCCAGTTCCTGGTCCACCAGGGCGTACCCGTCCCGCCTGACCTGGTCGAGCAGCTCGGCGAGCCGTACCGGCGACGTGACCGTGTGGCGGGTGAGCGGGCGCAGGTCGGCGCGGGCCGGATAGGCGGCACGGTCGGCATCGCCCAGCCCGGCCAGCAGGACCCGGCCCATCGACGTCGCGTACGCGGGGAAGCGGGTGCCCACCGTGATGTCCACGCTCATGATCCGCTCGGTGGGCACCCGCGCGACGTACCGGATGTCGTCCCCGGCGAGGATGGCCATCGACGCCGAGTCCCGCACCTCGCCGGCCAGCCAGGTCAGGTGCGGCTGCGCGATCTGGGGCAGCGTCAGCCGGGCCAGGCAGGCGTACCCGAGGTCGAGCACGCGCGGCGTCAGCCGGAACAGCCTGTCCTCGGCGGCCACATAACCCAGGTGGGCCAGGGTGATCAGGGCCCGCCGTACGGTCGCCCGGGGCAGCCCGGTGGCCTCGGCCAGGGCGGAGAGCGACATCGCCGCGGTCGTGAACCCGGTGAGCACGGCGAGGCCCCGGGCGAGGGACTCGACGAGCTCCGGGCCCTCGTCGGACAGACGGGTCCGCGCGGTGCCCACCGGTCCGAGAGCGGGGGGAGCGGTGAGCGCGTGCTCCATCGCCGCGGCCGTTTCGCGCAGTCTGGGCGGCATCGCGGCGCACAGTGATGCCGCATCGTGCCTGCTGGTATGGCTGACCACGCTCACCGCGCACACCGCGCGCCCGGTGGCGTCGCGCACCGGTAAGGCTACCGCGACCAGTCCGGGCTCGATCAGCTGGTCGTCGGCCGACCAACCCTTCTGCCGGGCCTGGGCCGCCCGATCCTCGAACGAGTCCGCCCCGTGGGCACTGTCGGGAGGCAGCACTGGGAAACCGGCGTAGCCGGGGTCGGAGACCACGCGCAGGCGCCACCTTTCCCACTGGGCGGGGGACCAGTCGGCGGCGAAGAGAGCCCCCGGCGCGGCGCACTCGGCGGGGAGCAGGTCGCCGACGCGGAAAACCGCCGTCATCCTGCGCCGCCGCGGCGCCTGGTGGACGAAGCGGACACCGTCGGCGTCCGGAACGGCGAGCGAGACCGACTCGTCGAGCTCGTCGGCGAGCCGGTCGGCGTACGGCCCGAGCAGTCCGGGAAGCCGTGAGGCGGCCAGATAGGCGTTGCCGAGCTCCATCAGCGCCGGGGCGAGCACCGCGTCGCGGCCGGCCGGTCGCACGTAGCCGAGCCGGACGAGTGTGCCGAGCACCCGGTCGACGGTCGATCGGGCGAGGCCGGCGTCGCGGGTCAGGTCGCTCACGGTGCGGCGCCCCCCGGCGAGGGAGAGGCGCCGGATCACGGCCAGTCCGCGGATCAGCGGGCCGACCGCCTCCTTCGGCGGATCGCCCGCCGGCAGGGCCTCGCCGGTCGTCGCCTCTGTCATCGTGCTCTCCCCCTGCGGCCGTGCCGTACCCGCTCCTCACCACGTGCGGACGTTGACACCTGCCCGGTGGTGGACAAAACTTGGTTCGACAATAATGAACTACAGTTCGCCAGGCGAACAAGCGCGATCGTCCCCGATCTCGGCCTCCGCCGGGTCGTGCGGGACCCCCGCGTGAAGACGAGTCGTGAAGACGAGTACGGCGTGAGGATGAGAGACGACGACGGAAATGGCTGATATCCGCACCCTGCCCGAGGCGGTGGCGGAGCTGATCCACGACGGCGACTGCGTCGCCATGGAGGGCTTCACCCACCTCATCCCGTTCGCCGCAGCCCACGAGATCATCCGCCAGGGCATCACCGACCTCACGCTGGTACGGATGACACCCGACGTGATCTACGACCAGCTCATCGGCACCGGCCTGGTGAAGAAGCTGATCTTCTCCTGGGGTGGCAACCCCGGGGTCGGCTCGCTGCACCGCTTCCGTGACGCCGTCGAGAACGGCTGGCCGCGCCCGCTCGAGCTGGACGAGCACAGTCACGCCGGGATGGCCAACCGCTACGTCGCGGGCGCCTCCGGCCTGCCGTTCGCGGTGCTGCGCGGTTATCGCGGCACCGACCTGGCGAGCCGCACCGACACCGTGGCCACGGTGACCTGCCCCTTCACCGGCGAGGAACTGGCGGCCGTGAAAGCGATCAACCCGGACGTCACCGTCATCCACGCCCAGCAGGCCGACCGCGAGGGCAACGTGCAGCTCTGGGGGCTGACCGGGGTGCAGAAGGAGGCCGCGCTGGCGGCCCGGCGGGTGCTGGTCACGGTCGAGGAGATCGTCGACGAGCTGACCCCGAGCCCCGGCGGGGTCGTCCTGCCCGGCTGGGTGGTCACAGCGGTGGCGCGGGTGCCGGGCGGAGCCCACCCGTCGTACGCCGCCGGGTATTCGGTCCGGGACAACGACTTCTACCAGGCGTGGGATCCGATCTCCCGTGATCGTGAGAAGTTCACCGCCTGGATTCGCGAGCACATCCTGACGGGAGCGGCGGCCCGATGAGCGACTGGACCTCCGACGAGCTGATGACCGTCAACGCGGCCAGGGCGCTGGCCGGTGTGCGGAAGACCTGTTTCGTCGGCATCGGCCTGCCCAGTGCCGCCGCGAACCTCGCCCGCCGGACCGTCCGCCCGGATCTCGTCCTGATCTACGAGTCCGGAGCGCTGGGCGCCAAGCCGACCAGGCTGCCGCTGTCCATCGGGGACGGCGAGCTCGCCGACACGGCCGACGCCGTCGTGTCGGTGCCCGAGATGTTCAACTACTGGCTGCAGGCCGGGCGGATCGACGTCGGCTTCCTCGGCGCGGCCCAGGTCGACCGCTTCGCCAACATCAACACCACGCTCGTCGACCGCGGCCCGGACCGGCCGCCGGGACGGCTGCCCGGCGCGGGCGGTGCACCGGAGATCGCGGCGAGCTGCGGCGAGGTGCTCATCGTGCTGCGCCACTCCACCCGCAACTTCGTCGACCGGCTCGACTTCGTCACCTCGGTCGGCCACGGCGGCGGACCTGATGACCGCGGGCGTCTCGGCCTGCGCGGACGCGGCCCGGTCGCGGTGATCACCGACCTCGGCGTCATGCGCCCCGACCCGGGGACCGCCGAGTTGGTGCTGACCGACCTGCACCCCGGTGCCACCGTCGAGCAGGCCCGCGCCGCGACCGGCTGGCCGCTGAAGACCGCCGCCGACGTGGCCGTCACCGCGCCGCCGACCGATGCCGAGCTGGCCGCGCTCCGCGCGCTGAAGGCCGCCTGACGGAAGCAGACACGATCAAGGATGATGCCGCAGTGAGTGACGTTTACATCGTCGACGCCGTCCGTACGCCGTTCGGCCGGTACGGCGGGGCGCTGGCGGGGATCCGGCCCGACGACCTGGCCGCCCACGTCGTCCGGGCCATCACGGACAGAACACCCGGCCTCGACCCGGCCAGGATCGACGACGTCGTCTTCGGCAACGCCAACGGCGCGGGGGAGGAGAACCGCAACGTCGCCCGCATGGCCGTACTGCTGGCCGGGCTGCCGGTCACCGTCCCCGGCACGACGGTCAACCGCCTGTGCGGCTCCGGCCTGGAGGCCGTGATCCAGGCATATCGCGCGATCGCGGTCGGCGACGCCTCAATCATGATCGCGGGCGGCGTCGAGTCGATGTCACGCGCGCCGTGGGTGCTGCCCAAGCCCGACCGCGCCTTCCCGGCCGGCAACCAGCAACTGCTGTCGACGACGCTCGGCTGGCGCATGGTCAACCCGCGAATGCCGGGCGAGTGGACGGTCGCGCTCGGCGAGGGCGCCGAGCTGATCGCCGACCGGTACGGCGTCAGCCGCGAGAGCCAGGACGCGTTCGCGCTGGCCGGCCACGAGAAGGCGGCCCGCGCGTGGCGGGACGGCGCGTTCGACGCCGAGGTCGTCCCGGTCGACGGGGTCGACCTGCCCCGCGACGAGGCGATCCGCGACGACACGTCGATGGCGGCGCTGGCCAAGCTCAAACCGGCCTTCCGGAAAGGCAGCCCGGCGGGAACCGTCACGGCGGGCAACTCCTCGCCGCTGAGCGACGGCGCGGCGGCCCTGCTGTTGTGCGACGAGGAAGGGCTGCGAGCGGTCGGCGGTGAACCGCTGGCGCGGGTCAGAGCCTCGGCGGTGACCGGTGTCGAACCCCAGTTCTTCGGGCTGGGCCCGGTCGAGGCGGCGCGACGCGCGCTGTCACGGGCCGGAACGGGCTGGGGCGATCTCGCGGTCGTCGAACTCAACGAGGCGTTCGCCGCCCAGGCGCTCGGCTGCCTCAGCGAGTGGCCCGAGCTCGACCCGACGATCGTGAACCCCCGCGGCGGCGCCATCGCCATCGGCCACCCGCTCGGTGCGTCGGGGGCGCGCCTGGCGGGGGCGGTCGCCCACCAGCTCGCCGCGGCCGGTTCCGGCACCGGCCTGGCGACACTCTGCATCGGCGTCGGTCAGGGCCTCGCGCTCGTTCTTGAGAGATGACACGTTCTTGCGACAGACGCGGCCTTTCGCTAACAGGGCCTTGAAAGGGAGCCGACCATGACGAACCCGCCCGGAACGCCACCGCAGCCACCGCGACTCGAAACGCAGCAGACCATCAGCGCGGAGATCGCCGAGATCCGTGACGCGTACGGCAAGGCCGTGGCGGAGGGCGGGCCGCGGCGTGATCACCCCGATCGCGACTATCCGCCCTACCGCAGCAGCGTGCTGCGCCACCCCAAGCATGCTCTCGTCGTGCCGCGCGATCCCGAGGCGGCCGAGCTGACCGGCCCGGTCTTCGGCGTCACCGACGTGACCGAGCTCGACAACGACCTCACCCGCCAGCACCTCGGTGAGCCCCTGGGCGAGCGGATGCTCGTCACCGGGCGGGTGCTCGACCGGGCCGGCCGCCCGGTGCGCGGCCAGCTCGTCGAGATCTGGCAGGCCAACGCCTCCGGGCGGTACGCCCACCAGCGCGACCAGCACCCCGCCCCGCTCGACCCGAACTTCACCGGCGTCGGACGGTGCCTCACCGACGACGACGGGCGATACTCCTTCGTCACGATCAAGCCCGGCCCCTATCCATGGCGGAACCACAACAACGCCTGGCGGCCCGCGCACATCCACTTCTCCCTGTTCGGCACGGCTTTCGCCCAGCGGTTGGTCACCCAGATGTACTTCCCGGGGGACCCGCTGTTCGACTTCGATCCCATCATGCAGGCGGTGACCGACGATTCCGCGCGGCGCCGCCTCGTCGCCGACTACGATCACAACCTGTCCACCCATGAGTGGTCGCTCGGCTACCGCTGGGACATCGTCCTGGACGGCCCGGCCGCGACCTGGATGGAGGAGGGCCGATGAGCACGAGCCTGCCGCCCACGGCGTCCCAGACCGTCGGTCCGTTCTACGGGTACGCCCTGCCGTTCGCCGGGGGCGGCGACATCGCCCCCGCCGGGCACCCGGACACGATCACCCTGCACGGCACGGTGTACGACGGCGCCGGCGCGCCCATCCCGGACGCGCTGCTGGAGTTCTGGCAGCCCGCTCCCGACGGGTCGCGGGCGGGCGCACCGGGCTCCCTGCGACGTGACCCGGTCACCGGCGCGGTGATCGGACGCGACGGCCTCGCCTTCACCGGGTTCGGCCGGGTCGCCGCCGACGCCGACGGCCACTATCTGCTGCGCACCCTTCCGCCGGGCGGCGTGCCGTACATCTCGGTCTGCGTCTTCGCACGCGGCCTGCTGCACCACCTGTTCACCCGGGCCTACCTGCCGGAACTGACCGACATCGACGGCGAGCCGCTGCTGGCCTCGCTGCCGCCGCACCGCCGGGCCACCCTGCTCGCCGTGCCCGAGCACGAGCGCGTCTACCGTTTCGACGTACGGCTCCAGGCCGACGGGGTCCACGAGGAGACGGTCTTCCTTGCCTTCGAGTGACCGGCATCCGGCTGACGGACAGGATGTCGGGCTGCTCACTCCGATCGTGGCCGGTTCGCGGGTCGAGGCGCTCACGGGTGATGCCGCGTTCGTCCGGGGCATGCTCGACGCCGAGGCCGCGCTGACCCGGGCACAGGCCGCGCTGGGGCTCGCCCCGTCCGCCGCCGCGGCGGCCGTCACCGCCGCGGCCGGGCAGACGTCCCGGTTCGACGTCCGCGACCTGGCGCTGCGGGCCCGTTCCGGAGGCAACCCGGTGATCCCGCTGGTCGCCGATCTGACCGCGGCCGTGGCCGGGCACGACCCCGAGGCCGCGCCGTACGTCCACCGGGGGGCCACCAGCCAGGACATCTGGGACACGGCCGCGATGCTCGTCGCGGCGCGGGCGCTGGAGCCGATCCTGGCCGACCTGGACCGTACGGCTGCCGCCCTCGCCCGCCTGGCCGCCGAGCACCGCGACACTCCGATGCCCGGCCGGACCCTCACCCAGCACGCGGTGCCGACCACGTTCGGCCTGAAAGCGGCCGGCTGGCGGAGCCTCGTGACGGCTGCCCGCGACCGCCTGGCCGCTGTCCGGGCCGCGCTGCCCGCCCAACTCGGGGGTGCCGCCGGCACGCTGGCCGCCTTCCAGGAGCACGCAGCCCAGGAGCACGCACCCCAGGAGCACGCCCTCCGGGAGAGGCGTCCGGAGAGCGCGCTGCGGCTGCTCGCGGCGTACACCGCGGAGACCGGACTGGCCGAGCCGGCGCTGCCGTGGCACACGCTGCGCACGCCCATCGCCGACCTCGCCGGGGCGCTGGCCTTCGCCTCCGGCGCGCTGGGCAAGCTCGCCGCCGACGTGCTCGTGCTGTCGCGCACCGAGATCGGCGAGGTCTCTGAGAACATCGGCGGCGGGTCCTCCGCCATGCCGCAGAAGGCCAACCCGGTCGCGTCGGTCCTGATCGCCTCGGCCGCCCGGCAGGTCCCGGCCCTGGCCGCCGTGCTGTACGGATCACTCGCGGCCGAGGACGAGCGCCCGCCGGGGGCCTGGCACGCCGAGTGGCAGCCGATGCGGGAGGCGCTGCGCCTGGTCGGCGGCTCCGCGGCGGCCGCCGCGGAACTCGCCGAGGGGCTTCGGGCGCATCCGCGGCGGATGGGCGACAACCTCGACCTCACCGGAGGCCTGATCGTCTCGGAGCGGCTCAGCGTCGCGCTCGCCGCCGAACTGGGCCGCGAACGCGCAGCGCGGGCGGTCAAGGCGGCCGCCCACGCCGTACAAACACGGGCCGTACAAACACGGGCCGTACAGGCGCGGGCGGAACATGGCGGGGCCGGGCTGGTGGCGGCGCTCCTGGCCGATCCGGCCGTGGCGGCGGCCTTCGGCGAGGAGAGGCTGCGCGAACTGACCGATCCGGCGGGGTACACGGGTCTGGCAGGCGTCCTCGTGGACCGCGCGCTGGGCCTCGCACCGGGCCTCGCACCGGGCCTCCCGCCGGGCGCTCCCACTGGGCATTGAGGAGAGACGATGACGGGCATGCTTCACCACCGGATCGACGGGCCCTCGTCCGAGGACCGTTACCTGCCGCTGCTGCTGGGACCCTCGATGGGGACGTCCCTGGCCGTGTGGGACCCCCAGGTGCCCGCGCTGGCCCGGGACCGGCGGGTGATCCGCTGGGACCTGCCCGGACACGGCGGATCTCTGGCGGATGTGGTGGACACCACCCCGGGTGCGACCACGATCGCCGATCTGGGGCGGCTCGTGCTCGCGCTGGCCGACTCCCTCGGCGTCGATCGCTTCGACTACGCGGGGATCTCGGTCGGCGGCGGGGTCGGCGCCTGGCTCGCCCTACATCACCCCGAGCGCGTCGCCTCGCTCGCCATGGTCTGCTCGTCGGCGCGCTTCGGCGAGCCCCCGGCCTGGCACGAGCGGGCGGCCCTGGTCCGGGCCGAGGGCACGGCCCCGCTCGTCGACATGAGCGCCACCCGATGGTTCACTCCGAGCTTTCCCCGGTCCCGGGCGGCGGCGCTGCTGGACGATCTGCGCGCGGCCGACCCCGCCGGTTACGCCGCCGGCTGTGACGCGCTCGCCTCCTACGACCTGCGCGGTGACCTGGCGCGCATCGCCGTACCCACACTTGTGATCGCGGGGCGGGACGATCCCGCGACCACGCCGGCACACGCCCGCGAACTGGCCGACGGCATCCCCGGCGCGTCGCTCGTCGAGGTCGCCCGCGCCGCGCACCTCGCCAACGTCGAGCGGCCGGCGCCGGTGCTCGCCGCCATGCTCGGACATCTCGCGTCCGCCGCCGCTGAAGCACCTCCCCGTGACGACGCCTCCCGGCACGCCGCGGGCATGGCCGTACGGCGGGCGGTGCTGGGGGACCGGCACGTGGACCGGGCGGTCGCGGGCGCCACCGACTTCACCGCGCCCTTCCAGGACTTCATCACCCGCTACGCCTGGGGGGAGATCTGGACCCGCCCCGGGCTGAGCCGCCGGACCCGCAGCTGCATCACGTTGACGGCCCTGGTGGCGCGCGGCCACCACGAGGAGCTCGGCCTGCACGTGCGGGCCGCGCTGCGCAACGGTCTCACGCCCGAGGAGATCAGGGAGGTCCTGCTCCAGACGGCCGTCTACTGCGGGGTTCCCGCCGCCAACTCGGCGTTCGCGGTCGCCGACCGGATTCTGAGCGAAGAAAGGGAAGGCTGATGCACACAACCGTCGGCATCATCGGCGGCGGCCCGGCCGGGCTGCTCCTCGCCCGGCTGCTGCACCTCGCCGGCATCGACAGCGTCGTACTGGAGAGCCGCGACCGGGCCTACGTCGAGCAGCGCCAGCGTGCCGGCATCCTGGAGCAGGGCGCGGTCGACGTGCTGCGCGAGTGCGGCGCGGGGGAGAGGATGGACCGGGAGGGTCTCGTCCACGACGGCATCGAGCTGCGGTTCGACCGGCGCTCGCACCGGATCGACTTCCCCTCGCTCACCGGTGGTCGGCGCGTGATGGTCTACGCGCAGACCGAGGTCGTCAAGGACCTGATCGCCCTGCGGTTCCGGCAGGGTGGCGGCCCGCTGCTGTTCGAGGCGCAGGCCCGGGCGGTGACCGGCATCGATACCGATCAACCTGTCGTCCACTTCACCCACGAGGGCGGTGAGCGTACGCTCACCTGTGACTACGTGGTCGGCTGCGACGGCTTCCACGGCATCACCCGGGCCGCCATGCCGGGTCTCACCACCTATGAGCGGACTTATCCGTACTCGTGGCTCGGCATCATGGCCGACGTGCCGCCGTCATGCGATGAGCTGATCTACGCGCACTCCGAGCGGGGCTTCGCGCTGCACAGCATGCGCTCCCCCACGGTGAGCCGCATCTACCTCCAGGTCCCGAACGGCACGGACCCGGCGCAGTGGCCCGACGAGCGGATCTGGGACGAGCTCGACGCGAGGTTCGCGGTCGACGGCGACTGGAAGCTGGAACGCGGTCCGATCACCGCCAAGTCCGTGCTGCCGATGCGCAGCTTCGTCGCCGAGCCGATGCGGCACGGCCGGGTCTTCCTGGCCGGTGACGCCGCGCACATCGTGCCGCCGACGGGGGCCAAGGGCCTGAACCTCGCGTTCAGCGACGTCGTCGTCCTCGCCAGGGCCTTCGCCCACCTGCACGCGACCGGGTCGGCGGAGCTGCTGGACGAGTATTCGGCCACCTGCCTGCGGCGGGCCTGGCGGGCCGAGCACTTCTCCTACTTCATGACGACGACGCTGCACACCGATCCGGCCCAGTCGCCGTTCGACACCCGGCTGCAGCTCTCCCAGCTCGACCGCATCGCCACCGGAACGGCGGCCGCCACCGAACTCGCGGAGAACTACACCGGCCTGCCGATCGGCTGAGGCGTGCTCACCACCGCAGGAGGGCGCCGATGCCGACCGCCTCGCTGAGCACGTCGGTGGCGGCGCCCTCGACCGGGCTGACCCGCGCTCCGGTGGCGAGCGCACGCTCGACGAGCCGCTCGGTCAAGCGCGGTTCCGGTGTGCCGGCTTCGCCGCCGAGGCCGGTCTCGGCCTCCGCGTGCAACGCGCCATCGACGCCCACCGATCCCGAGTAACGGACCTCCGGGTCGTAGACCAGATGGGCGACCCGACCCTCGTTCAGCGCCGCGGTCACCTCGGATGGGCCCAGCGCACCGGTCTGGCCGAGGCCGGCCTCCCGAATCTGCTCGGCCAGCCGCCGCTCCCGCGAGGAGTGATCCTCGTGTAGCCGCTCGGTGACCGCACTCCGCAGCCCTTCGTCATCCAGGCCCGTGAGCACCCGGACGTCCTGGATCACCCGGCCACGGAGCGTTTCGGGAAGCCTCGCGGCGACCGGCTCCGTCCAGCGTTCTCCGCCGCTGACGAGGATCCGCTCCCACCGTCGTTCGCCCGCCATGTCCGCGGCGACCTCCGCCACCCGGTCCAGGAACCGCTGCGCACGGTCCTGCCGGCGGGCCTGCCGCTGCTCGGTCACAGGAGTGTGGAACTGGCCTGGGGGGCCGCCTCCGATCTGGCCCGCCCTCTCGTGTGACGCCTCGGCCTCCTCCTGCTCCAGCCGGCTCAAGGGCTGGAGCTTCCCGAGCCGCCACTCCAACAGCCGTGCGTCCTGAGCCGAGACCAGGATCACGCCGGCCGGTCGGCCTTCGTCGAGCAGCTCCAGCAGCGGGTGAATGAAGGGCCCATCATCGAGCACGACACGATTGGGCACCGGTATCTGGGTGTCCAGGCGGAGGGCCCAGTCGCCGGTCAGCCCGGCGAACGTGATTCGGCCGCGACCGGGCTCGATCGGGTGTGTGAGACGCTCCAGCTCGGGCCTCAGCCGTTCCAGCGCGGCGCCGATCTCGCCGCCCCGTTCGGAGGGGCCGTCCTCCCCGATCCGGCGCTGCAGTTCCCGGTACCGGTTGTTCATGTCGATCGCCGCCGCTTTGGGACTCGCGGTCGGATCGGCGTCCGCATAGAGCGACAGCACGCCGAGCGCGTCGGTACGGCGGGACAGGTCCAGCAGCCCCTTGTCGTCGAGCTGTTCGATAGCAGTCAAAACTCTCACCCTTCCGAGGGGGTGCGGCGGCGGTCGCGGGCCGCCCAGCGCAGGTCACTACCCCTGCGGCAGGCAGGCACACCTCGGTACGGCCGAGAAAAGGGGCGTGCCGTACGGCTGGGGGCCGTACGGCACGCCCGGGGTCATCGGCGGACTGATCAGCGGGTGATCAGGAGGCCGCTCGGGAGTGTCCACTTGACCGTCCAGCCCCTGATCGCGCTGGGGCCCGCCGTCACCGAGACCTCGCCCTGGAAGCCGCCCTGCCACTGATGAGGGCGCATCTCCCGAAATCTCCGGTAACGGACGGTACGCAACCGGTTTCGCGAAGTGGCCCGGAGGCCGTACCCTCCCATAGTGACCTCTTGGGGGGTTTCTTACTCATGACGCAATCACGCAGTCTTCTGCCGTTTGCCGCTTTCCCGCGTAGTCTCCGGCCCGTGCCCGAGATCGGCGGGATCGCGAGTCCGAACCCGGGTCCGCTGGACACCCGGGACACGGGTCCACGCCCGGGTTCTCCTCTGTGGGCCTACCTCACCGTGGTCACCGCGGCGGGCATCCTGGCGCTGGTGATCGCGCAGGTGAGGCCCGGCCTCGGCGGACTGGTGGAGGTCGCCCGGACGCCGCTGCTGTGGCTGGTCCTGGTGCTCGTCGTGCTGGGCGAGCTGCGGCCGGTCATGGTCAACTCCTCCGCCTCCCTGGTCGGAGGCACCCCCACCTCGACGATGTTCACCTTCGCCGCGCTCATGCACTACGACCTTCCGACGGCGGTGCTGATGCAGGCCGTGGCGATGATCGTCACCGGGTTGGCGCATCACAGGGCCTGGCACCGCATCCTGTTCAACCTCGCCATGGTGACGCTGGCGTGCACCGCGGCCGCCGTGGTGCTGGGCGCGTTCGGCATCCACCCGAGCCCCGGCTCGCCGTGGGTTCCCGACGGCGCCGGCATCCCCGCGATCGTGCTGGCGGGTCTGGCGTACTTCATGGTCCGCGGCTGGCTCGTGTGCGGCGCCGTGGCGCTGCACGAGCGCAGGCCGGTCGGCCGGGTGATCCGGTCCTCGATCGGCCCGCAGTCCCTCGGATACGGCGCGCTGCTCGGTCTCGCGCCGCTCGTAGCCGTCGTGATGGAGCACTCGCCGGCCCTGATCCCCCTGTTCATCGCGCCGCTGATCGCCATCTACTTCACCACCACGCTCTCGCTGCGCCGCGATCACCAGGCCACGCACGACGGCCTCACCGGCCTGCCCAACCGGAAGATGCTGATCCTGCGCACCGAGGAGGCGCTGGCCGAGGCACGTCCGGACGAGAGAGTCGGCCTGTTGCTGCTTGATCTGGACAGGTTCAAGGAGGTCAACGACACGCTCGGCCACCCGGTGGGCGACCGCCTGCTCCAGATCGTGGCGCACCGTCTCACCCACAGCGTGCGGCCGGGCGACGTGGTGGCCCGGCTCGGCGGCGACGAGTTCGCCGTGCTGCTGCCCTCCATCAGGGACGCCCATGCGGCGAAGGAGGTCGCCTCGCGGCTGCGGGTGGCGCTGACGGAACCGGTGCGTCTGGAGGGGATGACCTTCGACATCGACGCCTCGGTCGGCATCGCCCTCTACCCCGATCACGCGCCGGACTTCGAACTGCTGCTGCAACGTTCCGACGTGGCAATGTACCTGGCCAAGGAGGGCCGTACCGGTGTGGAGTTCTATCTGCCGGACAAGGACCGCAACTCGCCCGAGCGGCTGAGCCTGCTGGGCGACCTGCGCCAGGCACTCGACGGAGGGGAACTGGGTCTCCACTACCAGCCCAAGGTGAGCCTGGACGACGGGCGGGTCGAGAGCATGGAGGCGCTGCTGCGCTGGTGGCATCCGGCGCGCGGCCTGGTTTCGCCGGGTGATTTCATCCCGCTCGCCGAGCAGTCGTACTTGATGCGCGAGATCACCCGGTACGTCATCCAGCGGGCGCTGGAGCAGGCGGACCGGTGGTGGCGCGACGGCATCGAGGTGCCGATCTCGGTCAACGTGTCGGCGCGCGACCTGCTCGACTCCAGCCTCCCCGAGCAGCTGGAAGCCGGTCTGAGCGAGTTCGGCCTGCCGCCGGCGGTGATCCGGCTCGAGGTGACCGAACGCATCCTGATGACCGATCAGGCCTACACGGCGGACGCGGTACGCACGCTGGCCAAGCTCGGCGTTCAGCTCGCGCTCGACGACTTCGGCACCGGTTACTCCTCCCTGGTGCGCCTGCAGCGGCTGCCGGTCTCGGAGGTGAAGATCGACGCGTCGTTCATCCGGCGGGTCGGCGAGTCGGCCGACGACGAGCGCATCGTCCAGTCGATCATCGATCTGGTCCGCTCCCTCGGGCTGCACTCGGTCGCCGAGGGGGTCGAGTCGTCGGAGGTCGCGGCCCAGCTGCACGAGATGGGCTGCCACGCGGGACAGGGCTGGTGGCTGGCCAAACCGATGCCTCCCGAGGAGGCGACGGTCTGGCTGCGCACTCGCCTGAGCGAGGCGTTCACCGACCGTCCCAAGGACCCCGCCCGGCTCGCCTCACGCTGACCTCGCACGGCCGTACGGCTCGTGCCGTACGTCGTGTCGGGCGGGACGCCGGAGCGGACACGTCGGCCCAGGCGAGCCCTAGGATGGGAAGGTCCAAGGTCCATTCTCCATCCATGAAACGGGTTCGACGACTCATGTCCGCCATAACCCGCGATGAGGTCGCTCACCTCGCCCGGCTGTCCCGGTTGGCGCTGGCCGACGACGAGCTCGACCACTTCGCAGCCCAGCTCGACCAGATCGTCGGCGCGGTCGCCCGCGTTTCCGAGGTGGCGGCCGGGGACATCCCGCCGTCCTCGCACGCGCTGCCGCTGACCAATGTGTTCCGTCCCGACGAGGTACGGCCCGGCCTCACGCCCGAGGGGGCGCTGTCCGGTGCGCCCGCCGTCGAGGAGGACCGCTTCCGCGTGCCGCGGATCCTGGGGGAGGAAGCATGAGCCTGATTCACCAGACCGCGGCCGAACTCGGTCGGCTCGTCGCCTCCCGCGAGGCGTCCGCCGTCGAGGTCGCCCAGGCGCACCTCGACCGCATCGCCGCCGTCGACGGTGAGATCAACGCGTTCCTGCACGTCGAAGCGGAGTCGGTGCTCGCCCAGGCTCGCGCCGTCGACGAGCGGCTCGCCCGGGGCGAGCGGCTGGGCCCGCTGGCGGGCGTGCCGGTGGCGCACAAGGACGTGTTCACCACCTCCGACATGCCGACCACGGCCGGTTCGAAGATCCTCGAAGGGTGGCGGCCGCCGTACGACGCGACCGTGACCCGCCGCCTCCGCGAGGCCGGGCTGGTCATCCTGGGCAAGACCAACCTGGACGAGTTCGCGATGGGCTCCTCCACGGAGAACTCGGCCTACGGAGTGACCCGCAACCCGTGGGACAGGTCCCGCATCCCCGGCGGCTCGTCGGGCGGCTCGTCGGCCGCCGTTTCGGCGTACGAGGCGCCGCTGTCGACCGGCACGGACACGGGCGGCTCGATCCGCCAGCCGGCCGCGGTGACGGGCATCGTCGGCATGAAGCCGACCTACGGCGGCTCATCGCGGTACGGCCTGATCGCGTTCGCGTCGTCGCTGGACACGCCCGGGCCGTTCGCGCGCAACGTGCTCGACGCCGCGCTGCTGCAGGAGGCGTTCTCCGGCCACGACCCGCTCGACTCGACGTCGATCGACGCGGCGGTCCCGCCGCTGGTCGAGGCCGCCAGGCAGGCGGACGTGGCCGGTCTGCGGGTCGGCGTGGTCAAGGAGTTCGGCGGCGAGGGCTACCAGGCGGGTGTCCTGGCCCGCTTCCATGAGGCCGTCGAACTGCTGGAGTCCCTCGGCGCCAAGGTCGTCGAGATCTCCTGCCCGTCGTTCGCGTACGCACTGCCGGCGTACTACCTGATCGCGCCGTCCGAGTGCTCGTCCAACCTGGCCCGGTTCGACGCGATGCGCTACGGCCTGCGCGTCGGCGACGACGGCACGCGCAGCGCGGAGGAGGTCATGGCGCTGACCCGGGCGGCCGGATTCGGCCCCGAGGTCAAGCGGCGCATCATGCTCGGCACCTACGCCTTGTCGTCGGGCTACTACGACGCCTACTACGGGCAGGCGCAGAAGGTCCGCACGCTGATCATGCGGGACTTCGAGGCGGCCTTCCACCAGGTCGACGTGCTGGTGTCGCCGACGACGCCGACGACGGCGTTCCCGATCGGGGAGCGGGCCGACGACCCGATGGCCATGTACCTCGCCGACCTGTGCACGATCCCGAGCAACCTGGCCGGCAACGCCGCGATCTCCGTGCCGTGCGGCCTCGCCGACGAGGACGGCCTGCCGGTCGGGCTGCAGATCATGGCCCCGGTGCTGGGCGACGACCGGTGCTACCGGGTCGGCGCCGCCGTGGAGAAGGCGTACGAGAGCCGGTGGGGCGGCCCGCTGCTGGCCAAGGCCCCCGCGCTCTAGCTCCGGAGGGAGGGGAACGGCGGCGTGATCACCCGCATCGAGATCGACGGCTTCAAGTCCTTCCTGGACTTCCAGCTCGACATCCCGCCGTTCCTGCTGATCGTCGGCCGTAACGGGTCGGGAAAGTCGAATCTGTTCGACGCGCTCCGCTTCATGTCCGACGTGGTGCGCAACGGCGTGCAGGATGCCCTGCTGGGACAGCCCAGAGGGGTAGCGCGCGACCTGTTCCACAGAGATGAGACGGGGCAGGTCGCGGACGAGATGCGGATCGTCATCGGTATGATCGCCGCATCTCCCTATGGTCCGCTCGCACTGCGCTGCGGGGTGCGGTTCCGATGGGAGAACGGCGCGCCTACGGCGCGCTATGCAGCGGTCTGGGCGAGCGAACTGGAGAATGTGGGGTGGGTCGACCGCTGGCGCACCGGTGATGCCGTGCGGGAGACACTTCGCAGCTCTCGGGATGCCTATCTCGCCGACGGCAATCCCGACTACGTACCGTTCACAGCCGGCCCGGACTCCCTTCTGCTGTCTCTCCTCAGAGGAGAGTCCGCCACATGGCCGCCGCTTGCGCTCGATCCCGCGGTCATGCGGACGCCGGCGCAGGCTCCGGACCGGCGGCCACTGCAGACGTCTGGCGAAAACCTCGCAGCGGTGCTGCACCGGCTGCTGGGTGAGGACAGGCTGTGGCGGGTCGGAGTCGATCTGGCGGCGATCATTCCGGGTGTGAGCGAGATCGTGAGCGTGTTCGACTCGCGCAGGCAGGAGGCCGATTTCGACGTCGTGTTCCGGGAGGGAGCCCGTACTCCACCTCCGTTGCTCTCCGACGGCACGCTCCGTGCGATCGCCATCCTCACCGCATTGCACGACAAGGACTCGGGTTCCACCCTGGCTATCGAGGAGGTCGAGAACGGCCTGCACCCCAGCAGGATCGGAGAGCTGGTCCGTCGCCTGCGTCGGGAGGTTTCCGATCCCTCTTCCGACGTCTTCGATCCGTTGACACGGCAGGTGCTGCTCACCACCCACTCTCCGGTCCTGCTGTCCGAGTTCCGTACGGACTTCTCTGGTTCAGTGGTGTTCTTCGACCCGGTTCTGAGAGTGAGTCAAGGGAAGGCGCCGTCCACCGTCACGGTCGCTCGTCCAGTAGCGGAATCCGGCGAGAAGGGGACCTACGTTTCCCCACGGCAGGTCCGGCGGGTCCTGTCATACGTGCAGCAGGACACGTTGTGAGCCGTCCACTGGTCCCGGGCCTGATCGCTGAGGGGAGAAGCGACGAACTGTTCTTGGCGCCCCTCATCCAGCGGCAGTTGAGGGCTTTCCTGACGTCCGCATCGCTCAAACACGACGTCGAATTGATGGAGGTCGAGGTCGCCGAGATTCGGACCGTCGCCGATCAGATGCGTGTACGCGAAGAGGTCGAGAGGCTGGCCGATGGGTGCCACATCGTCTTCATCCATCACGATCACAGGGAGCGATCCAAAGCGGACAAGCTGCTGACGCTCGAATGCTGGGACAAGACGGTGCGGCCGGTGGTACTCATACCCAAAATCGAGACCGAGGCGTGGATGCTCGCCGACGCGGAGGCCTTCCGCGAGGTCAGGGGAGCGAATGTGAACGTGCTCCCAACTCCGCCGAAGGCAGTGGAGGGGGTCAAAGATCCCAAGGTCGTGCTCAGGCAGGTGGTAGCCGGCACGGGCATGGAAGACGACGACTGCCGTTCCTCGCTGGCGCGACACATTGATCTGAAGAAACTGGCGGCTGTTCCGGCCTACAGGATGTGGCTGGACGAGACTCAGCAGGCTCTGAAGGGACTTGGTTACCTGTGAGCAGCAGATCTGTCCGGCTCGCTGTCGGGCGCCAAGGCTCCCGCACTCTAGGCGTTCTTCCGAGAGGAGGAACCGCCGCGTGATCACGCGCATCGAGATCGACGGCTTCAAGTCCTTCGTGGACTTCCAGCTCGACATCCCGCCGTTCCTCGCCGTCATCGGCAGAAACGCCAGCGGGAAGTCCAACCTGCTTGACGCGTTGATGTTCGCGGCGGCGGTAGCCCGGGGAGACCGCCTTGTCGACGCGGTCGCCGCGGCCAGGGGGGACGCCGCGTCGCTCTTCCACCGGAGGTCGGACGGAACTCCGGTGGACAGCATGCGCTTCGCGCTGGAGTTCTCGCTCGCCCGGTCAGACCTCGACGCTCGATGCCCGGATGAGGACGCGGGGTACTTTCCGGGCTCCTGGCGTTGGGAGGCGGAGCTGCGCCTCGTGCCTCAGGCAAAGCGTGAGGTGCTCAGGGTCGTAGAGGAGACCTTCCATCCGCTCGGTTCCCCGCGATTCTCGGACAAGGAGCGTTTTCCGCCTCCGGCCACACGTGCGGCCATCAGGACGGGGGATGGCCTCACGATTCCCGAACGAAGCCAGGGTGTGGGCTCGTACGAGGATGACTACCTGGATTGGGTGCCGGGGACGGTCTGTGCCGACGAACTCGAGTCGATGATGGTGCTGCGGCTGGAGCCGACCGAGCTGGCTCGCCCAAGTCCGCTCGGGCACGAGATGGCCATGTCGCCGGAGGGGACCGGGCTGGCCGGCTATCTCCAGGGGGTGCTGGAGGCGACAGCTGACTATGAGTACCCAGAGGGAGTGCTTCCGCTCGTCAAAGCTCGCCTTTCCCGGCTGGTGAGGGAGATCACGGACTTCGATCTCGTCGCCGATGAGCAGCGGGGAGACGTCCGTTTGCGTTTCAGGTCGCGGCACCATACGGGTTTCGAAGCGGACCAGGCGTCCGACGGGACGCTGCGGATCCTCGCGGTGCTCGCGGCGCTGCACGATCCCCGGCGTCGAGGGCTTCTCGCCATTGAGGAGCCCGAGAACGGTGTGTTCCCGGAGAGGCTGCGCGATTTCATGCAGATCCTCCGCGATGAGGTGGGGGACCGGGAGTGGCTGCGGTCGTGGCGGGATTGGGGCGACGAAGCCGGGGCTCAGGTGCTCGTGACCAGCCACTCGCCCGTGCTGCTCGACGTCGTACCTCGGGACGAGATCGTCTTCCTGGAGAGTGTGACGCGTGTCGGGGGCGGCACCGCCTCCAGCGCGGTGACTCGGCCTCGCCGCCTGGCGGCCGTCGGAGAGGCGCCGCGTCGGGACGCCTCCGGTGTTCCGGCGGTGTCCGAGGCGGAGCTGAACCGGTTCCGAGTCGCCGCCGGGGGCATGTGATGCGAGCGTTGAGCTGCGTGCTGGCCAGAGAAGGCGTCTCCGACGCATGGTTCCTCGCGCCGTTGCTTCGCCGTGCCGTCGAGCAGCTGTGCGCGGAGGAGTTCGACGGGATCGTAGAGGTGCTGCCGGTAATGTGCCTCGACGCGGACACGCAGCAGCCCGCGAAGGTGATTGCCGCTGCCGAGGACGTACGCGGAACCTTCGACGTTCTGCTGTTCCACCGCGACGGTGCTCCGTCGGGCAAGTCGGAGGAGGTGGTCCGGCGGATGCGGGACGCGTGGCGGGACCTCGCGGCGGACGAGCCGCTCGTCGCCGTCGTACCGCTGCGCGAGACCGAGGCGTGGGCGCTCGCGGACCTCGACGCCCTGCGCCGGGTGCTGGGCCTGCCCTCTGTGAAGGTGGCGGAGTTCGCCGCCGATTTGCGTGGGACCGTCGAGCAGCTTCAGGATCCGAAGGAAAGACTGGGTCGGCTCATCGGCGCGGCCACGCGAACCGGGAGATCAGACGAGCACACGAAGTTCCTACAGGACTTCCTGGAACGGCTGGCAGAACAGATAGAGATCGGCAGATTGCGAAAGTTGCCAGCTTTCGCCTGCTGGTGGACCGATATGACCAACGCACTGGAGAATCTGGGTTTCCGTTATGGCTGATACAGCGACGCTCATGCCGTACGACGAGGCGCTGGGGCGCTTCGAGCCGGTGCTGGGGCTGGAGACGCACGTCGAGCTGGGCACCGCCTCGAAGATGTTCTGCGGCTGCTCCACGACGTTCGGCGCGCCGCCGAACACGCAGGTCTGCCCGGTGTGCCTCGCGCTGCCCGGCTCGCTGCCGGTGGCCAACGCCGAGGCGATCGAGTCGACGATCCGGATCGGCCTCGCGCTGAACTGCTCGATCGCGACCTGGTGCCGGTTCGCCCGGAAGAACTACTTCTATCCGGACATGCCGAAGAACTACCAGATCAGCCAGTACGACGAGCCGCTGTGCGTCGACGGCTACCTGGACGTCGAGGTGGAGGGGAAGATCGTCCGGGTCGAGATCGAGCGGGTCCACCTGGAGGAGGACACCGGCAAGTCGACCCACGTCGGCGGCGCCACCGGGCGGATCCACGGCGCGGACTACTCGATCGTCGACTACAACCGGGCCGGCATCCCGCTCGTGGAGATCGTCACCAAGCCGATCACGGGCACCGACCGGCTCGCCCCCGAGGTCGCCAAGGCGTACGTCACCGAGCTGCGCGAGGTCATGCGCTCGCTGGGCGTCTCCGACGTCCGGATGGAGCAGGGCTCGCTGCGCTGCGACGTGAACGTCTCGCTGATGCCTCGCGGAGAGGCGGAATGGGGCACCCGCACCGAGACCAAGAACGTCAACTCGCTGCGCAGCGTCGAGCGGGCGGTCCGGGGTGAGATCGAGCGCCAGGCCGCCGTCCTCGCCGAGGGCGGCCGGATCGTCCAGGAGACCCGCCACTTCCACGAGGACACCGGCCAGACGACCTCCGGTCGATCCAAGGAGGAGGCGCAGGACTACCGGTACTTCCCCGAGCCCGATCTGCTGCCGATGGCGCCCGACCCGGAGTGGGTCGCCTCGCTGAAGGCCGCGCTGCCGGAGCTGCCGTCCGTACGGCGTAAGCGCCTCCAGCAGGAGTGGGGCGTGTCCGACCTGGACATGGCCGCCATGCACAACGCCGACGCGATCGACCTGGTCGAGGCGACGGTCGCGGCGGGCGCTCCGGCCGCGGACGCGCGCAAGTGGTGGATGGGCGAGCTGGCCCGGCGGGCCAACGAGTCCGGTACGGCCCTGGCCGACCTGTCGATCACTCCCGCGGACGTGGCGAAGGTGACCGAACTTGTCGCCTCCGGGGCGCTGAACGACAAGCTGGCACGCCAGGTGCTCGAGGGCGTGCTGGCCGGTGAGGGCAGCCCGGACGAGGTCGTCGAGAAGCGCGGCCTACGCATCGTCAGCGACGAGGGCGAGCTGTCGGCGATCATCGACCAGGTGCTGGCGGACAACGCCGACGCGGCGGACAAGGTGCGCGGCGGGAAGATCGCGGCGGTGGGAGCCCTGGTGGGCGGTGTCATGAAGGCCAGCCGCGGCAAGGCCGACGCCGGTCGGGCGCGTGAGCTCATCCTGGAGAAGCTCGGCGTCCAGAGCTGACCCGGAGTTCCCTAAGGGATTGGCCCCGAGTTGTCCCAGGTCGCCCCACCCCCACCGTGATCTTGCGAATTCTCGCAAGATCACGACATGGGTGGGGGTGGTGGCAACGTGGGGGGCTGGTGTGTATCCAGAGGAGGGTGCTTTACGGTTAACTGAAGGAAGTTTTGCCCCGAGCTGGAGGAGACCGAGGCGTGCGGAACGCCGGAGCGTCAATCGATCCGCCGTCGGATCCGTTCGCGGCGGCTGCCCCGCCCGTTCCCGAGCCCGCCCCGCCCGTTCCCGAGCCCGCCCCGCCCGTTCCCGAGCCCGCCCCGGCTTCGTCTGCCGAGCCGGATCCGCCCGTCGGGTCCGTGACCACGCCGCGGGGTGCGGCTTCCGTTCCGTCATCGCCGTCCACGGCCGCGAGGAAGCATCCGGTACGCCCCGGCTCGGCGTCGCTGCCCCGCGGAGTGTCGGCCGACATCTTCGGTGACCGCATGCCGCACCCGGTCACGCCCGGCCGGCCCGACCACCAGAACAGCCTGCCGCCGCCCCCGCCGATCATGGAACCGTGGCCCGTCGCCGACAGGACGGTGCGCGAGGAGCCCCCACCGTCCGTGCTCGACCCTGATTCGGAGCCGAAGAGCGCCCTTTTCCGTTACATCCTGGTCGGCGTGATCGGCCTGCTTCTTCTCGCCTATCTGGTGCCGGCCTTCGTGATGACGGGGCGGGTCCTGCCCGGCACCACCGTCCTCGGCGTCGACATCGGCGGGCAGACCAGGGAGCAGGCGGCCAAGGATCTGCGTGAGCGGCTGTACGCCCAGACCAGAACGCCGATCATCGTACGGCAGGGCACCCGGCGGCTCACCGTCAATCCGCAGGACGCCGGCCTGAGTCTCGACGTGGGGGCCACGCTGGCGCGGGTGGAGACGGGTTTCCCCAGCCCGGTGGAGGTCTGGAACGCGCTGACCAGCGGCCGGGAGATCCGGCCGGTGACCTCGGTTCACCAGCCGACCCTGGCCGCCGCGGTGAACAAGGAGATCGTCTCGGTCGTGGAGAGCCCGGGCCGGGAAGGGGGCGTCGAGTTCCGGGGACTCACCCCGGTTCCCGTGTATCCGAGGGTCGGCTATCGGATCGACCGGGAGACGGTCGCCCGGCAGATCGCGAAGGCCTATCTCGCCCCGGAGGTCACGGTTTCCGTGGTGACCCAGGTGGACCGGCCGAAGATCGCCAGAGCCGAGGTGCGACGCGCGCTGGACTGGGCCAGGCAGGCGGTCGCCGCGCCGCTCACGCTCACCGACGGGGTGACCTCCGTCCAGCTTCCGCCCGCCACGATCGCGGATCACCTCACCTTCGTGCCCGATCACGGCGCCCTGCGCCCGGCGTTCGACGCGCGACGTGCGCTCGCCGGACTGGAACGGCAAGCCGCGGGGCGGTGGTTCATCGATCGGAGGGAGGCGGCCAGGGACGCGACCTTCGTGATCGCCGGCGGCGGGCCGCGACTCGTTCACGCCCGGCCGGGCAAACGCATCGACACCGAGCGGTTGGCCGCCGACGTGATCAGTGCCCTCGACGGCGGCGTCAGCCGCACTGTCCGAGTGACGACGGTCGACGGGCCACCCCTCGTCTCGGACGAGGACGCGTCGAAGAAGGGGATCAAGGAGGAGATCGCCAGGTTCACCGTTCCCAATGCCTGCTGCTCGCCGAGCACCGACAACGTCGGCGCTGCCGCCCGGCTCGTGAACAACCGCCTGGTCGGGCCGGGGGAGACGTTCTCGCTGAACCAGGTCCTCGGCAGGCGGGACGCCGCGTCGGGGTTCGGCGGCGTGGCGAGTGCGACGGTGATCCGCGGGCAGAGTGGAACGGACGTGCCCGGGATCTCCTCGTTCGCCACGGCCATGCTGAACGCCGTGGTACGCGCGGGACTGGAGGTGGTCGACTATGTGCCGCCGGATGTCCATCAGCAGGGGGCTCCAGTCGGTCTGGAGGCCGCTGTCTCCTCCCCGCTGCCGGACCTGAAGTGGCGGAACGACTCGCCCCACGGCGTGCTGGTCCAGGCGTACGTCACCAAACGCGCGTTGCGGATCGTGCTGTGGAGCACCAAACGGTTCGATGTGGAACTCCAGGGACCGGTCATCGGCGCCACCACGCATCTCACTCCCGTCAGCGGAGCGGGCGGCGCCTGCGTTCCCACGCCCGGCAGGGACGGCTTCACCGCTCAGGTGACGCGTGTCCTGCGGCAGAACGGCACGGTTGTGCGCCGGCAGGAGTTCCGGACCGTGTACGAGCCCCGCGCCGAGGTGATCTGCTGAACACGACCTGGCCAGGGTCAGCCCGTTGACCTCGATGGCGGGATGACCAGGATCCGGTCGTCGCCGTCGCGCGGGTCTCCCCGGCCGTCCCGGTTGCTGGTGCTCACCCACAGCGTCCCGTCGGGGGCCGTGGCCACTGCGCGCAGCCTGCCGTACTCCCCGGAGTAGAGGGCGACGGGCCGGCCCGGCCGGCCCGAGCCGTCCAGCGGAACGCGCCACAGCCGCCGTCCGCGCAGGGCCGCTGCCCACAGGGAGCCCTCGGCATAGGCGAGGCCGGACGGGGACGCCTCGTCGGTGGACCAGGTGAGCAGCGGGTCGGTGAACCCGGGCTTGCCGCCCACGCCCTCGACGTCGGGCCAGCCGTAGTCGCGGCCCTTCTCGATCAGGTTGATCTCGTCGTAGGTGTTCTGGCCGAACTCGGTGGCGTACATCCTGCCGTCGCCGTCCCAGGCGAGGCCCTGGACGTTGCGGTGGCCGTACGTCCAGACGAGGCTGCCGAAGGGGTTGCCGGGGGCGGGCCTGCCGTCGAGTGTCATCCGGAGGATCTTGCCGGCGAGCGAGTCCCGGTCCTGGGCCTGCCCCTCGTCGCCGGTCTCACCGGTCGACGCGTAGAGGCAGCCGTCGGGGCCGAAGGCCAGGCGGCCGCCGTTGTGGATGCCCCCCTTCGGGATGCCGGTCACGATCGCCACCGGGTCGGACAGTCCGCGGTCGCCGTAGCGGTACCGGACGATCCGGTTGTCGTCATCAGCCGTGAAATAGAGAAAAATGTAGCGATCAGTGGAGTATGCGGGGGAAACGGCCACCCCGAGGAGGCCGCCCTCCCCACTCGGAGACACGCCTTCGATCACGTCGATCTGCCGCCGCCGGCCCTGCGGGGTCACACGGAACAGCCGCGCCGAGTCCCGCTCGGTCACCAGTGCGTCCCCACCGGGCAGAAACGCGATCGCCCAGGGCACGGAGAGTCCCCTCACCAGCGTGCGCGGCCCGTCGACCGAGGCAGGATCGCTCCCGTCCGCCGACGGCTGCGCGGTCGCCACCCTCGACGCGGGAGGCGCCGATCCGCCGTCCGTCCCCGAGCACGCGGCCAGCGCCGTACTGAGCACGGCGATCACCACCATCGTGATGGCGGTGCGCGGTGCGGTGGCCCGCCTCACCGCATGTTCGGCACCGGTCTCCGCCCTGCCCCTTGCGACCATTGTTCGAACCTCCTCCTCCACCCATACTCGTGACCGGTACGGAAGGTTCCCCGCGGCATTGATCTAAGGTTTGTGCCATGAAGGTCTGGGTTCCCTCGCAGGACATCATGGACGCGCTGGCCGATCTCCCGGAGGGCCTCCCGAGGCTGGACTGCTCGATCTACGACGGTAACGGAACCCTGCCCGGTGCGCCGGAGGAGGTCGAGATCTGGGTGCCGCGGCTCGGCTGGCTGCCCGGAATTCCGGACCTGCTCGGCCGCATGGGCAAGCTGGGCCTCCTGCAGACCGTGACCGCGGGCGTCGAGGCGTACCAGCCGCATCTGCCCGAGCACGCGGTGCTCTGCAACGCCCGGGGCGTACACGACGCGGGCACGGCGGAGTGGGTGGTCGGTGCGATGATCGCCATCCTGCGGGAGTTCCCCGGTTTCGCCCTCGCGCAGCAGCGGTGCGAATGGGACTACCACCACACCGCGGCGCTGGCCGACTCGACCGTGCTCATCGTCGGGTACGGCTCGATCGGTGCGGCGGTGGAGCGGCGCCTGGCCGGGTTCGAGGTGGACGTCATCCGGGTGGCGCGGACCGCCAGGCAGAGCGGGAACGGTGACGTGCACGGCCAGGACGAACTGCCCGGGCTGCTCCCGGCGGCCGACGTGGTCGTGCTGCTGGTGCCCGCCACCCCCGCGACCGCGGGAATGGTGGATGCCGAGTTCCTGGCCGCGATGAAGGACGGCGCGGTCCTGGTGAACGCCGCGCGGGGCTCCGTCGTCGACGCCGACGCGCTGCTGCCGGAGTTGCTCGCCGGGCGGCTGCGGGCCGTCCTCGACGTGACTCCCGAGGAGCCGCTGCCGCCGGAGCATCCGCTGTGGACCGCCCCCGGCGTCTTCATCACCCCGCACGTCGCCGGCAGCACCCCCGCCTCGGCCCGGCGCACCCGGAAACTGGTCAGAGAGCAGATCATCCGCTATCTGACCGGCCGCCCGCTCGCCAACGTGATCACGGGTCAGTACTGATCAGGCACCGAACACGGCATCGGTTCAAAGGATTCCGGAACGTGCCTACCCCGTGACCTTGGGTGCGTAGCGTGAACTCCATCGTGTACGGCTGCTTATCAGATCGGTGACGACTCGGGTGTTGTCCCACTCTCGATCAGCGGCTGTGCGCACACTGACCCTGTGACAGGGAGAGTAAAGCCGAGTCGAGGACGGCCGAATCGAGGGACGGCCGAGTCTCAAGGAACGGGAGGGGCAGTGACATCGCACCCGACCGGAGATGACGACCCAGGCGCGGCTCCATCTCCCACCCATGAGACGGCCGACGACACGACGTTCGCCGGACCCGCCGCGGAGGATTCCGCTGCGGAAGACGCGTCTGTGGCGGGCCCGGGCACATCGGACCGCGACACATCGGAGCGGGGCACATCGGAGCGGGGCGCGTCGGAAGCGGCGGCAGCGGATCCGACAGAAGCAGAGGCGACGCGTGTGAACGGCATGCGTCATCCCTGGGCCGCGGTCGCCGCCGCGAGCGGGATCGGCATGGCGGGCATCGTCGCCGCCCTGATCACAGGGGGAGCGTCCACCCTGATAGTGGCCGTCGCCGGGGTCGTCACGGGTCTTCTCGCGGCGGGCTCGCTCATCACGGCCGCGGCCCGGGTAGCGCCCGCCCACCGGCGGCAGCCCGCCGGCTGGCGGTGGCTCGCCAGCGGCTCGCTGACCTGGCTGCTCGGCGTCGGAGTGCGGCCGGCCGCCGACGGCACCCCGTTCGTGCTCACCTTCGCCGACCTGCTGATGCTGGCCGGGTCGCTGCTGCTGGCGATCGGGACCGGCCTGTCCGTGCAACCGCCCGCGTACAGCCGCGGGGTCCTCAGACAGGGTGCCGACGCCTACCTGAGCGCGGCGTCGATCTTCGCGGTCGGCTGGGTGGCCCTCCTCGGGCCGGCATTCCACAAGGCGCAGGACGCCGGTGCCTTCTTCTTCACGATGGCGCTTCCCGTGGTCTGCCTTCTCGCGGCATGTGCCGTGGCGCCGGCCGTCGTCGCGTCCCGCTCGGGCAACCGTGTCGTGGGGCTCACCGGCGTCGGCGTGCTGGGAGCCGTCACCGTCTCCGAACTCGCCACGGCGCTCGCCCGGCTGCAGGGGGACGTGCCGCCGCTGGCGGCCGGCCTCGTCGCCCCGGCCGCCTTCCTTGTCCTCGCCGCCGCCCCGTGGACGCAGCGTGAGCGGCCGCGCAAGCCGCCCCCCATGCCGGCCGCCGTGCCCCCCCGTGTGCTGGCCGCGGCGACTCCGCTCGTCCTCGTGGCCGTCGCCACCGTCGTGGTGACCCTGTACGGCGTGGCCGGCCCGGACGGGACGCTCGCGGTGGCGGCCGGCTCCACCGTGCTGGTGCTGCTCGGCCGCCTGTTCGTGCTGCTCGTCGAGACCGCGGGAATGCGCCGCCTGGTCGACGTGGGCGAACGGCAACTGCGCCGGCTCGCCGAGAACACGGGCGATGTCGTGCTGGTCTGCGACCACGGCGGCCTGATCGACGAGATCGGCCGGGACGTCGAGGCGATGTACGGCTACCGCCCGGACGAGCTGACCGGCCGTTCGATCTTCGACTACATCCATCCGGAGGACGTACCGGGCCTCCAGGCACTGCTGCGCCGCATGGCCGGCGCCGACGAGGACGGCGGCGCGCGTTCTCAGGAGATCTGCCGCATCGGCTGCCGGATCAGGGCGGCGGACGGCACCTGGCGGCCGACCGAGTCGGTCGCCACCCCACATGTCCGGAACAACGAGCTGATCCTGGTCACCGTACGCGACATGAGCGACCAGGTCGCGCTGCGCAACCAGGTGACCCACCTCACCTTCCACGACGGGGTGACCGGGCTGCCCAACCGGGCCTACTTCGAGGAGCGTGTCAGGGAGGTCCTCACCCATCGCGGCGCCGGCGGCGCCGCCGTGATCTTCCTGGACCTCGACGGGTTCACCGCCGTGAACGACTCCGTCGGCCATGCCAGCGGCGACTACCTGCTCGGTCAGGCCGCCCGGCGGCTGCGCTCAGCCGTACGGTCGGACGGCACGCTGGCCCGATGGGGCGGCGACGAGTTCGCCGTGCTGCTGGAGGGCGGCATGGCGGGCAGTGGCATGGCGGGCAGTGGCATGTCGGGCAGCGACGCACAGACCGCGGTCGACCTGGCGGAGCGGCTTCTCCGCACGGTGTCGTCGGAGCCGTTCCGGGTCGCCGACCGGGACATGGCGCTGACCGCCAGCGTCGGCGTGGCCTTCGCCGAGGACGGGCTGACCGCGGGGGACCTGCTGCGCAATGCCGACGTGGCGATGTCGCGGGCCAAGGGGCTCGGCGGGCGGCGGGTGGAGGTCTTCGCCACCCATATGCACGCCGACGTCCTGCGCCGCCTGGAAATCGCCTCCGACCTGCAGCGGGCGCTGCTGGAGAACCAGTTCGCGATCGAGTACCAGCCCGTGGTCGACCTGGCCTCGGCACGGGTCATGGCGGTCGAGGCGCTGGTCCGGTGGTGCCGCGGCGGCACGTTCGTGCCGCCGGAACAGTTCCTCGGGCCCGCCGAGGACACCGGGCTCATCGTGCCGCTGAGCGAATGGATCCTGCGCGAGGCGTGCCGCGAGGTCGCCGCGTGGCGGGCGGAGGGATGGGAGATCGGCCTGTCGCTCAACCTGTCGGTCCGCCAGATCACCGCTCCGCGGTTCGTCGAGACGGTGTCGGAGGCGCTGACCGACAGCGGGCTGCCCGCCGACGCGCTGACCCTCGAGGTCATCGAGGAGATGTTGGTCGAGAACGCCGAGGACACCATCGGCAGGCTGTCGCAGCTGCGCGCCCTCGGTGTGCGGTTGGCGATCGACGACTTCGGCACCGGTTACGCCTCGCTCGCGTTCCTTCGCCAGGTCCCCGTAGACATGATCAAGATTGACCCGTCGTTCGTCTCAGGACTCGGCCGCGACGAGACCCTCACGCTGCTGACCCGTACGATCGTGCGGCTCGGGCACGACCTGGGGCTGATCGTCGTAGCGGAGGGCATCGAGCGCCCCGAGCAGCTGGATCTGCTGCGTGAGATGGGTTGCACGCGCGGCCAAGGCTACCTGGTCGGCCGCCCCACCGCGGCCCACCGCATCGACTCTCTCAAACGCACCACCTTGCAGAACACCGGCTGAGGCCCCCGCCGGGGCCTGCCGCCCGCATCTCGGATGGCGAGACGGGTATTCCACATGATTTGACTCCGCCAGGGTCGATCGGACATCGTGGAGGCATGCATAGCGGTGGGATCCTCGTAGTACTTCGCAGGCGCGCAGCCTGACGAAGCCCTCGGTCCTGCGCGCGCCCCAACTCCGCACAGCGGATGGGGCGTTTTTTGTGCCAGCAGACACCACCAGCCACAAGCTCTCCACAAGGAACGAGCCGATGACCGAACAAATGACAGGTGCTCAGGCCCTCGTGCGGGCACTGGAACACGTCGGGGTCGACACGGTGTTCGGGATCCCGGGCGGCGCCATCCTCCCCGCCTACGATCCTCTCTACGATTCCACCAAGGTCCGGCACGTCCTTGTACGGCACGAGCAGGGCGCGGGCCACGCCGCCGAGGGATACGCGCAGGCGACCGGGCGGGTCGGCGTCTGCATGGCGACCAGCGGCCCCGGGGCGACCAACCTGGTCACCCCGATCGCCGACGCCTATATGGACTCGGTGCCGATCGTGGCGATCACCGGACAGGTGGCCTCCCCGATGATCGGGACCGACGCCTTCCAGGAGGCGGACATCTCCGGCATCACCATGCCGATCACCAAGCACAATTTCCTGGTCACCCAGGCCGAGGACATCCCCCGGACCATCGCGGAGGCATTCCACATCGCCTCCACCGGCCGTCCGGGACCGGTGCTGGTGGACATCGCCAAGGACGCGCTCCAGGCCACGACGACCTTCTCCTGGCCGCCGGTCATGCAACTCCCGGGCTACCGCCCGGTGACCCGGCCGCACTCGAAGCAGATCCGCGAGGCGGCGAGGCTGATGACGGAGGCCCGCCGGCCGGTCCTCTACGTCGGCGGCGGCGTGCACAAGGCCGGAGCCTCGGCCGAGCTGCGTGAGCTCGCCGAACTCACGGGCATCCCCGTCGTCACCACGCTCATGGCGCGTGGCACGTTCCCCGACAGCCACCCCCAGCACATGGGCATGCCCGGCATGCACGGCACGGTCTCGGCGGTCGGCGCGCTCCAGCAGTCGGACCTTCTGATCGCGCTCGGCACCAGGTTCGACGACCGGGTGACCGGCCGGCTCGTCAGCTTCGCGCCCAACGCGAAGGTCATCCACGCCGACATCGACCCGGCGGAGATCTCCAAGAACCGCCACGCGGACGTGCCGATCGTCGGTGACTGCCGTGAGGTCATCGGTGACCTGATCGCGGTGGTGCGGGGCGAGCAGGCCGCGGGCCGCAAGGGCGACTACAGCGAGTGGTGGCGGATACTCAACGGCTACAAGGAGACCTACCCGCTGGGCTACGAGCAGTTCGCGGACGGCTCGCTCGCCCCGCAGTACGTCATGGAGCGGTTGAGCGCCATCGTCGGCCCCGAGGCGTACTACGTCGCGGGTGTCGGTCAGCACCAGATGTGGGCGGCCCAGTTCGTCGGGTACGAGAACCCGGGCACGTTCATCAACTCGGGCGGGGCCGGCACGATGGGCTTCGCCGTTCCGGCCGCGATGGGCGCGAAGATGGGCCGGCCGGACGCGACCGTGTGGGCCATCGACGGCGACGGCTGCTTCCAGATGACCAACCAGGAGTTGGCGACGTGCGCGATCGAGGGCGTGCCGATCAAGGTCGCGGTCATCGACAACGGTAGCCTCGGCATGGTCAGGCAGTGGCAGACGCTGTTCTACGACGAGCGGTACTCCAACACCGACCTGCAGCAGGTCAGGCGGATCCCCGACTTCGTGAAGCTCGCGGAGGCGTACGGTTGTGTGGGCCTGCGCTGCGAGCGGCCCGAGGACGTCGACGCGACCATCCGCAAGGCGATGGAGATCAACGACGTGCCGGTCGTGGTCGACTTCGTCGTCCACCGGGACGCGATGGTCTGGCCGATGGTCGCCGCCGGGACCAGCAACGACGACATCAAGTACGCCCGTGACATGGCGCCGAAGTGGGAGAGCGAAGAATGAGCGAGCGGGGCAACCAGACCTGCGCCGAAGGAGGGGCGGCATGAGCCTTCACACGCTGTCCGTCCTGGTCGAGAACAAGCCGGGCGTGCTCGCGCGCGTGGCCGCGCTGTTCAGCCGCCGCGGTTTCAACATCGAATCGCTGGCCGTCGGGCCCACCGAGCACGACGACATCTCCCGCATGACGATCGTCGTCAACGTTGAGGCCCTGCCGCTCGAGCAGGTCACCAAGCAGCTCAACAAGCTGGTCAACGTCATCAAGATCGTGGAGCTCGACAGCGCCCAATCGGTGCAGCGCGAGCTGATGCTGCTCAAGGTCAGGACCGACGCCGAGAGCCGCTCCCACGTCCTGGAAGTGGTCAACCTCTTCCGGGCCCGGTGCGTCGACGTCGCCCCTGACGCGGTGACCATCGAGGTCACCGGCACGAGTGACAAGCTGAAGGCGTTCGTCCGGGTCCTGGAGCCGTACGGCATCAAGGAGCTCGTGCAGTCGGGCATGGTGGCCATCGGCCGCGGTGCCCGTTCCATCACCGACCGCTCGCTCCGGGCGCTGGAGCGCAGCGCGTGAGCGCTGCGCCGCTGTCGGAGTCGAAAGCACGTGTCGCGACCGGCGACGTCTGTCGCGACCATCATTCGGAAAGGCAAGCATGTGACTGAGATCTTCTACGACGACGACGCCGACCTGTCGGTCATCCAGGGTCGGCACGTCGCCGTACTGGGATACGGCAGCCAGGGCCACGCCCACGCGCTGAGCCTGCGCGACTCCGGCGTGGACGTGCGGGTCGGCCTGCCGGCGGGCTCCAAGAGCCGGGAGAAGGCCGAGGCCGACGGGCTGCGCGTGCTCACGCCGTCGGAGGCCGTCGAAGAGGCCGATCTCACGATGATCCTCGCCCCTGACCACATCCAGCGGCACCTCTACGCCGAGCACGTCGCGCCGAACCTCGTCGAGGGCGACGCGCTGTTCTTCGGCCACGGCCTCAACATCCGCTACGGCCTCATCGAGGCCCCCGAGGGTGTGGACGTCGCGATGGTCGCGCCGAAGGGCCCCGGCCACCTCGTCCGCCGCCAGTACACCGCGGGACGCGGCGTGCCGTGTCTCGTCGCCGTCGAGCGCGACGCCACCGGCAACGCCTGGCCGCTCGTGCTGTCGTACGCCAAGGGCATCGGCGGCACCCGGGCCGGCGCGCTGAAGACGACCTTCACCGAGGAGACCGAGACCGACCTGTTCGGTGAGCAGGCCGTGCTGTGCGGCGGCGTCTCCGAGCTGATCAAGGCCGGCTTCGAGACGCTGATCGAGGCGGGCTACCAGCCCGAGGTCGCCTACTTCGAGTGCCTTCACGAGATGAAGCTGATCGTGGACCTGATGTACGAGGGCGGCGTCTCGAAGATGTACTGGTCGGTGTCCGACACCGCGGAGTACGGCGGCTACAGCCGCGGCCCGCGCGTGGTCAACGCGGAGACCAAGAAGGAGATGCGCCGCATCCTGGACGAGATCCAGGACGGCCGCTTCGCCCGTGAGCTGGTCGAGGAGTTCGACTCGGGCCAGACCAACTTCAAGCGCTACCGCGAGGAGCTGGCCGGGCACCCGATCGAGCAGACCGGCGCCAAGCTCCGCCCGATGATGAGCTGGCTCAAGGGCGGCGAGCAGTCCTGACCGAGCTGATCGATTCGGTCTGACGCGTGAGAGCGGCGTCGCCCTTCCGGGCGGCGCCGCTCTCATCGTCGTGCGCTCAGGCGGAAGCGGACACGAGGAACGCGGAGTCGCCGAACGCGATCTCGTCGCCCGCCCGTACCCGGGCCGGTCCGACCAGGCGCCAGCCGTTCAGCCGGGTGCCGTTCATCGAGCCGAGATCGACCAGCAGCCACGAGCCGTCGTCACGGCGCAGTTCGGCATGCACCCGGGAGACCGTGAGATCCGCCAGCACCAGGTCGCAGGCGGGCCCGCGGCCCACCACGTACCGAGCACGGTCGTCGGTGGGCAGCGCCAGCTTGGGCAGGCGAGGACGCCGCCAGGCGGACTCGACCCGATGGCTGAGATCCGACACAGCGGCCACGGCCTCCGTGATCCGCCTACGCCAACGCCCGCGCTGCGGGAGGTCCGCGACCAGCTCATCGAGCTCACCGCGGCTCTGTGCGCGCAGCGCCATGTCGACGCGGCCGATGAAGGTGTCCATGGACAGACGGCCTTCGGCGGCACGGCTGCGGAGCTCGTCGAGGGCGCGGTCGCGGTCCCCGTCCGAGGCGCGAACCGGGGGAGAGCTCATGACTGGAGTATCCGACTTGGCCGGGCGCAGTGTCCAGAAGACCTTCGCATTCCACCTCATTCCAGCGCCCAGACTTCACAACCATCGTGAGCGTGTCCCCCCGTGCCCACCCCCGCCCGCCACGGCTGGGGGGCTAGTGTTTGCCGAAATCCTGGGTCCAGTACGGGCCGCCGGCCTTGACGTAGCCGACGCCGATGTCCGTGTAGCTGCAGTTGAGCATGTTGGTGCGGTGGCCGGAGCTGTTCATCCAGCCCTGGACCACCGCTTCCGGGGTCTGGTAGCCCTTGGCGATGTTCTCGGCGATCGCGGTGTAGGAGTACCCCGTCGCCCTGATGCGATCGGCGAAGGAACGGCCGTCCTGAGAGGTGTGGCTGAAGTAGTTCTTGGCGGACATGTCGGCCGAGTGGCCGTAGGCCGCCGTGTGCAGTTTGGCGTCGTGCGTCAGCGGTCCGCAGCCGACCTTGGCCCGCTCGACGTTGGTGAGGCGCACCACCTCGTTCTCGAGATCGGTGCCCACGACACCCGGCCCTGTCGCCGGACCGCTGCCCGTGGAGCCGCCGTTGGTGGTGCCCCCGTTCTGGGCGCCGCCTGTCGAACCGCTGCCTGTCGAACCGCCGCCTGTCGAACCGCTGCCCGCCGGTCCGCCGCTCGTGGAGTCGCTGCCCGTCGAGGCCCCGCCGTTCCCGTTGGGCGGCGTCGAGGCGCAGTTCACCCGGGTGGCCCTCGACCGTGACGTGTTGCCGCGGTAGTCGGTGACGGTCGTGTAGAACACGCCGTTCGCACAGCGCACGGTAAGCGTGAGGCGCCCGCTCTCGGTGACCTTGGCTCCGCTCTTCACCGCACGGTCCGGGCCTGTCACGGCCTTCCAGAGCCGGACCCGGACCTTCGCCGGGCCGGTGCATCCGATCCGGTAACCGGCGGCGCTGATCTTTCCGCTCTCCGTGACGTACGGCTTGGCGGCGGCGACCCGGCAGCCGAGATGCTCGGTCGTCGCCTGGGCGGCGCTGACCGGCAGGCTGATCACCGTGAGGCTGCCGAGGCACAGGGCCGCTCCGAGCGCTCTGTTCACGATCTTTCCTCCAGTTGAGGGGACAGGTCGGGTCGCGGGATCTCGCCGACTGCTGCGGGTGCTCCTCGTGGCGAGACCTGCGCGACACTCCCTGAGCCGCGCCCTCATCAGGACAAGGTCCGAGGTACGCGGCCCGAAGGCTGGTTGGAAACCGCATTATGGTGTCCTCAACCTCTATTGTCCGAAAAAATCACAAAAGTCACGAAAATACCTACGTTCCAATGTCTCCCTGCAAGCACTCCAGCACCGTCCGTAGCGGTGTCAGGCGGTGGTGCCCTCGGCTTCGGACGTGTCGCCGGGCGCCGTACCGCCGGAGGCCGTGTCGTCGTCGGCCAGGGCCGCGAGCCGGTCGGCGGTGAGGTCGTATCTCAGCGTCATCAGCACCGCGGCCAGCGACATGAGGGCGGGCACGAGGGTCACGCCGAGGATGACCGCCGTGTGCGCGCTGTCCGGCTGCGCCACCGGGTTCTCCGGATTCGAGGAGATGAAGCCGCCTGTGGCGAGCACCGCGCCGTAGACGGTGGCGCCCAAGGCGGACACGGCGTTCTCGACGGCCGTCCACAGTCCGGTGAAGACGCCTCCGCGGCGCTCGCCGCTCACCGTGCTGTCGTGGGCGATCACGTCGGCGAGCATGGAGAACTGCAGAAGTTGCAGGCCCGCGTATCCGAGCCCGATCGACACGACGGCGAGATGGGCGTAGAGGGAGCCGAGTATGGGGGTGGCGATGAGCAGCGAAGCGCCGACCAGGAACAGCGACCCGGCCAGGATCATCGCGCCGCGCTTGTCGAGCCTGCGGGCCAGCCGCACCCACAGTGGCATGGTGACCAGCATCGGCCCGACGAGCGCGGCGAAGAGCGTGCTCGTGGCGCCGGTGTCGCGCAGGACGTAGGCCGCGAAATAGGGGGCTCCGGCGAGCATGACCCCCGCGGCGAGGTTCTGGGCCGAGCTGAGGCCGAGCAGCCACAGGAACGGTCTGCTCGTCCTGACGGCGGCGAGCTGGGACCGGAGGGTGCCGTCCGATCGCTGCCGCCCGATGAACGGGGCGCGAGCCGTACCCAGGAACGACCCGATCATCGCGGCGAGCAGGATCGCCGCGAAGGTGATGCCCATCAGGCGATAGCCGTCGGCCGAGTCCCCGGCGAGCATCGGCGCGACGACTCCGCTGAGCGCCACCGAGACCGCGACGAAGATCATCCGCCACTGCAGCAGGGAGGTCCGTTCGTGGTAGTCGCCCGTCATCTCGGCCGGCATCGCCTTGTACGGAACCTCGTACAGGGCGTATCCGGTGGAGGCGAACAGGAACGCGACACCCACGAAGACCGCGGCGGGGACGCCGGTGAGCGGCGGCCCGCTGAACATCGCGGCGAAGGACACCGGGAGCACGGCGGCCCCGGCCAGCAGCCAGGGCCGGCGCGGCCCCCAGCGTGAGGAGGTGCGGTCCGACCAGCGGCCGACCAGGGGGTTGACGAGGAGGTCCCACGCCTTCGGCAGGAACAGGACGAGGCCGGCGAGCACGGCGGGCACCGCCAGCACGTTCGTCATGTAGTACAGCAGGAGGAGGCCGGGGACGGCCGTGAAGTTGGCCGTGCAGAACGAGCCGACCGCATAACCGAGGCGTACACCATGGGAGACGGTCGCGGGGGGCGTCGCCGCCGAGGAGGCCATGCCGACATTCAAGCCGAGCAAGCGTTCGGGTGGAAGGTCCGCATCCGAGATTTCGGTCCGACCGTGTCAGTGCGCGCGTTCCCGGCGGAACCGGGCAGGCTCACGCCGACGACCCGGCCCGTCGGGCGCCCGCACGGGAGCTGAGCGGGGCCACGGCCGAGGACCGCCGGCTCTCCTCCCCGCTCAGCTCTCCAGGCGTCAGCCCCTGGCGTCCGGGCAGACCACGTGGGCGCCGATCTCGATCATCCGGCGTTCCGTGTGCGCGTCCGTGATCCGGGCCATGAGCACCGGAGCCCCGCTGGCCGCGAGCTGTGGCAGCCGGGCGCGGACCCGGCGGTGCACGTCCCGGACGATGTCCTCGCCCGTCGCCGTGTGCACCTTGACGAGCAGCATGAGCCCCCAGGACCCGGAGACCGTCCGGGCTTCGGAGATCCATACGTGGTGCACATGGGGGTAGTCGCGCAGCAGTTCGGAGACCGCCACCCGGAGCGCGGGCAGGATCGGATGGCTCGTCCGGCGATAGCCGGGGTCGACGACCTGCATGGCACCGGACAGGTGCTGGCGGGGCGCCGGGATCCGGGCGGGTGGGACGGAGCCGGGAGCGGCCGACACCCGTTCCGGGGCGGGCACGGGTGGAGCGGCCAGGGGAGGAATCGACGGCGGGCTGCCGGAGGCCGCCGGGGGAGCCGCGTGTGCCACCTGCGAGCGGGTCACCGTCGCCATGGCGCCGGTGGCGTACGCCGCAGGGGTGGCGGCCGAGCGCATCGCCGACACCGCCGGCGTGGGACCGGTCCGGCTTGATTGGAGGTGACGCCGCAGGTCGTCGATGGGTACGGCTGCCGCCGCCGGACCCGCCGCGTCGATGACGATCTCCCGGACACCCGTGACCTGCTGGATGTCGAGGATGGTGTCGGCGTCGCAGGCCGACAACGAGTGGCTGCCGCGGTGCCGGGCGTAGGTCGCCGGCGCCGTGTAGCCGAGCAGCACGCGATCACCGCTCTGCGTCGTGCCGAGCACCACGGAGCGGTCGGGGCGGACGGCCACCAGGATGCCCCGCTCGGCTAGGGCTGACAGCAACTGCTGGGGGCTGCCGTGCCGTGCGAGAACGTCACCCAGGGAGGGGTTCCCGATGCTCATAGGCCGAACAATAGGGGGTGAACCATAGCGAATCAGGCTAATCCCGAAGATGGGTGCGATCAATACCGAGATGGCGGGCCGCACGAATAGGACCGGTCCAAACTGGGTACGGCAACGGCTCAGGCCATCACACACGGCGGCCATGCGACTTCCTCGCGTCATAGGGGGCGGCCTGGCCCGCACTGCCGGCCCGTCGGTCCCGCATCGCCGGCCCCGCCCGGCCGGCTCCCGGGCGGCCGACATGGGCGCCGTCTCGGATGGCGGATCGCTCGTGAGAGCTTTCACAAGCCCGGATACACTCGACGACTGTCCGTGCTGTCGCACTTCTCGAACTTTTCGAAGGACTCACCAGTGAACAAGCCCGTCGTTCTTGTCGCAGAGGAGCTTTCCGACGCGGGTCTCGCCGTGCTCGGCGCGGACTTCGAGGTCCGTCACACCGACGGAGCAGACCGCTCGCAGTTCCTGCCGGCTCTCGCCGACGTGGACGCCCTGATCGTCCGCAGCGCCACCCAGGTGGACGCCGAGGCCATCGCGAACGCGCCCAAGCTGCGCGTCGTCGCCCGCGCGGGCGTCGGACTCGACAACGTCGACGTCGAGGCGGCCACCAAGGCCGGTGTCATGGTCGTGAACGCGCCGACCTCCAACATCACCAGCGCGGCCGAGCACACCGTCGCGCTCATCCTCGCCGGCGCACGCAACGTGGCCCAGGCGCACACCGCGCTCAAGGGCGGCGAGTGGAAGCGGTCCAAGTACACCGGCGTCGAGCTCGACGGCAAGGTCGTCGGCATCCTGGGCCTCGGCAAGATCGGTCAACTCGTCGCCCAGCGCCTGCAGCCGTTCGGCGTCGAGCTCGTCGCATACGACCCCTACCTTCAGCCGGCCCGGGCCGCGCAGATGGGCGTCCGGCTGCTCTCGCTGGAGGAGGTCCTGACGCAGGCCGACTTCCTCACGGTCCACCTGCCCAAGTCGAAGGAGACGATCGGGCTGATCGGCGACCGCGAGCTGCATCTGGTCAAGCCGACCGTCCGCCTGGTCAACGTCGCCCGCGGCGGGATCATCGACGAGAACGCGCTCTACTCCGCACTCAAGGAGGGCCGGGTGGCCGGGGCCGCGATCGACGTGTTCGCCAAGGAGCCGTGCACCGACAGCCCGCTGTTCGAGTTCGACCAGGTCGTCGCCACCCCGCACCTCGGAGCCTCCACCCACGAGGCCCAGGAGAAGGCCGGCACCCAGGTCGCCCGCAGCGTCAAGCTCGCGCTCGCCGGCGAGTTCGTGCCCGACGCGGTGAACGTCCAGGGCGGCGCGGTCGCCGAGGACGTCAAGCCGGGCCTGCCGCTCACCGAGAAGCTCGGGCGCATCTTCACCGCGCTCGCCGGCGAGGTGGCCACCCGGCTCGATGTCGAGATCCGCGGTGAGATCGCCTCCCAGGACGTGCGCGTGCTGGAGCTCGCCGCGCTCAAGGGGGTCTTCACCGACGTGGTCGAGGACGCGGTGACGTACGTCAACGCCCCGCTGCTCGCCCAGGACCGCGGCACCGTGGTCGAGCTGGTCACCAGCTCCGAGAGCCCCGACTGGCGCAACGTCGTCACCGTGCGCGGGGTGCTGGCCGACGGCCGTACGGTCTCGGTCTCGGGCACGCTGTCCGGCCCCCGGCAGGTCACGAAGATCGTCGAGGTCAACGGCTTCGCCATGGAGATCGAGCCGACCGATCACCTCGCGTTCTTCACGTACGCGGACCGGCCCGGCATCGTCGGCACCGTCGGCCGGCTGCTCGGCGAGCACGGGACCAACATCGCCTCCATGCAGGTCTCCCGCGACGTCAAGGGCGGCAAGGCCCTGATCGCGCTCACCGTCGACTCGGCGATCCCGGCCGACGTCGTCGAGCAGATCGCCGGTGAGATCGGCGCCGACGGCGGCCGCACGGTGAACCTCGAGGACTGAGCGGAAGCTCGGGGACTCGAGCGGAACATCGAGGACTGAGCGGGACCTCGGAGACTGTCCCGGGTCGCCCTCGTCTCCTGAGCCCGTACGGCGGTGCCCCCGCCGTACGGGCTTCTTGTTGTCTCACATAATGAGATACTAGGTCGTCCTACAAGATTCTGCGATAACCTGAAACGGTATGACGCGCCAGGTATCCGTACTCATTACCTGCCGCGGCGGGGCCTGATCAGGGTGGGCCGGCCCGCCGCGGTGTGCGGCGTTGTGCGCCGTCGGCCGTCGGCTTCTGTGACCGAGAGCGTGTGACCCACGCCGAGTCGGAGCCGACATTCCGGGATCCGCGACCCGGATCTGCTCTCCTTTCTCCCGTTCTTCTTCGCGAATGAGATCCACCATGTACGAGATGTATCCCTGGAACCGTCCCGAGGACGCCGAAGACGAGGCCGCCGCCGCGCTGCAGATCGCGCTCGACCGTCGTGACAACGGCGGTCAGCCGGTCCGCTGAGCTCGGCACGACCAATCAGCCGGAATGCCCGAATGGTGAGATCGGCGTTCGATCTCCGAGACACCCGGTAAGGTACTCCCATGGAGTCGAGCAACATCCGTCTGGCCGTCATCCCTGGTGACGGGATCGGCGCCGAGGTCGTGGCCGAGGGGCTCAAGGTCCTCCACGCCGTCGGCGTCAAGGCCGAGACGACTGAATATGATCTCGGGGCGAAGCGCTATCACGCGACCGGAGAGACCCTCCCCGATGCGGTGCTGGAGGAGCTTCGCGGCTATGACGCGATTCTGCTCGGCGCGGTCGGCGACCCCAGCGTCCCCCCGGGCGTCCTGGAGCGCGAGCTGCTGCTCAGGCTCCGTTTCGAGCTGGACCACTACGTGAACCTCCGCCCGGTCAAGCTGTTCCCCGGGGTGGCGACCCCGCTCGGCGAGGCCCGCCCCGAGGACATCGACATGATCGTCGTCCGTGAGGGCACCGAGGGTCCGTACGCCGGAGCCGGCGGCGTGCTGCGCCGCGGCACGGCGCAGGAGATCGCCACGCAGGAGTCGCTGAACACCGCCTTCGGCGTGGAGCGTGTCGTGCGTTACGCGTTCGAGAAGGCTCAGGCCAGGCCCCGCCGCAAGCTCACGCTGGTCCACAAGACCAACGTGCTGACCTTCGCGGGCGACCTCTGGGCGCGTACGGTCGACCGGGTGAGCCAGGAGTTCCCCGACGTGGAGACCGATTACTGCCACATGGACGCGGCCTCGATGTTCTTCATCACCCAGCCGCAGCGCTTCGACGTGATCGTCACCGACAACCTCTTCGGCGACATCCTCACCGATATCGGCGCGGCCATCGCCGGGGGCATCGGCCTGGCCGCCAGTGGTAACGTCAACCCGGCCCGTACGGCGCCGTCGATGTTCGAGCCCGTGCACGGCAGCGCCCCCGACATCGCGGGCCAGGGCAAGGCCGACCCCACCGCCACCATCCTGTCCATCGCCATGCTCCTCGACCACATCGGGTCCGCCGAGGCCGCGGCCCGGGTCGAGCAGGCCGTCGCCGACGACCTGGTCGAACGGCAGGGAGCCTGGACGGCCAGGGCGACCCGTGAGATCGGCGACGACATCGCGGCACGAGTAGCGGGGTGATCCGGGCCGTCACCTGATCAATGCGCATGGCGGCCCGCGGGGCGCCATGCGCTTTTTCATACCTGCCCAATGCCGTAGTTTTCCGTTAGACAGGTCGTCGCCGCACAATGAACCGTGACGACGACGTCGAGAAAAGGATCTTCGCCATGACTCAGCTCAGCTTCGATGTGCAGCTCAATCCGCGAGCCCGCAGCGCGGGGGAGCGTGAGGAAGTATTGGCGAACCCCGGCTTCGGGCAGTTCTTCACCGACCACATGATCTCCATCGACTGGACCGAGGGGCGCGGCTGGCACGACGCCCGGCTCCAGCCGTACGGCCCGCTGGTCCTCGATCCCGCGACGTCGGTCTTCCATTACGCGCAGGAGCTGTTCGAGGGGCTCAAGGCGTACCGGCAGTCGGGCGGTTCGATCGTCGCCTTCCGGCCGCACGCCAACGCGGCGCGCTTCAACAGGTCCGCGGCCAGAATGGCCATGCCCGAGTTGCCCGAGGACGTGTTCGTCCAGTCGCTGGAGCTGCTCGTGCAGACCGACCGCGAGTGGGTGCCGACCACCGACGGCCACAGCCTCTACCTGCGGCCCTTCATGATCGCGACGCAGGCGGCGCTCGGGGTGAACCACCCGTCGAGGACCTACAAGTACATGGTGATCGCCTCGCCCGCCGCCTCGTACTTCTCCGGCGGCGTCAAGCCCGTCTCGGTCTGGCTGTCCACCGAGTTCACCCGGGCCGCTCCCGGCGGGACCGGCTTCGCCAAGTGCGGCGGCAACTACGCCGCCGCCTTCGTCGCCCAGCGTCAGGCCGTCCAGGAGGGCTGCGACCAGGTCGTCTGGCTCGACGCCTTCGAGCATCGCTGGGTCGAGGAGATGGGCGGGATGAACCTCTTCTTCGTCTTCGGCGACCGCCTGGTCACCCCCACCCTCACCGGCACTCTGCTGCCGGGCATCACCCGCGACTCGATCCTCAGCATCGCCGCCGAGCTCGGCCTCCGGCCGGAGGAGGGCAAGATCTCGATCGAGGACTGGCAGTCGGCCTGCGAGTCGGGAGAGCTCACCGAGGTCTTCGCGTGCGGCACTGCCGCCGTGGTCACCCCCGTGGGCTCCGTCAAGGGCGCCGACCGCGGCTGGGCCGTGGGCGACGGCACCCCCGGCCCGGTCACCATGAAGATTCGCGAGGAGCTCGTCGGCATTCAGTACGGCTTCCGCCCCGACACCCGCGACTGGATCCACAAGATCTGCTGAGTCCCCGAAACCACGGAACAGGCCCGGCCCGGAACCATCCGGCCGGGCCCTCGTTCAGTCGTCTCGTACGGCTCAGGCCTCGATCAGCTTGCCCGTGTCGATCGTCAGATCCCACGGCTCCGGCAGGGGCAACGGCTTGCCCAAGGTCACTTCGACCTGGTGCTGATAGCCGTTCTCGCTCGGTTCGGCCATAAGCCGGGCGACGTTCTGGAAGGTGTCGATCACCAAATAGAGCGGAACCCCGGCGATGGCACAGTTCTTCGGCTTCATCACGTGGTCGTCATCCTGACTGCTGGGAGAGACGACCTCGACGACAAGCAGTGTCTGGTTTCCGTAGACGTTCTCCGGATCCCACATTCGGGGACTCCGCGGCACTACAGTGGCATCCGGCCGATATCGGTCGAGCTGCGCGCCCAGGAAGATCTTGATGTCATTGCAGATAACCCACTTCTTGCTGTCCACGAACGACATGAGCTGAAGTAGCAGGCGGAAGACGACGTTGTTGTGATCGAGTGTGGGCACCTCTCTGATCACGACCCTGCCGCGGAGGATTTCGACTTTCTGCTCCGCGCTGCTGAAGCAGATCTTCCTGTAGAGGCTTTGGAGATCTGCGCGTGCGGTCTCTTCAGGTGTCGTAGCGGGTGGATCCAGGACCTTGGCCATGAGAGCATCATCCCCTCCCGGCGGGAAAACGCAACGTGATTGACTCAAGACATAAAGTAGTCACAAAGCGTGGCGCTCGCCGGGGTTGTCGAAAATCAGTTCTTGCGGATGAGGGTGAGTCCGTCGGCGAAGGGGAGCAGGATGCTGGTCACCCGCGGATCGGCGCTGACCAGGTCGTTGAACGCCCGCATCCCGGGCACGTTGCCCCCGGCGGCCGGGTCGACGATCTCGCCCTCCTGCAGCGTGTTGTCCACGGCGATCAGCCCGCCCGGCCTGAGCCGTACGAGAAGCTCCTCGTAGTAGACCGGGTAGCCGGCCTTGTCGGCGTCGATGAAGGCGAAGTCGATCCACTCCTCGCGGGGCATGGCCCGGAGCGTCTCGGCGGCCGGTCCGAGGCGAAGCTCGATCCTGTCCGAGACGCCCGCCTTGTCCCAGTACCGCTGGGCAACGGACGTCCATTCCTCGCTGACGTCACAGGCGATGAGGCGGCCGTCCGCCGGCATGCCCCTGGCGATGCAGATCGATGAGTAGCCGGTGAAGGTGCCGACCTCGACGGCCCGGCGGGCCCCGACGAGGCCCACGAGCATGGTGAGCAGCGTGCCCTGTTCGGGGGAGATCTGCATGGTGTCGTCGTCGCCGACGAGCCGGTGCGTCTCCTCCGTGAGGGCGCGGAGCAGATCGTCGGGCGGGGTGGTGTGCGCGATGGTGTACTCGGCCACTGCGGTATCGATGAACTCGGCAACCTTCATGCGAACCACACTAACCATGGCGGTTCGCGAGCGGGCGAAGCGTGGTCGGAGCACTCGTCCGCGTCTCGTACTCTGAGATCGATGTGCCAGAGGCTGGGAGCATGTGGCAGACTCCTAGGCACCATGTTCTACGGTCTGCTCATTATCGGCAGGCGCGCCGGCCACTAAAGGGACAACGCCGGCGCGCAGACCTCTCACGTCCGTGAGGGGTCTTTTTGTTTGGGGCCGATGGGCGCGCGGCGACGACGGACCCGCGAAGGAGACGAAGAGATGACCGACGACGGCTTCCACGTGTACGACACGACGCTCCGTGACGGAGCCCAGCAGGAGGGGCTGAACCTGTCAGTCGCCGACAAGCTGGCGATCGCTCGTCACCTGGACGGTCTGGGCGTCGGCTTCATCGAAGGTGGCTGGCCGGGCGCCAACCCCAAGGACACCGAGTTCTTCAGGCGGGCTCAGACCGAGCTCGACCTGAGGCACGCGCAGCTCGCCGCGTTCGGCGCGACCCGCCGGGCCGGTGTGAAGGCCGCCGACGATCCGCTGGTGGCCGCCCTGCGCGAATCCGGAGCGCCGGTCGTGACGCTTGTCGCCAAGAGCCATGACCGGCACGTGGAGCTGGCCCTCCGCACGACACTGGAGGAGAACCTCGCGATGATCCGCGACACGGTCTCCCACCTTCGTGCGGAGGGCCGGCGCGTCTTCCTGGACGCCGAACATTTCTTCGACGGGTACCGCTCCAACCGCGCCTACGCGCTCGAGGTGCTGCGCACCGCGGCCGAGGCCGGCGCCGACGTGGTGGCGCTGTGCGACACCAACGGCGGCATGCTCCCCGACGAGCTCGCCGAGGTCGTCCACGAGGCGACCGCCACGGGGGCGCGGATCGGCATCCACTGCCACGACGACACCGGCTGCGCGGTGGCCAACACCCTGGCCGCGGTGCGGGCCGGCGCCACCCACGTGCAGGGATGCGCCAACGGGTACGGCGAACGCTCGGGCAACGCCAACCTCTTCACGGTGGTGGCCAACCTCCAGCTCAAGCGGGGGTTCGAGCTCGTGCCGCCGCAGGCGCTGGCCGACATGACGCGCATCGCCCATGCGATCACCGAGGTCACCAACGTCACGCCCAACTCCCACCAGCCCTATGTGGGCGCCTCGGCCTTCGCCCACAAGGCCGGGCTGCACGCCTCGGCTATCAAGGTGGACCCCAACCTCTACCAGCACATCGATCCCGCCATGGTCGGCAACGACATGCGCATGCTGGTCTCCGACATGGCCGGCCGCGCCTCGGTGGAGCTCAAGGGCCGCGAGCTGGGCTACCAGCTGACCGGGGAGCAGTCCCGCGAGCTGGTCGAGCGGGTCAAGGACCTGGAGTCGCGCGGGCACACCTTCGAGGCCGCCGACGCCTCCTTCGAGCTGCTGCTCCGCGACACCGTCGCCGGCGAGCGCAAGCGGTACTTCACCGTCGAGTCCTGGCGCGTCATCGTCGAACGCCGCCCCGTCGTCGACCCCCTCACCGGCGCGGCGACCTTCGAGGTCGTGAGCGAGGCCACGGTGAAACTCCAGGCCAAGGGCGAGCGGATCGTCGCGACCGGCGAGGGCAACGGCCCGGTCAACGCCCTGGACAAGGCGGTACGGCTGGCCCTGGAGAAGCTCTACCCCGAGCTCGCCGCCGTCCAGCTCATCGACTTCAAGGTCCGCATCCTGGAAGGGACGCACGGCACCGGCGCGATCACCCGGGTTCTGATCACGTCCAGCGACTCGACCGGCGACTGGGCCACCGTCGGCGTCGACGAGAACATCATCGAGGCGTCCTGGCAGGCTCTGGAGCAGGCCGTGACGTACGGACTCCTCCGTGCGGGACACCACGCCTGACAGCGACGATGTAGCTGAGCGCGGTTTCCCGGGCCGGCCTGTCCGGACAGGCCGGCCCGGGAGATGGGCATCAGGCCCGTGGTCGATCAGGCCCGTTGATTGTCAGGACAGGGTGCCCGAGGCGCCTACCCGCAGGGTCACCGAGCCGCCGGAGGTCTGGACGGCCACGGTGCGTCCCGAGCAGGTGACGTTCGGCTTGTCCGTGCCGGGCACGATGACCGTCAGCAGCGCCCCGGACGCGGGGGATACCACCGCCGGGGCGGGCACCTTCTTCATGTAGGAGGGCGAGATCCACCCCTGGTAGGGACTGGTCTGCCCGCTGACCACCCGTTGCCCCCCGATCGGCCGGCATGACGGAATGGCGAGCTGGACGAGAGTGGCGCGCCAGTCGCCGTCCGCCACCACGATCCGTCCCCGCTCCGCGGAGACGACCTTCAACGCCGGGTCGAAGTGCCACAGGTTCCGCAGCTTCCCGTCCCCGGTGTCGAGGACGGCCATCAGGTCATCGTGATGATTGACCAGCACCGATCGGGTGCGGCGCACGCCGTACGCCAGGTCGGTCAGTGTGAACGACTGCCGGTCCTTGCCGATGGAACGGCGGGTGAGGGGCGACGCGGTGTGGCCGCGGAACTTCCTGCCGACCATCACCGGCACGTTGTGGGCCTCGGGCGTCAATGTCCAGCGGCGGTACGGAGTGCCCTCGTAGGAGTGGAAGCCCGCCTCGGTGAGGATGGAGCGGCCCTGGGCGTAGTAGGTCACGCCCAGGTGGTCCTCGTGCCCGTGGAACTTCTGGCCCGGGCCGAAGCGGATCGAATAGTACGCCGACTGCGGGTCGTCCCAGGCGGTGCGGCCGAAGACGTACCCCGCCTTGAAGACCTCGACGGTCTTCTTGCCGTGGTCGAAGCCGGTCGGCTGGACGTCGGCGCCGCCGTCCCCGATGGGCACCAGGTAGCCGTTCGGCATGGTGGCCGCGGCGATGTGCCCCGTCAGGTTCTTCCAGCGCCGCGTCAGCGTGCTCGGCGCCTTCAGCCCGCAGTAGTCGATCGTGTCCATCGCGACCCTGAGCCGCTCATGGACGTAGATCGCGTAGCGGGGGGCCTGCTCCATGAGGGCGCCCTCGGAGTCGATGTCGAGCTTCGCCGACCTGACCATGCGGCGCAGGGCCAGATCCTTCCAGCCCTTGTTGCCGTAGCGGCAGCCGATCCGCAGCAGACCGATGTCCTGGTCGAAGCCGTGGTTGTGACCGGCCTCGTACTTGCTCGGATCGGCCAGCAACTTCGCGTGCTGAGCGAGGCTGCGGGTGAGCCAGGAGCCCTTGACATGCCGGCTCAGGCAGACCAGGGCCGGGGCGCGGAGTGCGACGGGGTGCTCCGCCCAGGCGTACTTGGCGGTGCCGCGGCCGCCGTAGGGGTTGTCCGCCACCCAGTCCTCGGCGATCTCGACCGCCCGCTTGAGGTATTCCCCGTTGCCGGTCGTCTCGTAGTCGGCGACCAGCCGGCCCATCCAGCGCAGCGACTGGAAGACCATCTGCCAGGACCGGTTCCGGTACGGATCCATCCGCCAGTTGACGTCCTTGCCCACGCTGACGGCCGGGAAGTCGAGAAACGACAGCTTGCCGTCCATGATCTCCGAAGAGGTGGGGGTGGCGGGCAGCCAGTCCCCCTGACATTCGGCCGTCTGTTTCACGCCCGCCACCGACGCGGCGGCCGCCGGCGGACCGCCCGGAAGGACAAGGGGCGACACGGTGCCCAGAAGGACCAGGGCGGACAGAGCCGGGCCGTGCTTCCTGAGGACTTGAGTGCGGCCGCGCACGCCAGATTCCTTCCGGCCAGATTCAAGACGGGAAGCGCCATGCTGTCCGAATCACATCAATGCGGTCAAGCCACTTTGATCACATCGTTAACATCCCTGAGTCTCGGTCTGCCGGAATTGGCAAGATCACGGGGTGGGGGTGGCGGTCTCGATGACCTCGAACGACCACAGTTCGGAGGCCGTAGCCGCCGGGCCCTGGTCGTGCCCGTGGCCCTGCCCGTGGCCGTGTCCGTGGCCCTGAGCCTGGGCGTGGCCGGCCTGGAAGGCCTGGCTCTGCTGCCAGCGCTGGAAGTCCTCCTCGCTCCGCCAGCGGGTGTAGACGAGGTAGCGGTCGGTTCCCTCGACAGGCCGCAGCAACTCGAACCACTCGAACCCGTCGGACGACTCGACCATCCCCGCCCGGCCGGCGAACCGCCTCTCCAACTCCTGCCGCATCTCCTGGGGCACCGTCAGCACGTTGATCTTCACGACAGAAGGCACGAGCACTCCCGTACGACTCGGTTCTCGGTGGCCGGTTACGGGCCATTCGGCACCACCATACGGAGGGGCACGCGGCCCGCTCGCCTCCGACACGGATCACCGGCCGGGCGTACTAGGCTCGTGACGTGCGTATCGCGAGGTTTTCCAAGGGCGACGGAGTCGCGTTCGGAGTGGTGGAAGAGGGCGAGCAGGTGATCGCCCACGTCGCGGGCCATCCCTTCGGCGGGGTCGAGTTCACCGGCGAGCGCTACCCGCTGGCGGAGGTCCGACTGGTCGCACCGATGCTGCCCAGCAAAATCATCGCGATCGGCAAGAACTACGCCGACCACGCCAGGGAGATGGGCGGCGAGCCGCCGGCCGAGCCGGTCGTCTTCCTCAAGCCCAGCACCTCGGTGGTCGGGCCGGGGGAGCCCGTCGCCTATCCGGAGAAGCTGTCGCAGCGGGTCGACTACGAAGGCGAACTGGCCGTCGTGATCGGCCGGCTGTGCCGTGACGTGCCGGCTGAGCGGGCCCATGATGTGATCTTCGGGTATACCTGCGCCAACGACGTGACCGCACGGGACCTGCAGTCCAGGGACGGCCAGTGGTCGAGGGCCAAGGGGTTCGACACGTTCTGCCCGTTGGGCCCGTGGATCGAGACCTCGCTCGACCCGGCCGACGTCGCGCTCACGACCACGCTCAACGGCGAGTTGCGGCAGAGCGCCCGCACCTCCCAGCTCCTGCATGACGTCCCCGCGCTCATCGCGTACGTGAGCGCGGTCATGACCCTGCTGCCGGGTGACGTCGTCCTGACCGGCACGCCGGCCGGAGTCGGCCCGATGTCCGTGGGCGACGAGGTGAGCGTCGGCATTGAAGGAATCGGAACTCTCACTAACCGGGTGATCTCACGTGATTAGGGTGCGCTTCGCCCCTTCGCCCACCGGCATGTTCCATGTCGGGGGCGCCCGCTCCGCGCTGTTCAACTGGGCTTTGGCCGAACAGTCCGGCGGCAAGTTCGTGCTCCGCATCGAGGACACCGACGCCGCGCGCAACCGGCCGGAGTGGACCGAGGGGATCATCTCGGCCCTGGCCTGGATCGGCATCAACGGCGACTCGCCGAACTTCGAGGGGCCCTATTTCCAGTCAGCCTACGAGCAGCAGCACCGCGAGGCGGCGGCACGGCTGCTCAAGGACGGCAAGGCCTACCACTGCACGTGCACGCGGGACGACGTGAAGGCCAGGACCGGCTCTGAGCACCAGGGCTACGACGGCCACTGCCGGGACCTGGGCCTGGCCGAGGGCGCGATCCGGTTCCGCAGCCCGGATGAGGGCGTGACCGTGCTGGACGACCTGGTACGCGGGCGGGTGGAGTTCCCGAACGCGTCGATAGAGGACTTCGTCATCGTGCGCGGCGACGGGTCGCCGCTGTTCATCCTCGCCAACGTCGTCGACGACATGGAGATGCGGATCAGCCACGTGGTCCGCGCCGAGGAGCACCTGTCGAACACGCCCAAGCAGCAGCTCCTGTGGGAGGCGCTCGGCGTACGGCCTCCGGTGTGGGCGCACGTGCCGGTCATCGTCAACGAGAAGCGGCAGAAGCTGTCCAAGCGCCGTGACAAGGTCGCGCTGGAGTCCTATCGGGACGAGGGCTACCTCGCGGAGGCGATGGTCAACTACCTCATGCTGCTCGGCTGGGGGCCCGGCGACGACCGGGAGATCATGCCGTGGTCGGAGATGATGCCGCTGTTCCGGCTGGAGGACGTGAACCCGTCGCCGGCGTTCTTCGACGAGAAGAAGCTGCGCGCCTTCAACGGCGAGTACATCCGGGCACTGCCGCTGGAGGTCTTCATCGGCCGCTGCGAGCCGTGGCTCGACCCGTCCTGGGATCGGAGTGTGTTCGCCAGGGTCGCGCCCCTGGTCCAGACCCGGGTGGCCGTCCTGTCCGAGGTCACGGCCAACGTCGACTTCCTCTTCCTCGAACAGCCCGTCTTCGACCAGGCGTCGTGGGACAAGGGCATGAAGCCGGGCGCGGCGGAGATCCTCGCCGGGTACGCCGAGCGGCTGGAGTCGGTCAACTGGGATCCCGAGTCGCTGAAGTCCTCCCTGGAGGAGGTCGGCACAGCCCACGGGCTCAAGCTCGGCAAGGCCCAGGCCCCGGTGCGGGTGGCGGTCACCGGCAGGACCGTGGGCCTTCCGCTGTTCGAGTCGATCGAGGTCCTCGGCCGCGAGCGCGCTCTCGACCGGCTCCGTACGGCTCTCGCCAAGCTCTCCTGACCGTCATGGCCGCGAGCGTGAGCGTCGCGCCCGCGGCCATGGCGAGCCACACGCCGGTGATGCCGATCGGACGGCTCAGCGAGTATGCGAGGGGCAACTGTACGGCGAATCCCGCCAGCGTGGCGGCGAGCAGCCTGCCGCCCTTTCCGCTCGCCTGGAGCACGCCGCCCATGGCGATGAGCCCGCCGAACGGCACCAGGTAGAGCGTCATGCACCGGAGGAACCAGACGGCTTCGACGGTGACTGCGGGATCGTCGCTGAACAGGCCGATCAGCGGTGAAGCCGAAAGGTTGAGGAGGAGGGCGGTGCCCAGCCCCGCTGCCAGACCGAGCCGCAGCGCTGATCCGGCGGCCGCGCCGTCACCGTCCGTCCTCGCAGTGCTGATCATGGCTGCCTGGCGCAGGGCGTAGAAGACCATCGTCCCGGCCAGCATGATCTTCAGGCCGATGCCGTAGCCGGCCAGCGCGGCGACCCCGTGGCCGCCCACTATCCCGGCCATGACCATGCCGACCAGGCTGCGTGCCAGGAAGTCGACGGACATCGGCAGGCCCGTTCGCAGGATCGTCGCGGCTTCGCGAAGGTTCGTTCCGCCCTGTCGCGCATCGCGCGCGGCATGCCGTCGCGGCCGTCGCCGCAATCGCCGTACGAGCAGAGCGATCGCGACTGCGAGCGAGACCGTGCGGGCGAGCACGGTGGCCAGGGCGGCCCCGGGCACGCCGAGATCGAGGCCGTAGATGAGCAGGGGATCGAGTGCGATTACCAGGCCGTTGCAGAGCAGTGCGGTCCGCATTGGCGTCCTGGTGTCGCCTAAGCCCTTGAAGACGCCGTCCACCAGCGTCTGGGCGAAGAAGGCGGGAAGACCGGCGAGCGACACCAGGTAGAAGTCCGCGGCGAGCCCCGCCGTCGCGGCGTCGTCGGTGAAGAGCCGCGCCAGCGGCTCGCGCAGCAGGACTCCGGGCACCGGCACGGCGACGCTGTAGGCCGCCCACAGTCCCCACGAAGTGCCGATCAGCGGACCGAGCGGGGCCGTGCCGTCCCGTCTGCCGATCAGCACCGTCGTGCCGGTGGTGAGGGCCAGGATCGCCCCCAAGGCCAGATGTTCGGTGGTGGTGGCGATCGTGACGGCGGACACCGCCTCGCTGCCCAGGCCGGAGACCCAGAAGGTGTCGATCAGGCCGACCGCGACGACCGCGGTGAGCAACTCGATGTAGACGGGTAGTGCCAGGCGGACGAGTTTGGGCATCTTATCCTCGATTCGAGTTATCTCGATTAGAGGTATAGCGATACGATGTGCCCATGGCAAGTGGAGACCTGGCGCTCACGATCCTCGGCTTTCTCGCGGAGGAGCCGATGCACGGATATGAGCTGAAGCAACGGATCGCCGAGCTGAGCGGGCACGTGCGTCCGGTGAGTGATGGGGCGCTCTATCCTGCGATCGTCCGCCTGGAGAAGAGCGGCATGCTGAACCGGCGTGAGGAGGAGGGCTCGGGAGCCGCTCCTCGCCAGGTGCTGGCCCTCACCGAGACGGGCCGAGAGGAACTGGTGCGCCGCCTGTGCGAGCCGTCGGACCTTGAGATCAGCGACCGGTCGCGGTACTTCACCCTACTCGCGTTCCTCTCGGTGATCCCGGCGGAGGAACAGGTCAGAGTGCTTCGCAGGCGGCTCGGCTTCCTGGAGACGCCTGCGAGCTTCTTCTATCGTTCCGGCAGCCCGGTCAAGGCCGCGGAGACCACGGACCGCTTCCGCCGGGGCATGCTCGTCATGGCGCAGGCGATCTCCACGGCGGAGAAGGAATGGCTGAGGTCGACCATCGCCGAGCTCGAGACCGGTCCTCCCGCCGCTTCGTCATCCTAAGCCCGAACGGTCACAGGAGGCCGCGGCGGGCGAGCAGGGGGGTGATCTCGGGGTCCCGGCCCCGGAACGCGCGGAAGGCGGCCATCGGGTCGACGCTGCCGCCCTTGGACAGCAGTTCCCGGCGGAACCGGTCGCCGTTCTCGCGCAGCAGCCCGCCGTTCTCGTTGAACCATTCGACGGTGTCGGCGTCGAGGACCTCGCTCCAGATGTAGGAGTAGTAGCCCGCGCTGTAGCCGCCCGCCCAGATGTGGGAGAAGTACGTGCTGCGGTAGCGCGGCGGCACGGCGGGCAGGTCCACGCCGGCGTCCGCGAGCGCCTTCGTCTCGAACGCCGCGGGGTCCTCGCCGGAGTATTCCGTGTGCCACGCCCAGTCGAGGAGCGTGGCGGCCAGGTACTCGACCGTGGCGAACCCCTGGTTGAACTTCTGTGACTCCAGCAGCCGCTCGACGAGCTCCTGCGGCATCGGCTCGCCCGTCTCGTAGTGCTTCGCGTAGTTGGCCAGGATCTCGGGGTGGGTCGCCCACATCTCGTTCACCTGGGAGGGATACTCGACGAAGTCGCGCGGCACCGCCGTACCCGAAAAGCGCGGGAAGCGCACATCCGAGAACAACGCGTGCAGGGCATGCCCGAACTCGTGGAACATCGTGTTGACCTCGTCGAACGTCATCAGCGTCGGCTCGCCCTTGACGATGTTGAGGTTGTTCACGACGACCGGCCGGGCGCCCTCCAGGGCCGACTGCCTGACCAGGCTGTTCATCCACGCGCCGCCCCGCTTGGAGGCCCGGGCGTGGAAGTCGCCGAGGAACAGGCCGAGCGGCGCGCCGTCGGAGTCGAACACCTCGAAGACCCGCACGTCCGGGTGATAGCCGGCCAGGTCCTTCCGTTCGGTGAAGGTGATCCCGTAGAGCCGCGTGGCCGCGTAGAAGACGCCCTTCTCCAGGACGGCGTTCAGCTCGAAGTACGGCCGCAGGCGGGCGCCGTCGATGTCGTAGCGCGCCTCACGGGCCTTCTCCGCGTAGAAGGCCCAGTCCCAGGGCCGTACGGCATGGCCGGCGAGCTCCTCGAGCTCCGCCTGCTCCCTGCGCGCGTTCGCCACGGCCGGCGGGACGAGCTTGGCCAGCATCTCGGTGACGGCCCCGGTGGTCCCCGCCGTCTGGTCCGCCAGGACGTACTCGGCATGGTCGGCGTAGCCGAGCAGCCGCGCCCGCTCGCGCCGCAGCAGCGCCATCTCTCTGATCAGCTCGGCGTTGGCCGCACCGCGCCCGATAGAGGCGGTGTGGACGCGTTCGCGCAGCGACCGGTCGGTCAGCGAGGCGAGCGACGGCTGGCCGGTCGGCAGCACCAGCGTGATCACATGCTTGCCGTCCAGGCCGCGCTCCCTGGCCGTCTCGGCGAGCCCCCGGACCGCGTCCTCGGTCAGGCCGTCGAGCTCGGCCGCGTCATCGGCCACGACCGCGCGGTCGTTCGTGTCGGCGAGGAGGTTCTGCTGGAAGGTCGTCGCCAGCTCCGACAGCCGCTCGTTGAGCCCCCTGAGCCGTTCCTGGTCAGCCGCGTCGAGCAGGGCGCCGGCCCGGGTGAAGTCGGTGAGGTAGCGGTCGAGCAGCCACCGCTCCTCCTCACCGCCCACCGCCACGGCGCGGATGCGGGCGAACAGCTTCGCATTCAGGTGTACGGCGTCCGCGTGCTTGGCCAGCCTGGGGGTGACGTCCTGCTGGATCTTCTGGATGCCGGGGGTGGCGTCGGAGGACGCCCGGTTGAAGAAGACGGCGCTGACCCGGTCGAGCAGGGCGCCCGCCCGCTCCAGGGCCTCGATCGTGTTCTCGAACGTCGGCCGCTCCGGATTGTCCGCGATCGCCGCGACCTCGGCGAGGTGCTCGGCCATGCCCTGCTCGAAGGCCGGGACGTAGTGCTCCTCCCTGATCAGTTGGAAGGGCGGCAGCCCGTAGGGCAGGTCACTGGGGCTGAGGAACGGGTTCTCGGCCGGGTTCATCTGCGGCGGCTCCTTGGTGTCCGGCGGTGTGTCCGAGCGTACGACCGGCCGTCTCGTGGACGGCCGGCGCCGTGTGCTCTCAGCCTCGCACAACCATCACCCACGACGATGTCGCGCGGCGCGCGGCAATCGTTTTGGTAGTGGGTCCCAAGCTGGGCTATCCTTTCGGAGTCGCAAGCGGGGCGCTGAGTCCGGCAAGCGGATTGGGGTATGGGGTAATTGGCAGCCCGACGGATTCTGGCTCCGTTAGTCTAGGTTCGAGTCCTGGTACCCCAGCTGGATCCCCCCAAGGGATTCGGTTGGAAAATCGCAGAGATGCGACACACAGTGCATGGTCCCGTCGTCTAGTGGCCTAGGACGCCGCCCTCTCAAGGCGGTAACGGCGGTTCGAATCCGCTCGGGACTACCACTGTGAGGTAGCACACGCTGCAGATGCATCATGAAGGCTCCGTCGTCTAGTGGCCTAGGACGCCGCCCTCTCAAGGCGGTAGCGCCGGTTCGAATCCGGTCGGGGCTACATGAGCGGAACCCCCGGCACCTCACGGTCCGGGGGTTTTCGCGTTCCAGGGGATGCGGCACGGTCACGCCGACCGCGTCCCGCTCGGTGCTCCTGAGCGGGACGCCTGCCGATCGTGCCGGTCCTTCCCGAGTAGCCTCAGCTCCCCGATCGGGCCTTGAACAGGGCGCGCTTGGCGGCTTTGCTCACCTGCTTGTCGGGGTGCGCCTCGGCGATGGCCTCCAGCAGCTCCTCCAGATGCGGGTGCCGGGTCTTCCAGATGCCGTCGAGGATTCCGATGAGCTTCTGCGTCTCGACCTCGTGCAGGCTGGCCACGAACTCGGCCCGCCCGAGATCGTTGGCGATCGTCCACATGTCGAGGATCAGCCAGTGCACGTCGGTGGGCGTCGGCTCAGGCGCGCCCTCGACCCCCATCTGGGTCAGGTGGGTCGCGGCGTACGGCCGCAGCGACGGCTCCTTGGCCGCCTCGTGCCAGGCCGGCACCGCCGCGTCGCCGAGAGAGCCGACCAGGCTGGCGGCCTGGACGCGGACCAGCGCGTCGGACTCGTCCTCAGCGGCGGCCGCGAGCAACTCGGAGGCGGCCTGGGCGGGGGTGCGCAGGGCGAGCCACGCCGCGAACTCGGCGTCCGCCTCCTCATCCGTCATGTCGGGGCTGAACGACAGCAGATCGAGCGCGGTCATCGCGTCGATCGCGGGCCGGGCGTCCACCTCGATGTCCTCGTCGTCGAGCAGATGCACCACGCCGTCGGCGCCGAGCGGCGTCAGTGAGATCACGCCGTCGTCGACACCGACCATGCCGTACCCGCTCAGCCAGGCCACAACGGAAGCGAGCGGATCACCGGCGGCGGCCCAGGCGTCCAAGCCGAGATCGTCATACTCTGACACGGCCTGGGTCAGCTCTTCGCGAAGATCGGCCAGCGTCCGCGAGCCGCTGCCCCGCAGCAGTTGGATCAGCAGCGCGCGGGTCAGCCCGGACAGCGCCAGCGTCAGATCGTCGTCGTCGAGCTCCGGGTCGCCGTAGTCGATCGAGTGCAGGCCGGTCGTCCACACGTCGAGGGCGTCCTCGTCGTCCTCGAAGGGCCAGGCGGATGTGTCGGGGTCGACGCTGACCGTGTCGTCCCCGTCCGGGGCGAGGAACTCCAGGTCGATGGCGAGGTTCCAGACGTTCCACAGATACTGCGCGTCCGGCAGGCCGAGCGCTCGTACGGCCTCGTTCACCTCGTCGTCGGACAGGAGAGCCTCCACACCCACCTTGCGGCCGGTCCCGACCCACAGCGCCAGATCGCGAGCCTGGGCGATGAGTGCGACCCCGCGGGCGGCCTCGGCCAGTTCGGCGTCGGAACGCAGCCGGATCGTGGGCAGCGCCGCGATCTCGTCGGCGAACGGCTCGAAGTCGCCCAGACTCTCGCCGACCTCGTCGAGCTCGTCATCGTCGTCCCAGGGGTTCCCGTCCAGGATGTCCTCCATCGCCTCGATGAAGTCGTCCTCGATGTCGTCGAGCTCGGCGAGCAGGGCGTCGAGGGACGCGGAGCCGGGCGCCAGCCGTCCGGTCGACGACAGGAACGTCAGGTAGGACCGGATCGCCGACGCCAGCCCGTCGGCGGCCGCCTCGGGGTCTTCCACCGCTTTGGGCATGTGCTCGAGCAGCACGGTGCGCAGGTCACCGCGCTTCCACAAGCCGGCATCGTCGCGGACGGCCAGGCGGTGCCACAGCGCGGCGGGTCCCACGAGCTCGGGATCGCTGCCCGGTGCGTTGTCCGGCACCCAGAGAATGAATTCTTGGAGCAGGGGACGCAGTTCAGCGGCGGCTGCCTCGATGCGATCGGTCACCCCGCCAGCCTAGGCCCATTGGTGCTCCGGCTCTAATCAGTTTGCCCGCCGCATCGCTTCCGTGATCCGTTCGGCGGCGGCCACCACCGGACCGGCGTGCATCCGCCCGGGCGTGCGCGTGAGACGCTCGATCGGCCCGGACACGGAGATGGCCGCGATGACCTTGCCGCCCGAGCCGCGGATCGGAGCCGAGACGCTGGCGACGCCCTGCTCGCGCTCGCCGATGCTGTGCGCCCAGCCCCTCCTGCGTACGCTCGACAGCGTCGTGGCGGTGAACTTGGCGCCGCGCAGGCCGCGGTGCAGCCGGTCCGGGTCCTCCCAGGCGAGCAGGATCTGCGCCGCCGACCCCGCGCCCATGGGCAGCGCCGAGCCGACGGGCACGGTGTCGCGCAGCCCGCTGGTGCGCTCGGCCGCGGCCACGCAGACCCGCTCGTCCCCCTGGCGGCGGTAGAGCTGGGCGCTTTCGCCGGTGAGGTCGCGGAGTTGGGTGAGCACCGGACCCGCCACGGCGAGCAGCCGGTCCTCGCCGGCGGCCGTGGACAGTTCGGACAGCCGGGGCCCGAGGACGAAACGCCCCTGCGTGTCACGGGAGACGATGCGGTGGTACTCGAGCGCGACCGCCAACCGGTGGGCGGTCGGCCGGGCCAGGCCGGTCGCCTGGACGAGCTGTGCCAGGGAAGCGGGGCCCGCCTCCAGTGCGTTGAGTACGAGAACCGCCTTGTCGAGTACTCCGACCCCGCTAGAGTTGTCCATACCCCGATACTGCCGTCTCGATATCCGAGATGCAAACGCAATAGGGGAAATCAGCATATAAAGTGTCCATATCCCGATATTTCTGTCTCGTCATTCGAGACACAGCCCGGGGGCCGAGCGCAAGGAGGCGTTTCACCATGGGTCGCACACCGACGGGTCGCACACTGGCCGAGAAAGTCTGGGAGCAGCACGTCGTACGGCGTGCCGAGGGCGAGCCCGACCTGCTCTACATCGACCTCCACCTCGTCCACGAGGTGACCAGCCCGCAGGCGTTCGACGGCCTGAGGCTCGCCGGCAGGAAGGTGCGCCGCCCCGATCTGACGATCGCCACCGAGGACCACAACGTCCCGACCGTGCTGGGGCCCATCTCCGACCCGGTGTCGCGCACCCAGGTCGAGACCCTGCGCAAGAACGCCGCGGAGTTCGGCGTCCGACTGCACCCGATGGGTGACGCGGGCCAGGGCGTGGTGCACATCATCGGCCCGCAGTTCGGCCTCACCCAGCCCGGCATGACGATCGTCTGCGGCGACTCCCACACCTCGACGCACGGCGCGTTCGGGGGCATCGCGTTCGGCATCGGCACCTCCGAGGTCGAGCACGTGCTGGCCACTCAGACGCTGCCCGCCTACCGGCCCAAGACGATGGCCATCGAGGTCAAGGGCGACCTGCCGGTCGGCGTCACCGCCAAGGACCTCATCCTCGCCATCATCGCCAAGATCGGCACCGGCGGCGGCCAGGGCCACATCGTGGAGTACCGCGGTGAGGCCATCCGCAAGCTCTCCATGGAGGGCCGCATGACGATCTGCAACATGTCGATCGAGGCCGGCGCCCGGGCGGGCATGATCGCTCCGGACGAGACCACCTTCGAGTACCTGCGCGGCCGTCCGCACGCGCCCACCGGAGCCGCCTGGGACCAGGCCGTCGAGTACTGGAAGACCCTGCGCACCGACGACGACGCCGTGTTCGACAAGGTCGTCGAGATCGACGCCTCGACGCTGACGCCGTTCGTCACGTGGGGCACCAACCCGGGGCAGGGTGTACCGCTCGGCTCGGCCGTACCCTCTCCCGAGGACTTCGCCGACTCCGTCGAGCGGGCGGCGGCCGAGCGCGCGCTGGAGTACATGGGCCTCGCCGCGGGCACCCCGCTGCGCGACGTCGAGGTCGACACGGTCTTCGTCGGCTCCTGCACGAACGGACGGCTGGAGGACCTGCGGGCCGCCGCCGAGATCCTGCGCGGTCGCAAGGTCGTCACCCGCACGCTGATCGTGCCCGGCTCGATGCAGGTCAAGAAGGCCGCGGAGGAGGAGGGCCTGCACGAGGTGTTCAAGGCCTCCGGCGCCGAGTGGCGTGAGGCGGGCTGCTCGATGTGCCTGGGCATGAACCCCGACACGCTGGGGCCCGGTGAGCGCAGCGCCTCGACCTCCAACCGCAACTTCGAGGGCCGCCAGGGCAAGGGCGGCCGCACGCACCTCGTGTCGCCGGCCGTCGCCGCCGCGACCGCGGTCACCGGCCGCCTGACCGCCCCCGCCGACCTCTGACCCGCCTCCTTCGGACCCAGGAGAGACCATCATGGACGCCTTCACCACGCACACCGGCCGGGCCGTACCGCTGCGACGCAGCAACGTCGACACCGACCAGATCATCCCGGCCGTGTGGCTCAAGCAGGTCAGCCGCACCGGCTTCGAGAAGGGCCTGTTCTCCGCCTGGCGGGAGGACCCGTCCTTCGTCCTGAACGACCCCGCCTACGCGGGGGCCACGATCCTCGTCTCCGGTCCGGACTTCGGCACCGGATCGTCCCGCGAGCACGCCGTCTGGGCCCTCCAGCAGTACGGCTTCCGTGTCGTGATCTCCTCGCGGTTCGGTGACATCTTCCGGAACAACTCCACGAAGATGGGTCTCCTGCCGGTCGTGCTGCCGGAGGACGTCGTCGGGCGTCTGCAGGCGGCGGTCGAGGCCGACCCGGCCACCGAGGTCACCGTGGACCTGGCCGAGCGGCAGGTGCGCTTCGGCGACGTCGCCGCATCCTTCGAGATCGACGACTACACGCGCTGGCGGCTCATGGAGGGCCTGGACGACATCGGCCTGACCCTGCGTCACGCGGACGACATCGAGGTGTACGAGAATGGACGGCAGCCATGGCTGCCGACGACCGTCTGAGCGAGGCCCAGACCCCGGAGGACCGACTGGCGCGGCGACTGCGTGATGCGCATCGCCACGTCAGGGCGTTAGCCTTGCCACAGGAGGAGAAAGCCCGCCTCACGCGACGGCTGCTCTCGATCTGTGACGTGGCAAAACGGGACATAGCCCACGCGGCCGATCGGCTGGACGTCTTCATCGCCTATCTGGACGGCAGATCCGACACGCCGAGCAGGCGAAACTTGCCGCCCGGTGATTGAGTCCCGAGACCTCGTCCCCTAATTTCAAGCGCGTAAGGGGGAGGGAACCAAATGAACAAGAAGGAACTCGTCGAGGCGATCACTGATCGCGTCGGTGACAAGAAGACGGCGACCGAGGCGGTCAACGCCGTTCTCGACGCGATCCAGAACGCCGTCGCCAGCGGTGACAAGGTCTCGATCACCGGCTTCGGCGCCTTTGAGATGGTGCACAAGCCCGCTCGTACGGCTCGCAACCCTTCGACCGGTGACCCCATCAAGGTCGAGGAGAGTTGGGCGCCCAGGTTCCGCCCTGGCGCCGAGTTCAAGGAGCAGGTCAACGCCGGCGGTAAGGCGTCGGCAAAGAAGAGTTAGCCATCGGCCGGAACAAGAACGACCTCGAACGGCGCCCGGATGATCTTTCCGGGCGCCGTTCGTCGTATCGCGGCCGGCTCAGGGTGTGGGGAACGCCGGTCATCGGGGTGTGGGGAACGTCGAGAGCGTGACGTAGGTGACGCGCCCGGCCGCGAGGACGATGTTGACCCGCTGCCCGGAGCGCAGGTGCCGCAGCGGTCCCGCGTCGAACGCCTCCGCGTCGAACGGCATCTCCGTACCGTCATCGAGGAACACCGAGCCCGAACGCGTCTCGGGTTCGAACACCTTGACCGTGGCCTGCACGCGATCAGCCTACCCGTGCTCGCGTGGCATGTTCTGATCGCCGATGTACGAGGCGAGGCCGCGGAGGATGATCTCGAGACCGAGGTCGTACCGGTAGTCGTTGGACTCGTCCACCATCAGCTCGGCCAGTCTCACCATGTTCGGGAACCGGTCCGGAGGAAGGGAGGCGAAGTAGCCGCGGATCTCGTCGCGCATCGCCTCCCACGACCTGACGTCCGTGTCCCGGTAGCGCTCGGCCCACATGCCTTCCTCCAGGACGAATCCGTTCACGTACGTCGACAGCAGGTCGCCGGCGATCGCCGTCACCCGGTCGGGCAGGCCGGCCGCGCTCAAGAGGGCGAGGAGCCGTTCCATGTGGGGGAGCAACTCGGGTGAGAAGGGGACATTGCCCATCGAGATCCGTGCCGCGTCACGGTGGCGCTTCAGCCGGTCCCGGCTCTGCGAGGCGTACTCCCTGATCTGCTGCTGCCAGCGGGCGGGATCGGGATCGGGCACCTCGGCACCGTCGAACAGGCGGTGGTACATCAGCTCCAGCAGGTCGTCCTTGCCGCTGATATGGGCGTACAGGGCTGAGACGGCCACGCCCAGTTCGGCCGCCACCTGGCGCATGCTCAGCCGGTCGTAGCCCTCCCGGTCGAGGACGACGAAAGCGGCCTCGACGATCCGGTCGCGGGTCAGGGGGATCCGGGCCGGGGCCGGGCGCCTGCGCGGACGCTCCCATGGCGGTGTGGGCATGTCCTTCTCGCTCATCTTCCGAGCCTCCCGCTCTCCCCGGGACATCGTAGTGAACGGTGCTACCACGAGGTGAACACTGCTCGCACCTTCACGATATATCTTGTCATCCCCACGAATGAGATATATCGTGTGTACGGATTTGCGCTGAACACTGTTCTCTCAGAGAACAGTGTTCATATCGCAGAAAGTCACACAACTCAAGGAGGAGCGATGGCCAACCCTGCGGATCTCACGGCGCCGGTCTCGGCGCCACCGGATGACGAGGCGGTGCCGTACCGGTGGCGCTGGGCCGCCCTTTTCGTGATTCTGGCGGCGGAGGTGATGGACCTCCTCGACGCGATGGTGACCAACATCGCCGCCCCGAGCATGCGGGCCGATCTCGGTGGCACCGGCGCGACCATCCAGTGGCTCGGCGCCGCATACATGCTCTCCATGGCGGTCGGTCTCATCACCGGAGGCCGGCTCGGTGACATCGTGGGGCGCAAGCGCATGTTCCTGATCGGTGCGGTCGGCTTCACGCTGGCCTCGCTACTGTGCGGGGCCGCGCAGTCGCCCGGCATGCTGATCGCGGCACGCGTCGCCCAGGGCCTGTTCGGCGCCGTCATGCTGCCACAGGGACTCGGCATGATCAAGGAGATGTTCCCGCCGAAGGAGATGGCGGCGGCCTTCTCGTTCTTCGGACCGGTCATGGGACTGTCCGCCGTCGGCGGGCCGATCCTGGCGGGCTGGCTGGTGCAGGCCGACTACTTCGGCTCGGGCTGGCGAATGATCTTCTTTGTCAACCTGCCGCTCGGCCTCGCCGCGCTGCTCGCCGGGCTGCGCTTCCTGCCCGAGTCGAGGTCGCCGCACCCGCTGCGGCTCGACCTCCCCGGAGTCGTCCTGGCGACCCTGGGCGGTTTCCTGGTGATCTATCCGCTGGTCCAGGGGCGCGAGAACGGCTGGCCGGTCTGGACGTTCATCATGCTGGGCGCCTCGGTCGCGGTGTTCGCGGTCTTCGGCCGGCTCCAGGCGCGTAAGAGCCGTCAGGGTGGGGATCCGCTGGTCGTGCCCAGCCTGTTCAGCAAGCGGGCGTTCACCGGCGGCATGGCCACCGGCCTGGTGTTCTTCGCCGGCATGGCCGGGTTCATGCTGGTGTTCAACCTCTTCACGCAGATCGGGCTCGGCTACTCGACGCTCAAGGCGGGCCTGGCGATGGTGCCGTGGTCGGCCGGCATGGTCGTGGGTTTCGGAATCGTCCAGCCGCTGCAGAGGTTCGGCCGCAAGGTGCTGCAGGGCGGAGTCCTGATCATGACCCTGGGTGTGCTCGGGGTCCTGCTCACGCTGAACATCGCCGGGACGCAGGTCACGCCCTGGCAGCTCACGCCCGCCCTCGTCGTCGCCGGCATCGGCATGAGCCTGCTGATGGCGCCGTTCTTCGACATCGTGCTGGCCGGGGTGGAGCAGCATGAGACGGGTTCCGCGTCCGGCACGCTGACGGCGGTCCAGCAACTCGGCAACGCGTTCGGCGTGGCGCTGCTGGGCACGGTCTTCTTCGACCGGCTCGGGAGCGTCCCCACACCGGCGAGCTTCGACCACGCCATGAAGGTCACGCTCTGGGTGGTTGCGGGCATGCTCCTCGCGGTGTTCGCGACGGCCTTCCTCCTGCCCAGACGGGCACGTGAGGACGCCGAGGCGTCCCACTAGACCGAGCTCAGGAGCGCGGCGACCGCCGCGGTGGCGGGGCCGACGCCCAGGGCGAGGGCCTCGCGCAGGTCCTCCACCGTGTCGACGTCCCGGCGGACCGAGGAGACGCCGTCCAGGGTCAGCTCCTTGGCTCCGCCGGACAGGTGCCGCGCCCGGGACTCGCCGCCGAAACCGGGCAGGAACGGCACGCCGGGCCGTACGCCGTAGAAGGTGGTGCCCACGTCGGCGGCGTCGGGGACGAACGACTGCTCGAACTCCGCGGCCGCGGCCAGCACGTGCTCCAGTTCGGCGGGCCGCAGCGCCGGCAGGTCGGCCTGCAGCGCCCCGATCGCGTCGGCGGGCGCGAGCCGTACGGCCTCGGCGGCGCCGAAGCGCAGGGCGGTGTTGAGGCCGCGGTCCGGGTCGGCCACCACGTGGGCGCCCACCTCCGCGAGGCGCCGCGCCGGCACCGGGTCCGCCGTCACCACCACCACGCGTGCCACCGGCGGGCAGCGCAGCGCCGCCGACACCGTGTCGCACGCGACCGCCACCGCGAGATCGGCACGGTACGGCCCGGCCGCCGCGGCCAGGCGTGTCTTCGCCCGGATCAGGGTCTTGACGGGGACCACAATGGACCATCGCGTGCACTGCATGTCGTCAAGCATCCCGCCTCGACATTTCCGACGGCCAACCGGGAGACTTGTGCCGCATCCCGCGGTCATCCCGTGATCTCGGAAGATCTTGGAGAGAAACCCCAGTGACTAAGCCCCGCCGCCGCCGTGCCGGACGTCCGCCCCGCTTCTGGGAGGCCCTCGCGGTCGTCGTCGTCAAACCGCTGTCACGGCTGTTCGTGAAACGGAACTGGCGCGGTGGAGAGCACGTGCCGCGCGAGGGGGGCCTGATCCTCGCCGCCAACCACCTGTCCTGGTCGGACCCGGTGTTGCTCTCGCACTACATCTACAACACCGGGCGCTGGCCGACGATCCTGGCCAAGGCCGGGCTCTTCAAGGTGCGCTTCCTCGGTCACGCGGTCACCCAGCTCCAGGCGATCCCCGTCCACCGCGGCAGCACCGAGGCCACCCAGTCACTCAAGATCGCCGAGGAGCGGCTGCGGGCGGGGGCGTGCATCCTGTTCTACGTGGAGGGCACGATCACCCGCGATCCCGACCTCTGGCCGATGGAGGGCAAGACGGGCGTCGCCCGCCTGGCGCTCAAGACCGGCGTGCCGGTGATCCCGATCGCTCACTGGGGGGCCCAGGATCTCCTGCCGTACGGCGCGAAGAAGCCGCGGCTGTTTCCGCGCAAGAAGTTCCAGGTGCTCGCCGGGCCGCCCGTCGACCTGACCAAGTACGCCGGGCAGCCGCTGCGGGCGTCGGTCCTGCGCGAGGCGACCGCCGACATCATGGCGGACATCACCGAACTGCTCGCGGAGATCCGCGACGAGAAGGCGCCGGACGTTCCGTACGACCCCAAGAACGGTGAGAGTGCCTGACAGGGCGTACGGTGAGGGACGACCGGGACGGGAGCGAGCCCGGTGGAACCTGGAGGGGCGGGGGCGGCAAGTGAGCAAGGCGGTCGTGTTCGGAACCGGCTCGTGGGGCACCATGTTCGCGGTGATCCTCGCGGAGGCGGGCACCCGTACGACCCTGTGGGGTCGGCGGGCGGCGGTCGTCGACGCGATCAACGAGCGGCACGAGAACCCGGACTATCTGCCGGGTCTCCGGCTCCCCGAGACGCTGCGCGCCACCACCGACCCCGCCGAAGCGATGGACGGCGCCGACTACGTGGTGCTCGCGGTCCCGGCGCAGACGCTCCGGCGCAACCTCGTGGAGTGGAAGCCCTTCATCCCCGATGGCGCGGTGCTCGTCAGCCTCATGAAGGGCGTGGAACTCGGCACCTGCAAGCGGATGAGCGAGGTCATCCGCGAGGTGGCCGAGGTGCCGGAGCATCGGGTGGCGGTCGTGTCCGGGCCGAACCTGGTCGGTGAGCTGGCCCGGCGCCAGCCCGCCGCCACCGTCGTCGCCTGCTCCGACAGCGAGGTGGCCGACCGGCTTCAGGAGGCCTGCCACCTGCCGTGGTTTCGCACCTACACCAATCCGGACGTCATCGGAGTCGAACTCGGCGGCGCGGTGAAGAACGTCATCGCGCTGGCCGTCGGCGTCGCGGCGGGGATGGGTCTGGGGGACAACGCCCAGGCCATGCTGATGACCCGCGGGCTCGCCGAGATCGCCCGCCTGGGCGCCGCGCTCGGGGCCGACCAGCACACGTTCGCCGGCCTCGCCGGAATGGGCGACCTCGTCGCGACCTGTACGTCCCCGCTGTCCCGCAACCGCACCTTCGGCGAGAACCTGGGGCGTGGGATGACTCTGGACGAGGTCGTGGCGGTGACCAGGCAGACCGCGGAAGGGGTCAAGTCCTGCGAGTCGGTGCTCGGCCTGGCGCGCAAGTACAACGTGGAGATGCCGATCACCGAGGTGGTCGTGGGCGTCGTACACGACGGCATGACGCCCCGTGAGGCGGCCGCGCTGCTGATGTCCCGGGCTCCCAAACCTGAGCGTTACGGGGTGTGATCTCGGCGTACGCCCTGGTCATAGGTTGGCCGTGCGCCTGGTCATAGATTGGCCGGGCGCGCGGCTGACGAGCCGTTTTGCCCCGCAAGAGGCGGTAGATTCGGACACCATGAACTCGGACACCACGGATTCCCGACCCGGGTCACGCGTGCGCGTGGCAGTCGTCTTCGGAGGCCGCAACTCCGAGCACGCCGTCTCTCTCATGGGGGCGGGCAGCGTGCTGGAGGTGATCGACCGGTCGAAGTACGACGTCGTCCCCATCGGCATCGCCCAGGACGGACGCTGGGTGCTGGCCCCCGGTGACCAGACCTACGCGATCGAGGGCGACCGTCTGCCCCGCGTGGACGAGACCGGTACGGCTCTGGCGCTGCCGTCGGAGTCCGCCTCGCTCGTCGCCCTGGAGCCAGGAGAGATCCCACGCTCGCTCGGCGAGGTGGACGTGGTGTTCCCGGTCCTGCACGGCCCGTTCGGCGAGGACGGCACGATTCAGGGCCTGTTGGAGATGGCGGGGGTGCGATACGTCGGCTCGGGTGTGCTGGCCAGTGCGATCGGCATGGACAAGGCATACATGAAGCTCGTCCTGCGGGCCGCCGGGCTGCCGGTCGGGCCGTTCGTGGTGATCGGCGACCGCGACTGGCGCACCGACCGGGCGCGGATGCTCAAGGAGGTCGAGGAACTCGGCTGGCCGGTCTTCGTGAAGCCCGCTCGGGCCGGGTCGTCGCAGGGCATCTCCAAAGCGCATGATCCCGCATCCCTGGAGGCCGCTGTCGAGTTCGCCCGCGAGCACGATCCGAAGGTGCTCGTCGAGGCCGCGATCGCCGGCCGGGAGATCGAATGCGCGGTGCTGGAGTCGCTGGGGGACGCCGCACCCGAGGCGAGCATGCCCGGTGAGGTCCGGGTCCGCGAGGATCATGAGTTCTACGACTTCGAGGCGAAGTACTTCCCCGACGGGATGCGCCTGGAGGCGCCCGCCGACATCTCGCGCGAGGTGGCCGAGACGATGCGGGCCATGGCCGTGCGCGCCTTCGAAGCGCTGAGCTGTGAGGGGCTGGCCAGGGTCGACTTCTTCTACACGCCCTCCGGCGAGGTGATCGTCAACGAGATCAACACCATGCCCGGGTTCACGGCGCAGTCGGTCGCCCCGAAGCTGTGGGCCGCCAGCGGCCTGCCGTACCCGGAACTGGTGGACCGCATGATCCGGCTCGCGCTGAACCGCCCGGCCGGCCTGCGCTAGACCTTCGGAAGAGGGGCGGCCTGTTCCAGGCCATTCCAGTCTATTCCGGGATGGTCTTCTTGATCGGGTCGGCGAGGTCGACCAGGACCTCGCCGGGGACGTGCTTCTTCGAGATGGTCACCTCGACGTACGCCACCCGGTTGACGGCGGTGAACAGCAGCGGCCGCCGGGGATCGGAGAACCAGCCGACCCCGTTGATGTCGGAGACCTCGGCGGTCGGCGCCATCTCGGCGGGCCTGGGCACGCCGCAGCGCAGCATGATCTCTCCGTCTCCCCAGACGGAGACGAACGACGAGGCGGGCTCGAACATCGTGCGGTTGGCGCCGTCCAGCGCGTGGGGGAGTACGACGCCGAGTCTGCGGCACGCCTCCGCGGCGGCACCGGTCGGCGACGGCGGGTCGACATGGACGGTGGTGGAGCACCCGGTCAGGGCAGCCGACATGGTGGCCAGGACGGCTACCACCCCGGAAACAAAGGACAGTCTTCGCATAGCCATCCAGCCAGATCGGGCCGGATCGTCTGCCCGGCTCTCTCGTCAGATATGGACGATCGGACAGGTTAGTGTACGGGTGATCCCCTCCACACTCTGGATCTGAGCCACGACGAGCTTGCCCAGCTCGTCCACGTTGTTGGCCTCAGCGCGGACGATCACGTCGTACGGGCCGGTGACGTCCTCGGCCTTGGTCACGCCGGTGATCGAGGAGATCTCCCCGGCCACGCTGGCCGCCTTGCCGACCTCGGTCTGGATAAGGATGTAGGCGTGGACCATGCCGTCCTCCCGGATAGAGATCAGTGCCGGAGCGTAACCGTACCTCGAATACACAGGGGGTGTGTCATCACAGTCGGAGAACTCGGTGAATTCGGAGTAATTAGCCGAATAACGGGTCGTCTTTCGCAAAGCCCTGCCGTGCTGCTCGGACCGGGCGACGACGCCGCGGTCCTGGCCGCGCCCGACGGCCGGGTCGTGGTCACCACCGACGTCCTGATCGAGGGGAGACATTTCCGCCGCGACTGGTCCAGTGGGTACGACATCGGCCGCAAGTCGGCAGCTCAGAACCTCGCGGACATCGCCGCCATGGGCGCCGAGCCCACATCGCTCGTCGTCGGCCTGGGACTACCCGCCGACACCGCGATCGAGTGGCTGGACGCGCTGACGGACGGCTTCCGCGACGAGTGCGCGCTGGCCGGAACCGGCGTGGCCGGCGGCGACATCGCGCGGTCGGAGATCGTCATGATCGGCGTGACCGCGCTCGGCGACCTCGGCGGCAGACCGCCGGTGACCCGGTCCGGCGCCCGCCCCGGCCACATCGTCGCCGTCGCCGGCCGTCTCGGCTACGCGGCGGCCGGCCTGGCTCTGCTGCGCGCCGGTCTCGCCTCCGGTGCCGTCCCGGCATCCGAAGGCGTACCGGGGACTGGAGGCGTACCGGGGACTGGAGACGCACCGGGCGAAGGCGCGGGGGGCTCCGGAGGGCTGCCGCCGGGGCTGGTCGCGCTGGTCGACGCGCATCGGCGTCCGCGGCCGCCGTACGCCCAGGGGCCCGAGGCGGCCAGGCTCGGCGCGACCGCCATGCTCGACGTCAGCGACGGCCTGCTGCAGGATCTCGGTCACGTCGCGGCGGCCGGCGGGGTGGGCATCCGGCTGGATCCCGCCGCGCTGCCGATCCCCGAGATCTTCGCGGAGGCCGCCGGAGTGCTCGGTGACGAGGTCGATCCGCTCGACTGGGTGCTGACCGGCGGCGACGACCACGCCCTCGCCGCGGCCTTCCCCCCGGACGTACGCCTCCCGCCCGAGTGGACGCCCATCGGCGAGGTCACTGACGGCGAAGGCGTCCAGGTAACCGGCCACCCCACGACAACCACCGGGACAACCGGCGGCTGGGACCACTTCCGCACCTGACCGCCCCGGCTGCGATCTCGCAGTTTCTCGCAGAAGGGGTGGCCTGCCTGCACTTTCACTCTCCGTGATCTCGCAGATAGAGGGAGGTGGGTAGGGGGTGAGGTCTTTGGGAGGATGGGGGCATGACGACGACACCTCCGCTTGTGCTGACGGTCGCGGGCTCGGACTCCGCCGGAGGCGCCGGGATCCAGGCAGACCTCAAGACGATGCTCGCCCTCGGTGTGCACGGCATGAGCGTGATCTCCGCGGTTACCGCGCAGAACTCGCTGGGTGTGCAGGGCTACTGGGAGCTGCCGCCGGAGGCCGTACGGGCCCAGCTCGACTCGGTGCTCGGCGATATCGGAGCACAGGCGATCAAGACGGGCATGCTGGCGTCCATCCCGCTGGTGGAGACCGTCGCCGAGGTCCTCGCGGGCGTGGCGGCTCCGGTGGTGGTCGACCCGGTCGGCGTCTCCAAGCACGGCGACAGCCTGCTCGCCGCGGAGGCGGTCGAGACGGTCAAGGCCCGCCTGCTGCCGACCGCCACCGTCGTCACCCCCAACCTGTGGGAGGTCGAGCAGCTCACCGGCGTGAAGGTCGAGGACGAGGACGACCTGCCCCGGGCGGCGGAGGCCGTACTGGCCCTGGGCCCCAAGTGGGCGCTCATCAAGGGCGGCCACCTCCCCGGCGAGCCGGTCGACCTGCTCACCGACGGCACCACCACCCACCGGTTCGCCGCCGAGCGGCTCGACAACCGGCACACCCACGGGACGGGCTGCACTCTTGCTTCTGCCATCGCCTCCTACCTCGCCCTCGGGGAGGACGTGCCCGGTGCGGTACGGCAGGCCAAGGACTACGTCACCGGCGCCATCGCCAGGGGTTTCCCTCTCGGTGACGGCATCGGCCCCGTCGACCACGCCTGGCGCTGGCGATAACCGCGACAAGAGAGAGCCCGCCACCGGAAGCCGGTGACGGGCTCCTCAGCCATCTGCGGGATCAGACGTCGATGATGGCCAGGTCGCCGTCCACCTTGAGGAGATCGTTTCGATCAGCGGTGAGAACGGTCGCCCGGAGCTGCCCGCTTCTGACGTCCCGTGCCGAGAGGGCGACATTCACGTCGACGATGTCGTCGTGGCCGGACTCGCCGATCTTCTTGCCGATCTGACGGGCTCGTTCGGGCGTCAGTTCGTCGATGGAGACCGCTTCCGCACTGGCATCGTCGGCCAGCTTCAACAGCGCCGCCACCCGAGCCTGGCGCGGGCCTCCCCGCCAGACCTCCGCGATGACGGTCTGGGGGATGATGGCTTCGGCTTCTGCCTTCGTTACCCGCTTCAAAATCTCCCGCAGCCGGCGGTCGCCGCGCTCGAGCTGGATGAGAGCGCCCGTGTCGAAGACGTAACGTGGTGAACGGATCATGTCACGCCGCCTCGTCGTTCGGCAGCGGCTCACCGTTGGCGACGGCCGTTGCCAGGGCCATCGCCCGGTCGACCCAGGCCATTTCCTCGGGTGTGGCCTCGCCGAACTCCGCCTCGAGATCGGCGATGAGAGCGGCCAACTCCATTCGCTGGCGATGGGTTGCGACGATCCTGGTGATCAGACCGGAGATGGAGTCGGCCTCGCCGGCCGCGACCTGTGACTGCATCCAGTCGTACAGGTCATCGGGCAGGCTGATGCCGATCTTCTTGGTCATACCGTCAGTATAACCAGCCGGATCGGCGTAAACCTCGGCATGCCTGACTGAGACGACCATGCCAAGGCTCGGCATCTCGCAGCCCTGGACGGCGACCGCATTCGCGGGTGGGGAGAGAGTGATAGTCACGGAGTGATGATAGATGGACACGTTCCGTGTTGAGTCTCGCGATCACCCGCCGAATCGCTGGTGGGAGTGGTTTTCTTCCACTGCGGATGAGCTGGGGAGCCCGGGGACGCGAAAGCCCGTCACCGTGGGCGAGGTGACGGGCTCGGCGGAGGTGTGGTCTAGCGGGAGACCTTGCCTGCCTTGATGCAGGAGGTGCACACGTTCATGCGCTTCGGCGTGCCGTTGACCACCGCACGCACGGTCTGGATGTTGGGGTTCCAGCGGCGGCGGGTACGGCGGTGCGAGTGCGAGATGTTGTTGCCGAAAATCGGCTTCTTCGCGCAGACGTCGCAGACGGAGGCCACGGTAATCGCTCCTTTGATTCAGTCGATCGGCCCGGCGCCGCTGCAACGGCTCGTCCGAGCAATGCCGGGAACAACCGGCTGGCCGCACAAGAATATCCGATGCCCGGAGGTGCACGCCAAACAGAGTGGCCCGGCGAACCCGAAATCTCGTACCTGCCCACGCTAGCGCATCGGAGACGACGGCGTGCACGAGCACCGGGAAGCGGACTGGGTGCGCCGGAATGTCGGGGAGCCGGGGTAGAAATTGGTGGCGTGACGAGCTTCGATGAGCCGCTCAAGCGGGCGCTGGGCCGTACGGCGTCCCCGCTGGAGGCCGCGCTGGGCATCTCCACGGTCGGTGAGTTGCTGCGGCACTACCCGAGGCGCTACGCGCGGCGCGGCGAGCTGACGCCGATCTCCTCGCTCGAGCACGACGACCACGTGACCGTCGTCGCGCGGGTGTCGGCGGCGATGCGCCGTCCCATGAAGAACCGGCAGGGCACCTGGCTGGACGTCGAGGTGACCGACGGCAGGGACAAGCTGCACCTCGCCTTCTTCGGCAAGGGGGCGCACGCGGCGGAGCAGCGGCTGAGGCCGGGCACCGAGGCGATGTTCTCCGGCAAGGTCAACGTCTTCCGCACCTCGCGGACCAGGCGGGTGTCGCTCACCCACCCCGACTACGAGTCGTTCGACGAGACGGACGCGACCGCCGAGGAGTTCGCGAACGTACCGGTGCCGATCTATCCCTCCGCGCACGGCCTGGCCAGCTGGAAGATCGCCCGAGCCGTGCGCACCGTGCTCGACGTGCTCAGTCTCGACGACCCGATCCCGGAAGAGATGCGGCGGCGGCACGGGCTGTCCACCCTGGAGGCGGCGCTGCGCCAGATCCACCGGCCGAGGGATCCGGAGGAGATCGCCCAGGCGAGACGGCGGCTCAAGTTCGACGAGGCGTTCCTGCTCCAGGCCGCGCTGGTGCGGCAGCGGATGGCCGCCTCGGCCTCCCCGGCCCGGCCCCGCCCCGGACGGGACGACGGGCTGCTGAGCGAGTTCGACCGGAGGCTGCCGTTCCAGCTCACCGAGGGGCAGCGGCAGGTCGGTGCGGAGATCGCCGCCGACCTGGCCGAGGACCATCCCATGCACCGGCTGCTGCAGGGCGAGGTCGGCGCGGGCAAGACCGTGGTGGCGCTGCGCGCCATGCTCCAGGTGGCCGACTCCGGCGGCCAGGCCGTGCTGCTCGCCCCGACCGAGGTGCTGGCCCAGCAGCATCACCGGTCGATCAGGAAGATGCTCGGCGACCTCGGCACCGGCGGCATGTTCGGCGGGACGGGGGTGGCCCTGCTCACCGGTTCGATGGGCGCCGCCGCGCGCAGGAGCGCGTTGCTCGAGGCGGCCTCCGGGGCGGCCGGGATCGTCATCGGCACCCATGCCCTGCTGCAGGAGCACGTGCAGTTCGCCGACCTCGGCCTGGTGGTGGTCGACGAGCAGCACAGGTTCGGGGTCGAGCAGCGTGACGCGCTGCGCGAGAAGGGCGGGGGCGGGCGGCCCCACGTCCTCGTCATGACCGCCACGCCGATCCCGCGCACGGTGGCCATGACCGTGTTCGGCGACCTGGAGGTGTCCACGCTGGCGCAACTCCCGGCGGGCCGTGCCCCGATCACGACGCACGTCGTCCCGGCGGCCGAGAAGCCGCACTTCCTCGACCGGGCCTGGGAACGGGTGCGGGAGGAGGTCGGCCTGGGCCGGCAGGCGTACGTGGTGTGCCCCAGGATCGGCGACCAGGAGGGCGACGAGGGCGACCTCGCCAAGGACGACGGGGGCGAGGAGGAGCGCCGGCCGCCGCTCGCCGTGCTCGACGTGGCGGAGTTGCTCTCGCAGGGCCCGCTTCAGGGGCTGCGGGTCGAGGCGCTGCACGGCAAGCTCACCCCGGAGGACAAGGACGCGGTGATGGGAGCCTTCGCACGGGGGGAGGTGGACGTGCTAGTCGCGACCACGGTCATCGAGGTCGGCGTCGACGTGCCCAACTCGTCGGCCATGGTGATCATGGATGCCGACCGGTTCGGCGTCAGCCAGCTCCATCAGCTCCGGGGCCGGGTGGGCCGGGGCGGGCTGCCCGGACTGTGCCTGCTGGTCACCGAGGCGCCGGAGGCCACCCAGGCGCGCAGACGGCTTGACGCGGTGGCCGCGACGCTGGACGGCTTCGAGCTGTCCCGGGTGGACCTGGAGCAGCGGCGGGAGGGCGACGTTCTCGGGGTGGCGCAGTCCGGTCGCAAGTCCTCGTTGAAGATGCTGCGGCTCCTGGAGGACGAGGACGTGATCGAGACGGCGCGGGCCGAGGCCGTCGCGGTGCTGGGTGCCGATCCCGAGCTGACCGCCTCTGCCGCCCTGCGGGCCGAACTCGACGCGTTGGTCGCCGGCGAGCAGGCGGAGTTCCTCGAAAAAACGTGACGTTCCTCGAAAAATGTGACGTTCCTCAAAAATGACCCAGGGCCCAGCCTTGGGACGGCCTCCCCCCGAATGCCGCCCCCGGCTGGGCCCACCCCCGGGTCAGGTGCCGAGGGCGCCGACGTACGGAAGGGCTCACGATCACGTCGGCCGGCCTTCCCCTGGGTCACGTTGAAGGCCGCAGAACTCATCATGCGGATGAGGGAGGCGGCGCGATACCGCTCTTACCCATTCCTCGCCGCCGCTTGCCCACTCTTGACTCACCGCGCGTCCGGTGCCGGATGGCGGGACAATGAACGGGTGACGCGGGTGATCGCAGGGATCGCAGGAGGCCGCCGGCTCGCCGTGCCCCCGGGACGGGGGACGCGGCCGACGAGCGACCGGACGAGGGAGGCGTTGTTCGCCACGGTGGGCTCGGTGCTCGGCTCGCTCGAGGGGGCCAGGGTTCTCGACCTGTACGCCGGATCGGGCGCGGTGGGCCTGGAGAGCCTCAGTAGGGGCGCGGCGCACGCGCTGCTCGTGGAGTCGGAGGCGAGAGCCGTACGGACGATCAAGGAGAACATCGCGTCGCTGGGCCTGCCGGGCGCGCTGCTCCGGCAGGAGAAGGCCGAGCGGGTGGTGAGCCGGCCGTGTGAGGAGCCGTACGACTTCGTCTTCGCCGATCCGCCCTACTCGGTCGCCGACGTCGCCGTTGTCAGGGTGCTCGAGGCGCTGCGGGACAACGGCTGGCTGGCGGACGGCGCCCTGGTCGCGGTGGAACGGGAGTCCAGGGGTAGGGACCTGGTGTGGCCGCCGGGGTTCGAGGAAGACAGGGTCCGTCGATACGGCGAAGCGTCCGTTTGGTACGGTCGCGCAGCCGGGAACCCGTAAATCTGGGGGTGCGCCTTGCGCCGCGTCGTCTGCCCGGGGTCGTTCGACCCCGTAACGAACGGACATCTGGACATTATCGGCCGCACGTCGCGGCTGTACGACGAGGTCGTCGTGGCTGTCGGGGTCAATGTCGAGAAGCAGGGGCTGTTCGACGTCCAGGAACGCATCAGGATGATCGAGGCGGTGACCAAGGAGTACGGGAACGTCCGGGTGGAGAAGTTCCACGGTCTGCTGGTCGACTTCTGCCGCCGACAGGAGATCCCGACCATTGTGAAGGGCCTGCGCGCGGTCAGCGACTTCGACTACGAGTTGCAGATGGCTCAGCTCAACTACCGGATGTCCGGCGTGGAGACGCTGTTCATGTCCACCAACCCTGAGTACTCCTTCCTGTCCTCAAGCCGGCTGAAGGAGATCGCGCGCTATGGCGGGGACGTGTCCGGCCTGGTCCCGGAACTCGTGCGTGAGCAGCTCATGGAACGGCTGAGAAGCTGAGCGGTGCCGGATCGAGGACTGGGGCTGGTATTCTTGCTTCTCAGCCTTGCACGACGGCGGTGATTCGCCATGCCTAACGAGAGCAGGATGTCTGCGCACAACCTCGATCCCCGGGCCCCTTGGGTGATCTCAACTCACGACCTGGGACGCCGACCGGGGTCCATGCGCAGGTCGAACCTGACGCTCCCGGCACCGGCGGATCTCGCGGTCGGAATGATCGGCGTTCCCAAGGACGCCGACGTCGAGCTGGACCTCCGGCTCGAGGCGGTGATGGAGGGCGTGCTCGTCACGGGCACGGCGCGGGCTCCGCTCAGCGGAGAATGCTCGCGTTGCCTGGAGCCGTTGGCCTCGGAAATCGAGGTCGACTTCCAGGAGCTCTACTTCTACTCGGCGGATGCCGCGTTTCCCGGTGGAGACGCGGGTGGCGAGGACGATCTGTTCCTCGACGGCGAGTTGCTCGATCTCGAGCCGGTATTCCGTGACGCGGTGGTGCTCGCGCTGCCGCTGAGCCCGGTGTGCGGGGATGACTGCCTCGGGCTCTGTGCGGAGTGCGGGATCAGGCTGGCCGAGGCCGGCCCGGACCACCGACACGAGAAGATCGACTCACGCTGGGCGGCGCTGCAGGGTTTGGAAATGGACAACGAAGACGATCAGGAGGGTTGACGTGGCCGTCCCCAAGCGGAAGATGTCGCGGAGCAACACCCGCCACCGCAGGTCTCAGTGGAAGGCCGCCGCTGTCGCGCTCGTGAGCTGCCCGCAGTGCCGCTCGCCCAGGCGCCCGCACACGGCGTGCGAGACCTGCGGCACCTACAACCGCCGTCAGGTGATCGAGCCGTCGGCCTGATCGACCGTCGGCTTATGCACATACAGGCGTACAGGGGGCGCCGACCGGGTCGTCAAACGACCCGGTCGGCGTTACCTTGCCATCAGGGCCGGTAGCCCTGATGAGGGCTTCGACACGCGCACGCGGTTGGCGGCCGGACGGAGGAGAGTCTCGGCACGTGCCCGCGGTCGTGGTGGACGCCGGGGCCCCGGTGAACCGGTGGCCCGGCGTCCACCACGCCTTCGGGCTTTCCCGACGATCCATCTGCCTCCCGTGCTCGACCGGGCCCTGCCATGGGACGAGTTGGGAGGAAACCGATGGGTGCGGCATCGAGTAACAAGCCGGTGGCAGTGGAGATCGCCAGAGACGATCTGGAGCAGGTGCTCGGCGTCCGGCTCAGCACGGACATCCTGGAGCGGGCGCTGACGCACCGCTCCTACGCGTACGAGAACGGCGGCCTGCCCACGAACGAGCGCCTGGAGTTCCTGGGTGACTCGGTCCTGGGCCTGGTCGTCACGGACACGCTGTTTCGCAACCATCCCGACCTGCCCGAGGGGCAGCTCGCCAAGCTGCGTGCGGCGGTCGTCAACATGCGGGCGCTGGCGGACGTCGCGAGGACCCTCGACCTGGGCAGGTATCTGCGGCTCGGCCGTGGCGAGGAGGGCACGGGCGGGCGCGACAAGTCGTCGATCCTGGCCGACACGCTGGAGGCGCTGATCGGCACGGTCTACGTCGACAAGGGCTTGGACGAGGCGTTCCGCGTCGTCCACCTGCTCTTCGACGCGCTGATCAAGCGGTCGGCCTCGCTCGGCGCCGGGCTCGACTGGAAGACGTCCCTGCAGGAGCTGACCGCGGCTGAGGCGCTCGGGGTGCCCGAGTACCACGTCGACGAGAGCGGCCCCGACCACGCCAAGTCGTTCGTGGCGACGGTCCGCGTCGGCGGTCAGGAGTACGGCACGGGTGCCGGGCGTAGCAAGAAGGAGGCCGAGCAGCAGGCCGCCGAGGCGGCCTGGACCGCGATCCGCGCGCTGCGCGACGCCCGCGAAGCCGCCGAGCTCGGGCAGAGCTGAGCTGGACAGAGCTGGAAAGAGCTGAGCTGACGGATGCCTGAACTGCCCGAGGTCGAGGTCGTCCGGCGTGGGCTGGAACGCTGGGTCGCCGGCCGGACGATCGCGTCGGCGGAGGTCCTGCACCCGCGAGCCGTCCGCAGGAACGTCGGCAGCCTGCCCGACCGGCTCAAGGGCCGGACCGCCGCCTCCGTCGAGCGCCGCGGCAAGTACCTGTGGCTGCCCCTGCTCGGCAGTGAGGACGTCACCGCCGGCCCGGATGGCCAGGACGGACTGGGCCGCGAGGCCGGTGCGGGTGAGGCGCTCATCGCCCACCTGGGCATGAGCGGCCAGCTCCTCGTCGTGGATCCCCGCACGCCCATGGAGAAGCACCTGAGGGTGCGGCTGTCCTTCACGGACGGCGGCCCGGAACTGCGCTTCGTCGACCAGCGCACGTTCGGTCATCTGCTGGTCGCGCCCATGGCCGTACGGCTGCCGCGACCGGTACCCGAGCCGATCGCGCACATCGCGGCAGACCCGTTGGAGGACGCGTTCGACGACGAGGAGTTCGCCACCAGGCTGCGGTCGCGCCGCACTGAGATCAAGCGGGCGCTGCTGGACCAGTCGCTGATCAGCGGGGTGGGCAACATCTACGCGGACGAGGCGCTGTGGCGGGCGCGGCTGCACTGGGCGAGGCCGACCGAGACGCTGACCACAACGAAGATCGCCGAACTGCTGTCGGCGGTCCGCGAGGTGATGGCCGAGGCGCTGGAGCAGGGCGGCACGTCGTTCGACAGCCTGTACGTCAACGTCAACGGGGAGAGCGGCTACTTCGACCGGTCGCTCGCCGTGTACGGCAGGCGGGACCGCCCCTGTCCCCGCTGCGGGACGCCGGTCAGGCGGGAGGCGTTCATGAACAGGTCCTCCTACAGCTGTCCGAAATGTCAGCCACGTCCCAGAAATGCTCATCCGTAGCAACAGCCTGGTGCTCCACCTGCTCTCTTATGGTCAGATGGACCCCGGCGTGCGGCGCGCGAGGCGGCTTTGGATACTGGTAAGCATGATTCGGCTGACCGCATGGGTCCGGGGACGGGTGCAGGGAGTCGGGTTCCGCTGGTGGACCCGGTCCCGGGCGCTCGAGCTCGGCCTGTCCGGGTGGGCCGCGAACCTCGCCGACGGGAGAGTCGAGGTCGTGGCCGAAGGCCCCCGGGAATCGTGCGAGAAGCTTCTCGAGGCGTTACGCGGCGGCGACACGCCCGGCCAGGTGGAGGGGGTAGTTGAGCGATGGAGCGACGCTAAGGGAAGTATGGCCGGGTTTGTAGAGAGGTAGGCCTTCCCCCAAACCCACCAAATCGGGTATATTTACCTGTCGAGAGTGCCTACCGGCCGTCTGTGTGGAGCGTTCAACTTGACCGCCTCCATTGCCGGTGCGACTCTTGAGAGGAACCACGCGCACCCCTCCCGCGGTATAGAAGTGCGCGAACCAGTCTGGTCACTCAGCGTGGAGGACCCTTTACTATGGCGAAGGCTCTACTCGGCCACGTCGGCGGTCCTGACCCTCGGATGATCTCGGAAATGCGCCGTCTCCAGCAGCGCGTCCGTGATCTGGAGGCAGAACTCACCCGGCTCCAGGCGCAGAACGACGCGCTCGCGGCGCAAGCTCGCGACGAAGCCCTGGCCCGGCTGCAGGATCGCGAGCCGGTTCTCACCTGAGGACCGGCAGGGGATTGGAAAACGGATTGTAGGGACGCCCCGCAAAGGCGTCCCTTGCCATTTCCGGATCCGCTTCCTCTCGCTTTCGCCATACTTTCCGCACCGCTCCGCCCGTGCCTCCTTCGGAGTTCGTACGGATCGTCACCGATTTCGCGCTCAGAACGTCCGGGCGAGACACGACTCGGAGACACCGTTCGCTGAGCGTATGCGACGTTTGGAAGTCGCCGGAGCGATAGTCTTCCCCAGAACGCGTGGGCGGGGGGAGGGGGCGACAGGTGTACCTGAAGGCCCTGACCCTGCGCGGTTTCAAGTCCTTCGCCTCCGCGACCACTCTGAGGTTCGAGCCCGGCATCACCTGCGTGGTCGGCCCCAACGGCTCAGGCAAGTCCAACGTCGTCGACGCCCTCGCCTGGGTGATGGGCGAGCACAGCGCCAAGTCGCTGCGCGGCGGCAAGATGGAGGACGTCATCTTCGCCGGCACCTCGAGCCGGCCGCCGCTCGGCCGGGCCGAGGTCACGTTGACCATCGACAACACCGACGGGGCGCTCCCCATCGACTACACCGAGGTGACGATCAGCCGGCTGATGTTCCGGTCCGGCCAGAGCGAGTACGCCATCAACGGCGACACCTGCCGCCTCCTCGACATCCAGGAGCTGCTGTCGGACTCCGGCATCGGCCGCGAGATGCACGTGATCGTCGGGCAGGGCCAGCTCGACCAGGTGCTGCACGCCGGCCCCGATGAGCGCCGCGCGTTCATCGAGGAGGCGGCGGGCGTCCTGAAGCACCGCAAGCGCAAGGAGAAGGCGCTTCGCAAGCTCGACGCGATGCAGGCGAACCTGACCCGCGTCCAGGACCTCGTCACCGAACTGCGCCGCCAGCTCAAGCCGCTGGGCCGCCAGGCTGAGATCGCCAGGAAGGCCGCGGTGATCCAGGCCGACCTGAGGGACGCACGGCTGCGCCTGCTCGCCGACGACGTGGTGACCCTCCGCGACACGCTGCGGCGGGAGGAGGCCGACGAGGCGGCCGTACAGGCGCGGCGATCCCGGGTCGAGAACGATCTCGCGGAGGGGCAGCGGCGGGAGGCCGAGCTGGAGACCGCGGAGAACGAGGCCCAGCCGCGCCTGAAGGCGGCGCAGGAGACCTTCTACCGCCTGTCGGCCCTGCGGGAACGGCTGCGCGGCGTCGAAGGCCTCGCCGCGGAACGGCAGCGGCACGCCGCGGACGCCGCCTCGATCGAGCGCCGTGGGCGCGACCCGGAGGATCTGGAGCGGGAGGCGGCCGAGGTCCGCGAGCAGGAGCGGACGCTGTCCGAGGAGCTGGAGGAGGCGCGCGAGCGCCTGGCAGCGGCCGTGGAGATCCGGGCCGAGGCCGAGGAGGCGCTGGCCGCGGAGGAGCGGCGCCTGGCCGCCGCCGCGCGGGCCGCCGCCGACCGGCGCGAGGCCCTCGCCCGGCTCCGCGGCCAGGTCGAGTCGGCACGCAGCCGCGCCCGTGCCGCAGGCGAGGAGGTCGGACGGCTCACCAGGGCTCTCGACGAGGCTCGGCAGCGCGCCGAGCGTGCGCGGGTCGACCACGACGCGCAGGAGTCGAGCGAACCGGTCGCCGACCCCGAGCTGGCCGCCGAGTTGGCCGCCGCACAGGAGGGCGTCGACCTCGCCCGTGCCGCCGTGGAGGAGGCCCGGGCCGTGGGCGTGCAGGCGGAGGCCGTGGTGGATGAGGCGCGCGCCGCCCTGACGGCGCCGCGTGAGGCGCTGGCCGCCGCCGGATCGGCCGTCACCGCGGCTCGCGCCGCCGACCAGGAGTCGCAGCGTACGATGGCCGCGCTGCAGGCGCGGTGCGAGGCGCTGGAGATGAGCCTCGCCGGAGGCGCCGACGGGGCGGCCGCGCTGCTCGGCGCGGGGCTGCCCGGAGTTCTCGGCCCGATCGCCGCCCTGTTGAACGTGGAGCCCGGAGCGGAGGCGGCCGTCGCCGCGGTGCTCGCGGTCGACGGCGTGGCCGTGGCCTCGCTGACGGCCGCCGTGGCAGCGGTGGAGCAGCTGCGCGACTGCGGCGGCGGCCGCTGCGCCCTCCTCATCGCGGCCGGCCCCGAGTCGGTCGGCCCCGAGTCGGTCGAGCAGACGGAGGGGGCCGTGCGGCAGGCCGCCGAACCACCGGTGGCGGGCGCCGCATGGGCGGCCGACCTGGTGAAGGTGTCCGAGGAGCTCCGCCCGTCGGCCGAGGCGCTCCTGGCGGACGTGGTCGTCGTCCCCGACCTGATCACGGCGCGCAAGGTCGTTGATCTGCGGCCGGATCTGCGGGCGGTCACCCGGGCGGGCGACGTGCTCGGCGCCCACGCGGCGCGCGGCGGCGCGGCGGGAGAGAGCTCCGCACTGCAGATGCGCCGGGCGCTGGACGAGGCCGCCGCCGAGTCGGCCACCGCGCGAGCGGCCGCCGAGCGGCACGCCGAGGCGCTGGCCGAGGCGACGGCCGCGGAGGAGGCGTGCCGGCTCGCCGTCGAGGCGGCCCAGGCCCGGGTCGCCGAGGCGAGCAGCGGCGTGAGCGCCGCCCAGAACGCCGTCAACAGCGCCCAGAACGGATTGAACGCCGCCCAGGCCGTGCTCGACGGGCTGCGCGGCAGACAGCGGGACGCCGACAGGAGGGCGGCCGAGGCGGCCAAGCACCTCGCCCGTCTGGAGGCCGCCGTCAAGGCCGCCCAGGACGAGGCCGCCCGGCTGGCCAGAGCCGTACAGGACGCCGAGGAGGCCGGGGAGACCGCCCAGGCGGGCGTCGTGGAGCTGGAGGAACGGCTCGCGGAGGCGGAGTACGCGGCCGAGTTGGAGGCCGAGCCGACCACCGACGCCCGGGACGAGCTGGCAGCGGCCTGCGGGGTCACCCGGCAGGCCGAGATGGAGGTCAGGCTCGCCGTCCGCACCGCCGAGGAGCGGGCCAGGGGCATCGCGGGGCGCGTGGACGGGTTGCTGCGCGCCGCCAGGCGGGAACGTGAGGACCGCGCGCAGGCGGCGGCCGAGCGGGCACGCCGCCGGGCGCAGGCGCAGACCGCCGCCACCGTGGTCGAGGGGGCCCGGGCCGCGCTGCGCGCCATCGAGGGCTCCCTGGCCGCCGCCGCGCAGGAGCGCGACGAGGCGGAGCGGGCGCGTGGGGAGATCGACGCCGAGCTCAAGGCCGTACGGCTGCGCGTGCGCGAGCTCGGCGCCGAGCTGGACGCCCTGGTCAACCGGGTGCACGGCAGCGAGATGGCCAGGACCGAGCGGCGGCTGCGGCTGGAGCAGATGGAGCAGCGGGCCATGGAGGAGTTCGGCCTCGAACTCGAGCCGCTGATCGCGGAGTACGGCCCGGAGGCCCCGGTGCCGGGCGAGCCGCCGGTTCCGTACGTCCGGGAGGAGCAGGAGAAGCGGGCCAGAGTGGCCGAGCGGCAGATGGCCCAGCTCGGCAAGGTCAACCCGCTCGCTCTCGAGGAGTTCGCCGCGCTGGAGGAGCGGCACGCGTTCCTCACCTCCCAGCTGGAAGACCTCAAGAAGACCCGCAAGGACCTTCTCCTCGTGGTGAAGGAGGTCGACGAGCGGGTCGAGCAGGTGTTCGCCGCGGCCTACGAGGACGTGGCGCGGGAGTTCGCGCAGATCTTCCAGCGGGTGTTCCCCGGCGGTGAGGGGCGGCTCATGCTGACCGACCCGAGCGACATGCTCACCACGGGGGTGGAGGTGGAGGCCCGGCCGCCCGGCAAGAAGGTCAAGCGGCTGTCCCTGCTGTCGGGCGGGGAGCGGTCGCTCACGGCGGTGGCCTTCCTCATCTCCATCTTCAAGGCACGCCCGTCGCCGTTCTACGTGATGGACGAGGTCGAGGCGGCCCTGGACGACACCAACACCCAGCGCCTGCTGACCCTTTTCGAGGAGCTGCGGCAGAGCTCCCAACTCATCGTGATCACCCACCAGAAGCGCACGATGGAGATCGCCGACGCGTTGTACGGCGTGTCGATGCGGGGTGACGGCGTCACCCAGGTGGTCAGTCAGCGGCTGAGGGACTGACCGTCCCAGGACTCGGGTGACGCGTCATGGGTGCGGTGACGGGAGCATCGCGGTTGATCTGGGAAACTGCATGGTGTGGACGCATACGTAGGCATAATCGTGATGGTGATCTCCATCGCCGTCCTGGCGGTGGGGAGCCTGTTCCTGCTGCTCCGGCCGAAAGGCAGGGGCCTCCCGCCCGTGGAGGCGCCGCCGGAGCCGCCCGCGCCCACGCTTGAGGAACCGGCGAAGGCGGGCCCGAGCGAAGAAGAGGGCGGCGCGACGACGACGCTGCCTCCTCCGCCGGTCGCTCCCGTCGAGGAGCTGCTCAAGGCTCCGGAGATCGAGATCCCGCTGCCGTCGGCCGGCCGGATGGTACGGCTGCGCAGCCGGTTGGCCCGATCGCAGAACATGCTCGGCCGGGGCCTGCTCGAACTGCTGTCCCGGGACCGCCTCGACGACGACGCGTGGGACGAGATCGAGGAGACCCTGATCACCGCCGACATCGGCGTGTCCACCACCCGCGCGATGGTGGAGGACCTGCGGACGAAGGTGAAGGTGCTCGGCACGCGCACCCCGGCCGAGGTGCGCAAGCTGCTTCGGGAGGAGCTGCTCACGCAGGTCTCCCCGGAGCTCGACCGGACCCTGCGCACGGAGCCGCACGGCGAGCGGCCGGCCGTCGTCCTGGTGGTGGGCGTCAACGGCACCGGCAAGACCACCACGTCGGGCAAGCTGGCCCGGGTGCTGGTCGGCGACGGCAAGAAGGTCGTGCTCGGCGCGGCCGACACGTTCCGGGCGGCGGCGACCGATCAGCTGCAGACCTGGGGCGACCGGGTGGGCGCCGCGACCGTACGCGGTCCCGAGGGCGGCGACCCGGCGTCGGTGGCGTTCGACGCGGTGGCCAGGGGCATCGAGGACAAGGCGGACACCGTGATCGTCGACACGGCCGGCCGTCTGCACACGAAGACCGGGCTGATGGACGAGCTGGGCAAGGTCAAGCGGGTCATCGAGAAGAAGGCCACGGTGGACGAGGTGCTGCTGGTCCTCGACGCGACGACCGGGCAGAACGGCATGCGCCAGGCCCAGGTGTTCGCCGAGGTGGTCAACGTCACCGGCATCGCGCTGACCAAGCTGGACGGCACCGCCAAGGGCGGGATCGTGATCTCGGTGCAGCGCGAGCTCGGGGTTCCGGTCAAGCTGGTCGGCCTGGGCGAGGGCCCCGATGATCTGGCGCCCTTCGATCCGGAGGTTTTCGTCGATGCCATTGTGGGGGATTGATCGCGCCGAAATCCGTCCGATTCCGGACAATCTCCAGTGAAGCCTTGTTAAGTGATCTGGTTTATGTTGATATTTCCCTCGTTTGCCACATGATCGGGAGGGATCGACATGAAGAAGATCGTTGTTCACAAGCCTGGAACGGTCAAGCTCTCCGCCGCGGCCAGCCCTCGGCACGGGATCTGATCGACGACGAAGCCGGCGCCCGTCGGGGTTGAACACAACCCGGGGCACCGGCTTCGTTCTCGTTCGAGCCGGTCGCGGGAGTAGGAGGAGAGCGGGTGCGTCATCTATGGATCAGGAATCCACACCGGGCTGACGAGGTGGTGACGTCGCAGCTCCTGCTGCCCCCGATCGACGCCCACCGGCGGCGGTGCGGACCGTACACCGCGGCTGGAGCCCTGCTGCACGCGCTGGTGCCGGGCGCTTTGGAGCGCCGGCCCGACCTGGTGGCCGCGCACGACATCGAGATCCGTACGGCCGCGCCCGATCTGTGCGACATGGTCCCCGCCCGGCGGCAGTCGATCGCCGCCGGCCTGCCGAGGCCGCAGCGGATCCTGGTGCCCGCGCCGCGCCGGACACTGCGAATCGCCAACGGATTGGCCGAGTTCCTCCGCGATTACCTGCGTGATCAGGCGGGATCGGATGGGCCGCGCGCACTCGTCGTGGAGCAGGTCGACCAGGCCGACCACACTGACCGCGAGCTCCTCACCGTCCTGCTGCGCCGTCTGGACCCCGCCCTGCTCACGCTCGTGGTCTGCGCGGCCGATCCCGATCCCGAGCTGGCGGCCGCCCTCCGGCAGTACGCCGAGCCTCGTGAACCGCGTGTGCGGGCGGCCGGACCCGATGGAGATGTCAGATTTGTGGGGGATGCCGGGCGTCTGGGAGATTATGTCGAGCTGGACGGCACCTGTGACGCACCGGAGGTGCGCGAGCCGTACGAGCGGATGCAGCCCGGGGAACGGGCACGGCGGCACCGGGAACGGGCCGACGCGCTGGCCTCGACCGGGCTCGTCGCACCGCGGCTGGGGGCCATCCCCTACCACCGGGAGCACGGGGGCGACCTGCGGGCGACGATCGACGCGTTCGCGTTCGCGGTGGAGAAGTGCCTGGTCGAGGGCTTCCACCACGCGGTGGCCGAGCTCGGTGAACGAGCGTTGCGGATCATCGAGCGGGAGGCCGACCCGGCGGCCTGGTGGCGGATCCTGCACAGCACGGCGTCCGCGCTGGGGGCCACCGAGCGGGAGGACGCGGCCCGCGCGCTGTTTGACCTGGCCCGCCGGGAGATCGTCGACGCGAAGGATCGGGCGACGGCGGCGTACGCCACGGCGATGCTGCTGGTGCGCCACCACGACCCCGCCCGGCGGGACGCCGACGAGGCGCTGGCCTGGATCAACGAGGCGGTGGCGCTCACCTCGCTGCTGCCCGACCGCCGGGTGCGCGCCTTCCACCTGGGATTCGACCTGAACGGCAAGGCCCTGGTGGTGAGCCGCCGCGGCCGGCTCACCGAGGCGTACCGGCTCGTCGAGGAGGCCATCGAGCTGGCGGAGCGCGATCTGGACCCGGGCGAGCATCCGATCCACCGGCTGGTCCTGCGGGCCAACCGGGCCCAGCTGACCGCGATGCTCGGCCGGCCGGACGAGGCGCTGCCGGACCTGACCGCCGCGATCGAGGCGGACCCGCGGTACCCCGACTACTACATCGACCGCGGCAACCTGCTGTGCCGTCTGGGCAGGCACGACGACGCGGTCGCCGACTACGAGACCGCGATGCGGGTGAGCCCGCCCTTCCCGGAGCCGTACTACAACCGGGCGGAGATCCGGTTCGCCGCCGGGGACCACGAGGGAGCCCTGGCCGACCTGGACTACGCGCTGGAACTCGATCCCGGCTTCGCGGTCGCCTATGTCAACCGGGCGGGTCTGCTGGCGGGCGCCGGGGAGTACGGCAGGGCTCGTGACGACGCGGAACGGGGTCTGGCCCTGGATCCGGGCAACGCCCACCTGCTGTGCGTGCTGGGGCAGGTGGCGACGGCCGAGGGCAGGCACGCGGAGGCGCGCAAGGCGCTCGACGCGGCCGTCGACCGTGACCCCGGCCTCGCGTCCGCCTGGGCCGCCCGGGGCGTTCTCGCCTTCGAGACGGACGACCCCGAAGGGGCGGTGGCCGACCTGACCCGGGCGGTCGAGCTCGGGGAGGAGGACGCCGGGCAGCTGTTCACCGCGCTGTTCAACCGGGCCGTCGCGTTGCGGGCGCTGGGCAGGCAGGAGCAGGCCAGGGCCGACCTGCTCCGGGCGCTGGAACTGGCGCCCGACGACGAGGACGTACGGCGCGCACTGGCTGCGGGGAGCTGAAAGGTGCGGGAGGAGACCCCGGCGAGGCCGGTCGGTCAACCGGCGCCGGAGGCGAAGGCCTACCCCGCCCACCGGTACTGGCTGCTGCTCGCGGCCTATCTCACCTCGTCGGTCGGCAACTGGATGTATCGGCTGACCCTTCCCCTGCTGGTGCTGCACCTGACCGACTCCGCCCTGGCCACCGGTGGGCTGTACGCGCTGGAGTACCTCCCCTACCTCCTGCTCGCGATGTTCGGCGGAGTGATCGCCGACCGGTTCGACCGCAGGCGGGTGCTGATCGCGGGGGACCTGGCCGCCGGGGTGATCGCCTGCGCCCTGGCCCTGTTCGTGATGGCGGGCGCGCAGCCGATCTGGCTGATCTTCGTGCTCACCTTCCTGCTGGCCTGCGTCGATCCGCTCTATCAGCCGGCCTTCCAGAGCATCCTGCCCGCGCTGGTGCCGCCGGAGCGTCTGGCGACGGCGAACGCGCGTGCCCACATGGGCGACTGGACACTCAGCGCGGTGGGGCCGATGATCGGCGCGACCGTCGTGACGGCGCTGGGCTACCAGGCGGCGATCTTCCTGGACGCCGCGACGTTCTTGGTGTCTGCCCTGCTGATCCTGCTCATCGGCCGTATGCCCGCGGTCAAGGCCGCCGGCCGTGCCGCCGCTGTTGTCGGGCGATCGGTGTTCGCGGACATCCGGGAGGGCCTGCGCTACCTGTTCCGGGAGAACCGGATCGTCCTGTCCAGCGCCCTGCTCTCCATGGCGGGCAACTTCGCGATCTGGCTGGCCCTGGCCAACCTCATCTTCTACCTCACCGAATACCACCGGTTCACGCCGACCGAGATCGGCGTGGTGTACGGCATGCAGGGCGTCGGCGCGGTGCTCGGCGCGGCGCTGGTCGGTCGTCTGCTCAGGCGCTTTCCACCGGGCCCGCTCATGATCTGGGCGATGGCCGTGGGCGGCCTGGCCGTGCTGTGCCTGATCCCGGCGCGCGGCCCGGTGGCGATCGGAGCGGCATGGCTGGTGCAGTTCGCCGCGGCGGGGGTGCTCGGCGTGTCCGCGCTCACCCTCCGGCAGCGGCTCATCCCCGAGCGGCTGCTCGGCCGGGTCCTCGCCACCGCCCGAATGCTCGCGTTCAGCTCCATTCCGCTCGCGTCGATCGTCACGGGCGTGCTGGAGAACGCGCTGAACGACATGTACGTGGTCCTCGCCGTCTCCGGCATGAGCTGGCTGTTGCTGTCGGCGGCCGTGTCCCGATCTCCGCTGCGCCGCGCCGTCCTCGACGTCTAGGAGGCCAGGAACTCGCGGAGCTCGGCGAGATGGGGGGCGATGTCGATCCCCTTCTCGGCGAGCCAGCGGGGGTCTCCGTAGGTGTCCCGGTAGCGTTCGCCGCCGTCGCAGATCAACGTGACGACGCTGCCGCGCTCGCCCTTCTCCCGCATCTCCCTGATGACCTGCACGGCCGCCGCGATGTTCGTGCCGGTCGATCCGCCGACGTCGCGGCGGGTGACCTCCCTGACCCAGTGCATGGCGGCGATCGACAGCGCGTCGGGCACCCGGGTCATCCGGTCGATGACCGTGGGCAGGAACGACGGCTCCACCCGGGGGCGCCCGATGCCCTCGATCCGTGACCCGTTTCCGGCGTGCTCTCCGCCGGAGACCCAGGACGGATAGAACACTGAGCCCTCGGGGTCGGCCACGCACAGCCGCGTCTGATGCCGGCGATAGCGGATGTAGCGGCCGATCGTCGCCGAGGTGCCGCCGGTGCCCGCGCCCACCACGATCCACAGCGGTTCCGGGTGCCGTTCCAGGGTCATCTGCTGGAAGATGCTCTCGGCGATGTTGTTGTTGCCCCGCCAGTCGGTCGCGCGTTCGGCGTAGGTGAACTGGTCCATGTAGTGGCCGCCGGTCTCGGCGGCGAGCCGGTGGGACTCCGCGTAGATCGCGCCCGGATCGGCCACCAGGTGGCACTTGCCGCCGTAGAACTCGATGATCTCCCGTTTCTCCGGGGACGTGGTCGCCGGGATCACCGCGATGAACGGCAGGCCGAGCAGACGGGCGAAGTACGCCTCGCTGACCGCCGTGGAGCCGCTGGACGCTTCGATGATCGTCGTCTGGGGGCCGATCCAGCCGTTGGCCAGGCCGTACAGGAAGAGGGACCGGGCGAGGCGGTGCTTGAGTGAACCGGTCGGGTGCACCGACTCGTCTTTCAGGTAGAGGTCGATCCCCCAGCGCGTAGGGAGTGGGAAGACATGCATATGAGTGTCGCAACTGCGGTTGGCGTCGGCCTCCACCGCCTGGATGGCCTCGGCCACCCACGCTCGGGTGGTCGGGTCGTGCCGGTCCACGTATTCCATGGCGGTCACTCTACTGGCGTGACGTCTGCCACACTTTACTCGCGATTGAGCCATTGGTGTTATGATAATGAGACTTGTCCGGCTATCGCGTGACCTGACCGCGGTGTGCCAATGCCGTAGGCATTCCGAATCATCAGAAACCACGATTAACGCTCTGCTTACGGCCCACTTGGGATGATGTCGCGGGGTGTGCTGTCGATCAGTGCCCAGGTATGACGATGGACCCGTATCTTTCGCATGGGTTCCTGCCGGACGGGTAACGGGGGAGAAGTCTGTAGGGGGATGAGATGATCTTGACGGACGATCACCGACAGGCCTGGTTCGAGCGCGAGGTCGTGCCGGTCACCAGCCAGCTCTACGCGTCGGCCATGCGCCTCACCCGGAACCCCGCCGACGCGGAGGACCTGGTGCAGGAGACCGTGGCGAAGGCCTACACGTCCTATCACCAGTTCCGTGAGGGCACCAACCTCAAGGCGTGGCTGCACCGGATCCTGACGAACAACTTCATCAACGACTACCGCAAGAAGCAGCGATCGCCGAAGCTCTCTGCCGCCGAGGAGATCGAGGACTGGCAGCTCGCCGCTGCCGAGTCCCACACGTCGAACGGCCTGCGGTCCGCGGAGGTCGAAGCCCTCGACCAGCTTCCCGACACCGTCGTGATGGACGCCCTGCGCGCGCTGCCTGAGGAGTTCCGGGTGGCGGTCTACCTGGCGGACGTCGAGGGCTTCGCCTACAAGGAGATCGCTGACCGCATGGGCACCCCCATCGGCACGGTCATGTCCAGGCTGCACCGCGGCCGGCGTCAGTTGCGCGGCATGCTCGAGGGTTACGCCCGGGAAGAGGGCGTCGTACGCGTCCCCGAGCCCTGTGCTGCCTGAACCACGGGGCTGCCTGAACCACGGGGCCGTCTGAACCACCAGGCTGCCTGGACCGGGGGGCTCAGGCCGCGGCGATGAGTGCGATCGAGCCCAGTGCGAAGCCGACCCCGGTGATCTGCACCGGGCTCAGCCGTTCGCCGAGCACGTACCGCGCGAGCAGCAGCGTGCTCGCCGGGTAGAGCGAGGTCAGCACCGCGACCAGGCTGAGCATGCCGCGCTGGACGGCGAGCAGATAGAGCACGTTCGCCGCCATGTCGAGGACCCCGGCGGCGATCGTCACGGGCAGGCTGCCCGGCAGGGGCCGCAGACTCCTGCGGGCGGCGAGCGCCAGCATCGCGACCAGCGTGACCGACGCGGCCCTCGCCGCGAGCAGGGGCCAGCCACCCGCCTCGGCCGGGGCGAGTTTGATCAGGACGAAGAAGGCGCCGAAGCCCGCGCCTGCGGCGAGCGCGGCCAGCACCGGGCCGATCTTGAATGCCGAGGCGGGGCCGTTCGGCTCCCGGCTGACCAGCACGACGGCGAACAGTCCCACAGCGATGCCGACGAGCGCCAGGGCCGGGGGCCGATCACCGGCGACCAGGCCGAAGATCACCGGCAGTGCCATCGAGGCGGCAGCGGTGGTCGGCGCGACCACCGACATCATCCCGGCTGCCAGCGCCCGGTAGAACAGCACGATGGCGGCGCCCCCGACCACGCCGGCGGCCAGCCCCCACATCAGCGCCGGCGCGTTCGGCGAGCCGGACAGGAACGGGATCAGCGCCCCGATCAGCGCCAGCCCCCCGAGCTGTGACAGAACCACGACGGCCAACACCCGTGAGCGTCTGGTGGCCAGCCCGCCGAAGAAGTCGGCCGTACCGAAGATCACCGCACTCGCCGTCGCCAGCGCCACCACCGTCACGAACAACCCCCCACAAAACGGTCATTGATGGTGCGACGAAGTGTAATGGCTGATCATTTCCGTGCGACCGGAGGCGGCCCCCGGCGGTGTACGGAAGAACCCGTCGACGACTCGCCGGTACGCCTGCGTGATTACGTATTGAAGTCGCATCATTACTGAGTGGAGTCATCTGCATCGGTTCAACACTGGGTACATACCTTTTGGGGCAGATCGTCGCTCAGGCAGGGGGACACGTGACGCTGAGCGAGTCGGGCACCGCGATCGAGAAGCTCCGGGCGGAGCTCGCCGCGCTCGGCGTCCACGAGGCCTATGAGATCGGTGACGGCGTCACGCTCTCGGTGTGGATCGGCCTGGTCGTGAGCTTCCGCGAAGATCTTTACCGTTGGCGAGAGGGAACCGTGAAACACCGCCACCTGGGTAGTGATCCTGGTGGATGCGCCATCCGGGTGGCCCGTCGGTACGCCGAACTGAAGGCGGACGTGCCGCCCTGGTGGGAGGAACTGGCCAGGGTTCTGCGGGGGGATCCGGCCGAGGAGTATCCCTAGCGCGTCCGCACCCCCGCCTGCTCTCCGTCGAATGGGAGACGTGGAGTGGGAAAAGGGGGGGTCACATGCGGATCGGGCCGGTTCTGCTGTCGCTGTTGCTGCTCACCGGGTCTGCCGAACTCGCCGGGTGCGGTCGGGGCGCCGAGCGTGGCGCCGAGCGTGGCGAGGCCGGCCCTCGGGTCCTGCCCATGCGTGCCCCGGCCGCCCACCGCTTCGGCACCCGCGCCCACTTCGACACCGGAGTGCTCCGGATGCGCCTGGCGGGGATCCAGCCCCGCTGGCCCGGCCCCCGTATGCCCGTCGCGCCGCCTCCCCGCCAGGTCGACTGTGAGAGGCTCAAGTGCGTAGCCCTCACCTTCGATGACGGGCCGGGGGAGCAGACCGACAAGGTCCTCGACGTGCTGGCCGCCCATCACGCCCGCGCCACGTTCTTCATGCTCGGCGAGATGATCACCGAAGGCACCCGCGAGTTCGTCCGCCGGATGGTCTCCGAGGGTCACGAGCTGGGCAACCACTCATGGGATCACGCGTCGCTCGCGGGGCTCTCGCCGGAGGCGCTCAAACGCGAGCTGGGCCGTACGCAGGACATCGTCCGCCAGGTCGCCGGCGTGCGGATGAGCGTCATGCGCCCGCCGTACGGTGCGACCAACCATGAGGTGGCGGCAGTGACCAAGCAGGAGGGGCTGGCGCAGATCCTGTGGGCCGTCGACACGCTCGACTGGCGTGACCGCAACGCGTCGGTCGTGGCCAAGCGCTGCGGCGACGCCAAGCCCGGTGACATCGTGCTGATGCACGACATCCACCCGACCACGGTGCAGGCGCTGCCACACCTGCTGGACGCACTCGACCACAAGGGCTTCACCTATGTGACGGTCTCGGAGCTGCTCGGCCGGCTCGTCCCGGGCAAGGAGTACCTCAGCCGCCCGCCCACCGACCGAGGACTCCAGGCCAAGGAGGCCCGCCCCGGCTCCTGACCCACCCGTCGGCACCCGGGGATCGCCACCGCCTACTGTCGGCTCACGCAACTTTTCATGACGTGGTCGCGTCTAGACGAAATGTATTCGTGTGATGTGAGTCACATCCGCATCTTTGGAGTGTTTCTTCGTCTGGTCGTGTGAGCTGGGCGGATTCGCGGCGGCAGGGGGATCGTTCCAGCGAGATCGCTGTAAGTGATCATCTAGATGTGGAAGAGATCTTGACTCCCGGTTGTCAGCCGCTCATGATCTCCTTTGGTCTGTTTATTCCTGCTTTATGCGAGTGAGCGGCACCGTGTCGTGCCGTGTGCTTCGCATGCCTGCGGAGGAGTTCGGCGTGCCGATTTCGCGTGCCCGGAAGTTGTCGTCCAGCCGGAGGCCCGGCCGTTTTCCACGGTCGTGGGTCGCCGGGCTGGTCGCGCTCGGTGTTTTCGTCGCGGGCATCGGCGTGCCGGACGGGCTGGTCACACAGGCCAGCGCCGCGGCGCACGAGCAGGGGCAGCCGGAGCGCAGCGTGGAGGGGCGGCCGGTCGCGACGCGCGGTCCGGGTGCGAAGGCCGCGGAGGAGTCGCATCGCGCGAAGGCGCCCGCGAAGCCGGTCTGGCCGAAGGGCGGGTCGGCGCGGGTTGACCTGGTGGCGGGCAAGGCAGCGGTGCCGGTGCCGGGGTTGCCGGTGTCGGTTGCGCCGGCCGCCGGTGGTTCGGCTGGTGGGTCGGGAGGCGGGGACGGGTCGCAGAGCGCGGCCAGTCCGGCACCTTCGCCGACCACGTCGCCCATGCCGTCGAAGTCGCGCTTGCCGTCGGCGTCTCCCTCCCAGGAGCAGCAGAAGGCGCAGGAGCCGCAGCGGTCGAACTCGAAGGGGTCGCAGTCGCCTGCGGCGATCCCGTCTCAGGAGCCGGTGAAGGAGTTTCCGGCGTCGGCTGAGGTCAAGGTGTTCGACAACACGGTGGCCCGCAAGCTCGGCGGGGTCGGCCTGGCGTTGCGGGTGACTCGGGCGGACGGCGGCACTGGTGTGGCGGCGGCGCAGGTCACGGTGGACTATTCGTCGTTCCGGCATGCGGGCGGGGGTGGGTTCGCTTCCCGGTTGACGCTGGTGGAGTTGCCGGCGTGTGTGCTGGCCCTGCCGCTGACGGCTGAGTGTGCCAAGCAGCGGGCGGCGCAACGGCGGGTGCTGCCGGTGGTCAACGATGTGAAGGGCGGCCATCTGACGGCCGAGGTCCGGGTGGCGCCCGCCGCCGGGGCCGGTTCTGGAGGGGGTGCGGCCTCGCCGACCGCCGCCCCTGCAGCAGCCAGTGGCGGTGCCGGCGGTGGTGCCGGTGCGGCGCCTGCCGGTGCTGGGGCGGGTGCGTCTGGTGCGGTGCCTGCGGGTGGGGTTGTGTATGTGGTGGCGGCGTCTGCTGCGGCGACGGCGTCGGGGTCGCTGGTGGGGGATTTCTCGGCGTCGCCGTTGAAGCCGTCGGGGACGTGGCAGGCGGGGGCGTCGGGTGGGGCGTTCACCTACAGTTACCCGATCACGGCCCCGCCGGCGCCGTCGGGGGATGCGCCGAAGCTGGCGTTGCAGTATTCCTCGGCGGCGGTGGATTCGCTGACGTCGCAGACCAACAACCAGTCCGGGCTGGCAGGGATGGGCTGGGAGTTGGGCACGGGGTTCATCGAGCGGTCGTTCGTGTCGTGTGCGGGGTATGCGAGCTCGGGCCGGCTGGGGTACAACCCGGCGCAGAAGGGCTGGTCGGACAAGTGCTGGCAGTCGCCGTACTCTTCCGACCCGGCGGCATCGAAGCTGACGTTGTCGGTGGACGGGCGTTCCACCGACATCGTCAAGGACTCCACGGGTGCGTGGCGCACGGTCGAGGATTACGGGTGGAAGATCGAGCCGATCGGCTCGCAGTCGTGGTGGCGGATCACCACGCAGGATGGCACGGTCTACCGGTTCGGTTACAACGAGGATTCCTCGTTGTTGATGTCGTTCATCGGTGACGATGAGGGCGAGCCGTGTTACGAGTATTACCCGGAGCCGGGCAGCGGTTCCTCCACGGTGGAGCAGATCTGTGAGGACACCTGGCGCTGGATGCTGGATCGGGAGGTCGATCCGAAGGGGAATGTGATCGATTACTCCTACGATGTGGAGTACGGGTCCTACTGCACGTCGGCGCTGGGCGGGTGGGATGAGTGCTCCCCGGAGTACGACCGGGCCGCGCATGTGCGTGAGGTGCGTTACGGGCACAACGTCAACGTCGCCGGTTCGACGCCGAGTGCGCGGATCGTGTTCGCGACCGCTGCCCGGGCCTCGGGTGGGATCACCGATGAGCCGGAGTGGTGCAAGGACGGTGACTGGTCGTCGTGTCTGTTCGCCCCGCCGACCTTCGCCACCAGCAAGAAGCTGACCTCGATCACCACTCAGACCTGGAAGGCGGGGGGCGGTTCTGGGTGGGAGGACGTGACCCGGTGGGAGTTGTCGTATCAATGGTTGTACGGCGATGTGCTGGAAGAGCATCCGATCTTGTGGCTGGATTCGATCCGGCAGGTCGGCCTGGCCGGCGGTAGCGGGGCGCAGATCGCGTTGCCGGCGACCACGTTCGATGCGACGTTCCTGGACAACGCCGTCAGCATCTACCTGGATCCGGTGCAGTTCCCCCGGATCGGCGCGGTCGGCAATGGGCTGGGCGGGCGTAGTGAGGTGGAGTACGGCCAGGCCCGCCCGTGCCCGAACCCGTGGCAGTATCCGCCGACCGAAGGCTGGCCCCGCGGGCTGGACTGCTACTTCATCACCACGAGCCAGGAGATCGTCAACGGGACGTGGTACTACACCGGTGAGGTGTACGCGAAGTGGCTGGTGATGTCGGTCACCGACATCGACTTGGTGGGCGGCTCTCCGGAGCAGGTGACCGGCTACTCCTACGGTGGTGACCCGGCCTGGGTGATCTCGGACAATCCTTTGGCGCCGCGTCAGCCGTTCCGGCGTAAGGATTACACCGATTGGCGTGGTTACGGGCAGGTGACCACCACTGTCGGTGATGGCCCGTCGGGTTCGAGCATGACCTCGGCGAAGTTCTTCCGCGGGGTGTCCGGTCAGAGCCTCACCGATTTCGACGGCACCCGTCACAGCGACCGGGTCGAGTTGAGCGGGCGGACGTTGCAGGAGCAGGTCTGGGGCACGAGCGGGGAGGAGAGTTCGACCCGGTATGAGTACGCGGTGACCGTCACCGGCACCGCCCCGGGTTCGCGTAAGCCCTCGCGGGTGGACCGGGTGCGTCAGGTGGGCCGGGAGAAGACCACCACGGGGTGGCGGTACACGGAGGTCAAGACCGCCTACAACGCTGATGGGTTGCCGGTCACGGTCAACGATTACGGCGAACGCGGGGACGGCTCGGACAACACCTGCACCGCGACCACGTATGCGCGTAACACCTCCGGCGGGGCGTGGATGATCTCCTATCCCGCGAGCGAGGAACGGCGCGCGGGGGACGACTGCGCGGCCGGGACGCTGCTGGCGCGCACGGTCACCTTGTATGACGGGGCGACCAGTGAGTCCTCCAACACCCCGATGCGGGGGAACGTGACCGAGTCCCGTGCCTACAGCAGCGAGTCCGATCATGCGGTGACGAAGGCGACGTTCGACGGGTACGGCCGGCCGTTGACGATGACCGACCCGGCGGAGAAGACGACCACCACCGTCTACACCCCGGCCACAGGGTGGCCGTCTGGCGGGGTGATGGTGACCAACTCGCTCGGGCACGCGGTGACGACCTGGTCCTCCCAGTACAACGGGCAGCCGGTCGGCATGCGTGATGTCAACGACAACGATGTGAACATCGACTACGACGTGCTCGGGCGGACGCTGCAGTTGTGGACGCCTGAGCGGCCCAAGTCGGGGGACACTCCGGCGGCGAGGGTCGCCTACACGCTCACCTCCGGTCAGCCGGCCCGGACCAGCGTGTCCCGCCTGCAGTCCGGCACCGGCGACACGGCCACGTGGGTCTCCGCCCACACCTATGTCGATGGGTTCGGCCGCACCCGAGAGGTGCAGACCGCCTCACCGGCCGGCGGGCGGATCGTTCAGGTCACCACCTACGACGGGCGGGGGCAGACGGCCGCGACCTCGGCCCCGGTGCACAACACCGGCCAGCCGGGCTCGGGTCTGCTCAACCCCGGCCTTGCGACGCTGCCGCAGTGGTCCAAGCCGGAGTATGACGGGCTCGGCCGGGTGACCGCGCAGGTGGACATGACCGGCGGCAGCGAGTTCCGCCGTACGACCACGAACTACCTGGGGGCGGACAAGTACGAGGTGATCCCGCCCGTGGGCGGCAAGACGGTGTACTACACCGATGCCGCCGACCAGGTCACCAAGATCGAGGAATGGCTCACCGGGAGTGGGCAGCAGGCTGCTGGCGTTGCTGGCCCGATGCCGCCGGCCTCCTCTCCGGCCGCGTCCCCGACCGCTTCCGCCGCTGCCTCCTCCTCGGCCGCCGCCTCTTCTTCCTCCGCGGCCGGCTCTTCCTCGGCTGCTGGTGCCGAGGCCGGGCAGGCGGCGGAAGCTGAGTCCGTGGCGGCCGGCCCCGCCCCCGCCGCTGCCCCCGCCGGCTCCGCTGCGGCTGGTGGGGCGCCGTCGGCGGAGTTGCAGGCCGCGCGCACCCGCGCCTCAGCAGAGGCGCAGCGGTCGGGTGAGCCGGTCGAGGTGGCCGAAGCCACCGATGAGACGAGCATCACCTATGCCCAGCCGGACGGGAAGACGTTCACCACGCAGGTCAGCGCGGGTCCGGTCCGGACCCGGCGCGGCGGGGCGTGGGTGCCGATCGACACGACGCTGGTCGAGCAGAACGGGACGTTGAAGCCGAAGGCGATCGCCGACGGTGCCGCCGTGGAGGTGTCCACCGGTGGCGCGGGGGCGTTCGTGACGATGAGCGCGGGCGGGCAGGAGTACGCGTTGCGCTGGCCGGCGCCGCTACCCAAGCCGACGGTGAGCGGCAACGTGGCCACGTTCGCCGATGCGGCCGGCAACGGCGCGGATCTGGTCGTGACGGTGCTGCCGACCGGGTTCCGGCATGACGTGGTGTTACGCGAGCGGCCCACAACACCGGTGGAGATCCGCATCGGCGTGCAGAGCAAGGGCCTTGCCCTGTCGGAGAGTGCGGACGGGCGTCTGCTGCTGAAGAACCGCAAGAACGCCAAACTCGTGGCGTCGGCGCCGCAGCCGGTGATGTGGGCCGCCCCGCCCGGCGGCGGACAGGACGCGACCGGCAATCCGGGGAAGATCTCCACCGAGGTGGCCGCCGACAACGACGGCGGGCAGGTGCTGGTGCTCCGCCCGGACGCGCAGTTTTTGGCCGATCCCGCCACGGCGTATCCGGTGACGATCGACCCGACGGTCACGTTGCCGCTCACGACGGATACCACGGTGGTGCAAGGTTCGACGCGTTCCTATGACGGGGACACGACCATCAGCGCCGGGGCCTACACCACGAGCCTGTCACGCGCCTTCGTGAAGTTCGACACCGCCGCCTTGGCGGGTGCGACCGTGCAGGGTGCGACGTTGAAGGCCTACCAGAAGTCGATCAGCAAGCCTTCCACCTGCCCGCGTGCGGGGATCCGCGCCTCGCGGGTCACCGCCGGCTGGGATCCGGCGACGATCACCTGGTCCAATCAGCCTGCTTACACGACGGCGGGTGAGACCCTCACCCTGGAGAGCAACGGTTGCGCGGCCAAGACGTACATGAGCTGGACGATCACCTCGATCGTCCAGGCCTGGGCGTCGGGGACCCCCAACTACGGCCTGCAGCTGCGGGGGAATGTTGAGACCACCTCGGCGGGTTATCAGGTCTTCTTCGACAGCAGCGAGGCCGGCACCGGCCGCGCGCCCTCTCTGAGCGTGACCTACACGATCAACTCCGCTCCGGCGGTGGGGAACCTGTCGATCAGCCCGCTGGCCGGGGCGGACGTGTCGTCGCTGACGCCGACCTTGCACGCGGCCGTCTCCGACCCCGCCGGGGGGAGCCTGCGGGCCGACTACGAGATCGAACACGACCCCGCCCACCCGGGCCAGGGCAGCGGCTCGGTCTGGGCCGGCAGCTCGGCTGCGGTCACGCCGGGCAGCGACGCTGTCGCAGAGGTTCCGGCCGGGAAACTGGCCGACGGGTGGCACATCCGCTGGCGGGCCCGGGCCACCAATACCGGCACGTCTGTGTCCTCGGCCTGGTCGGACTGGCAGACCGCCACCATCACGGTGCCGGACCCGGCCGTGGACCAGTTGCAGGTCACCCCCTCCCAGGACGTGTCGGGGGAGACGGTCACCTCCAGCCTCACACCGGCGCTGGCCGCCCGTGCCACCACCCCGGACGCGGCGGCCTCCCGGGTGGAGTTCGAACTCGAGCACGACCCCGCCGCCCCGGCAGGCCAGGGCACCGGCCAGATCTGGACCGCCGGAGCCGATGATGTGGCCTCCGGCACCCAGGCCACCGTGACCGTGCCGGACGACACGCTCGCGGACGGGTGGAAGGTCCGCTGGCGGGCCCGCGTCATCGCTCCGGGTTCCAACGCCTCGGTCTGGAGCGAGTGGCAGCCGCTGACGGTGAAGGTCCCCGCCGCCACCGTCTCCCAGTTGCAGGTCACCCCGTCCCAAACCGACGGGCAGACCACCACGATCACGTCGCTGACCCCGCACCTGCTGGCCACCGTCACCGACGCCTACGGCGCGGCGCTGCGGGCCGAATTCGAGATCGAGCACGACCCGGCCGACACGCAGCATGGCACCGGCCAGATCTGGGCCGGCGCGGTCGATGACGTGGCCTCCGGCACCCAGGCCTCGGTGGAAGTCCCTGGTGGGAAGCTGGCCAACGGATGGGGCGTGCGCTGGCGGGCCCGGGCGGTCAACCCGGCCACGCAGGTGGCCTCGGCCTGGTCGGACTGGCAGACCGGCACGGTCAACGCCGGCGATCTCCCCTCCGAACCCGGCGTAACCGCGCTACAGGTCACCCCCGCCCAGGTCGTGGACGGCACCACCGTCACCAGTTCGCTGACCCCGCAGTTGCTGGCGCAGGTCACCGACCCCGCCGGCGGCACCCTGCGCGCCGAGTTCGAGATCGAGCACGACCCCGCCGCACCGGCGGGTCAGGGCAGCGGTCAGATTTGGGCCGATGCCGCCGACAACGTCCCGGCAGGGACCCAGGCATCGGTGACCGTCCCCGAGCAGACGCTGAGTGAGGGCTGGCTGGTGCGCTGGCGGGCCCGCGCCGTCGCCGGTGACACGGCCTCGGCCTGGTCGGACTGGCAGACCTTCCGCGTGGACCGGCCCGACCCCGTGCTCGGCACCCTGCAGGTCGTCCCCTCGCAGCAGGTCGACGGGACCACCGTGGCGTCGTCGTTGACGCCGCAGCTGCTCGCCCAGGTCACCGACCCCGCCGGCGGCAAGGTCCGGGCCGAATTCGAACTCGAACACGACCCCGCCGACACCGAGCACGGGACGGGCTCGATCTGGACCGGTGCGGTCGACGACGTCGACTCCGGCGCCCAGGCCACCGTGACCGTGCCGGATGGGAAACTGTCGGATGGGTGGAAGGTCCGCTGGCGGGCCCGCGCGCTCACCCCTGGCGGGACGTCGGCCTGGTCGGACTGGCAGCCGTTCAGCGTGACCGACGCCGCACAGGCCCCTGCGGTCAGCGACCCGCGGATCCAACCCGCCACCGGGGAGACCACCACCACGCTGACCCCCTCCCTGCTGGTCATGGTCACCTCCGCCCAGGACGGCGGGCAACTCGGCGCCGAATTCGAGGTCGAGCACGATCCGGCCGACACCGCCCACGGCACCGGGGGCATCTGGACCGGCACTGCCGGCAATGTGACCTCCGGAGCCGACGCCGCCGTCACCGTCCCCGCCGGCACGCTCAGCGACGGCTGGAAGATCCGCTGGCGCGCCCGCGCCGTCAAGGGCGCCCTCCGCTCGGACTGGACGTCCTGGCAGACGGTCACCGTCACCGTCCCCGACTTCTACACCACCACCTACGCCTACGACCGCGACGGCCGGATGACCAAGCAGGTCGACGCGAACGGCAACGTCCGCACGTTCACCTACGACCTGCTCGGCCGCCGCACCGCCGCCCACGACCCCGACGCCGGCAACTCCCAGCAGGCCTACGACGCAGCAGGGCACCTGCTGTGGGCGACCGACGGCAAGGGCCAGAAGGTCTCCCACACCTACGACGACCTCGGCCGGAAGACCGCCACGTGGTCAGGTGAGCCCGTCTCCGGGACCAAGCTCGCTGAGTGGGTGTATGACACGGCCGTCAGAGGCAAGGGGCAGCCGGCCTCCGCCACCCGGTACGTAGACGGCAACGCCTACATCGACGCGGTCACCGGGTACGACAGCATGGGCCGCCCGACCGGCTCCACTCTGACGATTCCGTCCTCGGAGGGACTGTTGGCCGAGACGTACACTTTCGCCACCAGCTACACCATCACCGGTAAGGTCGCTACCTACACCATGCCATCCGTCGGCGGACTGCCCGCCGAGATGGTGATGTCGACTTACACCGGTCTCGACCTGCCTGAGGGAATGACTTCGAACCTCGGCGGCGGGTTCACCTACGTCGACTCCACAGCCTATTCCCCTACTGCTCGTCTGGCTGAACGTGCGTACGGAATGAATGGAAAGATCAAGCGGACGTTGACATGGGATGATGCCACGGGGTGGGTGAAGCGGGTCACCACCACAACTAAGGCGGACACTAGCAGCCCTATCGTTAGCCAAGACGACCAATTCTCCTACGATGTTTCTGGGCAGATTACCCGCATTCTGGATGCCGCCTCCGCCGCTGGGGGGAGCACCGGCCAGTCTGAGTGCTTCACCTACGACGGCCTGCGCAGGTTGTCCCAGGCCTGGACCACCACTGCCGCCGCCTGCGGGACAAGCACGGCATCAGTCGACAACCAGGGCATCGACCCCTACACCCTGTCCTACACCCATGATGGGGCCGGCAACATCACCTCCATGACGTCCGACGGTCAGACCGCCACTTACACCTATCCTCAGGCAGGGACATCGGCGGTGCGGCCCAACGCCGTCACCTCAATCTCCCGGCCCAGTGGCACGGACCTCTACGCTTACGACGCCGCTGGCCAACTGACCTCCCGCACTGTCGCCAGCAAGAACGGCACCTTCACCTGGAACGAACTCGGCCAACTGGAGAAGGTCACCATCGACGGTCAGGACACCACGATGGTCTACGACGCCAATGGTGAACGCCTTATCCGCCGTGACCCGGGTGGCAAGACCACCCTTTACCTCGGCTCTATGGAGATCGAGGCCAATGGTAATGCCATTACCGGCAAGCGCTACTACACCACCCCTGACGGTGCCACGATCGCCATCCGTATCGGCAGCGACGGCGTCACCTGGTTGATGGCCGGCCTGCACGGCTCCACCCAATTCGCCCTCAACGACACGACCGGAACCGTCTCCCGCGAACGCTACCTACCCTTCGGTCAGCGCCGCGGCACCGACAACCTCCCCTTCACAGACCGAGGCTTCCTCGGCAAGGTCGAAGACGACTCCACTGGCCTGGGCTACCTGTCCGCGCGATATTACGACCCGGTCATCGCCAAGTTCATCTCCACCGACCCGCTCTTCGACCAGCGAAAGCCGCAATGGATTAATCCCTACAGCTATGCAGGAAACAACCCCATTGGTCTGTCCGATCCTAGTGGGCTGCAGCTTGTGGAGCTAGAGATTACTTGCAAAACTACAGCGTTTAGCAAATATTCTGTGACGCGCGAATGTATGACTGCGCAGCACGAAGATCTGATAGCTGCAGCTTCAAAATATCACGTAAAGGATGCGCCAGAGTGGACCGATGCAATGGGTGCGTATTATGGATGGCTCAAAAAGACGGGGCAGCATAAAAAGGCGAAGAAGTATGTTGATGAATTCAAGGAGCGATACGTGAAAGCCTATAGGGACGTCATCAATGCGGCGGCCAATAAGTATGGGGTGCCAGCGAGTCTGCTGGCTGCTATCCTCTACGAGGAGGTAGGTGGAGACCCACCGATCATCGATGATTTAGTTTATTTTAAGCGGAAGTTGCTGGATGGTGATAAGGTGGCCAGAAAGACAACCTTTGGTGATGTTTCCATGAGCGTCGAGACTGGGTTGGAGACCCTGGGATATGATCCGAATAAACCACCCTCTGGCGCGATCGGAAAAGTGTTGGATTCTATCGAGGATCCGATACAAGGCATCTTTATGGCCGCCAATCGGCTGCATGACCTCAATGCAGGAAAGGGCTGGTCGGAGAAGGCGGCTTTCAGGACGGCCAATGGCTATAATGGATACGATGCGGCAGGGAAGGGCGCGCAATACGCAAGGCGTGTGATGAATAACCGTAAGCGAATGGAGGGCTTTCTGTGGTAGATGATTTCTCGTCGACATCGAAGGGTGTAGATCGAGGCCCGGTACCAGGATTCGCCCAGGTGTTTAGAGCTGCGTCGTGCATCGTAATGTGGGTTATGGCGATTCTTGGGATGTTCTTCGCTTACATCTTCGATGTTCGTGACTACAATGGTGACAGTGAAATTCCTGATCCGATCGATTCGGATATGATCGCTGCTGTTCAGGTCCTAGCGGTTTTCAGTTCTATCTTCGCGACGATTGCGACTCTAATTTATCGCAAGGTGAAGATGGTCTGGGTGCCGTACTGTATTCTTCTCGGTATTGGGATATTCAAGCTGGTAAGTCTGGCCTCAGTGCACTGACCGGGTAAGCCACGTGCCGAGGTTCCTGTTGAACAGGTCCTTTTGCGCGTGGCTTCCCTCCGAACCCCGCGGGCCAGTTTCCCGGCACGAGGCTCTCCAGTGATCTACGCCGCGTTCGCGGACGGATGCCCGTTGTGGATGGCTTCGTGGCAGGGCTGGCAGACCACAAGGGTCTTGCGTCGCATCCGTGCCATGAGAGCCGCCCACGCAGGCAGGTCTGTTCCGGATCTGGTGAGCTGTGCGAGTTTGCGGATCTGGTGGACTTGCACCTTCGCCACTTCCTCACACAGCTCGCACCTGCCCCTGCGGAGCCGGATGGTCAGCTCTTTCCTGGGGTAGGGCACCGGCTGGATGACACGGTCGATAAGGACCGCTGTCTTCCTCCGTGCAAGGGGTATCCCGCCGAACCGGGCGACCAGTGGCTGCTTGCCGTCACGCTCGACGCGGGCTTCGAAGCACGTGCGTATCCCGTTCGGCGTTTGGATTTTGGCCCTGTATTTGGCCGCGATCTTCGACACCGTAGAGGAGTGCTTGGCCGCCAGCGTTTTGAGCATCGACGTCTCTGCTACCCAGCGCAGCCGGGTGAGCCTCCAGACGTCGGTGGCCAGCAGGTAGTACTGGACGATGCCCCGGTATTGGTCCCCGTAGGTCTTGACGATGTCGTAGTCGTCGAGGTTGTGCAGGGCGGTCCTGGCTTCGGGTTTGCCGTTGCGCAGGTAGGGGGCACATTTCGCCTTGATCACGTCGTGGGGCACGCGTAACGCGATCACGCCGTTGGCCGATCGGCGGCCTCGGGTGATCTTTTGGTCGGCGTGCTGGGTGACGATCTCGTAGCCGAGGTAGCGGGCCGCCCGGGTACGGGCGTGCGTGATCAGCGTCTTGTCGGCGTTGAGTTCCAGCTTGAGTTCCTCACGCAGGAACCTGGCCAGCTGATCTTTGATCTGCTCGGCTTCGGCTTTCGGTCCGGTGAATCCCAGGAGGTGATCGTCGGCGTAGCGGGAGTACCTCAGCCGCCGGTAGCCGGGATCGTCAGCGTCTTGGCTGGGGATGCGGCGCATCCGCTGTTGCAACTGCCGGGCTTGCACCCGGTCGCCGCGCCGGCGAGCGCGTCGCAGCGCCTGCCTGATCCTGTTGTGCTCGGGGTTGGTTTTCCGGAGCGTCCCCTGGGTGTATCGCGGGATGAGAACCGTCTCGACGTAGGTGTCCAGTTTGTGCAGGTAGATGGAGGACAGGATGGGCGATACGACACCGCCTTGCGGTGCGCCGCTCAGTGTGGCGTTCCACCGCCAGTCTTCCAGGTATCCGGCTGTTAGCATGTTGCGGATCAGCCGCAGGAACCGGTTGTCGTGGATCTTCTCCGCGAGAATCTTGATCATCACGTTGTGATCGAGAGACCCGAAGCAATCGGAGATGTCTCCCTCGATGAACCAGGTCGTGCCGTTCCAGGTGGTGGCTATCTCGCGTAGTGCGGTGTGACAGCCCCTGTTCGGGCGGAACCCGTGGGACCGGTCGGAGAACTGCGGTTCGTAGTACGCCTCAAGCAGCAGGCGCACGACTTCGCCGACCAGTTTGTCCGACCGTAAGCATTCGGTGATCCCGTGGAGGGATAGGGCCGCGGTGCCTGCGTGATGTGACGGGGACGTCGGCGGCTGCGCCTTGCTGCCGCTCGCCGGGAGTGGGCGGTCTGGGGCGACACGCCGGTTTTGGTGCGTGATGTTGTGCTGGTGATGGTGTGTCCTTGGCTGTGTGCCCCCCGCGCAGACGATCGACGACGCCGATGTTGCCTATTGGCGTGCCCGCGCTGAGCGGGCTGAGGCGCGGATCGAGGAGCTGAGCGAGCAGGTCGCGGTGCTGTCGCGGATGTTGTTCGGCCGGTCCTCGGAGAAGAAGGAGAACGCCCCGGCGCCGGACGGTGTGGGCGGGGCCGGTGAGCGGGATGCGCCCGACGGCAGTGACGGCGGCAAGGGCGCTCGCAGGCGGCGGGGGCAGCGGCCGGGGAGTAAAGGGCACGGGCGGCGGGACTACTCCCATCTGAACACCCGCGAGGAGATCCACGACGTGCCCGAGGACCAGCGGTGTTGCCCGGGGTGCGGGGCCGGTTTCGAGTTGTTGGGGTATGAGGACAGCGAGCAGATCGACTGGCAGGTGACGATCACGCGGATCGTGCACCGGCGGCGCCGCTACAAGCGCGCCTGCGCCTGTCCGGGCGCGCGGACGGTGGTCGCGCCGGTGCCGCCGAAACCGGTCGCCAAGGGCCGGTTCACCGCGCACTTCCTGGCCCGGCTGTTGTATGAGAAGTACGTGCTGGGCCGTCCGCTGCACCGGATCGCGGTCGCGTTGGCCGCCGACGGCTTCGACGTCGCCGAGGGCACTTTGTCGGGGGCGCTGAAGGACGTGCACGCGCTGCTGGCCCCGCTGACCGAGGCGATCGCCGCGCGCAACGCGGCCGCACACCATGTGCACGCCGATGAGACCAGCTGGCGGGTGTTCGAACGTGTTGAGGGCAAGGACGGGACCCGCTGGTGGCTGTGGGTGTTCATCGCCGATGACACGGTGGTGTTCACGATGGACCCGACCCGCTCGGCCGTGGTGCTGGAACGGCATTTCGGCATCAGCCGCGCCGATGGCGCGATGTCGGCCGGCCGCCGTCTGGTCGTGTCGTCGGACTTCTACACCGTCTACCAGTCGCTGGCCCGCATGGAGGGCGTGGATCCGCTGTGGTGTTGGGCGCACATACGCAGGTATTTCATCCGTGCCGGGGACGCCCACGTCCAGTTGCGGTACTGGCGTGACCAGTGGATCGAACGGATCGCCGTGCTGTACACGGCGCACCGGGCCATGGCTGAGGCGACGCCCGGCAGCGCCGAGCACCGCGACGCTGTCGATGCCTTCGACGCCGCTCTTGATGCGATGGGCGCCGCCCGAGCCGAGCAGGGTGCGATCTACAGTCTGCACCCGGCCGCCAAGAAGGTGCTGGCCACGTTGGACCGTGAATGGGACGGCCTGGTCCGTCACCGCGACTTCCCCGACATCGCGCT